>CAZCWK010000013.1:0-50914 GCA_964502355.1 uncultured Bacteroidales bacterium
ACCATATGAAGTGATGTTTTTAACTGTTCCTTCGAGTACCTGACCTTTTTCAAGTTTAGCAATAATTTCTTTTTTCTGTTGTTCAAGTTCTGCTTCAATGAGAGCCTTGTGAGATACAACAACATTCTTGAATTCCTGGTTGATCTTAACAACTTTGAATTCCATTGTCTTGCCAACAAATACGTCGTAATCGCGGATAGGCTTAACGTCAATTTGTGAACCCGGAAGGAATGCTTCAATGCCGAATACATCGACAATCATACCACCCTTTGTACGGCATTTAACAAAACCTTTTATGATTTCATCGTTGTCAAGAGCTGAGTTAACTCTATCCCAGCTGCGTGTTGCACGTGCTTTTTTGTGGGAAAGAATCAGCTGACCTTTTTTGTCTTCCTGATTTTCAATGTAAACTTCTACTTTGTCACCGATTTTTAATTCGGGATTATAACGGAATTCATTCAATGGAACTATACCGTCTGATTTGAAGCCAATGTTAACAACGACTTCGCGTTTGTTCATAGATATAACAGTACCTTCGACAACTTCTTTGTCTTTTACGGTATTAAGGGTGCTGTCATATGCATTTTCGAGGTCTTCTTTTGACATATTGCCAAAAGTTTCTCCTTTTTCAAAAGCATCCCAGTCAAACTCTTCCGGTTTTACTGCTTTTGGTGCAGCTTTCACTGTCTTTTTAATTTCTGCTACCAGTGCTTCGGCTTCAGCTTCTGCTTCCGGTGCTTCCGGTGTCTGTACATCCTCTACAGGTGCTTGTACAGCTTCTGCCTGAAGATTTTGTGCATTTTCTTCTGCAGGAGTCAATTGATTGTTTTCTTCCATTTTTCTAATTACAAATAATTAATTGAGTGAGACATTATATAGATTCGAAAATCGGTCGCAAAGATAACAATTTTAAACATAATACTAATTGTTTTTAAACAGCAATAGTGTATTTTTGTTTAATAAATCGAATACGATGAAAAAGCTTGTGGTGTTACTGTTAATCATTATAATCTTTATGCTGCCTTCCTGTAGAACTATGATGGTATATCGTATGGAAGTCTTGCGACCGGGTTATATGGATATTCCCAAAGGTTATAAGAAAGTAATGATGGTTGACAATACTGGTAGGCAATTACCTGAGTTGGGTCATAAGTATTATGAGTTCGGAAGGTTTGTAAAAGACACAAGTTTTGTAACAGATTCCTTGTCTACAATGGTTATGTCTTTTCTGAAATCTGATTTAAATAATGTCGGGTATTTTGATGAAGTAAACGTAGCCTCAGATTTGTGGTTAAAACCATATAAGACTGAACCTATGGATTTCATGAGACCCGATGGTTTAGTTAACAGACAGAAAGATGCTCTCCGTGATTCTTCTGATGCTGATTTTTGGATTAGTCTTGACCGGTTAATTGTTAAAACAAAAACGAATGAAAGGCCATATGACAATCAATATCATTTTGCAGTAAGAGATGTTGTAGTCAATTCTGTATGGAGGGTTACAGATGCCAAGGCTGATACTGTATGTTTATTGTTTCAGCATAATGACAGCATATTCTGGAAAAGATGGGCAAACGATGAAGTCAGTGCATTGAGGTCATTACCGGAATTCAGGTCGACTTTACCTGAAATAGCTGATTATGTAGCTTCAAGAATATTCAAAATTTTTGGTCCTTATTGGGATCAGATAGAACGTTTTTATTATTGCTCGGGTAGTCAGAGGATGATACTTGCTGTTGATTGTATTCGTGATGACGATTGGGATGGTGCCGCCAAATTATGGAAAGATGAATATTTCAAGGGTTTCGGAAAAAGTGTTTACAGGGCAGCAATGAACATGATGTTGTATTATGAGACTATTGATAAACCCGATGAAGCTTTGGAATGGGCATCAAAAGCAAAAGATGCCATGAATAAACCATTCTCGAAATCATCCTTTACGGATTGGCAGGTTTTCAACGATTATTTAACATATTTAGAATTGAGAAAGGAAGAGTTAGTAAGACTTAAAGCAGGAATTGATGATTAATTGTCTGATTTTTTATACTTTTGGCATGTAAATTATATTTTATGAAACGAGATACCCTTTTTCAGACTTTTAATCATGCTTTCAGAAGAGCATTGGATAAGTTAAATGATCCTGATTCATCTGCAGTGGTTGATTTATATTTGTTTCCCAATCCGGAATCAGGAGATTTCACGATTTTTGATGATGAAGACAGGATTCTTGTTAAAGTTCAGGTTCCTTTATGGGAAGATCAGTTTGAAACACTGGATTCTGAACTGGCTCTTTCTGAATCAGAAAATATATTACGTGAAATTGTCAATACTGCAAAAGAGGAAGGTTTATATGACAATATTAATATACTGAAACCTTTTTCAATTCTGATGGTTGATGATGAAATGGAAACATTGGCAGAACTCCTGATGCTTGACGATGATCAGTTGTTGCTTGATGATGATTTTATCAAGCAAATGGATCAGGAGCTGGATACATTTCTTAAAGAGTTGATGTCAGATATTTAAAATGTATTTCCTCCTTTTTTTTATTGAAAAATCTGATTAATTTTGCGCCCGCACAATTAATTCCCGTATAATTAATTATGATGCTGCCGAAATAGCTCAGTTGGTAGAGCAACGCATTCGTAATGCGTAGGTCGCCGGTTCAAGTCCGGCTTTCGGCTCTTATTTATTCCCGACGTTTATCTATCTTAATTTTCTCAGTCTGTTTCTGATTTTCAAAGCTGTTTTTCTCAGGAAAGGAAAATATTTTCCACTTTTGATATTGTACATCAAGGATTCTGACTCAAAAATCATCTGGAAGTTTTCAGTACATAATACGGGCTTTTTTGTAATATGATTAATTTCAACCGCCTGATGGTAATTACTTTCTATAAATAAGATATAATCAGTTGATGAACCATATACTGATGCCTTGAATTGTCCATGATTACCGGCTTTTATTCTTGCTTCTTTGTCCGGTAAATCAAGCATTTCGAGTTTCTTATATTTTACATTATTCTTTTTTAACCATATTTCTGTTTCTTCTCTGTATTTCTCAAGTCTTGAAGTAACAATGGTTCCGATTTTAGCTCCGGGTATAAACAATGGCGGGGCATTAAGTATGAAGTCTTTATATAAAGGCCCGTCATCATTTTGTTGTTCGGTAGGGTCGGGACAAAGTACACCGTCAATATCGAAACAGGCTTTTTCGAGTGATGTATGATTGAGGATATTCCATTGGAAATATCGTGGAAGCGGAACTGATTCAAAATAATAATCAACAAGTTTCTCTTTACCGGGAATAACATATATCACGCAAAAGCTGATTTCGAAATTTTGTGATATATCTTTAATACTGGTTTTGCACTTTTCAAGTGCCGAACCTGACGCAATACTGTCATCTACAATCAGTATTTTTTTAAATTCTTTTATATCAAAAAATTGACCTCTTTCTCCGGCTTTATATACATGCCCGTTTACAAAAGAATTCAGGTCGGTTAATGGCTTATTTAAATATAAAGCCAATATGTTAGCTGGTAGCATTCCACTTCTTGGTATACCAACTATTAAATCAAAATCTCTCGGTAAAATACTCAGTTTTTTGAGTATTATGTTGTTAAGATCTGTAATGTTTCTGTAGTACATATTCGATTTATTTTTTGTCAATTATTTGATATATCGATTTTACATTATTTTCCCAGCTGTGGGAGTTGGCAAAAGCAATCCTTTCTTTTCTTTTCTCTTCACTATTTTCAGCTAAGGCTTTATCAAGTGCATCCTGATATTCTTTTAATCCTGAACATAAATATGTGTGTTCTCTGAAAAGCTCCATCGTCATGGTTCTGGTAGCTACAACAGGTTTACCCATTGCAAGATATTCGTCAACCTTTCTGGGATAGTTCCCTATTGTAATTTCATTGAGCTTTTGAGGATTTATGCATACGTCAAAAGCTGACATGTAAGCTGGAACAGTCTCTTTCTGTATTTTACCAAAGAAATGAATATTATTTAACTCGTGCAACTGATGACTTTCGAACACCTTATCTTCTCCGCCAATCATAACAAAAGAATAATCGGGTTTGCTTTTGGCAAGCTCATAAAGCAGATCAGGATCAAGTCTTGCACTGGTAATATCTCCTATATATCCGATTACAGGGCGGGGTACAGAGTTGAATTCTTTTTGTAAGGGATATGATGTGTCAGCATCATATGCTGAAAGGTCAAGGCCCTGTCCAATGTTGAAACTTTTTTTATTGAATTTCAGAGCAAATTCCTGTAATTGAGGAGAGTTGCACAAAACGTAATCACTTTTTGCTATAATCTGTGGCTCGAGTCTTGGTGCATGTTTTTTCCAGTAAAGAAATGGATGAAGATTGTCTCTTCTGTAATATATTGAAAGAGCCGGTTTCAAAATATCTTTAGAAAACTGACTTCTGTAAATGTCATTATCTATAAAATGTATAATATCTTTGAAACCTAACTCATTAGCAATTTTTTTTATGTACCTGAACAGCTTCTGATTGTTTTTTTTATTGAAATAATCAAAAATGTAACCATCAGGAATGGAATTAATTGATAAAACTGTAAATGGATAATCCAGTACCCAAAGATTATCAGAAATATGTCTTATTGGTGCGGCTCTTTTTTTTAATACATCTATCCTTTGTCTGTTTTCAGGTTTATCTTCGTTTTTCCACAATGTCATTTGATCAAGGGCACTGTTTACATATAAAACCCTGTTGCTTTTGGCAATTTCTTTTGCAATATCAATAGCATTGGATCCAAATGGTATATCCCAGGGTTGTAATCCGGTAAATATGAAATCTCTCTGTTTCATTTGGATTTGTTTTGGTTATAAACTTCTATATAGACTTCTTTTGGCTGCTGTTTTAAACCATGAAAAGTTATTAACTCTTTCAAAACCATAATCAACAAGTTTACTATACAAATCTTCATCAAACTCCAGGCTCATCATTTTATCAGCAATATCCTTTTCGTCAAATGGATTCGAATAATAACCGCCTTCTCCGCCTACTTCAGGCATTGAAGAGGTATTTGACGTAATAACCGGGACTCCACACGCCATCGCTTCAATCAATGGTATTCCAAAACTCTCACGTAATGAAGTGTAAAGAAAAAATAATGAGCCGGAATATATTGCAGGTAAATCTTTGTTGAAAATGTACCCGGGGATGATAAGCATTTCTTTCAGATGTGATAAGTTGTTGTCGTTAATTAACTTGTCAATTTCAGTTTCTGCCAGGTCTGCAATTACCATCTTTGGTTTCAACGTGGATTTTTTGAGATACAAATCGTAAGCTTGTAATGTTCTTAAAGTGTTTTTTTTGGGATCGGTATTGCCAAGAAAGAATATCCACTTTTCTTCAGCATAATATTTGCGTGTGGTTTCAAGATAGTTTTTAACAGGTTTGAAGTGCTCTCCGTAACCGTTATGTATCGCTGTGATTTTTGAGGGTTCAATCCCCAGAGCTTGTCTTATGCGATCACATTCGAAATTTGAAACAGTTATTATCTTACTGCATTTGGGAAGTATTTTTGGAACAATAAAACGTCTGTAGTACCAACCCATATTCTGATATGCTGACTGGCTCTTATTTTGCCTTTTTTCAAGATAAATTATGTCATGTAAAGTAAGTACTATTGGCGTATTACAAAATATCGGAGCAGTATTGGAAGTACAGTGCAAAATGTCAGGTTTAATTTTTCTTACAGCTAATGGTAATGCTATTTGTTCCCACAAAGGATAAGTTGGACATTTAATTTCAATTATCTTGAAATTTGAGGTTTCTTCCACACAGACATCTTCTCCCGGTGAAACCAAAATGTAATATTGATTTTCCAGATCATGTTTTTGTAATTGCTTTATGATTTCTAAAGCAACGAAATCCATGCCATGTTTATTTTTTCTGAAAATCCTTTGAGCTTCAATTGCTATCTTCATTCTTATTATCTTTTTTTAAGTTTGTTGAATAATAATGAAATTACTACAATTGGTAACATTAAAAATGCCAGGAAAGTTTTAAAGTGGTGATATTTTTCAGGGATTGATATGCTGAATGATAATAATAATAAACCAAATAAAATCCACCATTTTAAACTTAAAGTCCACTCAACAAAAATTAATAATACAGCAATTGCCAGAGTGTAAGCCATTAGTAAAAATTTAGATGGCATTGTCCATTGAAAAATTTTATTACTATAGTCGAAATTTCCTGAGAATAATGATTTGGGAAAATCTTTTAAAGCATCGTTAAGTGAATATCTGGTTGCGTCAGACCATTCTTTTCTCTGTTTTGAATATTTCGAGACCCTGTTTATTTTTTCTTCATGAATTACTACATTTTCAAGGTATTCAATAAAAATACCTTGTTTTAACAGTGCATTTTCCAGTTGTTTGGTCATGCTTGGACTTTTAAAATGATTGATATTTTGTTTAAGCCAATTATAATTAAAAGCCATACCTGAACCTATAAGACTGGATGAGAAACCAAGATTTACGTGACCTCTTCTGAATATTGAATTGTTAATTTCTTCTGCAACCGAGCTTAACAGCCCTATATAAGATTTGGTTGTTTCTGAAACGCGGTGTGTTTGAATTGCCATACCTCCTGAGTGATAAGCCTTGTTAATCTGATATAGAAAGTCAGATTCGACAATATTGTTTGGAGTCATAATAACTGCCACATCATATATGGCAGAATCAAGGTGTTTTATTGCGTTATTAACGGCTTCAATCCTGCTGGTTGCGTTTGTTTCGTTCTCAATACAAATAATATTTTTTTCACATAAACTGTTTATAGTCTCTTTTTTCAAACCATAAGTTGTTATTACTACGTCATATTTGTCTTTTGGGAAATTCTGCGAAAGGAATGATTCGGTTGATGCCGTAATCAGTTCATCAGTATCTTCTTCTCCGGTTATAAATATTACAAACCTGTAATATTTTTTGGTTTCAGGATATATGTTTTTAATTTTCTTTACTGATGCAAGTGATAAAATAAAAACATAGGTAACAGATAACAGGAATAAAAGAAAGATTATTCTGTCTGCCCAAAAAATTATTTCCTGCCAGAGTATTGGGTTCATATCATGAGTTTAAAAATTTGTTTTCCAGTTCTTTATCGAAAGTCGGACCAGCAAAAATAAAAGCATAAAGGAAAGGTACTAACATTCCATTTGGGTATTGCGTAAAGAATGCATTTCCGTATGCACTCGCCAGAAGTCCGAATATCCCGCATGTAATAGCCATAAGGTATCCTTTTAGTTCCTGATTTTTGATCCTGAACATAATATTGTATGCACTGTATCCTATTATGGAAAGATGAATGGCAAGATATAATATAAGTCCTACCACACCTGTCTCAACCCAGATTTTAACATAAGATGAGTCGTTGGGAATATTTGTGGTAAGTCTGTTTGGATCAAATCTTTTAGCATCGACGCCACTCAGACCTATACCTTCTCCGAAAGGTTTAGTCTTCATATAATCTGACAGTCGTTTTTGGTTTTCCAGTCTTATCATCAAAGATGCTTCCTGGGGATTAAACGCTGTCCTCATTCTTCTAATTTGCTGATTACCATTGCCGATAGTTGTGAACATTAAAAGAAAAACAACAAGAGCCATTACTAAAGCTGATGGTATAATTATCTTTATTTGTTTCAATAAGACAAGAAGAAGTACAAAACCGGCAGCTGGAACTGCCAATGCGCCTCTTGTGCCTGAAATAAACATAGCAAGTATGGCAAGTAAGGCTACAATAAGGAAATATATTTTTTTAATTCTATCCTTAGTATATAATGTTAAAATTGAAAATACTACAAATCCAAATGCCATGCTTGATCCAAAATTTCCGGCATCAGTAAAAAAAGAAAAATATCTCGTACCTGATGCCAGTAGGTGCGTTTTAGCATTGTCCCCCTGATGAAGCCATCGCCATTCAGCATTATCAAATCCAATAGATTTCTGCATAATTGCTTTGACAAAAGCCAGAATCAAAAAGACAGACAGCATAAAAATGATAGTCCTGAAGTTCTTGAATTTGTTGAAAATTATTGATGCAAGCATGCAAACCATAAACGGATATAAGTTCAGAGACCTGAATGACGCTAACCATGCCTTAGTCATTGCAGTTGGATTGGCTAATTCAAATATGCAGTATATAAACCAAATTCCAAAAAGCAAGGTGGCTCCGTTTAATGCTCTTTTCCACTGAATATCATTATTGAAAATTGTTCTTGTGACGCAAGAGAATAGTATGTAGAATAATAATACATCAGTCAAAACTCCAATTCCACTGACTGGTAAATACCTTCCTATGCCCATTATAAAAAAATTTTCTGCGAATAATATTATCATTCCCCAATATGGATTGTCCAGAGAAATCATGACAATCAAAAGTAAAAGTGGTAAGATTGAAAAGGCCAGACCCAAAACAAGTTGTTGTTTTGAAAACAAATAGGCTATGATTATTATTCCGAGAATAAGAATAGTGCTACCAATCCATTTTTTTAAAGTCCAGTTGCGCATGATGCAATGGTTAATCGACAGAGATTTATTTTTTATCAGAGGTCAGTTCAAATTGTAAAAGCTTGTATTGAAGTTTACGGTATTTTGTATAAGGGGGCAATTGCCCGGTAAAATCCTCAACTGCAATTCTTTCTGCATTGTTGATTACAATAAAGGTTTTTACCTCGGATATTTCCTTTACCTGATCCAACAAGGTTTGATCCATTTCTTTCCAGGCTCTTGTAGCTCTGACTAAATATAGGTTAATATTTCCGTTTACAAAAGCATATTTTGGTAATGCGGATACATTCAGTGGTGGATATTCCATTATAATTATCTCAAATTCTCCATCTATAGAACTACATAATGAATCCTTACCTGAGAGTATATAATCTTTTGAAAGATAATCGAAATCCTTATTATGGCTTATATACTTAACCTTAAAATTCATTTCTTCGAAATATTCCATAATGCCTTCAGCAACGAAAGTCTTACCTTCACCTGATTCAGAACTTATAATATTAATCATAACAGGTCTTTTATCAGTAATATTCTGAAGTATCCTGTTACAAAGAAAACTGATTGATTTTCTTTGTATTTCCAATGCAAAACCACGATGTCTCAGTTTGGACGCCGCGGGTATGGCTGAAATAACAGAGGTATTAGTAAGTTTGTTTCCCCGGAATTTATCTCTGATAGTTTTATCAAGTAGTTCTATTATAAGAAAACAGCATACAATAAATATGAAACAACCCAGGAATGCCGCAATTACAAGTAATTTTCTCTTAGAAGCTAAAGCATCTAAAGGATAAATAGCAGGAGTTACAATCTGTAGAGTAGATCTTCTCATTTCAATATCTTTTTGCTGAAGTCTTGCCTGAGCCAAATGATTTAAAATTGTTTGATATGAGTTTTCTCTGACTGTGATTTCCCGCTCAAGTTTTTTAAGGTTAGGACCAACAGGAGCATAATCCAAAAATTCCTGATCAATCATGTTTTTTCTTTTTTCAAGTAAATCAAGATCAGATTTGGTTTTTTCAAATATCAATTTCTGTGTAAGCCATTCCTTAATAACATCATCCATCGAAGCTCCTTCTTTTGACATCGTCAGAGCTATTGTTTTTGAAGATATTTCAAACAAATCGTTCTCTGATTTTTTCAACATTTCTTTATATTTCGCGATAGAGTTTTTGCCAGTGCCGGATGATTCGTCTGTAAATGTTTCAAGTTCAGTAATTTTCTTAGATAATCCGGATACAGTTTTTAGCGTCTGGATAAACTGTTTATTTTCCATTATAAGTCCGGCTCTTTTATCAAGCTGTTGTTCAAGACTGCTAATCAGATGACGAGACGTGAAGTAATCTATCCTGGCCTGTTCGTATCTGTCATAGATATCCTTTTTGTCTTCGGTCATTTTTTTTGTTTGCTCTTCGAAATTTATTACAACTTTACCCTTACTATAAATCAGTAGAGAATCTTCCTGAATATTAAGTTGTTGACGGATTTCAGCCAGTTGATCTTCGAAATACTTTATAACATCATTTGAGGAACCTAATTGTAAATCAGTGTACTCCTGAATAACAACCGAATCAAGTAAAATGAGTGTATTATGCACTATGCCGGGGTCATCACAATTATATTTAATCTCTATCATGTCACTGTTACCCAGTCTTTTAACCTGGATTTTACTGCTCAGTGACGAAATACTGTAGTGCGGGTGAGACCAGTTAAGTATCGAATAAATGAAGTTATCCCTGCTGTCTCTTCTGTAATTAATCAGGTTCTCGTATGTTTTTTCAACAGATGATTTGTTAATTAGTTTTATGACATCAGAGGGAATCATGTTCTTGATATTGATATAATTAGCAGCTGTGATGTATTTGTTGTCCGAGTCCGGATTGCCATATACAAGATGTTGAGCAAGCAGTTTTACAGAAACTTTTTCAAGAGTTGAACGCGATTTTACAAGATTGATTATATTATCGAATGAGCTGTTAGTAACAAAAAAATCTGTTTTATCTCCTTCAAGTTTTGGCGAAGAAGATATACCTGTAAAAATAGTCGTATTAGCTTCATATGTCCTTGTTATATTTGAAGTGAAATATATAATCAGTAATGTTACCAGAAGTGGAAAAATTAACAACCAATATCTGATTCTGTATAGAAACCGCATTATTAATGAGATCTTGTTCATTTTTTTTACTTTATTATTTTAATTAAAGTAAGTTGTTCCAGTTTGATTATCGCAGAAAGCAACTCGGATTTTGCATCCTGTAATGAATATTCGGCAAGTGTTTGATTTCTTTTGATAACATTGAGCTCTTCAAGCTTAATTTTTCCGTTTATATATTCCAGCTCTGCAAGTTCTATACTTGAATTTGCAATAGTTGATGCTTCCTGAGCTACTTTAAGAAGTTCAAGGTTTCTTCTCGCAACCGTATAGATATCTATGATCAGAATCTTTCTGTTCTCGATAGCCTGGAGTAATTGGTAATTAGCCTGTTCTATCTCATTTTCCTGTACCCTGATTTTTGTTTTTCTGTTAACAATCAGGTCAATTGGTACAGTTATTCCTACTCCGACATTATACAGAGACATTGTTTCACCGAAGTACTGGAAATAGGTTGATTGTCCTGTGGCGCTTGTTTCTGACATCGATCCCATTGAACCGTATGAATAATTACCCACACCTCTTATATAATTCGCCCATTCATTTTTGATAAGTTTCAGGCGGTTTTCCTGTTCTCTCTTGAAAGCCCTCATCATTTCTACATTTGGTGAGTTATGTGCAGTTTCAAGAAATAACTGCAACGGTGGCAATTCTACATTTTTTAAATCAATAGTGATTCCGGACGAATCTGATACCGTTGTTTTTTTTACTTCAGGTTTATCTTTTTCTTGTCCGAATGAAGGATAGCTGATGGTAAAAAGAATAATCAGGACCGTAATTATGGGATTTTTATTTATTTGATGCATATTGTCATACATTCTCTTTTTGAATAAAAGCAGTAAATGTTCTTAAAATTATTGAAATATCCATTTTAAATGAAAATTCTTTAGCGTATTTGATATCAAGGTATTTTCTTTCTTCGGCAGACATTTTACCTGCACCTCCTCTTTTTTCAACCTGCCACAGACCGGTAAGTCCGGAAGGAGCCATGAAACGGTCTATATATTCATCAATTGTAAGTAGCTCAGCTTCATAAAGAGGTAAAGGACGATTCCCGACAACAGACATATCTCCTTTGAGTATATTTATTAGCTGGGGTAATTCATCAATACTATATTTTCTTATTATCCTTCCGACTTTAGTTATTCTGGGATCTTTCTCAAATTTTACAAAAGCATTTTCAGTTTTATTTCTTTGAATATTCATAAAATCTTCTTCGCTTAAAACATAGTCATCTGAAACCATGATTACTTCACTTTCATCTGAAAAAAGCATCTCGTCATTGACTTCCTTTTTTTCGAAACTGTTATCTGATGATTGATATTGGTTCAGCTGAGAAAACTCTTTCAATCTTTTATCAGCATCTGTATACATTGATCTGAATTTGAGAAAATCAAAAATCTTATAGTTGCTTCCTACTCTTTTGGACTTATAAATAACATTGCCTTTACTTTCAATAATTATTGCGATTGTGACAAACAAGAAGACGGGAGACAATAAAACTAATGCAATTCCGGATACAAAAATATCAAAAGCTCTTTTCCAAAAAGGAAGTTGGAATTTCTTAAAAGATTGACCTTTTGTTTCAATAAATGTTTTCCTGACTTTTCTATTGTGAATCAAATAAAAATCAAGTATTTCCTGAAATCTTTCTTTATTGAAATTTCTTGTCAGGGTGTCTTTTATTCCGCTTTTTAAATATGCTGTTCTTTCCTCCTTATCCAAAGCGTCTGTTATAAGAACAAAATATGCCTGAGGAAATTCATCATGTATTAACTTAATACCTTTCAGGTCAGACTTCAGGTTGTTTTTTTCAAAAAGGAAAATAAGGTTAGTGTAATTAAAGTATTGCTTTTTAAAATTAAGAAAACCTTCATAGCTTTGGATAATGTCTGCTTCGTTATCCAATAACTCATTAGTATGTCTTATCAACTCCTCGCTTTGCCCAATAAATACTATTTTTTTTTTCATGGTTGGAGGTATTAATACCTGAAAATAAAGTCAATAGTTTTGATTAATATGGTAATAAATATTCACTAATAAAGGCTCTGAACTAAATAATTTTTTTTAATCTGATCTTTAACTCCATGGGATTAAACGGCTTGACTATATAGTCATCAGCCCCTTCTGATAATAATCTTATTCTTTCACTGGTGCTGTCCTCACTTGAAAGCATTATGACAGGTATAGATTTGAATAATTCATTGCTTTTTATATATCTGAGAAACTCATCTCCTCTCATCTCGGGCATTTTTATATCCGAAATAATCAAATCAGGAATATTTCCTGATTGCAACCATGCAATCCCTTTTATAGGATTCTCTAACCAAACAATCTCGAATTCCGAAGAAAGGTAGAAAGAAACTATTTTAGCAATAGATTCTTTATCATCTAAAATCAATATTCTTTTTTTCATCTGTTTATTACGTATAAAATATACTATTCAACCGACAATAAATTCGCAAATAAATTAAGCGTATTATATGAATACAATTTGCTCCATTAAATAAACGCCCTCATTTGGCATCAAAGATAAAAAAGTATTCAACATCTGAACAAAGGAACCCTAAAATTGTTCACATATATAATGATTTTAGTTTGGTCATTCCAACAATATGTCTTATTTTCACTATGTAGAAGGTTGTCTTTATTGAAATTAAAATATGCGTTATGTATCATTCACTTAAGTCTTATAAATATTACCGCAAGTCATTTATTTGCCTTATAGTGATTTTAATAATTTCACTGACTTCATGTGTAAGAAATACTATCGAATATGTTGCTCCTGAGGGTGTAGCCGGATTAAATGTTCCACTTGATTTTAATTGGTCTGCGCTTAAGGACGTTGAAATTAATGTAATTCCTTTTGATGAATACAATGGTCAGTACAAATATGTAATTGAAATTTTTAATGGTAATCCTGTGATTGATTCTTCAGCAACGCTTCTGTCAGCCGGTGTTGCAAATATAAATATGAGCTACCGCGTTAAAATATCTGTACCTTCAGCGACCGAAACCGTATATATAAGACAAACAGATCCAAGAAGGTTAGAAACTGTACAGACATTACCTGTTACATCCGGGAATCTTGAGTGTAACTTTAATATATCAAACACAGCAAGGAATGTGGAGATAAGATCAATGGATGCACCATTAAAAGCAGCATCATCTGTTAATGCTAATGAAACTCCTGCTGATGCTGTATTGTTGAAATCCGGTAGTTCAAATGTGACTCTTGAACAAAATAAATCTTATGTTATACCTGCAGGTAATACATATACAGGTAAAATTTCTTTTTCTGCAGGGTCACAGCTTTATATTGAAGGAACCCTGAATGAAACCGCATCTAACGCTTTTCAAATGGCAGATAACACAAAAGTGGTTATTCAAAAAAATGGAGTTCTTGATGTTCGAAATGCAACTCAGAGTTTTTGGTCAGGTGAGATTATTAATTACGGGACTACATCTTTTGGGACGGTTGACATCAGCGGGTATGTAACAATCAGTAATTTATACGGGAATTTAGATGTGATTACAAAATTGATTACCCGTAACAATACTAACAAGATTGTAAACAACTCTGTTATGACTATTAAAAGTCTGCAGTTGACTAACGGTAGTTTAGAAAATACGTATTATCTTTCAATTACTAATGATTTGACTGCAAATGGAGCTACAGTAAAAAACGACCACTTATTATCATGCGGTAATATATCATCTACAAATTCTACTTATCATATAAATTGTAACACTCAGATTCTGTCTGATTTCATTGATAACAACGGATCTGTAATTAATATTTCTTCAGGAACCAAATTTAAAAGTTATGGTTTCTCCGGTTCAGGGACGAAGGTCTATTTTCAGTCTTCGGCTATTTTTGAAGCGACTGACGTTACATTCGGAAGTAATAGCAGTACATTTGAATGCTTGGGGAATACATATGCAATAGCCAGGATGGTTCACGTGAAACCGGGTAACGGTAGTTACCATTGCATATTTTATAAAGGAAGACTTGAAAATGAAGTTACAAGTCATTACAAAGGCCTTAATCAGTGGAATGCATTTTATATTGCTGATCCTTCTGTCCGCTGGTCTAAAAGCGGAGCATCAACTACTGTAATACCGACCAGTGAATGTAATTCTGAAGGTAATATTGTAGTTCCTCCATTACCACAGCCCACTCAGCCTACTTATCCTATAGAGGGTGCAACCACAAATTATACTTTGTTGATGGAAGATAACTGGCCTTCTATTGGAGATTATGATATGAATGACCTTGTCCTTGGATTAAATATTTCTTATTTAAAGGATGCCAACAATATGGTGACAGGTATGAAGTTGAATACTGAATTGAGAGCCGTTGGTGCAAAAAAGAGGATTGGTATTGCCTTACAGCTGGATGAAGTTTTGCCTGAGTATGTGAAAAGTATAACCTACAGCAATTCCGGTTTTGTTAATGATTATATTTTCCCAAAACTTTCAAATGGATGTGAAACCGGTCAGAATAAGGCTGTGGTTGCGATATTTGATGATGCACATTCAGCTTTAGATCCGAGTTTGGTGCAGCCATTTACTAAAATTCTGAATACATATAATGATCAACCCAAAGTTTTGCCAGCATCGAACAATCTGGAAATAACTTTTAACCAACCATTAGATCCCGGTTTGATTGACATAACTAAAATAAACTTTTTCATCGTTACTGATGGACTTAAAAATTCTACGAGGAGGGTAGAAGTGCACCTTGCCGGTTTCAAACCAACTGATAAGAATGACTGGACTAAATTGGGGAGGGGTTATGATAATTCTTTGAATGGCACTTATTATACAACTCCGGGTAATATGATCTGGGGTCTCCTGATACCTGAAAATATCCGGCATTCTTCAGAAATGAAAGATATTACTGTAACTTATCCTGCATTTGTAACATGGTGTACTTCTGGAGGTGTAAATGCTTCCAACTGGTATCTGCAACCCACGAGTGTTACGGGTTATCTTTATGAAAAATGAATTAACAAAAAAACAATTAAATATCTAAAAAAATCATGAAACAGATTCTTATAACTGGTGGAGCTGGCTTTATCGGGTCCCATTTGTGCTCAAGATTATTAGATGAGGGAAACTCAGTGATATGTCTTGATAATTTCTTTACCGGTTCAAAAAACAATATATTAAATCTGATACCAAATCCGCGTTTTGAATTAATCAGACATGATGTAACATTTCCATATTATTCGGAGGTAGATGAAATCTATAATCTGGCTTGTCCGGCTTCTCCAATACATTATCAAAGAGACGCCGTCCAAACAGTAAAAACTTCGGTTATGGGGGCAATTAATATGCTGGGTAATGCTAAGCGCATTGGTGCAAAAATACTTCAGGCTTCAACAAGTGAAGTTTATGGTGACCCTGTAGTACATCCTCAGGTGGAGTCTTATTGGGGCAATGTTAATCCGGTTGGATATCGTTCCTGTTACGATGAGGGTAAAAGAGTCTCGGAAACTCTTTTCATGGATTATTATCGTCAGTCAGGTGTCAGGATTAAGATAATAAGGATCTTTAATACTTATGGCCCGAACATGCATCCTAATGATGGTAGAGTTGTTTCTAACTTCATAGTTCAGGCTTTAAAAAATGAAGATATAACTATTTATGGGGACGGTAGCCAAACCAGGAGTTTCCAGTATGTAAGCGATCTTGTTGAGGCAATGACAAGAATGATGGCAACAGGAGATGACTTTGTTGGTCCTGTAAATATTGGAAATCCTAACGAATTTACTATCAAGCAACTAGCAGAGTTAGTTGTTAAGATGACTAACTCAAAATCAAGCATTATTTACAAACCATTACCTCATGATGACCCTAAGCAGAGACAACCGAATATTACTCTTGCTAAGAGTAAATTAAACTGGGAGCCAAAGGTGCAACTGGAGGAAGGATTAAATAAAACCATTGAGTATTTCAAATCAATTATTAAATAATATCTTTGCCGGATAGTGAATAATTGCATAAACCCCTTAAGATGAACGTAGAAATCAACAATTCAGAATACAAGATCCTGATTGTGGATGATGTACTGTCAAATATTCTTTTGCTTAAGATACTGCTATCCAATGAGAAATACCAGATTTGCACTGCAATGGGTGGCGGTGAAGCACTTGAGAAAATTATTGAAGAAAGACCTGACATAATACTTCTTGACGTAATGATGCCGGATATGGATGGCTTTGAGGTTACTCAAAGAGTCAGATCAATGCCTGAACCTTTTAGTTCAATACCAATTATTTTCCTGACAGCGTTAAATGGTACTCCTGAAATTGTTAAAGGTTTCCAGATGGGAGGTAATGATTTTATTACAAAACCATTTAGTAAGGAAGAACTATTAATAAGAATCAATCATCAGGTTTATCTTGTTGCTGCAAAGAGAATAATTTTAAGACAAACTGAGGAATTAAGAAGCATTATAAATGCAAGAGATAAGATGTATTCTGTTATTGCTCATGATTTGAGATCTCCCCTCGGATCAATTAAAATGATGTTGAATATGTTGGTTGTATCACTTGACGAACAAGCTATTGGAAGTGACATGAACGAGATGCTTAATCTTGCCAACAAGTCAGTCGAGGATACTTTCTCATTGCTGGATAATTTACTTAAATGGACTAAAAGCCAGATTGGCAGGATAAATGTTGTTTATCAGGATTCTGAAATTGTTTCTCTGATAAAGAGTTTTTTGGATGTGTATATAAACGTCGCTGAACTCAAACAAATTGACGTAAAATTAGAATCACCTGAGACCTGTGATGTTTTTGCAGACAGAGATATGATAAAGACAGTCATGCGCAATCTGCTAAGTAATGCATTAAAATTCAGCGATCAGGGAGATACAATTACTGTAAAGATATTTCAGGATTACCCGGGTGAAGATGATAAAGTTGTAGTTTGTGTTGAAGATACAGGTTGTGGCATGAGTGATGAGGCTCAATCAAAACTCTTAAATGTTGAAACTCATTTCAGTACATTTGGAACAAAAAATGAGGAAGGTTCCGGATTAGGATTACTGCTTTGTAAGGATTTTGTCATTAAGAATGGAGGAAGGCTGTGGTTTACTTCTAAATTAGGTGAAGGAACATCATTTTATTTTTCATTACCAAAACACAAGCAATAGTCAACCGTATTTATTGAAATGTCATAATAACAGGTTTGTGGTCACTGTACTCCAGATCAAATGATTTGTAGCTGATACTTTTTATATTTTTTGAATGAAAAATATAATCTATTCGGAACAGATTATATAAGCCTTTGTATGTATATTCATAACCGTGTCCTGCCGTTCTGAAACCATCAAGAAGTTTGCCCTTGATTTGGTGATATGTATATGATGCAGGATTTGCATTCATGTCTCCACAAGCGATAATTCTATGCCTTGTCTTATTAATCTGATCTGATAGAACTATACCTTGTCTGATTCTGAAATCTGAATTGGAACCAAGTTTATTAACGACTTGTTTTGTCTCTAAAGCTTCGCTTCTTGAATAAAAGAGGAAGTCTCTTAAGTTAATTTTATTTTTTATCTGATTGAAATTGGTCGTTTGCATATGAAAATTAAAGATCCTGACAGTATCATTATTTATTAACAGATCTGACCACATAGCATGATTGCTGCTGTTCTTGTATTTAAAACTGTATGTTTTTAAAATGGGATATTCACTGAACAATGCAAGCCCGAATCCGGGTTTGTTACCAAATATAACTACACTGTTTTTTAACTTTGGAAAGCATTTTTTTATGCTGTCTTCGTTGAATCCGGTTAATGTATCATATTCCTGGAAGCACAAAATCCCGACATTATTTTCTTTGGCAAAACCATTGATGAGTTTTATTGTGTTATTTGGTACCCCGTGTTTAAACCCATGTACGTTATATGTACAAACTGATATCCCGGATTTATCCGGAGAAGCGTTATTATTCCCGAAATGCGTAATTTGTACAGTTGAAAGTATGTAATTAAGACTGATTAAAACTGAGAATAATGGAATGAAAATGAATTTACTGCGTCTTACAGACCAGTATAATATTAGTGCTATGCAAATAATTAAATCTAAAGGTAATAATGAACTTATTGTTTCAGAAAAAACTGTGCTATAATTAAATAACTGGCTAAATCCGGGAATTAAACAAATGAACAGTAAAATCAAAGACAATATCCCGAAAATGTAATCAAGTATTACAATTAACAGCCTATTCATTGTCAGTATCTGATGTTTTTAATAAACTGAAAGACTTTTGAATAATATCTGTTAACTGTTTTTTTGTGAAAGGTTTTGCAATAAAGTCTGTGCATCCACTCTCAATTGCTTTTTTTCTGTCGTCTTCAAATGCATAAGCACTTTGAACAATTATTGGTATTTCAGGATCATTTTTCCTTATAATTTGTGTGGCTTCCAAACCATTCATTTCAGGCATCTTTATATCCATTAATATCAGATCCGGTTGAAGCTCATTAAAAAGAGATACTGCTTCAACACCATTTGACGCACGTATCAACTTATATGTTTTACCAATCATCGCTTCGATTAACTTGAAATTGCTTTCAGTATCTTCTGCAACAAGTATCGTGCAATCCTCTGGTAGTTTTACAGAAGTTTGATCGATAGAATTTTTATCCTCAAGAGCCTTTTCAGCAACACCTGACTCAGGAATTCTGAAGTTAAAGCATGTGCCTTCACCAACACGTGAAGATACTTTGATATCTCCACCCATTCTTTCTACTATTGATTTACAAATAGAAAGACCAAGACCTGTTCCTTGAGTGAAATTGTCTGCTTTTACAAATCTGTCAAATACTTTATCAAGTTTTTCAGGGCTTATGCCTTTGCCGGTATCTTTAACAAAAAAATCAATATAACCCTGTGATTTTGTGTAACCAAATCGTATACTACCTTCAGAAGTAAATTTTATAGAGTTATTTATCAGGTTGATGAAAACCTGAAACAGTCTGTTTCGGTCACAAAAAATTATGGTGTTTTTATCACCCGGTTCAAAAATTAGTTCAACTCCATTCGGACATTTTAAATACAACGTATTCATTATGTCCTCTCCAAAATCGTTTAGTTTTAAAGGAGCGGTTTCGAATTCCATTATCCCGGATTCTATTTTTGAAAGATCCAGAATTTCATTTACAAGACCAAGTAATCTTTCATTATTATCTTCAACTATAGAATAATAAGTTCTTCTTTCTTCATCGTCAGGGGTTTCAGCCATAATTCTGGAAAATCCTACTATTGCATTCAATGGTGTCCTGATCTCATGACTCATATTCGCAATAAAAGCAGATTTTAATTTGTCAGATTGTTCAGCTTTATTTTTGGCAATAAGTAACTCTTCCTCCATTTGTTTTCTTTCTGTGATGTCAGTTTCAATGGTGAGCAGAAGAGGTCTGATTTCATCGTTAATGAGTATTTTTATTTGGTCAGTAACTTTGACTTCACCATTTTCATTAAGATCTTCAATGATTCTTTTAGTTTCACCTTCATTTCTGATGGCAATAATATCATGTGTTCTGATTTCTTCAGCGATATTATCGGGGAAGATGTCAAAATCAGACTTTCCAATAAACTGACCTGATAGTCCGGATCTGAAATCCCCACCGGAGTTATTGCTGAATATGTAGCTCAAATTACTGTTAACATCTTTGACTGATATGAACATCGGGATGTTATTAAGTACAGTACTCATTATCTGATTCAATTCCTTTACCTGTTTCTCATAATGAATACGTTCAGTGATGTTTTTGCCAAAAGTCCAGACCAGATCCTGTCCGAAAGAATCTTTAAACAGATATGAAGTGCAATCGAATGATTGAGTAGTTTTACTTTTATCATTAAAGGTGTTAAATACAAAAGAAACCAATTGTTTATTTGTGGTTACCTGGTGAATTATCTCTGCCCAGTTGTAATTGCTGATCTGACTGTTTTTAGTTTTTTTTATGTTTGCGCCTGAAATATCTTCCGTCTCAGACCATCCGTGAATTTCTTTAAATCTCTGATTGCCAAAAACAATGTCACCATCAGTTGTCATGGCAAATATGTAGTCTGTCGATTTTGAAACGGCCTGATTAACCATTTCTAGTTTGTGCTGTTTTTCTGTGAAGTCAGTTATATTTTGAATGTAGCCTTCTAAAATCTTGTTACCTTCTTCAAAATATCTGTTTATAGTTCTGAAACGTATATATTGGATTTTACCCTGAATTAACATTCTGAAATAAACCAATTCATTGTTTTTACTATCTATATCATTTTTAATATAATGTTCAAAATAGTCTCTGTCATCAGGATGTAGCATTTCTTTTGCCTGATCCGTTGATAATGTCTTGTATTCAGTGCTGTTACCTGAAGATGAAAAGTAACCGTTATAACTGATTGTCTTTTTATGTGAATTGAGTATCCAATGGCCGATTAAAGCGACTTTCTCTATTTCCTGAAGTTGCTTATTGGCTTTTTCAAGATTTTGTTTAAGTATTATTCTTTGTGTTATGTCTCTGTATTGGCAAAGAATATAATCTTCACTATAGTAATTAATTATACATTTAAAATAATAAGTTTTCTTGCCAAGTTGCATCTCATAATTATCAACAGAAGTTTTTCTGGTAAGTAAAACTTTTTCAAAATTATTTTTAAGTGCAATTGACGTTTCAGAAGGCAAAATACTAAACAGGTTTTGACCAATTATTTTTTCTTTATTTTGTAAATACCATCTGTCGGTATGAATATCCAAATCTACACAAGTTCCATCCTTTAAAAGGAGAAACATTGTATCTGCAGTCATCTCAAGAATTTTTCCGGCATTTTCCTTATTACTTAGAAAACCTTCATTGTTTTTTAAATGTTGCATTTGTAAATGTTAATTTTTAACACAAAAGTCAAATGTTGCTCCATGTAATATTTACATCCTTCAACCGTGATTATTTTTTCATGGAGATTGCATTAAGCAAAATATGTCTTAAATATTTACATATCACATAGTCTGCTTTTTTGCAAATTTACTATTTCTATGATTCTGGACGAGATTTTTTTTAAAATAAAGTGGGAAAATTATTTTTTTTGTTCAGCTCTTTTAGCTTTTTCCCAGACTCCACTTCCTTTTTTCTTTTTCAGGTACTTAATTCCTTTGAGTACGCTAATATTCATAAAAAGAAAATAGAATGGAATGTACAGGTATTTGTTTTTTATTTTCTTTTCGGCAAGTTGTTTACCTGCTATTCCAAGAATATAAAACAGTATCTGAAAAATCAGTATTATCAGATATATAAGAAATGCTTTTTCCGCCAGAAATAATAAAATTATATTTAAGGGCAGCAACAGAAATAATGAAAATGGTGTTACTGACCATCTTAATACCCGGTGAGATACATACTGGAAGGTTAGAATGCCGAATTTAAAGGGATTTAGTAATTTTCTTAAACGATAAATTGATTGTAAACCACCTGCAGATATTCTGACTTTTCTTTTTTGTTCTTCAATGATGTCTGATGAAGGATCTTCCAGAGCATAAGCTTCTTTACAATAAGCAATTTTGAAACCTTTAGCCGCAATATTCATCGAAAGAATGAAGTCGTCTAATAATGTATCGTTTGGCATGGTTTCAAAAAAATCAGTTCGTATCGCAAACAGTTCACCTGCTGCGCCTACAGCTGTATGAAGTTTATCATCCAATGACTTAAGCGTTGATTCATATTTCCAGTATATTCCTTCTCCTGCAGTTGCATCTCCTGTTTTAGTTTGCCTTATTCTTTTTTCTCCGGCTACACAACCTACTTTGGGATCTGAAAAACATCTTACTATCTCAACTAATGCGTTTTCGTTTAGCATTGTATTAGCATCTGTAAAAACAGTTACGGGAGTATTTATATACTGCATTCCCCTGTTTAATGCTGCAGTTTTGCCTTGACGAACTGGCTGAAACAACACGTTGACTTCAGGGTATCCGGCAAGCAATTCATTTGTTTTGTCATCAGAACCATCCGTAATCCAACATACTGTAAGCTTGTTGTCAGGATATATCAAAGATTTGCAATTAACCATTTTCTCAGCAACTACAGATTCTTCATTATATGCAGTTATTACTAATGTAACTTCAGGGTAAACAGTTATTTCAGGCTTGGTTTCTTTATCTTTAATCAGAGTTTTGACTTTTACCAGTATGTAAATCAATAAACCATAACCGATATAGGTGTAAAATACCAGAAAAATACAAAACCAAAAAAGTATTATAATAGTCGTATTCATAGTATACGGATTTTTTACAAACATAAACATTTTGGTTATTTATTTTGTTTTAAATGAGTCAAAAATATATAAACTAAACACTGTTGTATAGCAGAGTTTGTTATATTTGTAAATGACAATAATATTTTACTGACTGATATAATAATCCGGTAAAAATGAAGATAATTGATTGGTTGCTTTTTATAATTTTTACAATAAACGTTGTTTATTTGTTTGTATTTGCTCTGGCCTCCAGATTCCCTAAAAGGAAAACTTACTCTAAGGCCGAAGAAAAAAAATCAATTGCTGTATTGATACCTTCTTATAAGGAAGATGCTGTAATTGAGGAAAGTGTGGAATCTTGTCTTAAACAGGATTATCCTGCTGATAAGTTTACGGTAGTAGTCATTTCTGATCATATGGAAGACTCTACAAATGAAAGACTTTCAATGAAACCTATTGTGTTGATTAAAGCTGATTATGAAAACAGTACAAAAGCAAAAGCCCTTAATCTTGCAATGAGTCAAATCAATGATCATGATATTGCTGTTGTTTTTGATGCTGATAATACTGTTGATGAAACTTTCCTCTCAGTTATTAATAATTCTTTTGCTGACACGAAAACGTCAATTATTCAGACTCATCGTACGGCAAAAAATGTAAACAATAATATGGCTGTTCTGGATGCTTTAAGTGAAGAAAGTAATAACAGTATTTTCAGACAAGGTCATGCCAATCTGGGGTTGTCTGCAGCATTGATAGGTTCAGGTATGGCATTTGATTATTCCATGTTTAAGGAAAAAATGCTGACCATTAATTCTGTAGGTGGATTTGACAGAAATCTGGAGCTTACATTCCTGAAAGATGGGAAAAAGATAGAATATTTATCAGATCTTTATGTCTATGATGAAAAAGTTCAGTCTCAAAAGACTTTTTCTAATCAAAGGAAACGCTGGTTATCTGCCCAGTTACATTATTTTGTTGAATTCAGAAAAGATTTACCCAGGGCTATTAAAAAAGGGAATATTGATTTTTGTAACAAGTATTTTCAGCAAATTGCTATTCCCAGGATTCTATTGTTGGGTGTTGTTACTGTAATTGCTGTTTTATTGACTTTTATATCTGTTTCAATTGCACTTAAGTGGTGGATTATTCTTTTAATACTTCTGATTTCTCTTGGATTGGCTATACCTGTAAATATGATTAACGGGAAATTATTTAAAGCTTTAGTTGATGTACCAAAAATTTTCTTAGCTATGTTTCTTAATTTATTTAAATTAAAAAACGCTAACAAGTCATTCATTCACACACCTCATGGCGTAAACGATAAAACCAGGTAATATGTTTAAAGGTACTTTCAAGAAATATGATTTCAAGTATGACATCATATTTGAGAATTGCGATTATTTTAATGATAATCAGGGTATAAGCGTTTATTTTTGGGGCAATATATATGGGATTCAGAGATTAGGATTTTCTGAATCCGGTACGGATGCAGAGCAGATTTGCGGAATTTACAAAGATGGGGGTTATAGTCGGTTTAAGGAAGTTGACGGCATTTATACTTTCATACTGGTACATGATTCTAAATTATTTATTGTAAGAGATCATCATGGTGCAAATAGTCAGGTGTATTATAACCACAGTCATTTTGCTTCTTCGTTGTCATTGCTTAGAGAGAGTCCGGATTTTAATACAGAACCCGATAAATTGAAATTATCATCTTTTCTTTCAAACGGTTACATCAGTACTCCTGAAACGGCATTCCTAAATGTAAAGAAACTTGGTGCGGGAGAAGTGCTGTGTTTTGATAACAATGGAATAAAAGTTTATAATTTGTTTAATACTGATGGTATTTTGCCTTCAAAAGATACTGTCAGTATTGATGAGGCATCCGAAAGATATGGTCAGTTGCATCTTGATGCTATAAAAAGAAGAGTGTCGGGTAAAAAATCCATTGGCTTATTACTTAGTGGAGGCTATGATTCCGGTTCAAATTTAGCTGCTTTAAGGAAATTTCATACCGGGGATATATATACTTTTTCTATTGGTTTCAAAAATGATAAATGGTCTGAAATTCCTCAGGCAAAATGTATGTCTGATACCTTTGAAACCATTCATTCTGTTTATGAAATCGATGGAAGCGAAATCGATTATCTTGAAGATATTGTAAGACACCTTGGTGATCCTTTTGTCGAAGGTGGTCTTATGGTTAATTATGCTGCAATGAAGCTGGTTTCGTCAAACAAACCTGCAGTTATTTTAGGAGGTGATGGTAGTGACCAGTATTTTGGAACTACAGGCAGAGAAATTGCACTTAATATATTACTGGATAAGTATGGGCTAAAGCCGGCTGTCGGATTATTTAATAAAGCTTTATCCAATCCTTTTTTTGACAGAGATAATATTTTTTACAAGTTAAAATTCCATACAGATAAAATCCTTAATATTCTTGATGGAGATATGTTTGGATTTCCTGATTTTAGATTGAAGCAATTATTGATTGATAAATCTGATTTTTCCGGGAAAGGTAAATATACTTATCCCGGGAGTGATTTTGAAAAGCTTTATACTTTACATACATATAAAACGGATCTGGAAAAGACAATTAATCAGGTCATAATTTTTAAAGCTTCTAAAATTGCAGAAATGTTTGATGCGAATCTGACATTTCCATTTTTAGATCTGGATTTGTATGAATTTCTAAAGATATTGCCTGTCAACCTTAAAGTTAATGGTGATGATTTAAAGGGTATTGCAAAAGGTTACGGTACTTCAAAATATTTACTCAAATATCATTACAAGCCTTTGTTACCTGAGCAGATAACTAATAAGAAAAAGCAGGGTGGATTTGCTCCAATGCCAATATTTTTTGCGGATGACAGAAGGTTTGACATTATAACGGAAAAGATATTAAGTTCAAACGTTTGTAAAGATTTTTTGAAAAAAGATAAAATTAAAGCGTTTCTTAGTGATTATAAAAGCGAAAAGATTAACGATGCATGGTTCTGGTATAAACAAAATAAAGCGATTCAGGTTTTTAATATTTATGTTTTGGCATTGTGGTGGGATATTTTTATTGATGGCAAATAATGGATTCGACAACTAAAAGAACGGTTAAAGGTATGGTCTGGAGCGTCATTGACCGTTTCGCAGGTCAGGGTGTCCAGTTCTTGATGAGCATAATAATTGCGAGGTTGGTTTTGCCTTCTGATTATGGTTTGATTGCGATGCTGACAATTTTTTTAGCAATTGCTCAGACTTTTGTAGACAGTGGTTTCGGATCGGCACTTGTTCAAAAAAAAGACAGGACTGAAACTGATTTTTCAACTGCTTTTTACTTTAATATTGTTGTATCAACATTTGCTTATCTCATTTTGTTTCTTACAGCACCATTTATTGCGGATTTTTATAATCAGGATAAGCTTGTTGCTGTTACCAGAATCGCCGGTTTATCACTGATAATAAATTCATTTGGTGTTGTTCAGCTGGCAAGACTCACAATAACACTTGATTTCAAGAAAACAGCTGTAGCAACTCTTACCGCAGTTACAATAAGTGGCGTGCTTGGTATTTTTATGGCTTATTATGGATATGGCGTCTGGTCACTGGTTGCTCAAACGCTCTCAAATAATATTATTAATGTTTTAATGTTATGGGTGATTGCAAAATGGCATCCAAAATTGGTATTTTCTGCAAAATCTTTTAAGTCATTGTTTGGATTTGGCTCAAAACTGTTGTTGTCATCTCTTTTGCATACTTTATATGTCAATTTGTATTCTCTGATAATTGGTAAATTTTTCTCTGCTAAGGATTTAGGTTATTATAACCGTGCTAATGCTTTGGCAATGTTCCCGTCTACAAACTTATCTAATGTGATTATGAGAGTCATTTATCCTGTCCAGTGCAGGATACAGGATGATGATACACAGCTTATTGATAATTTCAGGAAATACCTTCGTTTGTCATGTTATGTCATTTTCCCGATAATGATCGGATTTTGTGTACTAGCTGAACCTATAGTTCTGATTTTAATGAAAGAAAAATGGTTGCCTGCTGTGCCTTATCTCCAGATAATGTGTATTGCATATATGTGGGATTCAATAATGAAACTAAATGGTTCACTTTTGAATGTAAAGGGCCGGTCCGACTTGTTTTTCAGAGCTGAAATAATTAAGAAGATTACAGCATTTTTGATATTGGCAGCAACAATACCATTTGGCATTACGGTTATGTGTATCGGCCTTGTATTATATGCTTTTGCTGATATAAGAATAATAACAATATATGTAAGAAAAGTGTTGGAAGTAAGGCTTTTGCCTCAATTGAAAGATATTTCAGGGATATTGTTGTTATCCCTGAGTATGGGAGCGGTTACTTACTTTTTTTCAATACTTACTGTGAACCCTTATTTTAAAGTTCTTTTTGGTATGGTTGCTGCAGTTATTTACTTTTTTATGATATCCTGGTTATTCCATTTCAGAGAGTTTGGATTTATTGTTTCATTAATCAGGGGTAGAATGAAACCCTGATCCCTGAAATCTTTTTTCGGTTCTCATTTTCTTTTCTACCAGATGAGTAAACTCGAAATTCTTTAACCCCCAGTTTGGAGCAATCAACAATGAAGGAGGTGATTGAGAAATAAACCTTTCGACTGCTATATCAGGTCTGAGTCTTTCGATAAAGGAAATGACAAGTTCAACATATTCGTTTGCATCATACCATTTGATTAAGCTTTTATCTTTTTCGACTTGCCCTGAAAGTGCTGTGCCTTTAATTAATTGAAGTTGATGTAGTTTAATTATATCCAGAGGGAGCCTGTTTATTTTCTCAGCATGTTCAAGAATGTCTTTATCTGATTCTCCGGGTAATCCAAGTATCATATGAGCACCAACGTTTATACCTCTGGATGCTGTTTTAATAATCGCTTCAGAAGAACATTTGAAGTCATGTCCTCTGTTTATTAATTTGAGAGTTCTGTCCAGTGTGGTTTCAACACCATATTCTACAAGGATAAAATATTTTTTTGAAAGTTGCTGAAGATAATCAAGTATTTCATCTGTAATACAATCAGGTCTTGTGCCTATTACCAAACCTACGACTCCGGGTACGTTCAGGGCTTCCTCATATAAATCTTTCAGATGATTAAATGTAGCATAAGTGTTAGTATAAGCCTGGAAATATGCCAGATAATCCATTTCAGGATATTTTTTTGAAAAAAACTTTTTGCCTTCTTCTAGTTGTAATGTCACACTTTTATCACTTACACAATAATCCGGATTAAATGTTTGATTGTTGCAATAGGTACATCCTCCCCATCCAATACTGCCATCTCTGTTTGGACAGGTGAAACCGGCATTTATCGATATTTTTTGAACTTTTCTACTACACTGTCCGGTAAGAAAATCCTGAAATGTTTTATATGGTTTTGAAGAATTCATTTTAAATATAATCAGACTGAGACGTTTAAAAGTATTAAAAACCCTCAAAAGTAAGGTTTTTATGACGTATAAAAAGGCATTGACAATCGAATTTAGTACTTTTGCACAATATTGTAAAACTTCAAATAAGGTAAAAATGATACGTAGAATACTACTTTCAGTTGTTTTGTTTATATCAGCCTCTGCGGTTATTGCAGGAAATAGTATGATTAGTATTGATTCTATTGTTTCCGGTTATTATAAACCAAGACAACTTGCGGAAATGAATCCTATGGATGATGCCGGATACTACTCCAGTATCTCTGAAAATGGAAGGAAGTTATCTGCTGTTGATTATTTAACAGGCAAAAATGTCAGATCCCTGATTGATTTAGATAACATTAAAGGTGCAAAAATCAATAAAATTACCGGATATCTTTTCGATGGTGTCGGGAAAAGGATTTTGATATGGGAGGATAGGAAACCGGTCTACAGACGTTCTTTTACGACAGAATACTATGTTTATGATATAAAAAGAAATTATCTGGAACCTTTATCAGAAAAGGGTGATCAAAGAAATGCTAAATTTTCACCTGACGGGCGTTCTATAGCATTTTGCAGAGATAACAATATATATATTAAAAGGCTGGATTTTGGTTCTGAGCTTGAAGTAACTACCGATGGTGCTATAAACTCAGTTATTAATGGTACAACAGACTGGGTATATGAAGAAGAATTTGAGGCTACCGGTGCTTTTGACTGGTCTTCTGATAGTCAATCTTTAGCTTATCTGAAATTTGAAGAAAAAAATGTCTCTGTTTTTTCATTCACAAAGTTTGGTGCATATCGCCTTGATAAAAAAGAGCCGGTGTTTTATCCCGGATCTTATTCTTACAAATATCCCTCTGCCGGGGGAGAAAATTCTAAATTATCGTTGATGGTATATCAACTACAATCAAGATCTTCAAAAAAACTGAATATTCCTGTTGCGGAAGATGATTATATACCAAAGATAATGTTTACCAAAAAAAATAATCAGTTGGCTGTGGTGACATTAAACAGAGATCAGAATATTTTAAAGATGTATTATGTTAATCCGAAGTCCTCGGTTGCAACACTCATACTTACAGATAAGGATGACACTTATGTTGATCCTTCTTTTATCGATGCGATAGATTTTTCAACAAAATCATTTACATATTTGAGTGAAAAGGATGGCTTCAGGCAGCTTTATCTGTATAGTGCAAACGGAGTTCTTCTTAAAAAACTAACTTCGGGAAACCGTGACGTAACAGACTATATTGGATGTGACACCATAAATAATCTTTATTTCTATCAGGCTGTAGATGGTAGTCCGATGGAAAAGTCAATTTATCAGGTTGATGGCAAAGGTAAGATGACTAAAATCAGTACAAGAAAAGGTTTTTGCTCTGCTGTTTTTAATTCCGGTCGTACTATTTTCATCCAGACCGCTTCTGATTTGAATAATCCTCCGGTAATAAGTGTTTGTAATTTGAAAGGCAAGGAGTTGCGTACAATAACTGATAATGCTGAACTTAAAAACAAATTAAGTGAAGTTAAAGTAGCACAAAAGACCTTTTTTAAAGTACCTGCAGCTGATGGTACTCTTTTAAACGGCTGGATGCTGAAACCTTACGGATTTGATGAGAAGGCTAAATATCCCGTAATTCAGATACAGTATAGCGGCCCGGATAATCAGATGGTATTGGATAAATATAATTTTGACTGGGAGTACTATCTTGCTGAAAATGGTTTTATTGTTGTTTGTGTTGATGGCAGGGGAACAGGAGGAAGAGGGTATGATTTCAGAAGATCAACTTTCAAAAAATTAGGTCAGCTGGAATCAAAAGATCAGATCGCGGTTTCAAAATATTTGAAAACATTAAGCTATGTAGATGGTGGTAAGATTGGTATTTGGGGCTGGAGTTTCGGAGGCTTCATTACTTTGATGTCCATGACCGATGGCGAGAGTATCTTTAAAGCAGGTATTGCTGTTGCTCCGGTATGTGATTACAGATATTACAATACGGTTTATACTGAAAGATTTATGCGCACTCCGGGGCAAAATAAAGAAGGTTATGATGCTGGTTCACCTCTATTGAGAGCTGCTTCATTAAAAGGCAATCTTTTGCTGGTTCACGGTCTGGAAGATGATAATGTAAGAGCAAATCAGAGTCTGGATTTTGCTGAGGAGCTTATTAAATCAGGGATTCAGTTTGACACACAGTTTTATCCGACCAGTTCGCACAGTATTTTGGGTGTTACTTATCGTAAGCATCTCTACAGGAAAATGGCTGATTTCTTTATTGACAAATTAAAATAACATATGAGCGATTACGTACGTAAACCGGATTGGCTTAAGATAAAGATTGGTGATAATGACAATTTTAAGAAAACAAAATCAATTATAAGTCATAATTGCCTGAATACTATTTGTACAAGTGGTCTGTGCCCTAATCATTCTGAATGCTGGAGCAGAGGCACTGCAACTTTCATGATTCTTGGAGATATTTGTACAAGATCCTGCAGGTTTTGTAATACCAAATCAGGAAAACCGCTGCCTCCGGATTCGCTTGAACCTGAGAAAATTGCTGAATCAATAAAATTAATGGGCCTTAAGCATGCTGTTTTGACTTCTGTTGACAGAGATGATCTTGAAGATCTTGGTGCAGGGCATTGGGTAAAAGTAATTGAACAAATCAGATTACAAAATCCCGGTATAACTATGGAGACGTTAATACCGGATTTTCAGGGAAGGGAAAACCTTGTAAAATTAATTGCAAATGCCAAACCTGAAGTAGTATCACACAATATTGAAACTGTAAGAAGATTAACTCCTGAAGTCAGATCTGCTGCCAGATATAATACCAGTTTATCTGTTTTGTCGATGCTTTCGGCATTTGGTATCCGGACAAAATCCGGTTTCATGCTGGGTCTTGGAGAAACCAAAGAAGAAATTCTTGAGACTATGGATGATTTACTCGTAACTGGCTGTAAAGTACTTACTTTAGGCCAGTATCTTCAACCATCAAGAAAACATCTTCCGGTTGTTTCTTATGTACACCCTGATGTATTTGAGGAATACAGGAAAACAGGTTTGGAAAGAGGATTTGAGATTGTAGAAAGTGGACCTTTCGTACGATCATCCTATCATGCGGAAAAACATGTTTGATTTTTGAACAAACTTCTGAAAAAAATGTTTAAAGATAGTATTCAGACCTAGTCTGTTACATTTTTCTTTTGTTTTAATATTTTTTTCTAATGATTGGATTTCTGAATATAATACTTGTTATCCCAAAATTATCGATTTTTATAATTTTGCTTACAACAATTGTGGTATTGATTGTGCTTAACAGGACCTTGTTCAGAAAATACATAACAGATCAGATTCGCAAGAATGAGATATGGCTTCCTGTAGTTGATGATTTTAATAATATCATCGGTAAGGTTGCGCAGTCTGTTTCACTGGAAATGCCCGGGAAATTCCAGCATCCTGTTATCAGATTGATAATATGGGATAATGGCAAAATATATCTGAAACCACGCGATAAAAATCTGTTATCTGAAGTAAATCTGCTGGATCATCCATTCATAAAAAGACTGCATTTTGGTGAAAATGTTGGTGATGTATTAGAAAAATTTAAAACTGATAACTTCCCTGATTGTAATAGCCCTAAATTTATATTGAAATATAAATACGAAAATCCAAATGGTAAATGGCAGGTATTACTTTATATTATTAATGTATCTGATTCATCACATAAAAATAAATCTCTTGAAGGAGGTAAATTTTGGATAAATACTCAGATAAATGAGAATGTAAATAAAAGTGTATTCAGTGAAATATTTGAAAAAGAGCTTAAATTTTTCAATGTTTTATTTGATGAGGCAAAATAAAGCTTCTATCTGTATATCAGAAAAATACAAGGTTTCTTGGTTAGTTCCGGTTTTTTGCTTTTCCATTCGTTGACAGTTAATGTCTTTATTTTCTCATCAGGTCCTGTGATGTCAAATGCAACGCAAATCTTTGAATTGGGTCTAAGTGTAGCGATAAGATCTTCAAGAAGCTTGTTGTTTCGGTATGGCGTTTCAATGAAAATCTGAGTTGTATCTTCAAAAATTGCCAGTTGTTCAAGTCTTTTGATTTCTTTGACCCTATCATTTCTTTCTACAGGCAAATATCCGTTGAATGTGAATTTTTGTCCGTTGAATCCGGACCCCATCAGTGAAAGGATTATAGATGATGGACCGACAAGGGGTATTACAGTATATCCTTTTTTCTGAGCAATGTTAACTATATCAGCACCGGGATCAGCTATCGCAGGGCAGCCTGATTCTGAAAGAATGCCCATGTCTATACCTTCAGACAGAGGTTTCAGATATCCGGACATTTGTTCGGGGTCTGTATGTTTATTAAGTTCGTAGAAAGTGCAGACTGATATATCAAACTGACTATCGTTTTTTTTCAGAAACCTTCTTGCTGTTCTGACATCTTCAACGATGAAATGCCTTATACCGGCCAGAATGCCGGCATTATATGGTGGAAGAACATTTTCAAGAGGAGTTTCTGCAAGATTAACCGGGAAAAGATAGAGTTTACCTGACATGTCTTTTTTTATACAAAAGTAATTAATTTTTGAATTCCGGTGTGCGCTAAAACCGTCGCATAGCACTGTATTAGCGCAAAATGATTTATTCCAATACGGAAACGAAGATATCTCGCCGCTTGCACCGAAAAGATTCAATTCCGGTGTTGGCATTCGCTGATGCTTGCTGCGGAGAGATTCAATTCCGGTGTTCGCATTTGCTGATGCTTGCTGCGGAGAGATTCAATTTACTATCTTTGCCCAAAGTAATATTTTCAATGTTTATGGATTTCCCTTCTGATTTTGTTGAACAAACCAAAGCCGTTTTTGCCGGAGACGCTGAATCTTTGCTGGAAGCATTAACAACGGTTTCACCGGTAAGTATAAGATACAATCCGGCTAAGTCAGTTAATTTGATAAAACCTGATCAGACGCCTGTCCCATGGTCATCTTCAGGCGTGTATCTTGAAAAAAGACCTTCTTTTACTTTTGATCCATTGTTTCACGGAGGATATTATTATGTACAGGAAGCATCTTCTATGTTTCTGGAGCAAGCTTTACGGACGATTTTGAGTTTTAATAAAAGCGAAGATAAATCTCTTAAAATTCTGGATCTATGTGCTGCTCCGGGTGGTAAAACCACTTTGACCGCCTCGGTTATGCCTTCAGGTAGTTTACTCGTTGCTAATGAAGTGATTAAAACCAGAGCAAACATTCTTGCTGAGAATATTATAAAATGGGGTAATCCGGATGTAATCGTAACTCATAATGACTCGTCGGTTTTTAAGAAACTTGGAGGTTTTTTTGATGTTGTCGTTGCAGATGTACCTTGTTCCGGTGAAGGAATGTTCAGAAAAGACAAAAGGGCTGTTGAAGAGTGGTCTTTAGCAAATGTAAAATTATGTGCTTCAAGGCAAAGGGAAATTATTAATAATATTTGGGATGCCCTTAAACCGGGAGGCTTTTTGGTTTATAGTACCTGTACTTTCAATCTGTCTGAAAATGAAGATAATGTAGAGTGGATTTGCAAAACTTTAGGTGCTGAAACCATAAAAATTCCAATTAGTGATGATTGGGGTATAACCAACTCAATGAAAAGTGATTCTGATATTGATGTATACAGATTCCTACCCCATAAAGTAAAAGGGGAGGGCTTCTTTTTATCATTGATAAGAAAAAATAATTCTGATTCAGATATTGAAACCGGGCTTACAGGTTCGAAGAAAAATCAGGGGAAAAAGAAAGGTATGCCTAAAGAATTAATTCCTGCTGATATCAAATCTCTTATTTCTGAAAATGAAGAGTTTAATTTCGATATTGATGATTTTGGTAAAGTCAGAGCTATAAGAAAGATACTTTGCGAAGATTACCTGAAGATAAAAGGGCATTTGCATGTAATTCACGCAGGTATCACCGTCGGAGAAATGAAAAAATCAGTTTTTATTCCTGATATTTCTATTGCTTTATCAGATAAACTGGATATAAGCAAAGTGAAAGCTTGCAATCTTGACCTGAATCAAACTATTTCATTCCTGAGAGGCGAAGCAATTGTTTTACCTGATAACCGGGATTTAGGCTGGTTATTGATTTGCTATGAAAATAAACCGCTGGGTTGGGTAAAAAATATTGGAAACAGGGCAAATAATTCGTGGCCTAAGGAGTGGAAAATCAGAAGCGAAAATCCATATTCAGAAACATAAAACGGAGATATAAAAATTAATCCTTTTGAATTCCGGTGCGCGCATTCCCCGCTGCTCAGCGGCGTGGAATGCGCAAAATGATTTATACCTATACGGAATCGAAGATTCCTCGCTGCTTGCGGCGAGGAGATTCAATTAGCAATGCCTAATGACAAAACTAAAACAAAAGGGTTTCTAATATATTAGTTTGGGTTAATCCAGGACCTTCATTTTCATTGTAACATCGCTTGATGGTCTGTCTGAGTTGCCGGTTTTACAATTCTGTATTTTTTCAACAACATCAAGTCCTTCAATAACTTCACCAAAAACAGTATATTCACCGTCCAGATGAGGAGTCCCTCCAACTGTAGTATAGGCTTTTCTTTGTTCTGCGGTAAAACCCCCTTTATCAGGATTTTTTGCAAACTCTTCTTCAGTCAGTTTTACCAATTCGGTTTGGAGTGAATCAAGACCTGCTTTGTTATTTGCTTTGTACATAGCCTGAATTGTGTCTTTTCTTTCAGCCGCAAGACCATTGAAATATGACTGCATTGCCTGTTGTTTTTTTTGCTGTTCCATACCTGAAAGTTGGGCTTCGGTATAGGTATTGCCCCATACGATATAAAACTGTGAGCCTGATGATTCCTTCATAGGATTTACCTGATCAGCAGAACGTGCAGCAGATAATGCCCCTCTTTTGTGGAAAAGTTGTGGATATATGATTTCAGCAGGTATCTGATAACCAGGACCGCCTGATCCTAGTTGTTTTCCTGCTGGAGCTCCTTTAGAATCAGGATCACCTCCCTGTACCATAAAGTCCTTAATTACTCTGTGAAAAAGCAAACCGTCAAAGTATCCCTGACTTGCAAGTTTTATGAAGTTATCCCGATGTTTAGGGGTTTCGTCATAGAGTTTGATTTTAATATTACCGTAAGTGGTTTCAATAAGGACCGTATTTTTTCCCTGAATGTCCATAGAAAATAATGTTGTTAATGTTATAAATAGTAATAGTATTCTCGAAGTCTTCATAATCCTAAAGTAATGATTGTGAATAAATTAAAATTAGAAAATAATTAAAAATCAATACCTGTTTTTAGTCAGAAATATGACGACAAAGATAGTCTACATTTTTAATATTTTATATGTAATTTTGCACGCGTAAAAAATGTAAAACACTAATTCTAAAATAATATACAGATATGAAACCAACTCTATTCGTACTGGCAGCAGGCATGGGAAGCCGCTATGGGGGTCTGAAACAAATTGATGGTTTGGGTCCGGGCGGAGCCACAATTATGGATTATTCAATTTATGATGCAGCAAGAGCAGGTTTTGGTAAAATAGTTTTTGTAATCAGACATACTTTTGAAGAAGACTTCAGAACAAAAGTCGTTAACAAATATCAGGGTAAAATTCCTGTTGAAATCGTGTTCCAGGAGATTGAATATTTGCCTGAAGGATTTGAATGTCCTGCTGACAGGGTGAAACCATGGGGTACAAATCATGCTGTAATGATGGGTAAAGATGTGATTAAAGAACCATTTGCTGTCATCAATGCAGACGATTTTTACGGTAAGGAAAGTTATCAGATACTTGCAGACTGGCTGATTAATAAAGCTTCTTCAACCAATAAATATTGTATGGTTGGTTACAGAGTAGGTAATACTTTGTCCGAAAGTGGTGCTGTTGCACGCGGTATCTGCGAAAAAGATGACTCAAATCTTTTGACTACTGTTGTAGAAAGAACGCATATTTTGCGTGATACTGATGGTCAGATTAAATTTAAGGATGAAAACGGTGATATGATTGCCGTTGAAGAAAACGCTCCGGTTTCAATGAATATGTGGGGTTTCACTCCTGATTATTTCAATTATTCTGATGAAGCTTTTAAAGATTTTTTGAAAAATAATAGCGGAAACCTGAAATCTGAATTTTATATTCCCTTTGTAGTAAACAATCTGATTGTGGACGGGAAAGCTACTTGCGAAGTGCTGGATACGCCTTCTAAGTGGTTTGGTGTAACATATGCCGAAGATCGTCAATCTGTAGTTGACAAAATCGAAAATCTCGTCAAAGCAGGTGTTTATCCTGAAAAATTGTGGTAAATATTTTTAAGATTTTTAACAAAACGGCTTATTGTAATCTGTACAATTATAATTTTGATTTATATAGTTGTTTATTCGATTGTTAAGCCTGTACATATTGTAAAAACTACGATTAGTAACATATTGTAGTTCAAACAAATAACCAAATGAAACATTTGGTTATTTGTTTTTTTTTATCATATTTGCAGGGTAATGACAAATAACCTGCTATGCCTGAAAATACTTTAAATCCTCATGTCTCGGTTGATTGTGTAATACTGGGCTTTGACGGCAACAGTTTCAATGTATTGTTGTTGAAGAGGACAGGTAAAGAAGGTGAGACTCAGTTTAATGACCTGAAGCTTCCGGGAAGTCTGATATATTCAGATGAAGATTTGGACAATGCTGCTCAAAGGGTACTTTCTGAGCTTTTTGTAACAAATAATTTTTTTCTGAAACAGTTCAGAAGTTTCGGATCTCCGGACAGAACAAGTAATCCGCGTGATATTCACTGGCTGGAAAATGCCGTAAAATTAAAAATCGGCAGGATAATAACGGTTAGTTATCTGGCTATGATCCGTGTTGATGATAAACTGCGTTTCAGAGCGGAAAATCTTGAAGCAACCTGGATGCCGGTAAAATCTGTAATTGAACTGGCTTTTGATCACAAAATCATTCTTAATGAAGCCATGAAAGAGGTTTGTAAGTTTGTGACTTACGACCCTTCTCTTGTTTTTAATTTCCTTCCAAAAAAATTTACTGCTGCTCAGATGAGAACTCTTTTTGAAGAGCTATTCGGTCAATCTATGGATGTAAGGAATTTTCATAAGAAAATGGCAAGGATGGATTATGTGGTTGCACTTGACGAATTCGAAAGAGGTGTAGCTCACAGAGCTGCGAGGTATTATCGTTTCGATAAAAAGGTTTATCTGAAATCGCATGGCGGTTTCAACATCAATCATGCAATATAAGTATTAATATAAAAAATTATAGTTATGTATCTTCTTGGTTATGACATTGGTAGCTCTTCAGTTAAAGCTTCTCTTGTAGATGCTCAAACCGGGCAAAGAGTGGCTTCAGCCTTTTATCCTAAGGTTGAAATGGAAATTAAGGCAGCCAAAATAGGTTGGGCAGAACAAGATCCCGAAGCCTGGTATAAAAATCTTCAACTTGCAACTGCTGAAGTACTTAAAACCTCTGGTGTTAATGGCGCTGAGGTTGAGGCTATCGGTATTTCATACCAGATGCACGGTCTTGTACTTGTGGATAAAAATGGCAGTGTTCTCAGACCATCTATTATATGGTGTGATTCTCGTGCGGTGCCTTATGGTGCAAAAGCTTTTGAAGAACTTGGTGAAAAATGGTGCCTTGGTCATTTGCTCAATTCTCCCGGAAATTTTACTGCATCCAAGCTTGCCTGGGTTAAAGAAAATGAACCTGAGATATTTGCAAAGGTTGACAAACTGATGCTCCCGGGTGATTACATCGCTATGTTGTTGACCGGAGAGTGTTCTACAACTGTTTCAGGTCTGTCTGAAGGTATGTTCTGGGATTTCAAGGAAGCCAAGGTTTCAGACAAATTGTTGAAATACTATGGCTTTGATGAATCTTTCATTCCAAAAATCAATCCGACTTTTTCAATTCAGGGAAGACTTACTTCCAAAGTAGCTGAGTTGTTAGGTTTGAAGGAAGGTACTCCTGTAAGCTATCGCGCCGGTGACCAGCCAAATAATGCATTGTCACTAAATGTGTTGAATCCGGGTGAAGTTGCTTCTACAGCCGGTACTTCAGGTGTTGTTTACGGTGTGAACGGTAGTCCTGAATATGACCCTCAATCAAGAGTAAACAGTTTTGCCCATGTAAATCACACGGCAGGACTTAAGGTTTCAAAATCTGACGAAGAATTAATCGAAAGAATTGGTGTTCTTCTTTGCATAAACGGAACAGGTATATTAAACTCATGGATGAAAAGGACTGTTGCTCCCGAGTTGAGTTATGAAGCGATGAATGAGCTGGCGGCTACTTCAAGGATAGGAGCAAAGGGTATCTCAATACTTCCTTTTGGTAACGGAGCAGAGAGATTACTTGGAAACCAGAATCCGGGTAGTTCTATTCATGGCTTGCAGTTTAATCTGCATGGAAAGGCAGATTTACTCAGAGCTGCTCAGGAAGGCATCGTATTCAGTTTTGCATACGGTATGGAAGTTATGAACGGTATGGGTATTGAAACCAAACTTATCCGTGCAGGTATGGCTAACATGTTCCTGAGCCCGATTTTCAGAGAGACATTGGCAGGAACAACTGGTGCAACAATAGAACTTTATGATACAGATGGTTCAGTAGGTGCTGCAATTGGTGCCGGTATTGGTGCCGGTGTTTACAAAAATGCAGTTGAGGCGTTTGCTTCACTTAAAAAACTCAGTGTAGTAGAGCCTGACTCAAATAACAAGGATGCTTATGCTGAAGCATATCAAACATGGAAAAGTAAATTATAACAGAACAAATATCATTAACCAAATTTAAAAATTAAAAAAATGGCAAAAGAGTATTTTCCTGGCATAGGCCAGATTAAGTTTGAAGGAAAAGAAAGCAAAAATCCAATGGCTTTCCGTTATTATGAACCAGAACGTGTTGTATATGGTAAACCAATGAAAGATTGGTTCAACTTTGCAATGGCATGGTGGCATACTTTGTGTGCTGAAGGTGGTGATCAGTTCGGTGGTGGAACACAACATCATTCATGGGTTGGAGCTGCAGATGCTTTGGAAGCTGCAAAAGCTAAATTGGATGCAGGCTTTGAATTCATGCAGAAAATTGGAATCAACAATTATTGTTTTCACGATATTGACCTGATTTCAGAAGGCGGTTCAATTGAAGAATATGAAGCAAATCTGAAGGCTATTGTTGCTTATGCTAAACAAAAACAAGCTGAAACCGGTATCAAACTATTGTGGGGTACAGCAAACGTATTCAGCCACGAACGTTATATGAATGGTGCAAGCACAAATCCTAACTTTGATGCTGCTGCACGCGCTATGGTTCAGATCAAAAATGCAATTGATGCAACTATTGATCTTGGCGGTAAAGCTTATGTATTCTGGGGTGGTCGTGAAGGTTATATGAGTTTACTCAATACCGATATGAAACGTGAAAAAAAACACCTTGGAACGATGCTTAGAATGGCTCGTGATTATGCCCGTTCAAAAGGTTTCAAAGGTGTATTCCTTATTGAACCTAAACCAATGGAACCAATGAAACATCAGTATGATGTTGACACTGAAACAGTTGTTGGCTTCCTGAAGGAAAACGGACTTGAAAATGATTTCAAGATCAATATCGAAGTAAACCACGCTACTTTAGCTGGTCATACATTTGAACATGAACTTCAATGTGCTGTTGACAGTGGTATGCTTGGTTCAATCGATGCAAACCGTGGTGACTATCAGAATGGTTGGGATACAGACCAATTCCCTATCGATCTATTCGAACTTGTACAGGCTATGTTGGTAATCGTTAAAGGTGGTGGCTTACAAGGTGGTGGTACAAACTTTGACGCTAAAATACGTCGTAATTCTACCGATCCTGAAGATTTGTTTATAGCTCATATCGCAGGTATGGACACTATGGCAAGAGCTTTACTTATTGCTGCTGACATTCTTGAAAACTCACCATATCAGAATATGGTTTCTGAAAGATATTCATCATATGATGCAGGAAAAGGCAAGGAATTTGAAGAAGGAAAGCTATCTTTGGAAGATGTTGTTGCTTATGCTAAGAGCGTTGGTGAACCTAAACAAATCAGCGGAAAGCAGGAACTCTATGAGTCAATTGTGAATATGTATATCTAAATATTTAAAAATGAAGCCTTTATCTTTTGTTGGAAAATTAAAAAAATCAAGTTGTAGTTTTTTGTTAGTTTTTATTCTTTTCAGCAATCTGACGGTTTCAGCTGTCAGTGATGATAAAGCTTCAGTTTTAAAGAAAATCAAACAGACGACCGGGCGTGAAGAACGTCCGGTTCGTACTGTTAAAAATGTTATTTTATTAATTCCGGACGGATGTTCTTTCGCCACTGTCTCTGCTGCACGCTGGTATCAATGGCTAAAAAATCCGGAATACCCGGGTCTGTTTATTGACCCGTTTATGTGTGGGACTGTCCGCACATCTTCTTCAAATGCTCCAATCGGAGATTCTGCTCCTACTACATCATGTTATATGACAGGGGAACTTTCCCGTACCGGTTTCGTCTCAACTTATCCTCCTTATGGTGGTGAAAATGATATTTTTGAAACAGACTCTACCAGGGCTTATCAGCCAATGATGACTGTACTTGAGGCAGTCAAATTACTTTACGGGAAATCTACAGGACTGGTTTTCACATGTGAATTTACTCATGCGACTCCGGCTGACTGTTCATCTCATTCATATAACAGAAATGACTATAAATCCATTTCATCGCAAATGGTTCATAATAATCTGGATGTTGTAATAGGTGGTGGTGTTGGAATACTTGAAAAAGTACAACAGAAATTTTTAAAAGATAATGGATATCAGGTTTTGTTGAATGATCCTGATGGTTTACGTCAGTTTGAAGGAAAGAAAATCTGGAGTTTGTTTGGTGACAGAGATTTACCTTACGATATGGACAGAAACCCTGAGAAATACCCTTCTCTGGAAGAAATGACAACTAAGGCTATTAATACTTTGTCGCAAAATAAGAAAGGTTTTTTCCTAATGGTAGAAGGCAGCAAAGTTGACTGGGCTGCTCATGACAATGATCCTGTTGCGATGATTACTGAATTTCTGGCATTTGACAAAGCTTGTAAAGCTGCTCTTGATTTTGCCCGTAAAGATGGTAATACTGCTGTTGTAATTTTGCCTGACCATGGTAACAGTGGAATAAGTATCGGAACAAGCCGTTTGTCAGGTTATGATAAACTGACTAAACAACAGTTATTTGGTAGCGTTTTAAAATTTGAGAAAACAAGTGATGGCATAGCTCAGTTAATGAATCAGGCGGAACGCTCTGAAGCCGGTAATATCTACAAAAAATATACTCATCTAGAGCTTACGGAATCACAGCTTGCAAAGATTGACTCAGCAAAAGATTATGACAAAAGTCCTATTCCTGCTGCTTTAAGGAAAAGAGGTCCGGATCTCAATGCTCTTCTTGCGAAATTTATGACTGAAAAGACCTGTTTTGGTTTCACTACCGGTGGACATACTGGTGAGGAAGTTTTCCTGGCTGCTTATCACCCGAAAAAAGATATTCCGGGTGGTGTTTTGTTTAATTTTGAAATCAATGATTATTTATGCAGGTTGATGGACATAAGGGGTAAATTACCAGAATTAACCGGTAAATATTTTGCTAAGCATACTGACGTTTTCAGAGGGATGGAATGTTCTGTTGATACTACTCTTGAAGACAAACATCCGGTTTTGACTGTTAAAAATTTGCAGAAAACCCTTCTGCTAAAAGACGACTCTAATATTGCAGTTATTGATGGAAAGGAAGTAAAACTGAATTCTGTTGTAGTATTCGTTGACAAAAACAATACTTTTTATCTTCCTGAAAGCTTGAGAAAACTTATAGAGTAATTTCCAGCCACAAACAAAAATCTTTAAATAATAAGATTGAAATTTGATTTTAAACGACAACGATTATGGGATTGTATTCGTGAGGAGATTCAATAGTCCTTGTGCGATTTTTCAAAATCAAGAATCTTCTTTTTGACTTCTGTCCCGTAAAAATAATTGCCAATTTCTCCTGATTTCCTGATAACTCTGTGACAAGGTATTAAAAAGAACACAGGATTGTTCCCTATCGCGGTACCTACTGCTCTTTGAGCATTTGGCATTCCGATTTCTTTTGCAATATCACCATATGTCACTGTCTTTCCATAGGGTATTTTCAGCAAGGCATTCCAGACTTTGATCTGAAAAGCTGTGCCATCAAGGTGAAAAATTATTTTATCGTTTTTATCAGATGAATTCGTTATGGCATTGTCTAAGAACGCCACCTCCATGTCTTCACAAAGCTCAAAAGAAGCATTCGGAAATTTATTAAACAATCTTTGTAATGATTCTGGTATATTGTCTGAAACCAATGATATCCGGCAGATACCTGCTTCAGTTCTGGCTATTAATACTTCACCGAAATGAGTGTTACATAAGCGATATTTAATATTCAGAGTTTTAAATCCGGTTTTCTCATGTTTTTTTATGACTATTATTTGTTCGGGAGTATTTTGCATGATCTCAATATTTTGTCTGAAACGATTTTTTATTTGACTAATGTACTATTTTGAATCAAAAATCAGAAATAACTATTGTGCATTTTTAAAATTGAGCGATATTTGAAATAAAAATTATTTTCAAGATTATGAGGAAATTTATCACCTTTCTAAAAGTAATAAATCTTAAAACCATATATTTCAACCTGAAATATTTCCCATTTAAAACAGCTATTAAACTACCTGTTTTAATTTCAAAAAATGTAGTATTGTTAAAAACTGATGGCAAAATTAGTATTGATAATCCAATAAGTACGGGAATGATAAAATTAGGATTTGGAGACATCGGTATTTTTGATAAAAAACGATCTAAAAGTATATGGCAGGTTTCCGGCGGTGATGTAATTTTTAGAGGTAATGCCATAATTGGACATGGATGTAAGATTTCAATTGGAGAAAAAGGTGTTCTTGAATTCGGGAAAAATATCTCTGTCACTGCTGAAACAGAGATAATTGCTTACGATACAATAGTTTTTGGGAATGATTGTCTTATATCATGGGATTGTTTAATTATGGATACTGATATGCATGAGATATTTGACAAATCAGGTAATCAGATTAATCAATCAAAACCAATTGTTATTGGCAATAAAGTCTGGATTGGTTGTCGTTCCGTAATATTAAAAGGGACTAAAATTTCTGATAATTCTGTTATTGGTACAAACTCGCTGATAAGTAAAGATATTTCTGATAAATCCGGGGTTTTTGCTGGTAATCCTGTCAGATTTTTGAGATCCGATATTGATTGGAAACAATGATAATTGTGGTTTTGCACCATTTTGTTTAATTTTGAACCCTACCACAGTTTTTACAAGTCATAATTGATAAATAAAACTGTGTATTTAGCACTTTATTCAGACAATTTTTTGCCGGATAAAGCGTTATTTTTTTATTGTATAGTTGCTTTTTATAATATTTTTTCACAATCGTCACATCCGTTAAATGGGAGTGACGAACTTCTTCACGTAACAAAGAAAATATAAACATAAAATTCTATTTGCCATGAATCGGAAAATCAGATCTTTAGCTCTTATTCTAATCACAGGCTTGTTCGTTTTTCAACTCCCTGCGCAACGATCTACTCAAAAATTGTCTAATGTAAATGTCAATGAAATGACAGATGAACAACTTCAGAAATATGTTCAGCAGGCAACGATGAGGGGAATGACTTATGAGGACGCTATGAAACTTGCCAAAGCTCAGGGCGCTACTCAGGAACAAATTGATCAGATCACAAAAAGAATCAAGAATCTTAAAAACTTTAAAGGTTCGGGACTTAATGAGGAGAAAGCTGATCTTATGATGGGTGTTGAGGATGGAACTGAAGTTTTGAGTGAAGATGATATCATGTATTATTATTCTAAGAAGAAAGAATTTGAATTGACTGAAAAACAAAAGAAAATTTTTGGATCTCAATTTTTTAATTCGAAAAATCTTTCTTTTGAGCCATCTCTGAACGTTCCGGTTCCAAAAGATTATGTATTGGGAGTTAATGATGAACTTAGCGTAAATGTCTGGGGTAACGGGCAACAGAATTATGAAGCAAAAATAGACAGAAGTGGCTCAATCTATCTGGAAGGAGTAGGACAAATCAACGTATTAGGTTTGACAATTGATGATGCAAAAAGAAAAATAAAACAAAGACTGGCTGCAATTTATTCTGGTATGAATGGCATGAATCCGAGTACCTGGGCAGATGTCAGCCTTTCAAATATGCGTGCCATAAAGGTTAATGTGCTTGGTGAAGTTATGGAACCAGGTACTTACAGTTTGCCTGCAACCTCAAATGCCTTTAATGCTTTATATCTTTCCGGTGGTCCAAATGAAAATGGTTCATTCAGAACTATAAGAATTATTCGTGACAATAAAGTCATTATGCATCTTGATGTCTATGATTATCTTATTAACTCCGAAACCAAATGCAACATAGCATTAAGAGACCAGGATATAATTTTTGTCCCGGCTTACGAATGCAGGGTGGATTTCGAGGGAGCTGTAAAGAGATCCGGTTTTTATGAAATGAAGAAGGGTGAAACAGTTGATAAACTTATTAAATTTGCTGGAGGATTTACTGGTGACGCATACAAATCTTCACTTTCTGTTTTCAGATATACTGACTTTCAAAGAAGAGTCGAAGATGTAACTTCAAAACAATTCAATTCATTTATGCCAATGAATGGAGATTCAATTACGACAGGGGTTGTTGTTGACAGATTTGAAAATAAGGTAGATATTTCAGGAGCAGTATTCAGACCGGGGTCATATGCTCTTGCCAGTGATATGAAAATTTCTGGTTTGATTCAAAAAGCTCAGGGTCTAACAGAAGATGTCTTCAATAATCGTGGACTGATTTTCAGGAAAAACAAGGATTTAAGTCCTTATGTTTTACCATTTGATGTTTCCGAAATAATTAATGGCAAAAACGATGTTCTGCTGCAGAGAGATGATTCTGTTGTTATACAGGATATTTTTAGCATGAGGGAAAAACGTTATGTGATGATACTTGGTGAGGTCCAGAAATCTGCTGAATACAAATATTATGATGGGATGACTATTAGTGACCTGATATTTCAGGCCGGTGGTTTAAAGGAATCTGCAAGTGAATCATTTATTGAAGTTTCCAGAAGACATAGTTATGAGGATGCTGCAAAGACTGTTAACGATTTGGTTTCTCTTTTTCAGTTTAAGATTTACAGAGATCTGAGACTATCTAATGAAGACAAAAATTTCTTCCTGAAGCCATACGATTATGTATATATAAGAAGAGCTCCTTCGTATTATGAACAGAAAACTGTAACTATTGAAGGAGAAGTGTTGTACCCGGGTCAATATAGTGTAAGCTCAAAAACTGAGAGGGTTTCAGATCTTATAAGACGTTCCGGAGGATTGACATCCCATGCATATGTTCATGGGGCTACTTTATTCAGAAATGCAGAAAAAGAGATGAAGGATACAACTATTCTTGAAAATCTGGGTATTGATACACTTATGAATAAAGCAACAAAACAGTTGACTAATGGGCGAGTTGAGTTGCAGCTTGATAAAATATTAAAAGATACAGCAAGTATATACAATTATCTTTTAAAAGAAGGTGACAAGATAGTGATTCCTGAGGTATCTGAAGAAGTTAGAGTTGTTGGTGAAGTCTTAAATCCGGTGGGTCTTGCTTTTGAGCCCGGTAAAAATGCCAAGTATTATATAGATCGAGCGGGTGGTTTCAGTGATAAAGCAAATGAAAGGAAGGTGTATGTCGTAAACAGTGATGGAACAACGAAAGTTACAAAGACATTTATTTTTACTTCATACCCTCGAGTCCAGCCCGGTAGTAAAGTTATTGTACCCGAGAAACCTGAAAAAGAGACTATGGATGCTGCAATGTGGTTAGCCATAGCAAGTACATTCTCTTCTATTGCAGTAGCAATAGCAGCAATATTACCATCATTATCTCAAAACTAATTTCATGATGAACGATAATAAAGACTCCAATACAGTCAATAAATATCACAATGAGATAGATTTCATTGTGATATTTGATAAGATTAAGAAATCTAAAAAGATTTTACTTATATCGATTGCAAGTGGTTTAGTACTTGGATTATTCCTGGCAATAATTATTCCAAAATCATTTAAAGTTACTACGACTATGTTGCCTCAAAGTGAGTCTGATACTGGTCTGGGAAAGTTTTCCTCATTGGCAGCAATGGCTGGATTTGATTTAAATATAGGTGGTTCGACTACTGAAATATCTCCGGTAGTATTTCCTCAAATAGTTGAATCTGAAACATTTCTGGCAAAATTGATGTATTCTGAATACAAATTTTCAAAATTACCAGAGCCGGTATGTTTGTACGATTATTATAAAAAGATAAAAAAACCGGGTTTTTTTGACATTATTACCAGATATACAATTGGATTGCCTGGTCTTATTAAAGATTCATTCAAAAAGAAAAAGGATATTAAAACAGTTCCGGGAGTTAAGAAAATTCCCGAATTTACTAAAGATGAGGAAGAAATTCTTCAGTTTATGAAATCTAGCATAACCTTGATGGTAAATAAGAAAGAGGGCTATCTTACACTGACATGTATAATGCCGGAAGCTTTACTTGCAGCTCAGGTTGCGGAAAAGGCACAATTGTTACTTCAGGAAACTATCACAGATTATAAGACAAAAAGCGCCCGTGAACAGCTGGATTTTATTCAGCAAAGATTTAATGAGAAAAAAGCTGATTACAGAGAGTGTCAGCAACATTTAGCTTATTATAAGGATAGAAATCAAAATATGGGTACCGCAGCAGCAAATGCTGAACTTGACAGGTTACAAGGAGAGTATGATATTTCATATGCAGTATATTCGGAATTGGCAAAATCATTAGAGCAATCTAAAATTCAGGTAAAAAGAGAAACACCGGTTTTTGCGATTATTAAACCAGTTGTTGTGCCAAGAGAAAAATACAAACCCAGAAGATCATTAATTGTTGCAGTTTTGACTGTTTTAGGAGGAGTCATTGGCTTAACTTACATCTTTGGTAAAGAATATCTGGATTTTATCAAAAGAAAAAATTCTTCAGAATTATAATCTCTGTTTAAACTTTGTAGTTTTTCCTGATTAATAAATGAAAATCTCAAAAAAAGATGTTATCTGGAATTATCTGGCAACTTTTCTGAAGATTGCCTCTTCGGTATTATTACTGCCATTTATTCTTAAAATGATGCCATCTGAAGAAGTTGCAATCTGGTCAGTTTTTATGACAATATCAGCTTTTGCAGCTGTTCTTGATTTTGGATTTAATCCGTCATTTACCAGGAATGTTACATATGTTTTTAGCGGAGTCAGATCACTTAAAAAAGAAGGTCATGGATTCGTAGTTGAAGATAATGGAGATATTGACTATGGACTACTTAAGGGTTTGATATCCACAATGAAATGGTTTTATTTCAGAATGGCTATGTTGCTTTTTATGCTTATGTCAACGATAGGAACAGTATACATAATCAGCATCTTAAAGAAGTATCATGGTGATAAAACAGAGGTTATTATAGCCTGGATCATTTTATGTATTTTAAACACATATAATTTATATACGTTATTCTATGACTCGCTGCTACAGGGGAAAGGATTGATAAAAAGATCTAAACAGATTTTAATAATTGGTCAATCAATCTATTTGGTTATAGCCTCTGTATTAATTATGAATGGTAAAGGCCTTATCTCAATTGTTTCAGCTCAGGCAATATCAATAATCATTATAAGAATATTATCAAACAGGACGTTTTTTACCAAAGATTTAAAAATTAAACTATCTGATACTGAAACCAGACCCAGGAAAGATATAATTAATGCAATATATCCAAACGCTGTAAAGATTGGCCTGGCAATGCTTGGTTCTTTTATTATTGAAAGAGCTTCAATAATTGTAGGTTCGCTTTATTTATCTTTAGATGAAATTGCTTCTTATAGCATAACAGTGCAGATAATTTCAGTCATGGGTAGTTTGGCTGTAATATACACGTCAACTTATCTGCCGAAAATGGCGCAATTGAGGGTGACAAATGAAATTAAGGCAATCAAGGATATTTATATTAAAGGAGAATTAGTTTTGTTATTAACATATATTATTGGAGGAATATCTCTTATCTTTCTTGGAGACTGGCTTTTACATTTAATTGGCAGTCAGACATCCTTAATATCTTTAAATCTGATGATTATAGCAATAATAATTTCTATTCTCGAAAAAAACCATTCACTTGCAGGTGCTGTATTAGTGTCTAAAAACGAAGTTCCGTTTTTTAAAGCATCCATTTTTGCGGCTTTATTGACAATGATTTTACTAATTCTGTTATTTCAAATAACAAAATCAGGTATATGGGTTATGATTGTCGCTCCAGGGCTTGCTCAGATAATTTATCAAAACTGGAAATGGCCATATGAAGTCGTAAAAGATTTAGGAATAAGCTTAAGTGATGTACGAGTGTCTTTAAGCAAACCACTTATTGTTAAATAAATCTATGGACATCTCAGTAATAATTGTCAATTATAATACAAAAGAACTTACTCATAAATGTATTAAGTCTATATACGATACAACTTTTGGTGTGACTTTTGAAATAATTGTAGTTGACAATAATTCTTCAGATAATTCATACGAATATATAATATCAGACTTTCCGGACATCAAATTTCTAAAAAGTGGTACTAATCTGGGATTTGGGAAAGCCAACAACCTTGGCGTTGATTATGCTTCGGGTAAGTATTTATTTTTTCTTAACTCAGATACAATTGTTTTAAATAACTCCATGAAATATTTTTTTGATTTCATGGAAACTAATAAAAACTTAAAAACAGGAGTGGCCGGCAGTGTTTTACTCGATGAGAACTATAAAGTGACGCACTCTTCAAGGTTTTTCCCATCTAAATGGGAAGAATGCCGTGCTCAATTTACAGGTTATTTTTCCAAAAAAGATTTTAAAAAAGTAAATCAAAGGGAGTACGACCAATACTTAAGCTTTAAAGAATATATCGAAGTTGATTATGTGACAGGAGCAGATATGTTTATTTCAAAAAGCTTGTTTGAAGAAACCGGAAGATTCGATCCATATTACTTTATGTATTTTGAGGAATCAGATTTACAGTTAAGACTTCATAAATCAGGTTATAAAAATGTGATTATAAATGGTCCTGAAATATTGCACTTACAAGGCTCCAGTGATTTAAATCCTGATATAATGCCTGAAAGAAGAATTCGTAATGACAGAAGTAAGTTTTATTTTTTTAAAAAGTGGTCAGGTAAATTTTCCTATTTACTTTTCAGAGTCGCCTATTTTTTTGTAAAGTTACCCTTGATTCTCGATATCAGAATCCCTTTAAAAGGTCGATTCACCTATTTAAAGTATTTAATAACAGGATGATGAGTTTAAAGATGTTTACTTTGAAATATTTTATTTAAACTATGGAGGTATTTAATTATTTATATTCAATACCGTATCTGGCATTATTGTTGTTTTTTACAGCAATGATGTTTATTGAGTTTAAATTATTGAAAAGTGATAAAGACATCAAGTTTGTCAGATGGGCTGTTATAATTGTTTTTATTATTTTTTTTGGGTTGAGAGGCTTTGTTTACACTGACTGGGCCATTTATTATCCCATGTTTGAAGATATGCCTACAATATGGGATGGAGGTTTCACAGCTTTAAATAATTCAGATTTTTCAGAAAGATTTTTGACGGATGCAGCTGTAGGAAAAGCAGGTCTTGAAGTTGGATTCCTGTATTTTACTTTTTTCTTTAAATCTTTAATTCCTGACTATTTTGCCTTTATTTTTTTCAATACTGTAATAGATGTTATCCTACTGAATATTTTCTTCAAACGTTATTCCAGATATTATGCTCTGAGTTTTGTTTTATTTATTGTTTTTGGCGGAATAGGAATAGAGTTTAATCTTCTAAGAAATATAAAGTCAATTCTGTTGTTTCTGATATCTTTAAAATATCTGGAAGAGCAGAAGATTGTACCTTATATGTTACTTAACTTATTCGGATTTCTGTTTCACTCGTCAGCATTGATATTTCTTCCATTATATTTTATACTAAACAGGAACTGGCCATCGTGGTTTAAATGGGGGCTTTTTATTATAGGAAATATTTTATTCTTATTTCAAATTAAGTATCTCGAACCTTTAGCAATAGGTATAGCAGAAATTATAGGAGGAAGGCTTGGGGTTCAAATCCGGCTATATTTTGTAAGTGATTTTTATAGCCAGCCTTATGGACTTGGTTTAGGATATATTGAAAGGGTTGTTACATTTTTGGTCATGATACTTCTTGAGAAAAAGCTGATTGCTCAGAATAATCATAACAAGATATTT
>CAZCWK010000014.1:0-18077 GCA_964502355.1 uncultured Bacteroidales bacterium
TTCTATGGTAACACATGCATACATGGGAACGACTATTGCTCTGGTTGGTAACAATATGACCAGTGTAACACAAGTTTGGTTCAATGATGTTAAAGCTACTTTGAATACAAGTCTTATTACATCTGAAGTTATGATACTGACTGTACCTGGTACAATACCAACAAATATTACAAATAAGATTTATCTTATTAATTCAAATGATGAAACGGTCAGTTTTGATTTCAAGGTTGATGTACCATCCCCAATACTGGAAAGTATGCAATGTGAGTATGTCGCTGATGGAGGAATCGCTGTAATTCGTGGTAATTTCTTCCTGCCTGTGGAAGGTTCTGAACATCCTAAGGTTGTATTCAATCCAAATATTGAAGGAACGGTGGTTTCATCATCATTAAATGAAATACGTGTTAAAGTTCCGGCAGGTGCTACTTCAGGACCGTTATCTGTAGTAAGTCGTTACGGATCAACCCGTTCTGATTTCCATTTCAGAGATGCACGTGGTATGATTCTTGATTGGGATAATACAAATGCAAATGGCGGATGGCGTGCCGGTGTTATTGAAAGTGCAGATGGCATAAGCGGTAACTACGTTCATTTCTCCGGAGCTCTTGATCCTGATGGATGGAATGAAGATGGATTATCATTCAACTTATGGGGAACTGCAAATGGCAGACCAGAGGGTGATTTGTTTACTACTGACCCTTCAAAATCTGTTATGAAGTTTGAGATTAATGTACGTCAGCCATGGACAGGATGTGCTTTACAAATGATTTTCACACCATGGAGCACTAACGGTACAAATAGTTATATTGGAGATGGAGTTACCCCAAGAGGTTTGTGGAAACCATGGGAAGCAACAGGTTCCTATATTACTAATGGTTGGGTAACTGTAACAATACCACTTACCCAGTTTATATATAATCATACCGGGGGAGTGTTGAAAATGGCCTCAATCGGTAATTATGGTGGTCTTACATTTTACCTTTACAATGGTGGAGGAACTAAATGTACTGCTGATATGCTGATAGATAATATTCGTGTTGTACCTGCTGAATAATTAACCGTGTCCAGAAAACATGGATACACATCAAATTAAAATTATGAGACAAATCATAAATAAATTGTTTGTTACAAGCTTTTTAGCTTGCATGATGGTTGGCTGCATGTTCTTCACAGCCTGCGAAGAAGAAGCAGATACAACACCTGTTTTGAAGGTGTTTGGTCCTTCACCGGCTTTAAGAGGAGGGCAACTTGAATTTATCGGACTAAACCTGGATCAGGTTACGTCTGTAGTATTGCCTGAAAATATTGAAGTAACCGACATTACTTATGTTGGTACTTCAAAGATTATCATAAATATACCTCAGGAAGCTAAACCGGGTTATGTTACATTGAAAACTTCCTCTAAGGAGATAAAGACTATTACTCAATTATCATTTTCTGAACCGATTACTTTTAATACTATCAGCCCGGTGAAATTTAAAGCCGGCGAAAAAGTTACGATTGAAGGTGATTATCTGAATCTTATTAAAGAAGTTATTTTCAACGATGGTATAGTCATTGAAAGTAAAGACTTCATAAGTCAAACCAGAAAGAAAATTGAAGTTACAGTACCTGTTGAAGCTCAGTCTGGTAAAGTTATTATTTCTAATGGTGAAGAAATACCGATTTTGGTATATTCTGATATAGCCGTCGACGTAACATTACCAACAATTGCATCAGTATCTCCAAATCCTGTAAAACCTGGTCAGACTTTTGTTTTGAACGGAACAGATCTTGATCTTGTAAAATCAGTAAAACTTGAAGGAGGACTTACGGTTGATAATGTCTCAGTTAATTCTGAAAAAACAAGTCTTAGTTTATTGGTTCCTGCTGAAGCAAAAGAAGGTAAATTTTTCCTTGTTTGTTATTCTGGTGTAGAAGTTGAATCTTCAGTAAAGATGATGCTTGTTGCCCCTGTAATTACAAAAATTAATCCTAATCCGGTTAAGAACGGTAAAGATCTAACAATAACAGGTACAGATCTTGATTTGGCTTCTTCTGTTGTTTTCACTACAGCAACCGGAACAAAGGAAGGCTCAATAACATCACAGTCTCCGACGTCATTGGTCGTATCTGTACCTGACGAAGCATCTGAAGGTGTTGTCACCGTAAATGCAAAATCAGGAAAAACCGGTGTATCAGAAGTGCTGGATTTCGTAAAACCAGGTATAACTTCAGTTACTCCGACTACATTAATGGCAGGAAACGAGATTACAATTACCGGAAAGAATCTTGACCTTGTTTCTAAAATTTTATTCAAAGATGATCTCTCTGTAGATGTTATAAATTCAGATGAAAATACGCTAAAGGTAAATACACCTACGGCTGCAGTTTCAGGAACATTTACTCTGGTAGCTAAAAATGGAGATAAAGTAGTTTCTGAGCAGGAACTTACTCTTGAAGCGGCTAACAAACCAGTGGTAACAGAAATGACTTCTCCCATTAAACCGGGTGCATTATTGACAATAAAGGGTACCAAGCTTCATCTTGTTGAATCTGTCATTTTCCAGAATAATGTAAAAGCTACATCTTATGGAAACAGAACTCCAACTTCTCTTGAAGTTTATGTGCCTCAAACAGCTAAAGTTGGTAAAGTCACTGTGAAACTGTTAACTTATGATAATCAGGAAGTAATTTCACCTGAATTTACAATATCAGGTACAGATCCGATTACTGCCGCAACCAAAATGATTATGGATTTCCAAACCAGATCAACTTCTGACTGGCACGCTCCGGATTGGGATAACTGGGGTGGTTCATATGATGCCGCTAAAGCTAAGGCAGATGGTTACTTAACTTTAGTTGCCCGTCCCGGATGGTGGGTCTTTGGTTGTAATCATGCTGATCCAAATGGAGGATGGCCTTCTGTAAGTACAAGTGATTATGTATTTAAAGTAGACATAAAAACAGAGAAACCTATTAAACTAACCGGTGGTTATGAATTTATATTTATGATAGGTGGTGAAAATCTGACATCTCAATTGATTGTTGAAGATGGTTGTATTGCAACTCCTGGTAATGAATGGACAACTCTGACAATACCTATTTCCGGATTATCTAATCCAACATTGACTTCAGGCAATTTTGGTATCGTACTTAACTGGTCTGATGCTGGAATTGATTTTTCAGGTTTATGTTTTGATAATATGAGATTTGACCCGAAATAAAGTTTTCGTTTATTTTTAAAGGTTTTTTGATTCAGGTAAATTAAAAGGGGAGATGTTCTCCGGAACTCTCCCCTTTTATATACCTTTAAATGAATTAGGTTAATTGTATTTATATGATATACAGGAGATTACATTTGCTGGCTTTATTTTTTTCAGTAGTCTTATTCTCTTGTGAACAAGGTAATGAATCAGATACTTATCCGCCGACGGTAATGTCAACAACTCCTGAAAATGGAGCATCTTCGGTAGACACAAGCTCTTTGATAATTGTAGGATTTACTGAAAAAGTAAATCTAAAAGATGGTGCAGGCATAAGTCTTAACGGATTGTCTGTTAAAGCTTATGCGGAACACAAAAATATTATAATTGATGCCGCATTAAATCCCGGCACAGATTATTCTCTTAAAATACCGGAAGATGTCGTTTATGATGAAGCCGGGAATTTTGCAAAAGAAGTTAAATTAAATTTTTCAACTGCTGAGGCGGTATCTGTAGATGGAAACATTTATGAAGCAGAAAATTCTGTTTTGACAGGTGGGGCTTCAGTTTCTAATTCTATTTCAGGATTTTCCGGTTCAGGGTATGTGAGCTCTGGTGATGGGAATCTTGAATTTGCAGTAACTGTAGACAAAGATGGTTTTTATGATTTATCGGTAAGATATTCCAATAATAACGCAAAGAAGTCCAATGATTTATATGTTGATGGTCAGAAAATAGCGACAATGACATTTTCAGCTACAAAAGATTGGAAAATTCTTGAAGCCGGAAGAATCAGAATGAAAAGCGGATTACATAAGATTTCAATTATTAAAAGCTGGGGTTGGACTAATTACGATTATATAAAATTACAGTTCGTTCAAAATGAAACCAATCAGTTTGATATCTCACCTAAACCGGTAACACAAAATGCGTCAGCAGAAGCTGTCAGACTGTATGAATTACTGAAACAAAATTTTGGTTTGAAGATAATATCAGGAACAATGGCTGCTCATAGCACAAATATTCAGGAAGCAATTTGGGTTCACGACAATACCGGTAAGTGGCCTGCATTGACATGTTTCGATTTTATTGACCACACCCTGGCAAACCAGAATTGGGTGAAGTATACTGATCCATATACTTTAGGTAAAGAATGGTGGCAAAATAACGGTATTGTGGCTTTGATGTGGCACTGGCGTGATCCATTGACTAAGTCAGGTTCTTTTTATACAGATAAGACTACTTTTGATTTAAGCAGAATTGCTGATACTACCTCAAATGAGTATAAGGCCATTATTGTTGACATTGATGTGATTGCATCGTATCTGAAAGTCTTCAGAGATGACAAGATACCTGTTTTATGGAGACCTTTGCATGAAGCATCAGGAGGATGGTTTTGGTGGGGTGCAAAAGGCGCTGAAAATTGTAAAAGGTTATGGAAGTTGATGTTTGATCGTTTTACTAAAGTTCATAATCTGAATAATCTTATATGGATTTGGACGACTGATATAGACGAAAATGCTTTTAACTGGTATCCCGGTGATGAATATGTGGATATAATTGGTATGGATATTTATCCCGGTAACAACCAGCATGGTTCACAGTATTTTTCATTTTTCAAGGTAAAAGAGATTTTTGGAGGAAAGAAAATTATTACTCTGAGCGAGTGTGGCTCAGCTCCTGATCCGGGACTAATGAAAGAATATGGTGATATGTGGTCCTGGTTTATGCCATGGAACGGTGAGATGACAGAGTCTGCAACTCATAATGGAATAGAGTGGTGGAATAAGTTTTTTAGTTACGATTTTGTTATTACCCGTGATAAAATGCCTTCTTTAAAATAATAATTATCAGATATGAGAAAATCAATTTTGTTATTTGCTGTTTTATCTTTTTTTGCCGCTTGCAAAAGTGAAAAATTAATTCAGGTAAGAGAAATTGTTCTGGATGATAAGTGGCAATTCGCACCCGGAGATGATCCGGCCTGGGCAGAAAACAATTTCAATGATACTTCCTGGAAAACTTTAAGCTCTTCAAAATGCTGGGAAGATCAGGGTTATGAAGGTCTTGATGGTTTCGGTTGGTACAGAAAGAAAATTGCTATATCGGACTCATTAAAAAGTATAATAGAAAAATTCGGTGGTATTATGGTCAGCTATACTAATGCTGATGATGCTGATGAGTTTTATTTTAATGGTGTGAAAATCGGAAATACAGGTACCTTGCCTCCCAATTATGAAAGTAAATACGGCTCAAAAAGAGAGTATGTAATACCAGCAAAATATATACTCTATGACAAACCAAATGTTATGGCTGTCAGGGTATACGACGGCACCGGAGGTGGAGGATTGATGACTGTTAATACCATTGTCAGACCTCTTTGTGAATGTGACGCCATTGATTTAAAATATGATTTTCCTGCTAAAGAATGGGTTTTTGCAGAAGGTGAAAACCGGGAAATAGTTTTAAATATAAAGAATAAACAGGATGAGAATTCCGGATTTAATGTTGTTATCATAACTCAGACTGATCAGTTTGCCGCTGTAGACAGTATAAGTAAGAAATTCAGGTTAGGTCCATCAGATAGTTCTGTAGTTAAAATACCATTGAAATTAGAAAAGCCGGGATTTTATCGTTGCAGGATGTATATTGAGAAAAATGGCATAAAGGGTTCTCCTGAAAGCTTTAATATCGGATATGCACCTGAAAAGATCATTTCGCCTGTTGATTTGAAACCTGATTTTGATGAATTCTGGAAAAATACACTCAATGAATTATCAAAGGTAAAGCCGGAATTTAAAATGACTTTGCTTAAAGAACGTTCAACAGGTGCAAGAGATATTTACCATGTTGAAATGATGTCTTTTGGCAATGTGAAAATAGAAGGATTTTATGCGAAACCCAAAGCTCCGGGTAAATATCCTGCAATAGCATTTTATATGGGTTATGGTTCAGAACCATGGTATCCTGACACAAATGGAGAACCCGGTTTCGCCAGTTTTGTTTTGTCAGTAAGGGGACAGGGTATTCAGAAAGCTACCAGCACTTATGGAGACTGGATAGTCTGGGGACTTGACAGCAAAGAAAACTATTATTACCGCGGTGCCTTTATGGATTTGGTCAGGGCAATTGACTTTTTATGTTCCAGACCTGAAGTTGACAGTGAAAAAATTGTAGCTGAAGGTGGTAGCCAGGGTGGAGCTTTCACTCTTGCAGCATGTGCTCTTGATCACAGGATTAAGGCAGCAGCACCAGCGGTCCCGTTCTTGTCTGATTATCCTGATTATTTCCGTATTGTAAACTGGCCAAAAAGTTCTTTTGATGCTTACATGGCAGCTAATCCTGCGCGGAAATGGGAGGATGTTTACGATATACTGACGTATTTTGATATTAAAAATTTAGCTCCATGGATTGAATGTCCTGTATTTATGGCTGCCGGATTGCAGGATGAAACTTGTCCTCCGCATACCAATTTTGCGTCATATAATCAGATTAAATCTGAAAAGCAATATGCGATATATCATGACCAGGGCCATGGTACACCTGCAATCTGGAATGAATTGCATATGAATTTCTTCAAAGAAAAATTAGGTATAAAGTAATATGGATAACAAAATAAAAATCTTATTTCTGTCAGTTATTCTGGTTTCTCCTGTATTTGCAAATACTCAGATGGAAAACAAAATAGATGAGATAATAAATAAGATGACTCTTGAAGAAAAAGTCGGTCAGATGGCGCAGGTCACAATTGATATTCTTGTGGATAAAAAAAACTGGCAGCTGCATGACTCGCTTGTAAAAAAAGGCATACTCGACTATAAGATAGGCTCAGTATTGAATACATGGGATAATGAAGCACGTACTCCTGAAGTATGGAATAAATATGTGAGTGCTCTACAGGATTATACCCAAAAGACCAGGATGAAAATTCCTATAGTCTATGGCGTTGATGCTATTCATGGTGTTACATATACTGCCGGAGCCACTTTGTTTCCACAGGAGATTGCAATGGCAGCAACATATAACAGAAAACTTGTAAGGGAAGCTGCAGAAATTTGTGCATACGAAACCCGTACAGGCTCTCTACCGTGGACATTTTCACCTGTTTTAGACCTTGGACTTGACTATAGGTGGCCAAGAATATGGGAAGGTTTTGGTGAAGATCCTTATTTGGTTTCTGCTCTTGGAGTTGAAATGGTAAGAGGATATCAGGGTGAAGACAAAAATAAAATTGATAAATATCATATTGGCGCTTGTGCAAAGCATTATCTTGGATATTCTGTTCCGGTATCAGGTAAAGACAGAACTCCTGCCAATATTCCTGAAAATATACTCAGAGAGTACCATCTTCCGCCATTCAAAGCAGCTGTTGATGCAGGAATGGTTTCAATAATGGTAAATTCCGGTTTGATAAACGGAGAGCCTGTTCATGCAAGTAATTCTTTAATTACCGGATTGTTGAAGGAAGAGCTTGGTTTTGACGGGGTTGTGGTTTCTGACTGGAATGATATTGAAAATATATGGCGCAGGGATAAGGTAGCGACTTCTCTGAAAGACGCTGTCAGACTGGCAATTAATGCCGGGATAGATATGTCGATGATACCTTATGATTACAGATTTTGTGATTATCTGGTTCAGTTGGTTAACGAAGGAGCCGTACCTGTGTCAAGAGTTGATGATGCTGTCAGAAGGATTCTCAGGATGAAATACAGAATGGGCCTTTTTGAAAAATCATATTACCCTGTCTCTGATTACCCGAAGTTTGCTTCAGAAGCTAATAGATCAAAAGCTTTGGAGATTGCCACTGAAGCAATGACTTTATTGAAAAACAGAAATGGTGTTTTACCTCTAAAAAAAGGCTCCAAAGTACTTGTGTGTGGCCCTAATGCAAACTCAATGCGCTCACTTAATGGAGGCTGGTCATATTCATGGCTTGGAGAAAAAACAGAAAAATTTGCCGGAAAATATAATACTATACTTGAAGCCATTATAAATGAAAATGGTGCTGATAATGTTAAATATTCGCAGGGTGTACAATATGTTGAAACCGGTAAATACTGGGAAGAAAAAGAATGTGACATAAACGATGCAGTTTCAAAGGCTAAGGAATCCGATTTCATACTGTTATGTCTTGGAGAAAATTCATATACTGAAAAACCGGGTGATTTGCAGGACATGTATTTGTCTGATCTTCAGACAAAACTGGCTATGGCGATGGCTTCAACAGGCAAACCGGTCATTTTAATACTTAACGAGGGACGTCCCAGAATTATAAACAGGTTTGAAGATAAAATGTCAGTTGTACTGATGACTTATTTGCCCGGCAACTTCGGAGGTGATGCAATAGGAGATGTAATATTCGGGGACTCAAATCCTTCTGGTAAACTTCCGTTTAATTATCCCAGATATCCTCAGTCTTTGATAAATTACTTCCATAAATATTCTGAGGAGCAGGTGCGCAATCAGGGTGTTTATAATTATGAATCCGATTATTCCACACAATATGAGTTTGGAACAGGGTTGAGTTATACAAGCTTCAGCTACAGTAATTTAAATCTTTCAAAGAGTGAGATTGGTCCTGACGAACAGCTGAAAGTTTCTATTGATATTACAAATACAGGTAAAGTTAAAGGCAAAGAGTCTGTACTACTTTATTTATCAGACCTGTATGCTTCTATTGCTCCGGATATGAAACGATTGAAAGGTTTCGACAAGATTGAGCTTAATCCCGGTGAAACCAAAACTATTGAATTCGTGCTGAAAACAGAAGATTTAAGCTTTGTGGATTTAAAAAACAGGACTGTTGCCGAGGCAGGAGAATTTGCCGTCACGGTCGGGCGGCTAAGAAAAACCTTCAACTTAAAAGAAGGAAAAATATTAAGGCAAAGTACTTGCTGTAATACTGAAAGATAAACATATAATGAGAAAACTTATTAAAATATTATTGGCATTATTTATGACAACATTTGCGGTTTCATCATTTGCAATTGAAAAGAATCAGACATTTGCAGCAACTGACGGATGCAGATTTATTATAAATGGTAAGACTTACAGTTTTATCGGAGCAAATTTCTGGTACGGAGCCATACTTGGTTCTGAAGGTGAAGGAGGAAACCGTGACCGTTTGATTAAAGAGCTGGATTTTATGAAGTCTGCAGGCATTGATAATCTGAGGATAATGATTGGAGCCGACGGACAACGAGGTGTTCCGACAAAAGTAGAACCCACCCTGCAGTTAGAACCTGGAGTCTATAATGATACAATTTTTGACGGCCTGGACTTTTTGCTTTCAGAAATGAAAAAGAGGGAGATGTATGCCGTGTTGTTTTTTACAAATTCCTGGGAATGGTCAGGAGGTTACGGACAATATCTTAATTGGGCAGGTAAAGGAGTAAGTCCGATACCAAATATTGACGGATGGCCGGCTTATATTGAATTTGTAAAGCAATATGCTAAATGTGAAAAATGCCATAAAATGCTCAGAAACCATATTAAGGTGGTTTTGTCAAGGACTAACAAATATACCGGAATCAAATACACAGAAGATCCTACAATATTTTCATGGGAAATAGGGAATGAGCCAAGGGCATTTTCTGATGAAAACAAAGAGGCCTTCACTAAATGGCTCAGGCAAACCTCAAAGTATATCAAGTCTTTGGATAAAAATCATATGGTTACGATTGGAACCGAAGGTAAGCATGGTTGCGAAGAAGATATTGATTTATTTGAATTCACGCATACAGACAAGAATATTGACTATTTGTGTATGCATATCTGGCCTAAAAACTGGAGTTGGCTTGACATAAAGGATATAAAAGGCTCTCTGCAAGTTTCAATTGACAGCACTAATGGGTATATAAAAGATCACGAAGCAGTTGCGAAAAAACTTAACAAGCCAATTGTTCTGGAAGAATTTGGTTTCCCGAGAGATAATCATAAATATTCTTTGGATGACCCGACAACAGCACGTGATGCCTATTATGCAAATGCCTTTAAGAAAATAACCGATGCCGTTAATAACGGGAGTCCGCTGGCCGGTTGTAATATATGGGCATGGGGCGGTTTTGGACGTCCATCCGGAAAGGATATATTCTGGAAAAATGGGGATGACTATATGGGTGATCCTGCTCAGGAAGAACAAGGCCTTAATTCGGTTTTTGATATAGACGAAACAGTAAATGTTATCAGAAAATATTCTAAAATCCTTTCAGGAAAACCGGTCTTAGCCGATTTAAAAGCGACAGATAAAACTGTTACTCTTTATTCCAATATGAAAAAGAATATTTCAAGAGGAATAATGGTTGGCCATCAGGATGATGCTGCTTACGGCCATTCCTGGTACGGTATAAAGGGACAATCTGATGTACTGAAAACCACAGGTGATTACCCCGCTGTTGCTGGGTGGGAGCTTGGGCATCTGGAAATCGGAGCTGAATATAATCTTGACTCGATTTATTTCACCGACATGAAAAGATTAATAAGAGAAATTCATGACAGGGGAAGCATAAATACGATAAGCTGGCACTCAGATAATCCATGTACCGGGAAAACTGCCTGGGATTGCGCTCAGGATACTGTTGTCAGGAGTATTTTGCCCGGAGGAATTAAACATGAATTATACTTGAGTTATCTCGATAAACTTGCAGATTTTTTCTTGTCTTTAAAAGATGAAAAAGGAGAGCTGATACCAGTAATATTCAGGATTTTCCACGAACATACAGGTAGCTGGTTCTGGTGGGGTGCTAAGCAATGCAAACCTCAGGAGTATATTTCATTATACAGATTTACCGTAAGTTATCTAAGAGATAAGAAGCATGTTCATAATATTTTGTGGGCATTTTCACCTGCAGATGTAAAAACAGAACAAGAGTATCTTGAAAGATATCCCGGGGATGAATTTGTTGACATTATTGGTTTTGATACTTATGCCGGCAAAAACACTCCTGAACAAGTCAATGATTATATCTCAAAAATCAGAACGAATCTTGATATAGTGACATCTTTGGCCAAAAAACATGACAAAATTCCAATTCTTGCTGAAACCGGTAGTGAAAGTATAAGTATTCCCGGTTTCTTCACGAAAGTTCTTTTACCTGTTATTAAAGATTATAAGATTTCATATGTTTTATTCTGGAGAAATGCTTTCAGAAGTGACATGAGACATCATTTCTATGTACCGTTCGACGGGCATCAGGAGGCCGGTGATTTTAAAGCATTTACTGATTTAGAAAGAATATTGCTCAACAAGGATATTAATAATATATATAAAGACAATTTTTAAAATAATACGATATGACTGATTTCAAAACAGCACTTAAACGCATAACAGAGGAACAAAACAGGCTAATTGAGAAAAGTAATGTCTGTTTGACTGATGGAAATGGTGTTTTTGAAAGATACGAAAATCCTGTACTTACAGCAGCGCATGTTCCTGTTAACTGGAGATATGACCTTAATCCTGAAACCAATCCATATCTTATGGAGAGAATAGGAGTTAATGGTACATTTAACGCCGGGGCAATGAAGTATAAAGGAAAATACATTTTAATGGTCAGAGTTGAAGGATATGACAGGAAATCATTTTTTGCTGTAGCTGAAAGTCCTGATGGCATTGATAATTTCAGGTTTTGGGATGAACCGGTGACAATGCCTGAAAATGAGGATCCTGACACCAATGTTTATGATATGAGACTAACTTCACACGAAGACGGATGGATATACGGTATTTTTTGTACAGAAAGAAAGGATCCTGATGCACCTGCCGGCGATTTATCTTCAGCAGTTGCAGCAGCAGGTATAGCAAGAACAAAAGATCTTATAAACTGGGAGCGCTTACCTGACCTGAAGACCAAAAGCCAACAGAGGAATGTTGTTTTGCATCCTGAATTCGTTGATGGTAAATATGTATTATATACAAGGCCTCAGGATAGTTTCATTGATGCCGGAAAAGGTGGAGGAATAGGTTGGGCTTTAATTGATGATATAAATAATGCAGAAGTTATTACCGAAGAAATCATTAATTTTCGCCAGTATCATACCATAAAGGAGCTTAAAAATGGTGAAGGTCCTCATCCAATCAAAACAGAAAAAGGATGGTTACATCTTGCTCACGGTGTTCGTATGTGCGCAGCAGGATTAAGATATGTTTTGTATCTGTATATGACAGATATTGAGGATCCGACAAAAGTAATTGCCGAACCTGCAGGATATTTTATGGCTCCTCAAGGAGAAGAGAGAGTCGGGGATGTATCAAATGTGCTTTTCTCTAATGGATGGATTGCAGATGATGATGGTAAAGTATTTATCTATTATGCATCTTCTGATACAAGAATGCATGTAGCGACATCTACTATTGACAAACTAGTAGACTATTGTCTGAATACGAAACCTGACGGATTGAGATCAGCTACATCAGTTCAGACAATTAAAGAACTTATTAATAAAAATAAAGAAGTCGATTTATAATTAAATCCTGACATGCCTTCCGGTGTTTTAAAATTTTAATTTCTAACCATATGAAAATCTCAAAGATTATTTTACCTGCTATACTTTTCTGTTTGTTTATATCTCCTGTAAAAGCTCAGAAATTTGAGGGGCTGGCCAAAACACCACCTATGGGATGGAACAGCTGGAATAAATTTGCTTGCAATGTCAATGAAAAAATGATAAGAGACATGGCTGATGCTATGGTCGCTTCAGGATTGAGAGATGCCGGATATGAATATATTGTTATTGATGACTGCTGGCATGGAGAAAGAGATAGTCTTGGTTTCATAACGGCACATCCGCAACATTTTCCATCAGGCATAAAAGCTCTGGCAGACTATATTCATTCAAAAGGTCTGAAATTTGGTATTTACTCCTGTGCCGGAGAAAAAACCTGTGCGGGTAAACCTGCCGGCAGAGGACATGAGTATCAGGATGCCCTGATGTACGCAAAATGGGGAGTCGATTATCTGAAATATGACTGGTGTTTTACGGATAAATTAAATGCTGAAGCTGCATATACAACTATGAGAGATGCTATACATACAGCGGGACGCCCTGTTGTTTTCAGCCTTTGTGAATGGGGTAGTAATAAACCCTGGCTTTGGGCAAAAGAAGTCGGACATCTGTGGCGCACAACAGGTGATATTTATAACTGTTTCGATTGTATTAAAGATTATGGAAGCTGGAAATCCTGGGGAGTGATGCAAATACTTGATATGCAGGACGGACTTCGTGAATATGCCGGACCTGACCACTGGAATGATCCTGATATGATGGAGGTTGGTAACGGTATGGCTGTTAATGAAGACCGGGCTCATTTTACTATGTGGTGTATGCTTGCAGCACCTTTAATGTGCGGGAATGATTTGATGAATATGACTGTAGAAACCAGAAATATTCTGATTAATAAGGAGGTTATTGCGATTGATCAGGATTCATTGGGTATCCAGGGTTTCAGATATGCGGTTGCTGACAGCGTGGAAACATGGTTGAAACCATTAATGAATGGCGAATGGGTAATAACTTTCCTAAACCGGAGCAAAACTACCAAATCTATTATTCATGACTGGAAGACTTTTTCTGTAAACGACAAGTTCAGCCAAAGAAAACTTGATACAACAGGTAAAGAATTGTTTAATCTTCGCGATTTATGGTTGAAAAAGGATGTTGGAGATACACGTAAGATACTGAAAGCAGATATACCTGCTTGTGATGTACTTTGCCTGAAATTAACTTCAAAACCGGTTAAATCAAAAAAATAAGCCCCCCTTTTAGAAACATATCAGGATTATAATTTATTATGTAAACCAATAAATTTGCAGAATCCGATATCAAAGTGATAAAACATTAATATTTTAAATCTACATAAAAACACATAAAATGACTTTTGAAAAAATTAAACTGAGAGAAAAAATCGGATACGGTTTTGGCGACGCTGCATCTTCCATGTTCTGGAAGATATTCGGTATGTATTCATTGTTTTTTTATACTGATGTTTTTGGAATAACAGCAGCTGCAGCAGGAACTATGTTTTTGGTTGCCCGTTTGTGGGATTCATTTTTTGATGTTTTTGTAGGCATACTCAGCGACCGTACAAAATCCCGTTGGGGAAAATACCGCCCGTTCTTGTTATGGTTTGCCATCCCGTTTGCTGTAATGGGAGCTATAACCTTTTTTGCTCCTGATTTTGGTCAGACAGCGAAACTGGTGTACGCATATATCACTTATTCGTTGATGATGATAGTTTATTCGTTGATTAATGTGCCTTATGCGTCTCTTTTAGGTGCAATTTCACCTGATCCTGTTCAACGAAATTCACTGTCTTCATACCGCATGTCATTTGCATTTATTGGTAGTTTCGTGACATTTATGCTTTTACAGCCTCTGATTGATTTCTTTTCAAAAACTTTTGATCCGGCAAGTGCATTAACGAATTCAGTGAACACGACCGTAAGTACTTCTCCTGTTGGTTGGGTTATGGGTGTCGGATCGATTGGCATAATATGTGTTATTTTATTTTTTCTATGTTTTAGCTGGACAAAAGAGCGTGTAACACAAATTGATAGTGAAGAAAATGTCTCAATACAAAAAGACTTAAGCAATCTTTTCCATAATGCTCCCTGGTGGATTCTTGTAGCTACCGGTCTGGCAGCTCTGCTTTTTAATGCTGTACGTGATAGTGTGGCAATTTATTTTTTCAGAGATTATGTAAAAGTAGACTTCAGAATGGGTGGAACCGGATGGGATATGACTACGATTTACTTTTTAGTCGGGCAGGCAGCCAACCTGATCGGAGTAATGTTGGCTCCTTCGATATCTGCTAAGTACGGTAAGAAAAAGACTTATATGATTGCAATTTTAATGGCCGGTATCTTTAGTACTGTTTTTTATTTTATCCCCAATAATATAATCTGGATTCTTATATTCCAGTTTATAATTTCAGTTTTTGCCGGATATGTATTGCCATTATTGTGGTCAATGTTTGCAGATATCGTTGATCATCAGGAATTACTTACCGGACGTCGTGCAACAGGTCTCATTTTCTCTTCATCATCTATGTCTCAAAAGCTGGGATGGGCATTAGGTTCTGCTTTAAGCGGATGGATTCTTGCAGTCTTCAAATATGTTCCTGATGCAGCTCAACAAAGTGCACAAACTCTTTTTGGTGAACATATTATGATAAGTCTGATTCCTTCTGTTTGCGCGATACTGGCATTCATCGGAATGTTATTCTACCCTCTAACCGACAAAAAGGTTAAAGAAATAGCAGAGCAACTAAACCAGAAAAGAAATCAACAAGTAAAATAAAGAAAATGCGATACGGCCATTTTGACGATAATAACCGGGAATATGTAATTGATAATCCATGCACACCATGGCCATGGATCAATTATCTTGGTACTGAAGATTTCTTTAGTCTGGTTTCCAATACAGGTGGGGGTTATTCTTTTTTTAAAGATGCAAAATTCAGAAGGATTACCCGTTACAGGTACAATAACGTCCCAATGGATAATGGAGGGAAATACTTTTATATAAAAGAAGGTGATGTGGTATGGAATCCGGGGTGGAAACCATGCAAAACTGATTTGGATAATTATTCCTGCCGTCATGGTATGAACTATACCATAATCAAAGGTGTAAAAAACGGTCTTGAAGCAGAAGTTCTGTATTTTGTTCCTTTAAAAACTCAGGCAGAGATTCAAAAGCTGACTCTTCGTAATACATCCGGTGAAACCAAAAAAATCAAACTATTTTCATTTGTAGAATGGTGCCTGTGGAATGCATCGACGGATATGGAAAATTTTCAGAGAAATTTCTCAACCGGCGAAGTGGAAGTAATTGGTTCAACTATTTATCATAAAACTGAATATAAGGAAAGACGTAATCACTACGCATTTTATTCTGTGAATGCAGATATTCAGGGTTTCGACACTGACAGAGAAACATTTTTCGGGCTTTATAACGGTTTTGAAGAACCTCAGACAGTTCTTGAAGGTGCACCTGGAAACAGTGTTGCTCACGGATGGTCTCCGATAGCATCTCACTATCTGGAAATATCCTTAGAACCTGGCGAAAATAAAGATTTAATTTTTGTACTTGGTTATGTTGAAAATGAGCAGGATGAAAAGTGGGAGAGTAAAGGTATAATCAATAAGAAAAAAGCTGATGATATTTTAAGCAGATATGATTCTGTAAAAAAAGTCGATGATGCATTTGAAGAATTAAAAATATACTGGGATAATTTGCTTAATGTGTTTACTCTGAATTCTGGAGAAGAAAAACTTGACAGAATGGTTAACATCTGGAATCAGTATCAGTGTATGATTACTTTCCTTTTTTCACGTTCGGCTTCTTTTTTTGAGAGTGGAATAGGACGTGGCATGGGTTTCAGAGATTCAAATCAGGATTTGATTGGTTTCGTACATCAGATACCTGAAAGAGCCCGTGAGAGGATTATCGACATTGCTTCAACTCAATTTCCTGATGGAGGCTGTTATCATCAATATCAGCCGTTAACAAAAAAGGGGAATAATGAAATAGGGCAGGGCTTTAATGACGATCCGATGTGGTTGATTGCCGGGACAGTCAGTTATATAAAAGAAACCGGAGATTTCAGCATATTGGATGAACCCGTTCCATTTGACAATGAACCGGGAAGTGAGCAATCATTGTTTTATCATCTGACTGTATCTTTTGATCATGTTGTTAATAATTTGGGACCTAACAGTCTGCCTTTGATTGGACGTGCAGATTGGAATGATTGCCTTAACCTGAATTGTTTTTCAAACAATCCGGATGAGAGTTTTCAAACGACTGAAAACAAGTCTGAAGGAAGTAAGGCCGAAAGCCTGATGATCGCCGGTCAGTTCGTTTTATATGGCAGAGAATATGCAGAATTATGCATGAGGCTGAATAAATATGCCGAAGGTAAACGGGCTATGAATCTGGTGGATGATATGATTAAATCAATTAAGCTGAAAGGCTGGGATGGAGAGTGGTTCCTCAGGGCTTATGATTATTTCGGCAATAAAATTGGTTCCAAAGAAAATAAAGAAGGTAAAATCTTCATTGAATCAAATGGATGGTGTGCAATGGCCGGAATCGGTTTAGAAGAAGGTATGGTACAAAAAGCTCTTGATTCTGTAAAAGAACATCTTGATTGTGAGCATGGTATAGTCCTGAATAATCCGGCTTTTACTGAATATTACATACAATACGGTGAAATATCCAGTTATCCGAAGGGTTATAAAGAAAATGCGGGTATTTTCTGCCATAATAATCCCTGGATAATTATCGGTGAAACCGTACTTGGAAGAGGTAATGAGGCCTGGGAATATTACCGGAAAATTTGTCCTGCCTGGCTGGAAGATATCAGTGATCTTCACAAAACCGAACCGTATGTATATGCACAAATGATAGCAGGTAAAGATGCTTTTAAACCGGGCGAAGCCAAGAATTCATGGCTGACAGGTACGGCTGCGTGGAATTATTATGCTATTTCTCAATTTATTCTTGGAGTAAAACCTGACTATGACGGGATTTTGATTGATCCATGTATACCTGATAGCTGGAAAGGTTTCACCGTAACAAGAAAATTCAGGGGCTCAACATATGAAATTGAAGTGTTAAATCCTTCTGGTGTATCCGGAGGGGTTAAATCGGTGTTGGTTGACGGAGAAGAAATCAATGGAAATTTAATACCATTGGTGGCCAAAAATACTGTTTGTAAAGTGAGAGTAGTTCTTGGATAATTACTATATTTAAAATGATTTTCTCAATTTAAGTCCATTAAAATCTATGCAAGGATTAATGAAATTTAGGCAGGAAATTATCGACGAATTATCACAAATCTGGGAAGACGAGTTCGGCGTTCAGTGGAACCGCGAAGTCGACAAGGACATC
>CAZCWK010000014.1:18087-32473 GCA_964502355.1 uncultured Bacteroidales bacterium
AATTGTTGAACGACATCCTTCCTTTCTGGATGGAAAGGATGAAGGATGACGAGAATGGCGGCTTTTACGGAAGAATGGACGGACACAATTTAATCATTAATGATTCGCCTAAAGGAGCTATTTTGAATGCAAGAATATTATGGACTTTTTCTTCTGTTTATCTTAAACTAAAAGATGAAAAATCATTGATTTTTGCAAACAGGGCTAAAGATTATTTATTTAAGTATTTCTTTGATGATGAGCATAAAGGTACATACTGGATGCTTGATGCAAAAGGCAATCCTGTTGATACAAAAAAACAAATATACAGCCAGGCCTTTTTCATTTATGCTTTAACAGAATATTACAGAGCAACTTCTGATAAATCAGCTCTTGATAAAGCGATAGAATTATTTGAATTAATTGAAAAATATAGCTTTGATGAAAATAAAAACGGCTATTTTGAAGCTTTCAGCTGTGAATGGATATTACTTGAAGATCTTCGTTTAAGCGATAAGGATGCCAACGAGAAGAAAACAATGAACACTCATCTTCACATCCTGGAAGCCTATACAAATCTTTACAGAGTTTATAAAGATGAAAGGCTGGCAGGAAAGCTCGATAATCTGATTTATTTATTTCTGGATAAGATAATCAACAAAGACACACATCATTTAGACTTGTTTTTTGATGAAGACTGGAATTGCAAGTCTACTATAGTATCATACGGACATGACATTGAGGCTTCATGGTTATTGTATGAGGCTGCTTGCGTTTTAGGTAATAAAGTGTTAACTGCAAATGTTAAGCATGAATCATTAAGAATAGCCAAAGCTGCACTTGAAGGTCTTTCTCTTCGTGGTGGTCTGATAAATGAAATGAATTATTCGACCGGACATGTTGATGATAATTCTGATTGGTGGCCTCAGGCAGAAGCGATTGTCGGTTTTATGAATGCCTGGCAGTTGAGTAATGATAAATATTATTTACAAAAAGTTTATGATGTTTGGGAATTTACCAAAAACAACATTATTGATACTGGTCATGGAGAATGGTTCTGGTCTGTTAATAACAAAGGAAAGAAAAATACGGAAAATGATAAAGCCGGTTTCTGGAAATGTCCTTATCACAATTCAAGGATGTGTCTTGAAATAATAGAGAGGACTGAAAATGATATTAAGAATTAATAATCGACGTAAAGTATAATACCTGTTTTTAATAAAAAAAAGCAAATGAGATATAAACTGTTTTTAATGCTGCTGGCAACAACCATATTGACAGTAAGTTGTAAAAAAGAAACAAAAGTACAGGAAAAAAGCTTTGTTGAATTAAATGGAAAGCTTAAAGTACAAGGTGCACAACTGATGAATGAATTTGGTGATACTGTTATGCTGAGGGGAGCCAGTTTTGGCTGGCATAATTTTCATCCAAGATTCTATAATGATTCTGCTGTTTCATGGCTGGTTGATGACTGGAAATGTAATGTACTCAGAGCTTCAATGGGATTGGATCCTATGCATGGTTATATGACTGAACCTGATTTTGGAAAAAAATGTGTTTATACTGTAGTTGATGCAGCAATAAAAAAAGGTATATATGTGATAATAGATTTTCACAGTCATAAAATTCATCTGAAAGAAGCCAAAGAATTTTTTACCGAAGCAGCTACAAAATACAAGGATTCGCCAAATGTTATATATGAGATTTTTAATGAACCTGATGATACGTATGGATGGCCTGAGGTTAAGAATTATTCTGAGGAAGTAATCAATACTATCAGAAAAATTGATAATGATAATATCATTCTTGTCGGTTCTCCAAGATGGGATCAGGAGATTCAGCTTGTAATGAATGATCCGATTAAGGACCAGACAAATATTATGTACACGATGCATTTTTATGCAGGGACACATAAAAAATGGCTGAGAGACAGAACGGATTCAGTCATGAATGCAGGTATTCCGATTTTCGTTTCTGAATGTGCCGGTATGGAAGCAACAGGAGATGGTCCTGTAGATTATGGTGAATGGCCTGCTTTTTTGAAATGGATGGAGTCTGAAAAAATAAGTTGGATTGTTTGGTCTTTATCTGATAAAAGTGAAACCTGCTCGATGCTGAAGAAAGATGCTGCATCCGGTGGTAACTGGAAAGAGGAACAAATTAAGGAGTGGGGTCTTATTAGTAAAACAGCTATCAGTAAAGGAAATAAAAAATAATCAGATGCAATCACCAAATGTTTTAAGAGAAGTTACCCCTTTATCAGAAGAGGATTGTTTCGTCATGATAAAGAGGATAAAAACTGAATTCACGTATCCGGTTCACATTCATCCTGAATGTGAGCTGAATTTTATTGAAAATGCCAAAGGAGCTCAAAGAGTTGTCGGTGATTCAATAGAAGAAATTGATGATCTTGAGCTTACTCTTATAGCAAATGAGAATCTAGAGCATGCATGGATGAATTTTAAATGTCAGTCCAAAGAAATACGTGAAATTACAATCCAGTTTCGCAAAGAACTCATTGAGTCATTTCTTGCAAAAAAGCAATTTCATTCTATTGCTATAATGCTGGAGAATGCAAAAAAAGGTATTGTATTTTCAAGAGCCACTACAGAAAAACTAAAGATGAGCCTTAATTCGCTGAATGCCACGAATGACGGTTTTAATTCTGTTATTGAGTTACTCAGGATTTTGCATGAATTGTCTGTTGATGATAATGCGAGAATTTTGTGCAGCAGTTCTTTTGCCAATAATGATGATTCTTCTGAAAGCAGGAGAGTAAGGAAGATGATTAATTATATGCATGATAATTACAAAAAAGATATTCATTTATCTGATGTTGCTTCATACGTAAATATGTCTGAGGTTTCGTTTAGCAGGTTTATGAAAAAGCGAACCGGAAAAAACTACATTGAATATTTGAATGACCTCAGATTGGGTATTGCTTCCAGATATTTGGTTGATACAAACAAGACGATAGCAGAAATTTGTTATGAGTGTGGTTTCAACAATCTTTCAAACTTCAATCGTATTTTTAAAAAGAGGAAAGGATATACTCCAAAAGAATTCAGGGAGAACTATTCAAAGATGAGAATCCTTATTTAGGATAATATTTATCTATTCCCTTTGTTCTGACAATTTTTGTTTTGCCGGAATCGGCTGCACATATGAAGAGACCTTCTACATCAGGAAGTTTTTCTGCAAGGTTTAATGCTTTTTCTACTCCCATAACCATAAAAGCAGTCGCAAGTGCATCTGCGGTAAGGCAATCATCGGCGATTACCGTAGCACTTAATAATGAATGTTGTATAGGGTATCCTGTTGCAGGGTCTATTGTATGGGCAAACTTCTTTCCATCTTTGATATAAAAACGTCTGTAATTTCCTGATGTAGCAATACATTTATCTGTTAAGACAAGTTTTTCCTGCCAATCCATATTTGCGGAAGTGCTGTCATCATTCGGGACACTTATGCCAATCCTCCATTTTCCTGCTTCAGGATTATTTCCTTTTATTGCCATTTCCCCGCCAATCTCAATCATATAATTATTTATGCCATGTCTTTTAAATAGTTCGGCAATAACATCACAGGCATATCCTTTTGCTACGGCAGAAGCATCAAGCATCATTTCAGGATACTTTTTAGATAAAGTCTTTTCTTTTAGCGTTAAAAGTTTGTAACCGACGAAATTCCTTAAACTATCAATTATTGTATCAGTAACATCCGATTTTTTTTTGAAACCAAATCCCCATGCATTTACCAAAGGTGCAACTGTAATATCAAATGCACCATCTGTCATTTCGGATATTTTCAGACTTTCAGAAATCACCTTATATGCCCACGGATCTTTGCTAAGATCAAATCCTTCAGTTTCTGAGTTGTTTATTTTACTAATTGTGGATTTTCCGTTGAACATAGATAATGAAAGATCAAATTTATTAAGTTCAGCATCTATACTATCCTGAAGATCTTCACCTGACAGATAGGTCATATGGTAAACAGTTCCGAATATATATCCTTCATTGAAAAAGTACTCTTTTTTATTACATGATGACATTAAAATCAGTAATACAAGAACAGATAATCCTGAAGTTATTTTCTTTTTCATACGTTAATTTTTATTTTTAACACTAAGGTCGTATGGAACACCGCATGCCCAAATTGTACATCATTTGGGTGATTTTTACAATAATGCTCGTTTCATCCTCGTTGGTGTAAAATATAATACAAAATTAAAAAAATATGTAACTAATTATTGTTAGTTAGGGCAAACTAACTATATTTGTGAAACCATTTTACAAGCATTAAAGAATTATGGAAAAAATTGTGTATATAATTTCTAAGCTATCTCATAATCTGGCAGAAATGGAAGAGCTGGCTCGTGAAAAGCTTAATCTTAAAGAGTTGACATTGGCTCAGATGCATTATCTTGAGGTCCTCAATCAACTTGAAAATCCAAATGTTACTGAGCTGGCAACTGAAATGAATTTAAGCAAACCAACTGTTACCGTAGCATTGGATAAGTTAATTCAAAAAGGATATATAACAAAAGTTCAATCTGATGATGACCGAAGGAGTTCACATCTTCATCTTACAAAAAAAGGGATGTTGATTAATCAAATGCATGAGCATGCGCATGGACAATTTGCTGAGTTGATGAGGGAAAGTCTGGAACCGGACGAACTTGAAAAATTGACATTACTTCTCGAAAAGCTGACGAATAAATTGTAACAGCATATAAGATTCTTATTATTTAGATTCAGGAAGATTACTATATATTTTTTATAACTATGGAAATAGAAATTCAGGGTCATAAGATGAACTGTCTTACTGACGAACAAGTAAAAGAAAAACAAGTAAAAGAAGGATTTAACGAAATCACTGAAGTCAAGTCACATAATTTCTTTAAAATGGTTTTTGGCATTTTTAAAGAACCTATGTTTTTGTTGCTTTTGATCTGTGGTTCTCTTTATTTGTTGTTAGGAGACATTCAGGAAGGTATCATGCTTTTAGGTTTCGTTATTTTCATAATTGCTATAGAAATATATCAGGAAAATAAGACAGAAAAAGCTCTTAAAGCACTTAAAGAACTGGCAAGTCCTCAGGCTATAGTCATACGAAATGGAGAAGAAATTAAAATACCCTGCAGGGAGATTGTTAAGGATGATCTTGTTGTAATATCAGAAGGTGAGCGTGTGCCTGCTGATGCAATTTTAATTCATTCAATTAATATTCAGGCAGATGAATCATTACTTACAGGTGAATCAATACCGGTAAGGAAAATTGAGTCAGAAGGTCCTGTAGGTGAGATTGTTCCGGGGGGTGATGATACACCTTATGTTTTTTCGGGCAGCATGATTGTGCAGGGTAACGGTATAGCAAGAGTTATCAGAACAGGAGTTGAAACGGAAATCGGAAAAATAGGTAAGTCATTAAATGAGGTTAAGGATGAACCCACCAAGCTAAAGAGTGAGGTGAATTCATTAGTTAGAACCATGGCAATCGTAGGAGTCTGTTTGTGTGTAATAGTTGTCGCTGTCTTTTTTATTACCCGTGGTGATTTTCTGAATGGATTTCTTGCAGGTTTAACCCTTGCTATGGCAATTTTACCTGAGGAATTTCCTGTAATACTTACAATATTTATGGCTTTGGGAGCCTGGAGAATATCAAAGCACCGCGTATTGGCCAGAAAACCACAGGTAATAGAGACGTTGGGCTCAGCAACTGTACTTTGCACAGACAAGACCGGTACACTGACTCAAAATCGCATGGTTGTCAATACTTTATATAATAAGTTTGATTTCCTGCGTGTTTCAAACATGGAAATTTTCCCTGAAGAATTTCATGAAATAATCGAATACGGGATTTTATCCAGTCAGGTGAAACCGAATGACCCTATGGAAAAAGCTATATGCATCTTAGGGGACAAATATCTGAGAAATACTGAACATATTCATGGCAATTGGAATATGATCAGAGAATATCCACTTTCTAAAGACTTACTGGCCATGTCAAGAGTTTTCGTGGATAAAACCTCCGGAGAATATGTAATCGCGGCAAAAGGTGCGCCTGAATCAATTTTTGATTTGTGTCACCTGACCAATACAGATGAATACATGAATGCTATTCAGGATATGGCTTCAAAAGGATTAAGAGTATTGGGTGTAGCCAGAGCAAAATTAGAGAGTCTCGAATTGCCTGAAATACAACATGATTTTGACTTTGAATTTATCGGTCTTATCGGCCTGACTGATCCTGTGAGGGTTGAAGTTAAAGATGCTGTAAAGGAATGTTATAAAGCGGGAATCAGAGTAGTAATGATTACAGGAGATTATCCTGTAACGGCACAGAATATCGGTAAGGAAATTGGCTTAAAGAATACTGATTATTGTATGACAGGCCCTGAATTGAATGAAATTGATGAAGATGAATTAATACAACGTATAGACAATATTGACATTTTTGCCAGGGTGGTACCTGAACAAAAATTAAAAATTGTAAATGCTTTGAAGAAAAAAGGTGAGATTGTAGCTATGACTGGTGATGGTATTAATGATGCTCCTGCCTTAAAGTCTGCCAATATCGGTATTGCAATGGGTGAAAGAGGTACAGATGTTGCCAGAGAAGCGTCTTCAATGGTGCTGACTGATGATAATTTTTCTTCCATAGTTGGTGCCGTAAAAATGGGAAGACGGATATTTGACAATATGCAAAAGGCATTCGGATACGTTTTCGCAATTCACGTACCTGTAGCCGGACTATCATTGATTCCTGTCTTTTTTGCAAATTCACCTTTACTCTTGTTCCCGGTTCACGTAGTTTTCCTAGAATTGATCATTGATCCGGCTTGTTCCGTTATTTTTGAAGCAGAAAAAGAAGAAAAGAATGTAATGAACAGACCTCCTCGTGGAATAAATAAGAAATTCTTCGGCGCAGGTAAAATTATTATGAGTTGTTTGCAGGGACTGGTTATACTTCTGTTTGTTTTGGGTGTATATCTGTTTGGCAAGGAATTGGGTTATAATGATAATCAGGTGAGGACAATGTCATTTATTACACTGATTATTGCAAATCTTATGACCATACAAACCAACAGGTCATGGAAAAACAATTTCTTTCAGATTTTAGCGACTCCAAATAAGAGTGTAAAATGGATTGTAGGATTCACACTATTATTTCTGGCTTTCGCGATTAAGAATCCGTTCCTGATGAATCTGTTCAAATTCTCTGCAATCGGCTGGAAAGAAATTCTGGCTTCAGTAATCGTGGGTAGTTTGACTATTGTATGGTTTGAGATATATAAGGCTATAAAGAAAAAATCAAACAGATTTGTATGATTTTCAGAAAGGAAGTTTGTAATATAGATTGACGTTCAAAGTTACATTAGGATTGTTGAATTGACCGTAGCCCGGTACATAAGCCGGGTTACTGTTTGATCCGTTTTTTACATTCAATGGTGACTTATACTGAACAGCCCAACCCATTGAAACCGGTCCGATTATTTGAGCCTTTAGTCCAACAGTACCTTCATACCAACCGACCAAAGCCTGCTGATTTAAAAAACTTGTAACACTATTCTCCCAATAGGATTCAGAAAAATATAAATTGTTCAAATCATATTTAACTGTTGCCAGCCCGTAATGGAGTCCGATAAAAAACATATTTTCTGCTTTTGCTCCATTATATGTAACAGGGATATTTAAACCTATTTTACCATATGCTCCGGAAGCTAAACATTGAATACCGGACTTATAGGTTTTATTAATGTCTGAATAACCAAATTCAAGAGTCGGGAAAAATGAATTCTTCAGGTTTATATCTCCTTTTACACAATAACCACCACTATGATTTAACAATAAACCTACAGGTTGAAGGAGGTCGGTGCCAATTGTGATGCCTTGAAATAAAGGTACATTTTCTTTTTTTGGCCTTTTTTTAGGAGCATTATTGCCCGAACCCATCGAGGATGATGTCCCCGCAGGTAAACTAATGGCCTGAACCTGTAATGATGAAACCAATAGAATTATTGCTATGAGTATTTTATAAATTGAGGACGACATTCTTTATTTCAAGGTTTGTTATTTCAGGTTCAAGAATAGTCGCAGACTTAAATATTGATCCTGTAGTTTTGACTGTATTCAAATAGCTTTTTGTCAAACACCCGCACTCTGCAGATTGAAACCATGGAGTATTTGTGTGATTGAAAGTTATTGTATCAATAAATATCACATTATTCTGAACGACTTTAAATATAAATCCGGTTTCTTCCGATTTTGGATTAAGCTCCAGCTCCAGTAAATCGACGGATTCATTATTATAAATCAGTGAATCGGATCCTATACCCCAAACCGTAACATTTTTAATGCCAACCTCTTTGTTAGTTGCAGTATTAAGCATACTGCAATTAACCTTCACGGACATACTTTCATAACACCCTGAACTACTGCAGGAAGTCATAATTGCGATAGTGATTAGAAAGGCAGGGGTCAGTCGTTTAAACATTTTCTTCAATAATATAATTGTTTCTTTCAGGAGAATTTCTTGCAATCAGTTCACCGAGAAATCCGGAAAGAAAAAGCAAAGTACCAAGTATCATACAGGTTAGTGCAAGATAGAAAGCAGGCAATTCTGTAATCAATCTTGCCGGTATATGATTATATAAAGCCGTCAGTTTGTCGGCACCAACTACAATGACAGAAATAAAGCCGACTATAAACATAATGCTGCCTACCAGTCCAAAAAAATGCATTGGTCTTTTCCCGAATTTATTTAAAAACCATAATGTAAACAGGTCAAGGTAGCCGTTAACGAAACGATCCATACCAAACTTGCTTTCACCATATTTACGTTTACTGTGCGAAACTACCTTTTCACCGATTTTTTTAAAACCTGCATTTTTAGCTAGATAAGGGATATACCTGTGCATCTCTCCATAAACCTCAATAGTTTTAATAACCTCTTTCTTATATGCTTTAAGTCCGCAGTTCATATCATGCAACTTAAGCCCGGTAATTCGTCTGGATGTTGCGTTATATATCTTTGATGGTAAATTCTTTGACAGTTTTCCGTCCTTTCTTTTCTTTTTCCAGCCCGATACAAGATCATAATTATCTTTAGTTATCATCTTATAAAGTTCGGGTATTTCATCCGGACTATCCTGCAGGTCTGCATCCATTGTAATTACTACATCCCCGGAGGACATTTTGAAACCATGGTATAAAGCAGGAGATTTTCCGTAATTTCTTCTGAATTTGATACCTCTGACTTCCGGATTTTTTTCTGAAAGACCTTTAATGATATCCCAGGAATTATCTGTTGATCCGTCATTTATAAAAATTACTTCATAAGTAAATGAATTTTCCTTCATTACTTTTTGAATCCATCCAAAAAGTTCAGGAAGAGATTCTGCTTCATTAAAGAGAGGTATAATAACACTAATGTTCATGGTTGCAGGGATTTTAATCAGGATAATTCATCGTTTTTACTTGACTTTCCGCTTTCGCTTTTGTTTTCATCATCATTTTCAATCTGATTATCCTTATAAGGTTCATAAGAGTCTTCATTTTTATATTTTAAACCAAAGTCATCGGGATTTTTCCTCATTACAAAAGGACTTATAAAAATAAACAGGATAGCTCCCATTATCACATAAGCAAACAAATATGAAAAAACCATTTCAAGAGAGGTAGGTATACCATTCTTTGCCAGAAGATCAAGCTGGTCTTTAGGATAATCCATACTCTCAAGCATAAGTAAGCTCTGATTAAATATGTCGGAAATATAGTCAGGATTTATAAACTGGAAGTGTATAAAGTAAACCACAGCCATAATTAATCCGGCGAAAAAAAACAGCCATATACCAAAACTCCATGAAGAACTAAATTTCATAAAACCGCCCAGAGCTTTGTCTCTAAACTTCTTTGTAAGGTAGTAACACAGGAAAGGAGTGAAGAGAATACTGACAGTATTGACTAAATTCACGATTTTTATGTTGGGAGCAATAATTTGTATGATGTAGAATACTGCAAGATAAGCTCCTAAAATAAGACCATAATTAGCTGCATATCTATATTTTAACTGTATAGGATTGGGTTTTTGTTCCATTTTTTTAAAAATTATTTTTACAAAAATACACTTTTTTTGATGAAGGGCTTTGGTAGAATAGTAAAATTGTCTACTTTTGTGCCCGGGTAAGTCCTATACGGCCAGCTCCCTGCGAACCCCCCCAGGGCTTGACCGCAGCAAGGGTAGTTTGGTTGTAGCGGCGCGATATAGTAAGCTTACCCTCCCGCCTCTTTAGCTCAGTTGGCCAGAGCACGTGATTTGTAATCTCGGGGTCGTTGGTTCGAATCCGACAAGAGGCTCAAAAAAGTGTTTCGAATTTTCGGAACACTTTTTTTTTATGCAGGAAATTAAGGAATCAATGGATCAAGGATCAATCGGAAAAGTTGTGTTTTTTAGAATTAAGCATAAATTTTTGTGAGTCTGATCAATCGGAATAGTTGTGCCTGACAGTAAAATATTATTTTTAGGTAATTAGGGGCAGAATTACCTGTATCTTTGTTACTCATCAATCACTATTTTACCAAAATGGAGATACCTGAATCTGCATTAGAGACAATAAAAAAAATGAATTTGTCAGGCGACAAGCAAATCCCTTTTTTGTTTATCGTTGATTATGAGATGAAAAATTCTTGTGCCTGGACATTGGAAGAAATTAAAGATATTGATATTGATTTTAAATTTCCCGGTTTCGGCAAAATGCTACCCGTTAATTCTTTAAATGGCAAATCTCTGCAAAAAGACTTACCTGATATATCAGATACTGTATTTAAAAGAAGTTCTGACCAGATCAATCCCATAATAAATCACAAAGGTTACGACTTTAATAAATATAAGTATCAATTTGACGAGGTAGTTTCACAAATAAAAAAAGGAAACTGCTACCTCGTAAATCTGACTTGCCAGACATTTGTTGAAACCGATTATGATATAAAAACAATATATAATCTGGCTGAATCAAAATATAAGCTGAGATATTTTGACAAATTTATTTGTTTTACTCCTGAGACTTTTGTCAGGATTAATGATGGTATTATTACCTCATGTCCGATGAAAGGGACCATCGATGCAAATATTCCTTTTGCAGCACAAAAAATACTTGATAATATTAAGGAAAAGGCAGAACACAGTACAATAGTTGACCTTATCAGAAATGACCTGAGTATTGTGGCATCTGACGTGAAAGTTGAAAACTTCAGATATATTGATGAAATAGAAACCGGTAAAGGTAAACTTTTACAGGTTAGCTCTTCAATAACAGGCAGATTACCTGATGATTACAGAAGCAGGATTGGTGATATCATCTTTTCTTTATTACCTGCAGGTTCAGTAACCGGAGCTCCAAAACCAAAAACTCTGGAAATAATCCGGGAGGCTGAGACTTATCAGAGAGGATTTTATACGGGTATTATAGGTATATTTGATGGCGACAATCTGGATAGTGCAGTGATGATCAGATTTTTAGAAAAAACATCTGAAGGCTGGGTTTATAAAAGCGGTGGGGGTATTACTGCACTTAGTGATCCGTTTGACGAATATGATGAAATGTTGAAAAAAATATATGTGCCGGTTCATAGAAAGCATAAAAGTTAAAGACCGTTCATTTCAAAATGTTGAATGGAATAATAAAAGATTCAACGACACCAGAAAGGCTTTTTATGGTGAGGATTCTCATATTGATATTTCTGATTTGATCAGTATTCCTGATTTTGTTGATAATGAAATTTATAAGTGCAGGATTTTGTATGGGAAGTCGATCGGGACTGTAACATTTGAAAAGTATATTCCTAAAAATGTCAATACACTTAAGCTCGTTCCGTTTTCTCTTGCTCAATCATTGATATCGGAGAAAAATACAAATAAAAAAGGATCTGATTATATATATGACAATTACAGTTATAAGTATCAGAATCGTCAGTTGCTGATTTTTTTGTCAGAGTACAGAAACGGAGCGGATGATATACTTATTGTCAGGGACGGGTTTATTACTGATACTTCATTCAGCAATGTTGTGCTTTTGAAAGATGGCACCTGGTATACTCCTGATACATATTTACTGAATGGAACCTGCAGGCAAAGACTTTTGCATGAGAAAAAGATAAAAGAGGCATCTGTTAATATCGAAAATATTGATGATTACGATGAAATCAGATTGATTAATGCAATGATAGATATTAAACAGGCAAGAACTGTTAAAATATTAAAATGATTTTTTTTTGCAGGTATCTCTAAAGTATTGATAATGTTTGTTATTTCCAGTTAATATTATCTGGTCAGCCAATAATAAGATCTTTTTAATTAAAAATTCAACTTCTGTCTTATTGTATTTTTCTACATTTGCGGCATAATACATTTTATGCATTAATTATGAAGAATCACGGAGTTACTGTATTTGCACTATTATCCTTAATGTTTTTTTGCGTCAATATTTCCAATGCGAAAAATCCGGTTAGTAAAGTAACTAAAAATAAATCAGCTGAATCTATTGTTGCTGAAGAAGCAACGCTATCTCTGCATTTTGATTTCAAATCATTGAATGATAATATTAAAAGTTATCAGGGAAAACTTAATAACGGTGCAAAACTTGATTATTTTGGCGAATATCCGATTTTAGATCTTGGTACACAAAATGGCTATTTTGATCTTGGCGCATCAACAGGAAATGTGATTTCAGTTTTGAACGATTTCACAATATCTGCAAATGTTTTTATTCCTCAGGAAACGACTTTGGGATCAGCCGGTAATTTCATTTTCACTTTTGCTAATTCAACTGATATTGCCGGAACAAAAAACGGATGTATTTTCTTTGGAGCAAACTCAACCAGATACGCGATAACAAAAACAAACTATTCAAATGAAGTCGGTCTGCAAACTGGCAACTCATTTCCTAAAGAGAGATGGTGTAACCTTGTTTACAGACAGAAAAACGGTGTAGGCAGTATTTTTATTAATGGCATCGTTAAAAAGGTAAGCGCTTCTATGAATCTGGCTCCAAGCGCTCTTGGCATCACCCAATACAACTTCCTTGGCAAATCATGTTATAAGAATGACAACTACCTTAAGGGTGCTAAATACAATGAGTTCAGGGTTTATGATGGGGCACTTTCTGATGATTCGATATCAGGTCTTTCGAAAAGTGCCGAAAGTATAAATATTCCTTTATTTCAACAACAGATAGCCAAATTGAAAGAGTCACTTAAAATAGGTGAAACCGATATCGTTACTCAAAATATTACATTGCCACTTACAGGAGAAAATGATGTTACTATTTCATGGAAATCATCAAATGAATACGTTTTAAGTTCAGGTGGTGTTGTAAACAGACCTGAATACGGGAAGAAGGAAGCTGTTGTAACATTAGAAGCTACTATCAGTAAAGGATCGGTTTCAGACAAAAAGCAGTTTGTCTTGAGAGTATTACCCAAAATTACCGGAAAGGAATGTGTCGATTTTGATTTGAGTATGATAAAGCTTAATCAGCCTGTTGACAATTTAAGAGACGATTTAAACCTGCCATTTAAATCATACGAAGGATCTGTTCTGAGATGGAGATCTCTGGATCAGGAATATTTATCAAACAGCGGTAAACTTCGCAAATTATCACCCAAAGGTGAAGGCAGGAAATCTGTTATAATGAGAGTCACAGCTCAAAGTGGTGAATATATTGATAGCCTGGATGTTAAAGTAAATGTGGCTGAAGATGAAGGAATGGATGCATATCTTTTTGCCTATTTTACCGGTAACGCTCAGTCTGACGAACAAATAAAGTTTGCATTAAGCATGGACGGTTATAATTACACTCCACTAAATAATGGCAACAGAATCCTGAGTTCAGATACAATAGCAATCAAAAAAGCTGTAAGAGATCCGCATATCCTTAGAGGTGAAGATGGGAAGACTTTTTATATGGTCGTAACAGATATGAGGTCAGGTGAGGGCTGGTCATCAAATGATGGTTTGGTTCTCCTTAAATCTGATGATTTGATAAACTGGAAACACACAGCAATCGATTTTCCTTCAAAATGGCCGGAACTATTTAACAGAAATGATTTGACTCAGGTCTGGGCACCACAGACCATTTATGACCCTGAAGAAGGGAAATATATGGTTTATTTTTCGATTGGCAAAAAGAGTCAGAACCATTATATGATTTACTTTTCGTATGCAAATGAGGATTTTACTGATTTGACTCAACCTAAAGTTTTATATGATCACGGTGCGAATACTATTGATGGTGATATCGTTTTCGCAAATGGAGAGTACCATCTTTTCTTTAAAACAGAAGGGCAGGGAAATGGTATTCAAAAAGCAACCGCAAAAAGTCTTAAAGGTCCATGGGTGGCCGGTT
>CAZCWK010000014.1:32483-48380 GCA_964502355.1 uncultured Bacteroidales bacterium
ATAAATATCTGCAACAGACAACACTTTCAGTTGAAGGATCAGGCGTTTTCAGGAAGATAAATTCAAATGACTGGATTCTTATGTATGATTGTTATGTAAATGGTTTCTACCAGTTCTGTTCGAGCAGCGATCTTCAAAATTTCAGTTTTATTTGTAATACTTCTACATCCGGAAGTTTTACTCCCAGACACGGGACTACTATCACAATAACTGCTGAAGAAGCAAAACGTTTACTGGCGAAATGGCCGGCTTCAGGTTTGTCAAATCTTCCGTTGGGAGCCAGAAACCTTAACGTAAGACAGGCTCATGTCAAAATTGATCATGAAACGAAATCTCTTTCATTACCTGTTGGATTTGGCACTGATATCAATTCTTTTAATCCTGATCTTTACGGGTATGCCGGCACAAATGTTACTCCTGCCGGATTACAGGATTTTTCAAAAGGTCCTTTAAAATATACTTTTTCAATGCAGGGGAAACCAAATCTGGATTACATGGTTGATGTAAGAAAATTTGTTAATCCTGTTTTGCCAGGTTTCCACGCTGATCCTGAAGTGATGTATTCTAAAAAAACAGGAAGGTTCTATATTTATTCTACTACTGATGGTTTCCCTGGTTGGGGTGGTACATATTTTGAAGTTTACTCTTCTGCCGATCTCGTGGAATGGAAATACGAAGGTAAGGCTATTGATCTGGGCGCAAATCAGGCTGTTTGGGCAACAGGCAATGCATGGGCTCCGGCAATTGAAGAAAAGCTTGTTGACGGATCCTACAGATATTATTTTTACTTTAGTGGTAATGCGGGCTCAAATAAGCAGATTGGTGTAGCTGTATCCAATAATCCTGAAGGTCCGTTTATTGATTCTGGAGCTTCAATTGTAAAATCTTCGCCTACAGGCAAAGGACAGCAGATTGACGTTGATGTTTTTACTGATCCTGAAACCGGCAAAAGTTATCTTTACTGGGGTAACGGATATATGGCTGTCGCAGAATTGAATGATGATATGCTTTCAATAAAGGAAAACACCATTAAAGTAATAACTCCTGAGGGAGGTACTTTACAGGATTATGCATACAGGGAAGCTCCGTATGTGTTTTATCGCAAAGGTTTGTATTATTTTCTCTGGTCTGTTGACGATACGGGGTCAGCTAATTATCACGTAGCTTACGGTACTTCAAAATCACCTGCAGGCCCGATATCTGTTGCTGAAGAACCTGTTGTGTTAATCCAGGACCCTGCGAATTTTATTTACGGACCTGCTCATAATTCAGTTTTACAGATACCAGGTAAGGATGAATGGTATATTGTTTATCACAGGATAAATAAAGAATATATAAAAAATGAGCCAGGCATTCACAGAGAAGTATGTATTGACAAATTCCAGTTTGATGACCAGGGTAAGATTGTTAAAGTCAAACCTACACTTGAAAGTGTGGATCCTGTTAGCGTAAACAGCGTGATTTCTTCTTTGAAGAAAACACGTAAAATGAAAATTACGTCTAATGCCAAACTGAAAAAGACTCAATACTATTCGATGAACGGTCAGTTATTGGGTAGTGTTTTCCCCTATAATTACAAAGGCATTGCTGTGAAGAGAGTCTCATTTGAGGATGGGCTTGTCTGCAATGAAAAAGTAATTAATTAAGTCAGGAGTATTTTATCAATCGTTGATAAAAAGTAGAACATATTTGTCAATTTTTAGAATCATGCTTATCAGGGTTTAAATATCTTTACGATGTTAACCTTAAACAAATAAGTATGAGAATAAAATTTTACAAATTTACAATGCCTTTATTACTGGCATTTGTATCAATACTTCCGTTCAGCAAAATTTGGGCTGCTACAAACGTTGATGCTACGGCAACTATAACATGGCCGTTTACATTAAGTACGCCCGGACAGGTACCGACATTTTCTGCTGATGCAGAAGGCTATTTTAGTTCTGATTATGTCGGAACAGGTAGTAATATTACTTATAGTTCTGTTAGTTCATATTCCGGATTTACATTCTCAAGGTTTCAACCTAAGGTACAGAGTAATTCAGTGACTCCTGAGGATTATGTATCGTTTAATCTCAGACCAAAAACAGGTTTGAACTTTGTACCTGTCAGTATTTCATTTGACTGTATGAGATTTGGTACTGATGGTGGCATGATTGACATCGTATGGAAATCTTCTGATGGAACTCTTACAACATTGGGTACGGGAGTTGTTCCAATTCGTAATAAAGACAATAATCAACCTACTCATGTTTCTTATGATCTTACTGCAACTCCTCCGCCTGCATCAACCGGAGAGTTTTCACTTCAGGTTTTTATTTATTCACTGGGAAATACCAAGCAGGTTGGTCTTACAAATGTTGTAATTACAGGTAAGGTTAGCGGCGAAATTTCCAATGTAACAATAGATACATTAAATATTTCCGTTTCTCCTTCCAGTGCCGGAACTGTCAGTACTTTTCCTGTAGGAAATTCATTTGACCGCGGTACTGATGTCACATTAACTGCGACAAAGAACTTTGGCTACAAGTTTTCACATTGGGCAGGTACTGATGGTTCTGTCGTTTCTTCTGAAAATCCGTATAGTGTAAAACTCAATGGGAATCTCTATCTTTCAGCTGTTTTCTCTGCGGTTAACACATATTCTCTGGATGTTATAGTTGAAGGTGGAGCGAATGACTATATGGTTTCAGCATCACCGGCAGCAACTATAGTTGAAGGTAAAAAGATGTATGAAGAGGGGACTTTAGTTACATTATCCGCAAAAAACAATCCATTACTTACTTTTACAGACTGGAGTTCCGGTGAAACCGGTGCGGATCTGATTGTTACCATGAATGGCAACAAGACTATTACTGCAAAATACAGTGCTCTGGATTATATTGTCGGATGGGATTTCTGGAAAGCCGGTGGTGGCGACAGACCCGCAGATTTTTATTCTGACACCGAAAATCAGACTTCAACTTTAATACTAATTAAAGAAGATGGCGCAACATCTTCATGGCTTGATAAATCACAGGTTGCAGCCGGTGGTTATGAAGGTGCACCTGCAGCTGTTAACTGGAAACCTCTGACTGATAAGTATTATTATCAAATAAGTTTCAATGCAAAAAACTATACTAATATCAGAGTAAAAGCAGCTATGCTCTTAAACTACAATGCATATTCAGTACAAAAATGTGAGTTCTCAACCGATGGTACAAATTTCAGTCTTCTGGGTGCTTATAATATGCTTTCAGCTAAGGTGTGGTATGATAGCACTTTTACTCTGCCTTCATCTGCTGATCATGCTGAAAAGATTTATATAAGATGGATTCCGGATTATACATCTACAGTCCTTGGTACAACATCCACAAATGATGGTACATCAATTTCCGGTATTTATGTGTTTGCAGATGCAGCAGTATTTAATGATGGTGTTGCTCCGGTTTTAAAAAGTTCAGTTCCTGCAAATAACGCGACAGGAGCTTCCGCAACCGGCAAGATTGTACTGAATTTTGATGAAAAAGTGAAAGTGGCTGATGGTACAGTTGCAACTGTAGGAAGTAAAAATTTAATTCCTGTGATATCAGGTAAAACCATAACATTTGCATATACAGGATTGGATTATAATACATCTTATACTTTTAATCTGCCCGGCAATAAAGTATCTGACCTCTCCGGAAATATGATGACAAGTCCGGTTTCGATAAATTTCAAAACGATATCCAAGCCAACAGTAACCAAGAAAAAATTTGATTTTGTAGTAGGAATAGACGGTAATTTCAAAGAAGCTTTGCAGGCAGCAAAAGCCTTTTCCTCTACAGGTGAAAGATTTCATATATTCTTCCCTGACGGACAGTATGACATAGGTTCACTGACCGGTGATGCAAATCAAATGACAACTATTTCCATACCTAAGGTTTCGTATATCGGGCAAAGCTCAGACAATGTGGTATTATTTAATAAATCCATACAGGAATCCATAAATTCCACTGCAACGATGTATTTCACAAGTGCATCCTCTAACGTTTATATGCAGGATATTTCATTTATGAACAAGATGGATTACAGGACAGGCACTTTGCTTGGGCGTGGTGTTGCTTTATGGGATCAGGGAAACAAAAATATCTATAAGAATGTGAAACTACTAAGTAATCAGGATACATATTATACAGGTGGAGAAAGAAGTTATCTTGAAACCTGTGAAATCCACGGAACGGTTGATTTTATCTGTGGTGGAGGTGATATTTTCTTCAATGAATGTCTGATTTATCTGGAAGAAAGATCAGGCAACTGTCTGACTGCACCTGCTACAAATTCAAACTGGGGTTATGTATTTAATAATTGCACCATTGATGGTTTTGATATAAATAATGGTTCTTACAGACTTGGACGTCCATGGAGTAATGCCCCGAAATGTGTTTACATAAATACAATCATGAAAAAACTTCCGGTTTCAGCCGGTTGGGGTGATCCTATGAATGTTGTTCCTGCTGTGTTTGCTGAATATAACAGTATGACTTCTGGTGGTATTGCTGTTGACTTGTCAAACAGAAGAAGGACTTATACAAAAGATGCAACCACGGTCAATCTGAATCCTGTCCTTACAGCTGAACAAGCTGCTCAATATACTATCGAAAATGTTTTGGGCGGATCTGACGCCTGGCAACCCAAAATCTCCACTGAGCAATTATCTGCGCCTGTCATAACAGGTAAGGATTTATCGATTACCTGGGATAACAGTGATTATGTGCTTTGCTGGGGTATTTTTAAAGATGGCAAATTTGTTGAGTTTGTTACAACCAACAGTTATGCGATACCTTCAGGTACTGCTAATGGTACAGTCTATACTGTAAGGGCAGCAAACGAAATGGGTGGATTGAGTGCTTCTTCAAATAATTATACTTTTGGAAGTACAGGTCTGGATAAAAACCTGAATAATCTGGTTGTTCTGGAAAAACAATATTATACACTTGAAGGTTTCCGCGTTGAGGCTCCTGCTAAAGGCGTTACAATAGTCAAAACTATTTATACTAACGGAAAAGTTGAAGTAAAAAAAGTTTTGAATTTATTTGAAACCGAATCAGTCAGATAATTAAATAGTAGTCAAACAAAGGCCATTTACTGTCGAAGGTAAATGGTCTTTGTTTATTAATTACAAATAATTTTTTTATTTTTGTTTATGATATCCGATAATCCCGGATATGGATATTTGACCTGAGTTTTTAAATAAATATAAGCAAATGAAACCTTTAAAGCTGTTTACATTTTATTTCCTGCTGTTAATTACAGCCGTTATTATGACAGGGTGTTATACTCCTTATTATGCAGAAACCACTCCTGTAAGGCAAAATATCAGTTATATTAATCCGAATTGGGCGCCGGAGTACCATGAAAGTGTAAGGTATTATTATTTGCCTGATATTGAGTGCTATTATGACTTATCAGCAGGTCAGTATGTTTATCTGCGAAATGGAAGATGGTATAATTCAAATTATTTCCCATCATTCTATTATGATTTCAATATTGATAATTGTTTTGTTGTAATCCTCAGTTCTGATGTTTACAGACCATGGATGCATCATCAATACTATCTGACTCATTACCCAAGATATTATTACAGAGATTATTATGATTACAGTAACTTCCCTTATGTCAGAGGTTTCAACGAGAATTTAAGGAGTGCCATTTACTGGAATGAAAATGAAAGATATAAAGCAAGAGATTGGGATGACAGGAATATCAGAAGTAATAAAAATTTCAAATACTCCGAAAAGGATCGTCAGTATCAAAGGAATATAATTAACTCCGGATATGGCAGAAATGAAAATAAAAATGATTATGATAATGATAATGATAATGTTGGAAGACCTGATGTTGATGGTAAAAAAGAAATAATAACTCCTGACCGTAACGGCGTTTCAAATCGTGATGACGGCCGAAGCCAGGGTCGAAAGGATGATAATGCTTCTGTTCGTTCAGGAAGCACTTCACAAACACGCAGTGAAACTACAAACCGTAATCAGACCGGAACTCAAACTCGTACTGATACAAATCAAAGAAACGCTCAAACTTCCGGTCAGACAAGTACAGTGAATACTGAAACCAGTCAAAGACGTACTGATGCTGCCGGCCAGACGCGTACTGAAACAACAAATAAAAGAGGAACTGATGCTGCCGGCCAAACTCGTACTGAAACTACAAACCGGGCGAATGCGGAAACAAGTCAAAGAGGTTCAGATGCTGCTACACAAAAACGTTCAGGAGGTGGTACTGTTGCCAGAACAAGATCTTCTCAGACCAGAAGCGACAGCATTCAGGGCACAAATTATTATGGCAGAACTATCGGTAATCCTGTAAAAGTCAACAAACAGATGCAGGACAATTCACAAACAGAAAAGTCTTCAACACGCAGTGGAAGTAGTTCCGGCTCAAACTCCGGGAGGAGAAGATAATTATTTTTAGTAGTATTCATTTTTAATTTTGTTGCGGGCAGACACTTTGTTGTCGTTATGGATTTTGAATAATGAACAATACTTTTTTTATTGATTAATAAATGGTATATTTGATTCACTATACTGAACTGTCCTGATATTGATATTTTTTGTATTCAGGACTGTCTGTATTTGATAACTAATAATGGGTTTTAAATAATAAATAAAAGCAAGCGACTATGAAAATTAATAAAAGCGTTGAGGAAGTCCTCAGTAATCAGGTTAATGCAGAGTTTTGGTCTGCAAACATGTATCTTTCCATGTCATCATGGTTTATGGAAAAAGGTTTGAAAGGTTTTGCAAACTGGATGAGAGTACAATATCAGGAAGAAAACGCTCATGCACTAAAGATCTTTGATTTTATTCTTGAGCGTCAGGGTTCAGTAAAACTTATGGCTTTAGACGCTGTGCCAACTGACTGGAAAAATATTCTTGAGGTAATGGAAGAAACCTATAAGCATGAATGTAAGGTCACTGCGATGATATATAATTGTATTGATGTGGCCGAAAAAGATAAAGACCGCGCTACAGTTAGCATGTTGCAGTGGTATGTTGATGAACAAATTGAAGAAGAAGCCAATGTTGATGATTTGATAAGCCAGCTGAAACTTATAGGCGAAGATGGACAAGGAATATATCATCTGGACAAAGAGCTAGCTACAAGAGTATTTGTTGATCCGACAAAACCTGCTGCAAACTAACTGAATAATCAGTTGTTGGGTGGTGATAAAGCATTTACCACCTGCACAATAATTGATAAGATTTAATCAAATGTGTTAGACCCCAAAATAGTTATTCACTATTTGGGGTTTATTTTTTTTACACTAAAGCATATGGAATGTCGCATTCCAAAAATGCATTGTTTCTGAAAAACTGTTGACATGAACTGCTTTTTTGTAAATTTGTATGTTTTGTATAAATGCAGAGCTTTATAATGAAAAAACTTACATTTTTGTTACTATTGGTTTGTTTAACTACCCGGGCTAACACTTATTTTGTTGCTGCTGATGGTAACGATTTAAACGACGGTAAATCAATCGCTACACCTTTTAAAACGATAGCAAAGGCTGCTGGCATAGTTGCGGCAGGAGATTGCATATATGTCAGAGGAGGTAAATATTTAATCTCATCAACTGTCACTTTATCTGCAAAAGGAAATGCAAACGCATTGATAAGACTGGAGGGTTATAATAATGAAAGGCCGCTTTTTTATTGTTCAGGACTTTCATCAGGAAAAAGAGGTTTCACGTTATCTGGTAATTATTGGTACATAAAAGGGATTGACATTACTAAAGCCACTGATAATGGTATGATTATAAGTGGTGCATATAATACTGTGGAGTTTTGTACTTTTTATGAAAATGGAGATTCCGGTCTGCAGTTATCATCCGGTGCCAATAATAATAAAGTTATTAATTGCGATTCATATTTTAATGCCGATCCTACTGATTACGGGGATGCAGATGGTTTTGCCTGTAAAATGGATGTTGGGACAGGTAATTATTTTTATGGTTGCCGTGCATGGTATAATTGCGACGACGGTTGGGACGGATATCTTAGAGGTGCTAATGATGTAACCACTACAGTTGAAAATTGCTGGACATGGATGAATGGCTATCTTAAAAACGGGTCAGACCCCGGTTCACAGGCCAATGGAAATGGATTTAAAATGGGTGGCAGCGATGATAAAACCCTGAAACACAATTTTATTGTTAATAATTGCCTTTGTTTTGATAATAAAGCCAAAGGATTTGACCAGAATAACAATAAAGGTAATATGACTGTTTATAATGGAACAGCATTCAGAAATAAGGGTAATAATTTCAGTGTTCCTATTGCTTTGGCTTCTGGTAAAACATGTAAAGTTGTGAATGGGCTGAGTTTTTCCGGAGGTATTTCACTTGGCAGCTTTGTCTCACAAACAACAAACAGTTGGATGATTAATACACCGGTAACTGAAAATGATTTTATATCAATTGATACAACCGGAGTTTCAGGACCACGAAAGGCAGATGGAAGCTTGCCGGACATAAATTTTATGAAACTCAGGAAAGGTAGTGCTTTTATTGATGCAGGGACAGATGTTGGACTACCTTATTCAGGGAAAGCTCCTGACCTTGGTGCATTTGAATATGTTGAAGCTTCTTCTGTAAATCATGCTCTGCCTGATAATGTGGCGATAGTTTTTTTTAATAATGGCCTTCTGAATATAAATTGTGAATTGAAGGGATCAACCGGATTTGCCTGCTTGTATAATCTTGATGGCAAAAAATTATGGAGTAGTAGATTGGAGTCTGATTATACTAAATTTGATTTCAATCATTTTTCAAGTGGCTTTTACATCCTTGAAATATCAACCGGAAACCAAAAAGCCAGTTTTAAACTGATTAAATAAAGAATATTATGGAAATTAAAATAGGAGATAAAGTCAGGTTTTTGAATTCTGTAGGAGGTGGAGTGGTTACAGCGTTTAAAAATAAAGACATGGTCATGGTTATGGAAGATGATGGTTTTGAGACCCCTGCTATGATCAGGAATTGTGTTGTAATCAGTGATGATAAAAAACTTGAAGATCCGTTCAAACCGGTTTCACCAAAAAAAGAACCTGAGAAAACTGATAAAGTAAAAATTGAGAAGATTGAATCCGGTAAATCTATAATATCCAGGGTTACTGAAAGCAGGGAAGGGGAGTTTCTGAACATTAATCTTGCTTATCTTCCTGCTGAAGGTAAGTTATTTACTGAAGGCATTTTCGAGTGCTACCTTGTGAACGACAGCAATTATGACCTGATTTACAATTATGCATCATGTAGTGGCAAAACCTGGAAAAGCAGAAGCGCAGGACAGGTTGAAGCCAACTCTAAGATCTTTATAGAAGAGTTTAATAAAGAGAGTATAATCGAACTTGAAAAAATCAGTTTTCAGGCTATTGCATTTAAGCCCGGTCGGTTTTACAATTATAAAAATGCAATTTCTGTTGAAATCAGGATTGATACTGTAAAGTTTTATAAACTTCATTGCTTCAAAGAAAATGAATATTTTGACGAAGATGCTTTGATAATTAATGTTGTAAATAATGATCAGAGTGAAAAGTCATATCTGATATCCCCCGAAGATATTAAACAGGCGATGTTTGAAAAAGAAGTTGTAAAGCCGCGGGTTTCTGCTCCTGTAGATAAAAAAGCATCTCCTCTGGAAGTTGATCTTCATATTAACAATCTGCTGGATTCAACTACCGGTATGGAAAATAAGGATATAATTGAATATCAGTTGAAAGTATTTCATGAAAAAATGAATGAAAACATTTCCAATAAAGGATTTAAGATTATTTTTATTCATGGCAAAGGGGATGGTATATTGAGAGCTGCCATAATTAAAGAGCTGAAAAGCAAATATAAGAATTGCAAATATCAGGATGCCTCCTTCAGAGAATACGGATTTGGCGCAACCCAAGTCACAATATATTAAAAAACAAAATGATATAAACTTAAAATATTTTATATAATGGATATTGTTGAAAGATTTTTCAGTTATGTGAGAAGGGATACACAATCTGATCCTGAAACTGATTTGGTACCCAGTACCCCTGCTCAAATGGCATTTGCAAAAGAGTTGGCCAAAGAATTAACAAGTGTTGGTTTGTCAGATGTTAACCTTGATGGTAATGGTTATGTTACAGCAACATTGCCTTCAAATACAGATGAAACCAGGCCTGTAATAGGTTTTATTTCACACATGGATACAAGCCCGGATTGCCCGGGTAAAAATGTAGATCCTCAGATTATTAAAGCTTACAATGGCGGTGATATTATGTTGGATGAAAATACAGTGATGTCACCTAAAGAGTTTCCTGAACTACTTAATTATCGTGGTCAGGATTTGATTTGTGCTAACGGCAAGACTTTACTGGGAGCTGATGATAAAGCCGGAATAGCTGAAATTGTTACGGCTATGGAATATTTAATGGCACATCCTGAGATTAAACATGGTAAAATCAGGATTGGTTTCACCCCTGATGAGGAAATTGGTAAAGGTCCTGATCATTTTGATGTAAAAGCATTTGGGGCAGACTGGGCATATACTATAGATGGTGGTGAAATCGGTGAACTTGAATATGAAAATTTTAATGCGGCATGTGCAAAGATTACGTTTAATGGCAGAAATGTCCATCCGGGATATGCTAAGCATAAGATGCTCAATTCTATAAGGATTGCAAATCAATTTATGAATATGCTGCCCCGTCATGAAACTCCTGAGCATACTGAAGAATATGAAGGTTTCTACCATCTGACAAATTTTAATGGTGATGTGGAGAGTACGGTATTGAGTTATATTATCAGAGATCACGACAGAGATCGTTTTGAAAGACGCAAGAAGGAGATGGAGCATCTGGTTCATAAAATAAATAATGAGTTCGGTCTGTCAACTGCATCTCTTGATATGAAGGATCAATATTATAATATGAGAGAAAAAATTGAACCGGAAAATATGCATGTTATTGTACTTGCTGTTGAATCAATGGAAAAATCAGGAGTAATGCCTAAGATAAGACCCATACGCGGAGGCACCGATGGCGCCAGATTGTCTTTCATGGGTTTACCATGCCCCAATATATTTACAGGCGGACATAATTTTCATGGAAGGTTTGAATTTATTCCGGTTCAGTCTATGAATAAAGCAATGGAAGTTATTATCAAAATTTCAGAATCAGCAAAATTTTAAAAATGAAAAATACACCATTTACAGATATACATCAGGCTCTTGGAGCCAAAATGAGTCCTTTCGCGGGATACAATATGCCAATCGAGTATTCCGGTATAATTAATGAGCATCAGACAGTTTGTCAAGGTGTTGGTGTATTTGATGTTTCACATATGGGAGAGTTCTGGGTAAGAGGTCCGAAAAGTCTGGAATTTTTGCAGAATCTGGTTTCAAATGATGTCAGTATCATTAAAGATGGACAAGCTCAGTATTCATGTCTCCCGAATGAAACCGGTGGCATTGTCGACGATTTACTGGTTTATAAATTTTCTGACTCTGATTATCTGGTAGTTGTAAATGCTTCCAATATTGATAAAGACTGGGAGTGGTTCAATAGCCATAACAAATGTGGTTCAATACTTGAAAATGCATCTGATAATACAGCCCAACTTGCCATACAAGGTCCAAAGGCTATAAACGTAATGCAAAAACTAACGGATGTTGATCTGTCTGCTATTCCTTATTATAATTTTACTACCGGTAAGTTTGCAGGATTTGAAAATGTAATAATTTCAAATACGGGTTATACCGGAGCCGGTGGTTTTGAGATTTACTTTGATCCTGAAACCGGTGTTTCAATCTGGAACTCTATATTTGAGGCCGGCGAAGAGTTTGGTATTAAACCTATTGGACTCGGTGCCCGTGATACATTAAGACTTGAAATGGGTTTCTGCCTTTATGGCAACGATATTGATGATGCTATTTCGCCAATTGAAGCAGGTTTGGGTTGGGTAACCAAATTTAATCCTGAAAAGCAATTTCCTTCGAGGGCTATTTTTGAAAAGCAGGTTGCTGAAGGTGTTTCAAAAAAGAGGATTGGCCTTGAGATGCGTGATAAAGGTATTGCCCGTCACGGATACGAGATTACAGATGCTAACGGTCGTGTGATAGGAATAGTAACATCAGGTAGTATTTCCCCCATGTCAAAAACAGGTATTGCAATGGGTTATGTTGAAACCGCTTTCTCGAAAACCGGAACAGAGATATTCATTAAAATCCGCGAAAGATTACTTAAGGCTGAAGTTGTTAAAATGCCTTTCAGAGAAATCTAAAATTTTAAAGTCATGGATAATATTCAGGATATTTTTACCAAATCAAATATCAGTGATTTTTTCTATTCTGTTTTTGAGAACTCGAGTGTATTGATGACAATCAGTACTGTGAATGGAGGTGCTTTTATTGATGCAAATACTAATTGTTTAATAGCGCTTGGTTATTCCAGAGATGAATTAATTGGTAAAACTCCAGTGGATCTGAATATTTTCGTTGATGATCATCAGAGAGAAGCTATTTTTCAGAAAATCAGGAAGTATGGATTTCTATCTAATGAAGATATATTGATAAAAAGAAAAGACGGAGTCTTCATGTCTTATCTGGTTTCAATATATAAAGTTAAAATTGGAAAAGACGAATATTACTTATCGGTTTCAAATGATATTTCAAAATTAAAGAACACAGAGAAACAACTTAATCATTTATATGAGCATCAAAAACTGATAGCAGACATTTCACAATTACTAAGTAACCCTGATTTGCTTGAATCATCACTTAATGATATTTTGAAGATTTTAGGTGTGCACTCTCAGGTAAGCAGGATTTATATATTTGAAAATTCACAAGATGGTTTAACAACATCAAACACATATGAATGGTGCAATGAAAACATCACACCACAAATAGATGAATTGAAAGACCTGCCTTATGAGATGTTTCCGTTATGGAAAAAGATGTTAATTAATGAAGGTAGAGTCTTTTCTACAGATATTTATAATTTGCCTGAAGAGATTGTAGGTATGCTTGAACCGCAGGGTATTAAATCAATATTGGTGTACCCAATGATGGTCTCGAACGAATACTTTGGTTTCATTGGATTTGATGAATGTATTATAAACAGATTCTGGTCTGATGATGAAATAGATTTGTTGAGAACTATTTCAAATATGATTGCATCTACCTATGAAAGAAAGATAATTATTAAAAAACTAAAAGACAGTGAGTTAAGATTAAGCCTGGCTTTGAGTAGTGCTAAAGAGGGCATTTGGGACTGGAATATTGTTACTAATGAGTTGACTGTAAATGACGTTTGGTCTGAGATGTTGGGTTATGATTCCAGACATTTTGTCCCTGATGTATCAAGTTGGAAAAACAGGGTACATCCTGATGATTTATCAAATACTCTGGAAACTTTGGAAAAACATCTTTCAGGAAAATCAGATATTTATGAAGCAATCTATCGTGCAAGAAAGAATGATGGAAGTTGGGTTTGGATACTTGATCATGGCATGGTAGTGGAAAGAGATAGTGAAAACAAACCTGTCAGAGCGATTGGGACAAATATTGATATTACAAAACAGAAAGAGACTGAACTTGAACTTGAAGAGCTTGTTCAAACCAAAAATAAGATTTTTTCAATTATAGCACACGATCTCAGAGGTCCGATTGGTAGTTTTATGCCAATTTTGGATATTCTTACCGGAGATATCAAAATCGAGGAGTCTGAAAAAAAGTTTTTCCTTGAGGAGCTTAAGGTTTCTGCAAAATCTACTTTTGAATTACTGGATAACCTTTTAAACTGGTCAAGAAGTCAGACTCAGAGTATAAATCTGAGCCCTGGTAACTATCCTGTTGACCTGATTATAGATAACATAATAAATGTCTTAAAACCTTTAGCGCAGGGCAAGTCGATTAGCATTACTAAGGATACGAACGATATATTAAGTGTTTACGTAGATATTGACACAATTTCGCTTGTTTTGAGAAATCTTATTGCCAATTCAATAAAGTTTACCTCTGAAAATGGTCAAATAGTTGTAGGAGCTGTTAAATCATGCGATATGGTAAATGTTTTTGTAAAAGATACCGGAGTCGGCATGACAGACTCTGTATTGACTAATTTGTTTAAAGTGAAATTTAACCCTTCAACAAGAGGTACAAATAATGAAACCGGCTCCGGGCTGGGCCTGGTGCTTTGTAAAGATTTTGTTGAGAAAAATTGCGGAAAGATTTGGGCTGAAAGTGAATTAGGAAATGGTACAACGTTTACTTTCAGTGTTCCGGTTTCGTCAAATAATTAACTTAAGCGATAGTAAGATATAAAAACAAGGGTGTCTTGAAAATATCAGACCCCCTTGTTGTATACGTTAGAAATCTCTGCATTTCAGCAATGCTCCCTGTTAGTTCTAAAACTTTTCAGTCTGGTTTCAAGATCATCATATTGATCATCTTTTATAAATGAAGTACAGACCCTCAGCCCTTGCTGGTTGCTTCCGGTAGTCTCGAGTGAGATGGCGCTTATACCGTAAAACATAAGCTCTTTCATCAATTGGCTCCCGGTCAGCCCCGGATAATTGACAGTAAAATAAAATCCGTCAGCAAGGTCTTCGCCCAGGTCATTGTCATAAACAATGTAGAAACCATTGTCAATAAAGATTTTCTTGACCTTTTCAGCCCTGTTGCCGTACTCTTTGACAACATCAATAAAGTTATAAGTGCCTTCACATGCAGCTTTAAGTATGGCTGCAAATGCATATTGAGCAGAATGACTTGTACCGGCAGAAAGCGAATAAAGAACTCTGTTAACCAGAATATTTCCAAATTCACCTGTGCCATATTGCTTAGTCAGATCCTCAAATACCCTGTTGAATAATTTCTCTGAAACCGCAACAAAACCGATTCTTTGTCCTGCGTAACTAAAAGCCTTTGAACCGGAAATCAGCATAACAAAATTATCAGTGTATTTCCCTACAGATGGCTGGAAAGGAGGCTGGAAAGGTTTGCTTAAATCCTTACGGAAATCCATCGCAAAATAAGCAAGATCTTCCATTACAACTACGTCATATTTATCAGCCAGTTCACCAATCATTTTGAGCTCAGAGTCCTGCAGGCAGAACCAGGCAGGATTATTGGGATTTGAATATAATATGGTAGAGATAGTTCCTTTTGAAAGTCTGGTTTCAAGCTCGTCTCTCAGGGCTTCACCTCTGAAGTTGAACGCGTCGATAGATTCGTATGGGCATTCCAGCATAGTAACCTGAATCTTTTGTACGGGGAAACCAGGGTCTATAAATAGTATTCCTCTTCTCGATTTGAATCTCTGGCTACATGTTATGAATGTTGCCATCGTTCCCTGCATAGAGCCGGTAACCGGTGTACAACAATGAGCAGGTATATCGACATCGATAAATGCTTTTACAAACTGTGATGCATATTTTTTAAATTCCGGTATACCCTGTAGTGGAGGGTAGATGGATGCAACTCCATTTTTTAATGATTCTATTTCGGCATTAACGCCAATATCTGATGCAGGAAGCCCCGGAACGCCCATTTCCATATGGATAAAACGTTTTCCGGTTAATTTTTCAATTTTATTTGAAATATCTACAATTTCTCTGATTGTGGCTTTCCCGAATTCGGGTAGATTATATTCGTCTATAACAGATTGAACAACAGCGGGGTCAAATGGAGTCTCTTTCATTATGGTTTTTTCTTAACAGACACAAAAGTACAAAAACCCTCCGAAGTTGAAAAAAACTTTTTTGCAAAGCTTGCAGATTTGAGAAATCTGCCTATCTTTGCATCCGCAATCGCAAAACGATAGCAACCCTTAAAACGGTGTGGTAGTTCAGCTGGTTAGAATACCTGCCTGTCACGCAGGGGGTCG
>CAZCWK010000015.1:0-47641 GCA_964502355.1 uncultured Bacteroidales bacterium
CATACGTGTTACTCACCCGTGCGCCGGTCGCCACCATCGTATTGCTACTCATGTGATGCCCCTCGACTTGCATGTGTTAAGCCTATCGCTAGCGTTCATCCTGAGCCAGGATCAAACTCTTCGTTGTATAATTTGTTTGTTTTTGTATCCTTGGCACTTCAGGGTCGTCTCTTCTTGACGGTTTGGTTTTACCCATTTATTTCTTTCTTGTACTACTGTTGTATGAAAAATGTATCAAAGATCGCTCTTGGTGCTATTCCAAAAGGACACCTCACGTGTTCCGTTCGTTTGGAAAGCGGGTGCAAAAGTAGAACCTTTTTCTTCTCCCTCCAAACTTTTTAATCAAAAAAATTCATCTTTTTTTTGACCTTACACCCAAAAGACTGATTAGAGCCGTTTTATACCATCAAAAAAAATTAAAACCTTTTCGATCTCGTACTCAAAATTGGGAGTAAATACACTTTTTCCAATGCAAGAAAGTATTTCCGGCACTTCCCAGAACCGTCCTTCTGATATTTCTTTTGGATCAGGAATGATTGATCCATCATAAAAAGTGATAAAGGTGTTGACCAATTCATATTCTCTATCCGACTTGTAATCGTATCTGAAAGCGAAAACAGGATCGAACTTTATAATACCAAGCTCTTCGGAAGCTTCCCTTAATAACGCATCCTCAAATTTTTCTCCATAATCGACATGACCCCCGACAGAAGTATCCCACTTACCAGGTTGAATATCCTTGTCGTCTGACCTTTTCTGCATATAAAGCTTCCCATCCTTATTAAAAACATGTAAATGAACTACAGGATGTAAATAAAAAGAACCTGAGTGGCACTCTTTTCTGGTGGCTTTACCTATAACGTCTCCATTCAAATCAACCAAAGGGAACATTTCTTCCATATAAAAATATTTTTGCAGTATAAATATTTCTGTAAAAAACCATCTGTTAGTTATAAATCAATGAATGATAAATCTGAAACCAAATCATTGAAAATCTCTTCAACTGTTTCCTCTTTATTGTTATAACCGGCGATCTGGCCAATTTCAAGTTCTCCTTCTTTTAAATCTCCCTCGAAGATACCTTTTTTTGCCCGCCCTTTTCCTGACAAATCTTTAAGAGCATCGGCACCGGCTCCCTGGTCTTCGGCACTCTTTACAGCTAAACCAAATGCATTCATAACCAATCTCGTCGGAGATATTTTTTTTAACAAGAGCCTGGTTTCACCTTCATGAAGATTGCGGCACTTATTTTTAAAGTCTTCATGTGCAGAGCTTTCCTTACATAAAGCAAATCTTGTTCCTATCTGGACTCCTTCTGCTCCAAGTACTATGGCAGCATGAAAACTTTCTCTTGAAAATATACCACCTGCGGCGATAACCGGCAGATTTGTTGCTTTTCTTATCATTGGAATCAAACAAAACGTAGTGGTTTCTTCTTTACCATTATGACCTCCGGCTTCAAAGCCTTCAGCGACTATTGCATCCACACCGGCCCCTTCGCATTTTTTAGCAAATGTTGTATTTGAAACCACATGACAAACTTTTATTCCGTTTTCGTGAAGATAAGAAGTCCAGGTCTTTGGGCTACCCGCAGAAGTAAATACCACAGGGACCTTCTCCTCAACAATTATTTTCATGATTTCATCTATCTGAGGATATAGCAGGGGAACATTGACTCCGAAAGTGTTTTTAGTTGCCAGTTTACACTTTCGGATATGCTCACGTAAAACTTCAGGATGCATCGATCCTGCTCCAAGTAAGCCTAATCCACCCTGGTTGCTTACTGCTGAAGCCAGTCTCCAGCCACTGCACCAAACCATTCCACCCTGAATAATAGGGTATTTAATATTAAAAAGAGAGCAAATCCTGTTCATAATTTATATATGATTTGTTTTAATTCATTTTATTACATGAAGCATTTGAATATTCCCGCAGCAGACAGTGATGTATGATTGATTCCGCTAAGGATGATACCTTTTTGCGATTGCTATACCTTATGCTGCTATTTATGCTCACCAAAATTCAAAAATACTCAAATTTTGAATATCAGTATTGAACCATACACTACCATATATTGTTAACAGAAAGTATTAATAGATTATTTTGAATCATAAGTATTTATAATATCAAATATTAACATGAATTTATGATTTATCTGGAAAATATTTTATTTTTACAATTTGTAAAAGTTTTCATTTCCCATTTATCCAAAAATATCATGTAACCTTCTAAAAATAATATTTATATGGCACACAGTAAACTATTTGTCAGGGTTATTATTCTTTTGGGAATTTCAGTCCCACTCGTGATAACCTCATGTGTTGATGAAACTTTTGACTTTGCTAAGGGTATTTCGACCGATATGTCTATCGGAGGAGATTCTTTAGGCTTGCCTTTGGGCAGCACGGACACGATCAGGATTGGAGATTTTCTCGATCCTGAAGACAATGAACTGATTAAGGAGATGGCTAATGGAGGCTACGGCATATCCATGAAAGATTCTCTTAGTCAGGATTTTTCAGAATTGATACCTAAAAATTTCAACATTAGTGACCAAACTTTTTCTATAAATGAAACCATAAGTTTTGGTAACATTAGTGTTGATGATTTTAAAATTCCTGCGATGTCGGTTGATACTGCTATCAGTCTTTCATCAAATGCGATATCAATGGACAATTTTTCTGTACCTAGTGTAACGAAAAGCGAGAGTTTTTCAGCCGGGATGTCTGATTACAAATTCACAAAACCTACACTGAACGACATATTGGTAAGTGGTGGTAAAGAAGATGTAATGAGCGATGTTAAATTACCACCGGATCCGGGCATTTCAGGAATAGAACTTCCTTTAAGTGATACTACACTTCCAACATTTAATTCTGTAAACAACATTAACTATAATATCAGCGTACCGGACGGTGTCACAGGTATTAACAGGATTGAGCTTGAAGATAATACTCCTCTTCCTGTTCTTGTAATCACTATCGAACTTCCGGGAGCTGGTTCAACTTTTAGTAAGGGTTCAATTATACCTGATATAAGTATCACCCCTGCAGACTTGTTTATTTTTAAAACTGCCCCGGTTGGAGGAGTAATCAAATTTGACAGCAACACTCCCCTTAACAAGGCTAACTCCTTTAAACAATCAAAATCTTATACGATTGATGCTTTTAACATAAAATCTGACCCTATAGGTGGAATTTTGAATATTGCAAGCTCGATGTCATCAACTGGAAAGGTTTCACTATCGGGAATTACTGTAATGTCTGAAAATATTAAAACTGTTGCGGGAATAGATGTTGTAGTAAAAGCCGAGGTTAAAAATATCAGGATTAGTTCAATGGACTTCAATATTCCGAAAATTAATTCGGCGATTTCAGGCACTGTACCAATTAATGTAAACAGCACAATACCAGGTGAGGTGAAATCTGTCGGAAAGATTTACTTCAATAGTCCGGCAACTCTATCCTTTAGTCTTAAGGCTTTAAATCTGCCAACAATGATTAGTAAAACTGTTAAGCTGGATAATCTTTCAATAAAATTTCCTGATGAAATCGTATTTGAACCTGCCTTAACAAATAATACTTATACTGTTTCAAATGAGACTCTGACAAATCCTGAAACCGGTAAAACTATTTCTTTATCAATTAAAGAAATGAATTTTTCAGGTACTACTCTTGACGCTCAAAATAAACTGGTTTGGAATAGCAACGTAACTTACAATGGTACTGCCTCATTCACCGGAAGACTAAACAGTGAAAACATTCCTTCAGCACAGAATGATCCAAAAATGTCAGTTGATGTAAATTCTGCTCTTACTTTCAAATCAGCAGATGTAACCACAAAAGATATCTCAAAATCTTTCAGCTCTTTTCAACAGAGTTTTAACATTGACGTGAATATATCTGATCAGGTTAAAAGGCTCGACGTAATTAATATCGAACCGGGTAAGAAATTGCGCTTCAGGTTAATCAAGCCTGGTTTGCCACTTGATATAATCGCTGACAATATTATGATAAAGTTCCCTCCTGTATTTAATTTTAAACAAACGTTGCCAAATAATACTTATGTTTTAAATGGAACTATACCTGATGTAATTGAGCTGGAACTTGCTTCTTTAAATATCAATCGTGACCTGGTAAACGGTAGATTATTATTAAAAGAAATTTTTTCAGTATCGGGTGGTTTCAAACTTAAGTCCGGAAGTGTCAATAGTTCAGAATTTACAACTCTGGATAATAAACTTTTGGGAGTAGAAGCATCGATGCCTGAACTTAAAATAGCATCAACTTCTATTCAACTAAAAACAATTAATGCAAGCTACGCCGATACAACAAAATTCGACTTTAGCATTAAAGATATTCCTAATGAATTGAGTGCTATCGACAGTGTATTATTTGAAGATCAGGCAAATCTCCAGATTTCAATAAATCTTTCTGATGTCCCGACCTTGAATAAACCGATGTTGGGTGATCTTATTTTACAATTTCCGGATATTTTAATGTTCAAACCGGGGGTGGTTGACTCAAAAAACAGGCTGATCGTGAAAAAAGCATTTTCAAACAATGCTATGACAATAAATGCAGGTCTGAAAGGTATCAAGCTAGCGGGTAAACCAATTAGCGGTAGTCTGAACCTGAATGAAGATGTAGGTTTTGACATGAAGGTGACTGTCGAAGATCCGTCAATCAACAGCGATGATGTTGTCGATAAGCCTGTTGGTATTGCGGCAGTCGTCAAACTCAATAATCTGAAGCTTGACAGATTCTATGGAACTGTTAATCCTGTTATTGACCCGATTACAGAATCTATCAGCCTAAAAGATCTTCCGGGTTTCATGAAGAATGATGATATTGTTCTTGACATTACCAAACCGGTAATTTCCATCGAAGGTATGAGTAACTTTGGAATACCTGTAATTGCAAATATTAAGCTGGTTCCGATTAAGAACGGTTCAATACTTACACAGGGTCAGCAGGAAATCAATATCAGATTACCTAAGGCTAATTCTGTAACTGAATTCAAAAAATCAGGTTTCTGGATTGCCCCTGAAAACTCAGGAATGCCTGAAGGTTATACTTTTGTCCCGGCAGATATTCAAAAATTATTCAGAACTATTCCTGACAACATTGAACTCAGAATTAAAGTCAATACAGATGCAAGTGAACAACATTTCGTTGATTTAAATGCAGAGTACAAGATGAAAGTCAATTATGAAGTGTCTGTTCCAATGGCTTTTGGAAAAGAACTTAACATCGCTTTTAAAGATACTATCAAAGATATTGACGAATCTATTGGAAAACTTGTTAGTGGGAATGAAATGGAAGTACTCGGATCTTTTTATAATTCAATACCTCTTGAATTAAATGTAACGCTGACTCCGCTTGACAAGGATTTTCAAAAAATCAATATTACACCTGTCAATCAGATTATTAGTGCAGGTGCAAAAGATGGAAGTGCTGTTAAGTCAAATCTTTCATTGAAACTTAACGACCCTTCAGGTCTGCTCAAAAATCTGAAAGCTTTCCAGCTTGATTTCGCTGCGAAATCTAATGAAACAGTAGCCGGAGCACCTATCAAGCCTGATAATTTTGTAAAGGCAGACCTGAGACTTCGATTAAAAGGAGGAGTAAACATTAAGAAATAATAAAACCTGAAGACTATGAAACTTAGATATATAAAGATATTATTTTGGTCGTTGGTTTTATCAATGACTGTCGGTTCCGTCCATGCACAATCAGTTTCAAGGACAGGATACTTCATGGATAATAATACTCATAAACATTTGCTGAATCCGGCTCTGACTTCAGAAAAAGGTTATATCAGCATTCCTGTTTTGGGTGAACTTTCAATGGGGCTTGAATCTAACATCCTTTTGTCGAATTTCCTTTATCCATCTGCAAATGGTGGTGAGTTGATGACTTTCCTTCATCCGGATGTTTCGGCTGATGAATTTCTGTCTAAACTTGATCCTGTAAATTACCTTAGAGGCGAACTAAGAACAAGTCTGCTTTCTCTTGGCTTGAATACAAAAGTTGGCTATATAACTTTTGACGTAGCCTCCAGGGTGAATTTGTCAATGAATCTGCCATATGAACTTTTTTCATTTATGAAACTCGGTATGACAAGCGGACAAGGAAACCAATATAATATCAGAGACATGAGTATTAGTGCCGGTGGTTATGCTGAAGTTGCACTGGGATACTCAAGGAAAATCATGGACAACCTTAGTGTTGGTGCCAAACTCAAATATCTTGGAGGAATTGCAAATGTCAAAGCCAGTCTTACAAAAATGGACGTAAGCATGTCTCAGACGGAATGGTCTGTCAGCACTGACGCTTTAGTTGAACTTTACGGGAAAGGTTTCGCATTTGAAAAAAATGAAGATCAGACTGTGAAACTGGGGAAATTTGGTGCTCCAAATGGATTAGGAGGTACAGGTTTTGCAATTGATTTAGGGGTATTGTACTCTCCTATCAAGAATCTTGACGTTTCAGTAGGTATTGTAGACCTTGGTTCTATAACCTACAAAAAGGAAAATGTAAAGATTATGGGTGCTGCAGGTAGTGTCAGTTTCTCCGGAATTGACGGAATAGGTATAGATTCTGTTGCAGGTAAGAATATTGATAGTCAAATTGAGCAATTGAAAGAGGATGCTTCTAAAATGTATGAATTCAATGAAAAGCCTGGTACTGAGGGTAAACAAAAGCTCTATACTACGATTAATGCCGGAGCTCAGTATAGATTGCTGGACAACAAGATTGGAGCTGGTCTGCTTTACAGTGCAAGGTTAATGGAAAATGAAACATACTCTGAGCTGATGCTAAGCGGAACATTCAGACCCGCAAAATGGTTTCAGATTGGTGCAAGTTATTCTTTTATGCACAGCAATTTTAAAACATTCGGTTTGGCAATGAATATTTCACCGGGTTTTGCAAATCTGTTCCTGGCATGTGATTATCTGATTTTAAAGAGAACTCCTCAGTTTATTCCTATGAATAATATGAATACAAACATTCAATTGGGTTTAGCAATACCACTTGGGAAATAATTAAATCCTGATGTGTCGATTGTTTGCGGAAATTGACTATTAATACTAATATGTTTGATATGAACCCTGAAAGCATTTATAAACTTCCGGGGTTCATATTTTTTTGCTGATTCGGGATTTTTGAATCATATTTGTTGTAAAATTATTTCAAGATGAAGCAGTTCCTAAAAATGACTCTGGCCACCATCGTTGGCCTTTTTTTTACTTTAATAATACTACTCGTAATACTGTTTTCTGTAGCAGGATCAGTAACGGATTCTGAAAAATCATTTAAGATTGAAGACAACAGTCTTTTGAAAATAAGTTTAAGTGGGAAAATAGCCGAACAATCAGTTGAAAATCCGTTTAATTTTTCAATACCCGGAGTTCCTTTGGAAACCGAAATTGATAATCAGGGGTTGGATGATATCTTACTGGCAATTAAAAAAGCAAAAACTAATCCTCAGATTAAAGGAATTTATCTGGAGTCCAAAACACTTGATGCGGGTTTTGTTACTTCAGAAGAGATCAGAGACGCACTGACCGACTTTAAAAAGTCAGGTAAATACATTATAGCTTATGCTGATAATTTTGATAAACGTGAATACTTTATTTCGTCTGTTGCCGACAAGGTGTTTTTAAATCCGGAAGGACTTATGAATTTTGGCGGACTTGCATCTACTCCTGTTTTCTACAAGAAGGCTATGGATAAGATTGGCGTTAAAATGGAAATCTTCAGGGTTGGCACGTTTAAGTCGGCTGTAGAGCCATTTACAAGTACCGAAATGAGTAAGGAAAGCAGGATGCAGACAAGCGAATTTTTAATCGGGATCTGGGGTCACATGCTTTCTAAAATATCTGAATCAAGAGGAATCAGCATAGAAAACCTGAATAAGATTGCCGATAATAATACATTGTTTGAATCAGCAAAAGATATGGTTTCTCTGAAATTGGTTGACAGCCTTTTATATAGATCTGAAGTATTAAATCATCTGTCTGAAATTCATGGCGTTAAAGATTATAATGACCTGAAGGTTGTCACTGTAACTGATTTAATTACTGTGCCTGATAAGGATGTAAAATATGATCAGGATAAAATCGCTGTTCTTTACGCAGAAGGAGAAATTTACGACAGTGGATCTGAAGGTATAGTATCAGGTAAGCTGATAAAAGAAATTGAGAATATTAAAAAAGATGATAAGATTAAGGCTGTCGTGCTCAGGGTTAACTCTCCCGGAGGAAGTGCTTTTGCTTCTGAACAAATCTGGAAAGCGTTGGTTGATCTCAAAAAAACACGTCCTTTAGTTGTTTCCATGGGAGATTATGCAGCTTCAGGAGGGTATTACATTTCCAGCTGTGCAAACAAAATCATTGCATCTGATAATACTTTAACCGGCTCGATAGGAATTTTTGGCACTTTCCCGATAATCGATGGGCTTACCAATAAAATCGGAATTGATTTTGACGTAGTAAAAACTAATGAACTATCAGATATTGGTAATCTTACAAGACCAATGACTAATCTGGAAAAGGCAAAAATCCAGAAATATATTGAAAGATCCTATGACCTGTTTATTGACAGATGTGCTACAGGCAGAAAGATGGACAGGAAAAACATTCTTGATATTGCTCAGGGCAGAGTCTGGACAGGTGCAAAAGCTGTCAAACTTGGTCTTGTTGATGAAACCGGGGGATTAAATAAGGCAATAGATGCAGCGGCTAAACTTGGAAAGGCTAAAAATTACAGATTAGTTTATTATCCTTCCAAGAAAAATTTCCTGACCATGTTTATGGAAGAATTTTCGAGTCAGACTAAAATGAAAATTGCTTTAAGATTTCTTGGAGAAGATTATTCTGATCTGATCAAATTAAAGAAAAGCAACATTCAGACTGGTGTTCTGGCTTTAATGGAAGGTTTCACAATAGATTAAAACCTTTACTTATATGACAAATAAAGATAGATTCCGGCTTATATTACTACCATTTTCTTTGGTATATGGTTTTGTAGTAGTTTGCCGAAATACTCTTTTTGACATTGGTATTTTAAAATCCAAATCTTATAATCTGCCAATTATTTCGGTAGGTAACATAACTGTTGGTGGTACAGGCAAAACTCCTCATACGGAATTTATTTCTGCTTTCCTTTCGAAGGAGTTTAATATTGCTGTACTGAGCAGAGGTTACAAAAGAAAGACAAAAGGTTTCGTTATGGCAGATGAAAATTCTACTTCTCTTGAAATAGGCGATGAGCCTTTACAGATGAAGAGAAAATTTTCGGATGTGCTTGTTGCTGTAGATGAAAAAAGAGCGAGAGGAATTGATCTGATATGTGAATTGAAAAACCCGGTAATTGATGCCATTTTATTAGATGATGCATATCAACACAGGCAAGTCAAACCTGCGATTTCTGTTCTGCTTGTTGACTATAACAGATTAATAGGCAAAGACTTCCTTTTGCCTGCCGGCAACTTGCGTGAACCGGCGTACGGAGCAAAAAGAGCTACTATTATAGTAGTTACCAAATGTCCTGATAATCTTAAACCTATTGAGCTGAGAATTGTTTCGAAGAAGTTTGAGTTGTATCCACAGCAAACACTATTCTTTTCGAGATACATTTATGGTAACCTGAAACCACTCCTGCCAATAAATTATGATGGAAATGAGGGCAAAAATTTAAATCCGGATTATATATCAACAGAAAAAAGGCCTGTCCTGATAATAGCAGGTATTGCTACTCCGGAACATTTTATTAACCATATCAGGAATTATTGTCCTTCTGCTCATGCAATGGTTTATTCTGATCATTACGTTTTTAAGGAGAAAGACTTAATTAAAATAAAATCGCAATTTGATAAAATAAGAGAGAAAAATGGTTTGATCATAACCACAGAAAAAGATAGCGTCAGGATGCTTGAAAATATTCTTTTTAAGGATTTGACAGAATTCATTTACTATCTGCCAATAAGTGTGGAATTTTATGAAAACCAAAATTCAGAATTTCAAAATAAAATACTTGACTATGTACGAACTAATAAAAGAAACTGCTGAGTGGCTTTTGAGCAGAATGCCAGGTAAACCTGAAACTGCCATAATTTTAGGCACAGGATTAGGTGAGCTTGCCAAAGATATTACCGATAAATTTGAAATATCATATAATGAAATACCAAATTTCCCGGTTTCTACTGTTGAAGGCCATAATGGAAAATTGATTTTCGGTAAGCTGGGAGAAAAAGATATTCTGGCGATGCAAGGACGTTTTCATTATTATGAAGGATATGATATGCTCCGGGTTACATTTCCTGTAAGAGTAATGAAAGAAATCGGAATAAAGACACTTTTTGTTTCAAACGCTTCCGGTGGATTGAATGACGATTTTGAGATTGGAGATCTTATGATGATTAGTGATCATATAAATCACTTCCCCGAGCATCCCCTGAGAGGTAAAAACGATGAGAGACTGGGGCCGCGTTTCCCTGATATGAGTGACGCTTATTCTAAGAGATTGCAGAATAAAGCACTCGAAATTGCTTCTGAACTTAACATTAATCTGAAAAAAGGTGTTTATGTAGGAACTTCAGGGCCAACTTTTGAAACCCTTGCCGAGTATAAATATTTCAAAATTATCGGAGGTGATGCTGTCGGTATGTCTACTGTTCCTGAAGTTATAGTAGCAAAACACGCAGGTCTGGAAGTATTTGCAATATCTGTTATAACAGATATTGGTACAGAAAATCAGATTGTTGAAGTAAGTCATGAAGATGTTCAGAAAGCTGCTTTATTAGCTCAACCAAAAATGACAAGTATCATGCGTGAAATGATAAACAGATCTTAATATGGGAAAAACCGGTAGAACTGAAATCAGTGAATATGGTGAATTTGGCTTGATTGACCATTTGACCAAAAATATTGAAATAAAAAACACAACCACAATCAAGGGTGTTGGTGATGATGCTGCTATACTTTCTTATGTTGAAAAAGATGTTTTAGTGACGAGTGACCTGCTTCTTGAAGGAATACATTTTGATCTGACATACACTCCCTTTAAGCACTTAGGTTATAAATCAGCAATCGTTAATTTCTCCGATATTTATGCAATGAACGGTCATCCAAAACAGATTATTGTTTCATTAGGTATATCCAAACGTTTTTGTGTTGAAGATCTTGAAGAATTTTACGAAGGCCTTAAACTTGCTTGTGAAAACTATGGAGTTGATATAGTAGGGGGTGATACAACGGCATCATTAACAGGTTTGACTATAAGCATAACATGTATTGGAGAAGTTGATAAGGGAAAGGCGGTTTTAAGAAGCGGAGCTCGTGAAAATGATTTGATTTGTGTTTCAGGTGATTTAGGTTCAGCTTATATGGGATTACAACTTCTTGAAAGGGAAAAAAAGGTATTCAGCGACGGGGCTCAGGTTAATCCTGAATTTTCGGGTAAAGAGTATTTATTGGAACGTCAGCTGAAACCTGAAGCAAGAAAAGATATAATTGATCTGCTGGCCAAAAACAACATAGTTCCGACTTCCATGATTGATATTTCAGACGGAATATCATCAGAATTATTACATATCTGCAAAGAAAGCTCCTGCGGCTGTATGATTTATGAGGATAAGATGCCTATTGATTACCAGACAGCAGCAATGGCTGAGGAACTAAACATGAATCTTACTACTGCTGCTCTCAGCGGAGGAGAAGATTATGAATTACTTTTCACAGTACCTTTATCCATGCATGAGGTGGTTTCATCATTAGATCAGATACGTATTATTGGTCATATTTGTACACCCGGAGATGGGAAGAAGCTTATTACAAGAGATGGTAATGAATTTGACCTTATTGCTCAGGGCTGGAAACAATTTTAATTATTTTACTTTTACTCCATTCCACTATTAAGCTTCCGGATTGGAGTAAAAGGTTTTCTTTTTTCCGGAATATAAGGAAAAACGTCTGATTACTGCATAAATAAACTTTATTCTGAAAAAAAATGCAAATTTGTTTTGCACAAATATAGTTTATGGCTAATTTTGCCATCGATTTGTATTTTTATTCATATAACATAGATTTTCCGCAAATCATGAAACGAGCATGCTTAAAAAAGGCATGCGGCGTTCCATATGGCCTTAGTGTAAAAAATAAAAATAACATATGAAAGATAAATCCAACAGGTTATTGCTGATCAAGGACTTAATTCGTAAAAACAAAATTGGAAGTCAGGAAGATTTACTTGCCTTACTTCAAAAAAATAATTTTGATTTGACTCAGGCGACTCTTTCCAGAGACCTGAAACAATTAAAAGTAGCCAAGATGCCTGATCATGAGGGCGGTTACGTATATTTATTACCTGATGACTCCGGTATTTCACGTCAAACGTGGAACAGACCGGCAGAACATTCCATATATCCATTGAATGGGTTTTTATCAATTGATTTTTGCGGAGTTTTTGCTGTAGTCAAGACGAAACCGGGATATTCAGGCAGTGTTGCTGCAGATATTGATCAAAAAGCATCAGCTGAAGTCCTGGGAACTATTGCAGGTGATGATACCATACTGATCATACCAAGAGAGCATGTTTCGAGAGGTGAATTGGTCAGAGCATTATCTGATATCCTTCCAATACAGCAATGATTTAATCAAGGATACCGGTTTTTAACATTGACAAAACTTAGTCTATTTTGTAATTTTTTTTAAGATGAATACTGAAATTGAAGTATTGATTGCCGATGAATCTCATGTGAGATATGTCGAAACAATACTCGAAACAATAGCTGCTGCAGCAAAAGTAAGAGGAACTGGTATAGCCAGACGTTCTCCGGAATATGTCACACAGAAAATGCTTGAAGGCAAAGCAATTATAGCTTTATGTGGTGATGAATTCGCCGGTTTTTGTTATATCGAAACCTGGGGCAACAAACAATTTGTGGCCAACTCAGGATTAATTGTCGTGGAAAAATTCCGTGGAAATGGTTTAGCAAAAAAAATAAAACAAAAAGCATTTAACCTTTCCTGTACAAGATTTCCTGATGCAAAAATATTCGGTCTTACGACAGGTGCAGCTGTTATGAAGATTAATTATGAGTTGGGGTACAGACCTGTTACTTATGCAGAGCTAACTGATGATGAATCTTTTTGGAAAGGTTGTCAAAGCTGCGTTAATTACGATATTCTGCAAAGACAAAACAGGAGATTCTGTATGTGTACAGCTATGCTGTATGATCCCAAAGAACACGAGAAAAAAGAAAAATAAATATTCATACATCCGAAAGGTATAATTATTCATTATGAAGGAAAAAGTTGTATTAGCATTCAGCGGTGGTCTGGACACATCATTCTGTGCCAAATACCTGTCTGAAGAAAAAGGTTATGACGTTTACACTGCTGTTGCAAACACCGGAGGTTTTACACCGGAAAATCTCAAAACTATCGAGGAAAACGCATATAAACTCGGTGCTGTAAAACATGTTGCTTTGGATGTAACCAAAGACTATTATGAAAAGAGTATCAAATATATGGTGTTCGGTAATGTACTTAGAAATGGCACATATCCGATTTCTGTTAGTTCGGAAAGAATTTTTCAGGCCATTGCCATTATTGAATACGCAAAAGAAATTGGTGCTCAATATGTTGCACATGGTTCTACAGGTGCAGGCAACGACCAGATCCGTTTTGACCTGACTTTTAATGTACTGGCACCAGGGATTAAAATACTTACCCCTACAAGGGATATGATACTTACCCGTGATTATGAAATCGAATATCTGAAAAAACACGGTTTCGTCGCTGATTTCAAAAAAATGGAATATTCTATCAATAAGGGATTATGGGGAACATCAATCGGAGGTAAAGAGACATTAAAGTCAGATCAGACTCTTCCGGAAGAAGCATACCCTTGTCAGATGACTGCCACAGGTGAAGAAATGCTAAGTATTGACTTCGAACAAGGTGAGATATGTTGTGTCAACGGTGAAAAGTTTGATGATAAAATTGATGCCATCAAAAAAGTCGAAGAAATCGCTTCTAAATATGCTGTTGGCCGTGATATGCATATTGGAGATACCATAATCGGCATCAAAGGACGTGTAGGTTTTGAGGCTGCCGGACCGATGGTCATAATCAATGCTCATAAAATGCTTGAAAAGCATACTTTAACCAAATGGCAGCAATATTGGAAGGATCAGATTGGCAACTGGTACGGTATGTTCCTGCATGAAGCTCAATATCTTGAACCTGTCATGCGTGATTGCGAGGCTTTCCTTGAAAGTAGTCAACAGAACGTAACAGGTAGAGTCTTTGTTAAACTGAGACCTTACAATTATGTAATGGTTGGTGTTGAGAGTCCGTTTGATCTTATGAAATCAGAATTTGGAGAATATGGCGAAACCCAAACTGCTTTCACAGCTGAAGATGCTAAAGGTTTCACCAAGATTCTTGGTAATTCAATTAAAATATTCCACGCGGTACAAAAAAAGAACGGTAAAGAATGATAAAAGTCGGTATAATAGGTGGAGCAGGTTATACAGCAGGTGAGTTAATCAGATTATTGATCAACCATCCTGAAACTGAAATAAAGTTTGTTAACAGCAGTAGCAATGCGGGTAAAAACATTACCGATGTCCACAGCGGGCTGATTGGTGAATGTAGCCTTATATTCACTGACGAACTTCATTTTGATGAAATTGACGTATTATTCCTTTGCTCAGCTCATGGTGACAGTAAAAAATTTATTAAAGGCCATGAAATACCTGAAAGTCTCAGGATTATCGATTTATCAACAGATTACCGGGAAAAGAGGAATGACCATGACTTCGTTTACGGGCTTCCGGAAATGAATTTAAAAGAAATCAGGGATGCTAAGCATATTGCTAACCCCGGATGTTTTGCCACCTGTATTCAATTAGCATTGTTGCCTTTAGCAGCAAGGGGCCTATTGAAATCCGGGATTCATATTTCTGCGATTACCGGTTCAACCGGAGCAGGAGTCAAGCCATCTTCAACAACACATTTCAGCTGGAGGAACGACAATATTTCAGTGTATAAAGCTTTTGAGCATCAGCATCTTGATGAAATCATTCAATCACTGAAACAACTTCAAACTTCATTTAAGGAAGAAGTAAATTTTGTTCCATTCAGAGGTGATTTTGCAAGGGGTATTTTTGCAAGTATCTATACAGAATTTTCGGGTTCACTGGAAGATGCTGAAACACTATATAAAGAATTTTACAAAGATGCGGCATTCACATTTGTGTCTGAAAAAAACATAGACCTTAAACAGGTTGTCAATACCAATAAATGCCTGCTTCATCTTGAAAAACATGGGAACAAGCTTCTCATTTTATCAGTTATAGACAATCTGCTAAAAGGAGCGTCAGGCCAGGCTGTACAGAATATGAATCTGATTTTTAATCTTGATGAAAAGGCAGGCCTGAATCTGAAACCTTTAGCTTTCTAAAAAATAAAAAAATGCAACCATTCGATGTTTATCCGCTTTTTAATATAAATATTGTCAAAGGTGATGGATGTTACACATTTGATGACAATGGCAATAAATATTTAGATTTGTATGGTGGTCATGCTGTAATCTCTGTGGGACATTCCCACCCTGTTTACATCCAAAAAATATCTGATCAGCTAAACAAACTTGGTTTTTATTCAAACTCGGTTATAAATACACTTCAGTCAGATCTGGCTTCAGAGCTTGGCAGACAGTCAGGATATGATGATTACAGCCTGTTTCTGATAAATTCAGGAGCTGAAGCCAATGAAAATGCCCTGAAACTTGCATCTTTCCATTCTGGCAGAAAAAAAGTCCTTTCTTTCAAAAAAAGTTTCCACGGAAGGACTTCTGCAGCAGTAAGGGTTACCGACAATCCAAAAATCCAGGCTCCGGTAAATGAAGGAATGGATGTTACTTTCCTGAATATTAATGATATCAATCCAGTGAGGTCGGCACTATCTTCTGAAGAATACTGTGCTGTAATCATAGAAGGTCTTCTTGGTATCGGAGGTATTGTCGTACCTGAAAAGTCCTTTATGCAGGACCTTCAAAAAGCTTGTGAAGAAACCGGTACTGTCCTGATAATGGATGAAATTCAGTCAGGATACGGAAGAACCGGAAAGTTCTTTGCTCACCAACATTACGGAATCAAACCAGACTTGATTACTGTAGCTAAGGGAATTGGAAATGGTTTCCCTATGGGAGGATTATTAATTAGTCCGAAATTTACACCCGTACATGGTATGCTTGGAACCACTTTTGGCGGAAACCATCTTGCCTGTGCCGCAGCATTGGCTGTTCTGGAAATCATGGAAAAAGAAAATCTTGTTGAGAATTCCGCTGTTATTGGAAATTATCTCATTCAGAAACTCAAAAAACAATCAGGGATAAAAGAAGTAAGAGGTATGGGGCTGATGATAGGTCTTGAATTTGAAGAACCTGTTAAGGAAATCAGGCATAAACTTCTATTTGAAAAGCATATCTTTACAGGTGTAAGCGGTTTACACACTATTAGATTATTACCCCCGCTAACATTAACTAAGGATCAGGCAGACGTTTTCCTAAATAGCCTTGAAGAAGTTTTGACAACTAAATAAAAAAATAAAAGTATGAAGATCAGTATAATTGGCGCAGGAAACATGGGCGGTGCGATTGCACGCGGACTCAGCAAAGGAACTTTTTTTCAATCTTCTGATATATCCGTTAGTGATGTAAGTGAAATTAACTTAAACATCATAAGGGAATTTAACCCTCAGATCAAATGTTTTACATCTAACAGAGATTGTATTAAAGATGCTGATTTTATACTTATCGCTTTAAAACCCTGGCTTGTCGAAAAAATTGCAGGAGAAATCGAATCTTTGATAAATTATGATAGACAAATCATAATTTCAATTGCTGCAGGGATACCCATTGACAAACTCAAAAGCTATTTTCCGGGAAATGACAGCCTCCCGACTCTGTTTAGAGTAATTCCAAATACGGCAATAGATGTGCTTGAGAGTTTTAATTGTATATCTTCTTATAATGCCAGTGACGAGCAGGAAAAAATGGTAGTTGACATCTTTAATGAAATGGGCAAAGCGATGATTGTACCAGAAAGTCAGCTTAATGCTTTTATGTCATTATCTTCATGCGGTATTGCTTATGCCTTCAGATATATCAGGGCTGCTATGGAAGGTGGTGTTGAAATGGGTATCTATCCGAACGTTTCAAAAGAAGTCGTATTACAGACTTTAAAAGGTGCTGTAGCCTTACTTGAAAAGAACGAATCTCATCCTGAAGTTGAGATTGACAAGGTAACAACCCCCGGTGGAATTACTATCAAAGGACTTAACGAGATGGAAAACCGTGGTTTCACTGCTGCGGTAATAAATGGACTGAAAGCAAGCCATTTAAAATGATTCAATATGCGCTTCCGGAAAAACAAAAAGAACTTAAAGATTTCTAATAATGATTATGTCAGGGCTGTAAAAAAAGCTGACAGGGAAATAGAACTTGTTAGCAAACCGGGATGGAGTGCGACCACTAAAATTCATAAAAGTAAAAAGACTTATAATCGTCAGGAAAACAAGAAAATTGAAGAATGACAAATTTCAGGTATAAAAGGATTGCGGTAAAAGTTGGAAGTAATGTTTTAACAGCAGATAACGGAACTATTGATGAAGATAGAATAAAATCCATTGTTAAACAGGTTTCAGAGCTTAATAAAGCAGGACTTGATGTAATTCTGGTTTCTTCTGGGGCTGTAGCATCCGGCAGAAATGTAATTAAACCATCGAGAAAACTTGACCCTGTCGATCAAAGGCAACTATATTCGGCTGTTGGCCAAACTATTCTGATAGGTAAGTATTATGAACTTTTCAAAGAAAATTGCATTACCTGCGGTCAGGTTCTTACAACAAAAGAGAATTTTAAGAGCAGGAAGCATTATCTGAATCAGAAAAACTGCATGACAGTGATGCTCGAAAACGGAGTGATACCTGTTGTTAACGAAAATGACACTATTTCCGTTTCCGAGTTGATGTTTACTGATAATGATGAGCTTTCCGGTCTGATTGCCACAATGATGAATGTTGATGCGCTTATTATCCTGAGTAATATTGATGGTATTTATGATGGAAATCCGCAAGATCCTGACTCTAAAGTCATCACAACCGTGAACTATAATACTGATTTCAAACAATATATAGCAGATTCAAAATCTTCTTTCGGAAGAGGTGGGATGCTGACCAAAACAAACATTGCCAAAAAAGTTGCTGAAGAAGGTATTGAAGTGTATATTGCGAATGGTAAAAAAGATAATATACTGATCAATCTTCTCGATACCGAAAAAAATGTTGTTTGTACACATTTTATCGCTGACAATAAAAATTCTTCGGCTATAAAGAAATGGGTTGCTCATTCTGAGGGTTTCGCCAAAGGAGGAATTCATATTAATGAAGGATGCCTTGTTGCTTTGCTCAGTAATGAGGCAACCAGCCTTCTGCCTGTTGGAATTACAAGAATTGAAGGAAATTTTGAAAAAGGAGATATTATCAGAATTTTTGATCTTGATGGTATACAAATCGGAGTCGGAATGGCTCAATACGGTAGTGAAAGTGCAAAAGAAGTCGTTGGGAAAAAGGGTCAGAAACCTTTGGTTCATTATGATTATCTGTATCTTGACCAATTAAATAATTAGCAGCATGGATTTGTCAAATATATTCAGGGATTCAAAAAAGGCGGGTAAAAGCCTGAGCTTTGTAAATGATAAAAAAATCAGTGAGGTATTGGTCAATCTGGCTGATGACTTAATCCTGAAAAAGGATTATATTCTTGAGGAAAACAAAAAGGATCTCGAGCTTATGGATTCAAATGATCCTAAATACGATCGCTTGAAGCTGACTGAAAAAAGACTTGAAGATATTGCATCAGATTTGAGAAATGTTTCAACTTTACCATCTCCTCTCGGGAAAATTCTTTCACAGACAGTAAGGCCTAATGGTATGTTACTGACAAAAAAATCTGTTGCTTTTGGTACAATCGGAATCATTTTTGAATCAAGGCCTAATGTCTGTTTTGATGTATTTTCACTATGTTTCAAATCGGGTAGTTCCTGTATTTTAAAAGGAAGCAAAGATGCCCATAATTCAAATCTTGCAATTGTAAATATTATTCATGAGAATCTTAGAAATGCTTCTCTTGATGAAGCTATATGCACACTTTTGCCCGCCGACAGAGAAGCAACTCATGAACTTTTAAATGCAAAGGGATTTGTTGATCTGATTATACCGAGAGGTAGTGCCGGTCTTATACAATATGTAAGAGAAAATGCAAATATTCCGGTAATTGAAACCGGAGCCGGAGTCTGCCATACTTATTTTGACATTGACGGGGATTTAAAAAAAGGCATCGATATTGTCAATAATGCAAAAACCAGAAGGGTCAGTGTTTGCAACGCTCTGGATTGTCTGATAATAGATGAAAAGAGATTAAAGGATCTTCCGGTATTATGCAAAAAGCTTTCCGATAGCAATGTTATGATTTTTGCCGATGAAAAATCATACAATACTCTTGACGGCAAATATCCGGCAGAATTATTGAAACCGGCAACAGATGATCATTTCGGGCAGGAATTTCTTGATTATAAGATGTCGGTCAAGACAGTATCTGATATTGATGAAGCCCTTGCTCATATAGAAAAATACAGCTCTCAACATAGCGAATGTATAGTCAGCGAAAATGAAGAGACATGTTCAATATTTATTATGTCTGTTGATGCAGCTTGTGTCTATAGCAATGTTTCTACAGCATTCTCTGATGGTGCCCAATTTGGTTTGGGAGCAGAAATAGGTATAAGCACTCAGAAACTTCATGCTAGAGGGCCTATGGCTCTTGATGAAATAACCACTTATAAGTGGATAATTGAAGGTAATGGTCAGATCAGATCATAATCTTCCCTGATCTTAAATACCTGATTTATTATGGCAAATGTATATGTTGAAATAATCACTATTGGTGATGAAATCCTGATTGGTCAGATTATTGACACTAACTCAGCATGGATGGCTGCAGAGTTAAACAAATCCGGTTTCAAAGTAAAACAGGTAAGTTCGGTTTCTGACGATGAGAATCACATAATTGAAGCAATTAAACTTGCTGAAAAAAGAGCTGACATTATCCTTATTACAGGAGGTCTTGGACCTACCAAAGATGATTTAACCAAACAAACTCTTTGTAAATATTTCGAAACTCCATTGAAATTCAATCAGGAAGTTCTTGATAACATACGTGAGATTTACAAAGACAGACCTTATGTCCTGAACGAACTGACAGAGTCTCAGGCTTATGTGCCTGAATCCGCGACTATTATACAAAACAAAAGAGGATCTGCTCCTGTTACATGGTTTGAGTATAACAACAAAATACTGGTTTCAATGCCCGGAGTTCCTTATGAAATGAAATGGGTAATGGAAAATGAAGTATTACCAAGACTTAATGTTCATTTCAAAACACCGGCAATTATTCACAAGAATATACTCGTCTACGGATATCCTGAGTCCTCACTTGCGATAACCATATCTGATTGGGAAGACTCACTGCCTGAATTTATCAAACTTGCTTATCTTCCATCTCCGGGTATAGTGAAACTCAGACTAACCGGCTCACATGAAGATAAATTCTTACTTGAAGCAGAACTTGACGGGCTAATAAGAAAACTAAGAACTATACTTGGAGAAGCCATTTTTGCCGAAGAAGACAGTCCTGCTGAAGTCATAGTCGGTAAGATACTTAAAGAAAATGGTTTGTTACTTGCAACAGCCGAGAGTTGCACAGGAGGAAATATTGCACGCCTGATTACTTCCGTACCGGGTAGTTCAGAGTATTTCAAAGGATCTGTTGTCGCGTACAGCAACGAAATTAAAGAGAATGTTCTTGGTGTAAAACATGAAACACTTCTGCAACATGGTGCAGTTAGTAAGTTAGTAGTAGAAGAAATGGCGCAAGGTGTTTTAAAAATAATGAATTCGGATGTTGCTGTTTCGATTTCAGGCATAGCAGGTCCGGATGGCGGTACACCTGATAAACCTGTAGGGACAGTCTGGATCTGTGTCTGCACAAAAGACAGTACAATATCCAGACTTTTCCATCTTGGACAACAACGAATGCGTGTAGTAAACATGGCCAGTTTATCAGCATTAGCAATGATTAAGGAAATAATAAAAAAATAGAATATGAGAAATTTTATCAACGTCAAAGATCTGGGTAACCTTGACCAAGCTGTAAAAGAAGCCCTGGAAATAAAGAAAAACAGATATGCATGGAAAAATCTTGGTGAGAATAAAACCTTGCTTATGGTTTTTTTCAACTCGAGTCTCAGAACAAGATTAAGCACTCAAAAAGCAGGTATGAATCTTGGCATGAACACAATAGTGCTTGATATAAATCAGGGTGCCTGGAAACTTGAAACAGAACGCGGTGTAATAATGGATTCCGATAAATCAGAACATATTCTTGAAGCAATTCCGGTAATGGCAAGTTATTGTGACGTAATCGGTGTACGCTCATTTGCCGGACTTCAGGATAAGAAGTTTGATTACGATGAAACCATAATTAATCAATTCATTCAATATTCCGGAAAACCTGTTTTCAGCATGGAAGCTGCAACAGGACATCCTTTACAAAGTTTTGCAGACCTGATTACGATAGAAGAATATAAAACTAAAAAACGTCCTAAAGTGGTCATGACATGGGCTCCACATCCCAAAGAGCTGCCTCAGGCTGTACCAAATAGCTTTGCGGATTTCATGAACGAAGCGGACGTTGATTTTGTAATCACACATCCTGAAGGATATGAACTGGATGAAAAATTTGTCAGAAATGCTTTGGTTGAATATGACCAGATGAAAGCATTTGAAGGTGCAGATTTTGTTTACGCCAAAAACTGGTCTGCATTCAGAGATCCTCATTACGGAAAAATATTGAGCAAAGATATGTCCTGGACTGTTAGTCAAAAACAGATGTCTGTGACTAATGATGCACATTTCATGCATTGTTTACCTGTCAGACGAAATATGATTGTTACAGATGATGTTATCGAAAGCCCGCGTAGTTTGGTTATTCCTGAAGCTGCCAACAGAGAGATTTCAGCTCAAACTGTAATCAAAAGGATATTAGAAGGACTTTAAAATCTGTTATTATCCTACCGACTTTATAGACTTACTTAGTTTTAAAAATCTGATTTAAAGCAGTACATTTGCACGTCAATTTGCCGGGAATAATCCGGCTATTATGAACTAATATTATTATGGATACAGTTTTAAGTGGTATCCGGTCTACCGGAAACCTTCACCTTGGCAACTACTACGGTGCCTTGAGAAATTTTATCAGGATGCAGCATGAAAACGATTGCTATTTCTTTATTGCTGACTATCATTCATTAACTACACATCCTGATCCGAAGGAACTTCATGGCAATGTAAAAGATATCCTTTGCGAATATCTGGCAGCAGGAATTGATCCGGAAGTAGCAACTATCTACGTCCAGAGTGATTTAAAAGAGGTGACGGAACTCTATCTACTCCTCAATATGCATGCATATATGGGTGAGCTTGCAAAGACCACATCATTTAAAGAAAAGGCCAGAAAACAACCGGAAAATGTCAATGCCGGGCTCCTGACTTATCCTACTTTAATGGCGGCTGATATTTTGATTCACAACGCTGATAAGGTCCCTGTTGGTAAAGACCAGGAGCAACATCTTGAGATGACCCGCAAATTTGCCAGAAGGTTTAACAATATGTATGGAGTCAACTTCTTCAAAGAACCAAAAGCATACAATTTTGGATCAGAACTGGTAAAAATCCCCGGATTGGATGGAAGCGGCAAGATGGGTAAATCAGAAGGCAACTGTATATATTTATGTGATGAGCCTAAGGTCATTCAGAAAAAAGTCATGAAAGCCCTCACCGATGCAGGACCTACTGAAATGAATTCAAAGAAACCGGATTGCATTGAAAATCTCTTTACAATTCTGAAAGTTGTATCCACTGAAGATACATACAAATATTTTGATGATAAGTGGAATTCTTGTGAAATACGCTATGGAGATTTGAAGAAACAACTTGCTGCTGACATTATAGCAGTGACATCTCCCATCAGAGAAAGATATATGGAAATATCCGGCGACGAAGCATACTTACGCAAAGTCGTTAATGAAGGCGCCGATAAGGCCAGGGCTAATGCTGATAAAGTTATGAAAGGTGTCAGAGAAATAATGGGTTTTAAAGCCTTCTGAAACCGATACATAAATTACATGCCCGCTTAAAGGCGAACTAACAAAAATAAAATCATGTATAGTTTAACAAATAGCCGATAAATATTTTTATCGGCTATTTGTTTGAATTACCATACATTTCTCTCAATATTTCATAACGGGTTTCAATCTGTTTGTATTCAGCGATTGACTTCACCTCTGTCAGAAATCTGGGAGTTTCCAGTTGATCGTCTAAAAAATCCGGAGCATAAACTTTGAAATACTTTGCCAACTGTACTATACGGACCGCAGTAAAATCAATTTTACCGTTTTCCAGCTTAGAATATGTAGTTGGAGAAAATTCGAGATCATCAGCAATATTCTGCTGTGACAAACCCGTTTTTTGACGAATCTTTAGCAACTTCAAACCAATTCCCTGATTGATTTCTTTTCTTGATACATCTGAGGACATTGTTCAAATTTATTTATTGAACTCAAATTTAATTCTAACAATCATCTGCAACAATGCTTATTATGAAAGTTTATTTCTTTTTATGAATATATCTTTCATATTATGATTTTTTTTATTCTTAATAACTGTTTTTATGATATATAAGCAATAATTACTCAGGTAAATCAGAATAAAAAAGGTCTACTGATGAAGAATTATCTGAAAAAATTGAAATCAGAAAATTTTTATTCTCCTTACAAATTTAAGTTCATGAGTATAGATGCCTGACTTTTTATTATATATACCTCTTTTATCAAGACAATCGATGTGAACAGAACCTGAAGAATGGATAATTAATCCTTGCCCCATACATATACCAACATGGCCTATTGACCCTTTGCTGTTTACGAAAAAGGCCAGATCACCAGGCAGAGCATTATCTACTGAATCTATAATATCGCCGTATTTAGCCTGATCAGAAGCATCTCTGCCAATATTGATACCTGAAATCAGGTATGCAACCTGAGCTAATCCTGAACAATCTATACCGCAAATGCTTTTTCCGCCCCACAGATATGGGGCATTAAGAAATTTAAGAGCAACATTTACAGGTTGTATTGGAATTCGTTTTGGAGAAGACTCTGTCTTCCATATTTCTGATTTGATCCTCTCACCGGTAACTCTCCATATTACGAATGTTATAAACTGTTCTCCGGGTACATCATTGATATATAAATGAGACCCTGCCGGTAAATACATAGATTCATTATCACTACTTACAGGAGAACATTTAGTTAATGGTTCACCTAAAGTATGAAATCTTAGTCGCGATATTTTCAGATATTCTTCTTCAGGAAGAAATTGTAACATTTTTGTAGTGCACCAACCGGAATATGTGTCATCTAAAATTTCTACTCTCGACCATTCCTCCTTTGAATCTATTAAACTGAAGAGTTGACCAAACAAAATCTGAGTCACCATTTCTGCTTTTTCGGAAGGCTCAGACCTTAATGGGATTAAAGGCAAATAACATATTCCGTATTGCATATTTTATTTTTCAAAAAGTTTACGAATGTCATCAGGAGTAACAATTGAAACTATCAATTTCCCTTCCGGTGTATATTTGAATCCCTTGCATTCCATTAATTCTGTAACAATGTTCTCCATTTCATCAATACTGAGCATCTGCCCTTCAGGTATTGATACAGATTTCGCAATTTTTAAAGCAAAATTTTCTGAAAGTACTTTTTTAGACTGGTCTCTATACTCTTTTGATAAACTTAATAACTCTGTAATAAGGTCTTCAGGGTTTTTAGATGTGGTGTCTACGGGAATTGAAGTAATCAGCACATCCTCTCCATCTATATTAAAACCAAAACCTAATGTCTGGAGTTCATCTCTTAAATCAAAAAATAAAAATTTTTGTTCGTTATCAAGACAAAGAGTTGCCGGAAACATCAAAGTTTGAGAAAGCCCCTTATGCAAATCAAACTGTTTAATATATTTATCATATAAAATCCTCAAATGAGCTCTGTGCTGGTTAATAAGGACAAGGGTTTTTTCATTTTTAATTACAATAAATCTTTTGAAAAGCTGAAATTTCGGATCATCCACATTAAAATGGATGTCTGTAAACGATTTCAATCCAACCTCATCTTCAAACAAAACCTCACTTTCAGAAAATTTTTCATCCGTTTGTTCTGTTAAAAAATATGACCCAGATTGAGATGAATTATCTTTCTGAAAACCATCATATAAGTTTTCCCAATTAGCTGAATTGTTTTTTTTACTTTGGCTGAAAGGATTATATGATGTATCAAAATTAAGTTTTGGAGCACTAACAGATTTATCTCCTTTATATACCCTTATATCAGGAGCATCTTCTTTATCAAAATCAATTGAAGGTACAGCATTAAATTTACCGAGGGCTTCTCTTACAGTGGCATGGATTATCGGCCATATTGCCTGTTCGTGTTCAAATTTTACTTCAGTTTTTGTAGGATGAATATTTACATCCAAAGCCTGTGGATCGACATTAAAATACAGAAAATATACAGGCTGAAAACCCGATGGAATAAGGTTTTCATAAGCTTTAAAAATAGAATTGCGGAAAAACTTGTGTCTGATAAATCTTCCGTTTACAAAAAAATATTGAAGTGCATCTCTCTGACAAGCAGCATTGGGATCTGCTACAAATCCGGTAATATTAATAATTTGAGTATCTACATCTACGGGATATAGCTGTTTAATCAACTGCCCCCCTGAACGCTTACCAAAAATTGCAGAAATTCTTTGCTTGTTATTGCCCGGAAATAAATGATAGATTTGTTCATCGTTATGAAAAAGCATCATTTCAATTTCTGTATTCACTAAAGCAATTTGAATGAATTCATCACGAATAAACTTGAACTCCTTGATGTTATCACCCAAAAATTTCCTTCTTGCCGGAACATTATAAAAAAGATTTCTGACCGAGAACCTGCTTCCCTGTGCCGACAATGTAGGCTCTTCATTTACAATTACGGAACCTTCTATCTCAACTTTCCATGATAATTCATCCTGAGGTCTCCTGGTTACTAATTCCACCTGGGCTACAGATGCAATGGAAGCAAGTGCTTCTCCTCTGAATCCCATCGTTTTTAAATGAAAAAGATCTGAAGCACTTTTAAGTTTTGAAGTAGAATGTCTTTCAAAAGCAATTCTGGCATCTTCAGGACTCATTCCTTTGCCATCATCAATCACCTGAATTAAACTTCTACCTGCATCTTTTAGTCTTACTTCAATTTTAGTTGCACCGGCATCCAAAGCATTCTCCATAAGCTCTTTTACTACCGATGAAGGTCTTTGAATAACTTCTCCGGCTGCTATCTGGTTGGCTACAGAGTCTGGCAATATCTTTATAATGTTTTCCATTAAGTGAGTTAAAATATGCACAAAAATACGTCATTTCTAAATAATAAAATGACTAAAACTTTTATTTGGTTTTGCGGTTTCTGTATTGTTTGTCATAATCTTTCATTTCCTTTTTCAATACAGGAGACAGGATATATAAACCCAGAATATTTGGAACAGCCATTGACAAAACAAGCATATCAGAAAAATCGATGATAGCACTCAAGCTAGTTGTAGTGCCTACAATTATCATTATAAGATACAGAATCTGATAAAATTTTTCAGCATAGACTCTTTTACCCGTAATTTTTTCAGACAATCCTCCGAAAATAAAATCAAATCCTTTAACACCATAATATGACCACCCGACTAAAGTTGAATATACAAACAATATCATGCAAACAAGTAAAACATATGGTGCCCATGGCGCAAAAGTGGAAAATGCTGCCGAAGTCAGCTGAGCTCCTTCCAGATGACCCGTATTTTGATATACTCCGGTAAAAATAAGTGTCAGTGCTGTCATCGTGCATATTACAACAGTATCCAAAAATGGTTCAAGTAAAGCCACATAACCTTCCGTAGCGGGCATCTTTGTCATCACAGTTGAGTGAGCAATAGGAGCAGAACCAATACCCGCTTCATTGGAAAAAACAGCTCTTCTGAAACCCATAATCAGAACTCCAACAAAACCACCTTTTGCAGCATCAGGATTAAACGCACCATCCCAGATTAGTCTGAAGGCATTCCCTATTTCACCAAAATTTGAAAATATTATTAAAAGGCACATGACAACGTAAACCACAGCCATAAAAGGAAATATCTTTTCACTTACTTTTGCGATACTTTTTATTCCACCCAGGATTACCAAACCTGTAAGTACAGCCATTATCAAACCAATCCAGAAACCATAAGGAGCAACAGCAGGAAACATTATTGAAAGCTGTGAATAAACCTGATTTGATTGGAACATATTACCTATACCAAAGGCTGCAAATGCAATAATAAATGCAAACAGGAAAGATAAGACCTTACCAAGACGTGGAAAACCCTTTTCTTTAAGTCCATCTCTCAAATAATACATCGGACCGCCTGAAACCGTCCCGTCTTTATCAATCTTCCTGTATTTAACTCCCAAAGTACATTCTGCAAATTTTGAAGACATGCCTAAAAAGCCGGCAATAATCATCCAGAATGTAGCACCGGGACCACCCATTGAAATTGCAACTGCAACACCGGCAATATTACCCATACCAACTGTAGAGGACAACGCTGTGGAGACAGCCTGGAAATGAGAAGTCTGACCTCCGCCAGCACATCTTTTATCACGGCCAAAAGCAAGATCAAATCCATGCTTAAGTCCTCTGATATTTACAAAACCAAGGTAAATTGTAAAAAAAAGTCCGCCTGCTATCAGCCAGACTACAATAAATGGGACAGGAGATTCAAGCTTGATTCCACAAGCCGCAAAAGGATCCCAAAACAATATTTTTCCAAGTTTATCGACAAGCGGCCCGAAAAAATCATTTATAGTGTTATTCATACTTTATTTAGTTTTTCATTAAGGTCGTATGGAACGCGGTTATCAATCTCCGCTACTGTCAGATGATTTACGGCTTCCTCCTGATTTAATAACCCTTGTTTTTGGAGTATCCGACATAACATCATCAGGATTCTTTGGTCTTAAATCTTCAAGCCATTCAAAATTCTTCAAATATCGCTGAGAAGGATCGATCATTCCCATAGGATAAAATTTACCTTTTGGCTGTGGCCAGAGAATTAATTTATCAAGATTTCCCTTATTCATAAATATTGTCATAGAACTTCCTTCCATTCTGTTGAAACCCATCAATTCTTTATCCTCATCACGTGGAAGAAATATTGACTCAGCATTACCATCAACTTCAACCCTGCTAATCTCACTGGAATCAAAATAAGCTATTAAATGCTTGCCTCCAAACTGGTTATATAAAGAATCTATTTCAAAAGATACAACCATAGCTGATCCGTTTACATCCAGCTTTTGTGGTTCACCGTCGTAAATAGTCAATTTCATCAGTTCACCGGTTAGTTGCTGTTTTTCAGTCCATAATACAGGTTGCTGAATAAAATGCATCATTGAATCTTTCTCATAGTAAATAAGGGTATCACAAATAGCCTGAAAATCCTTTTTGAAAATTCTGACTCCGGTATAAGCTTTAACAATATGAAAAACAGAATCCTGTACGGTACTTGTAGTATCTTTTGCCAGGCTCAAAGAATCACGTGCAATGTTAACAGAATCTTTAATCATACCTGAATAGAGAGAATCGATACCATTTTTATCTTTACCGGATAACAACCTGATTGGTTTTATCGGTTTCATCAAGGATGAGTCACCGGGTATCGAATCTTTTTTAATGTTGCTAATTATCGAGTCTTCTTTGACACTATTCATTACAGAGTCCTTTTTGGCACTGTTCATAATAGAATCTTTTGCCGTTTTCAGGTATGCAGCCGGCAAAACCGGATTAAGCCTATTAACAGGTTTATCTGCAGATTTTGCAGAGTCCAATGAAACCACATTTTGATGCCTTAGATCTTTGAAGGTAATTAAAGTATCGGCATGAAGAAATAATGTATCTTCTGAGGAATGATCAATATATAAAGCATTTCTTACCATAAGTGCTGAATCTCTTTTTTCATCGCTGTAACAATACTCACCTTTGAGAGTCACATTTCTGGTAGAATCTATTAATATTACCTTGCCGAAACCCTTACCTATACCGGTTTTTTGATTGTAAAACAAGGTATCTGCATCAAGTCTTTTGTGTTTATTGATGGCATATGAACGGTGCCAGAATTCACTCTCACTCGTTGTAGTATTATACCATCCTCCTACAGCGTTAATAAATCCACTGTCAGAAACTATTGTAGCAGGTTTCACAATATCTGCCACTTTAGTTCTCGTGTTATAATGGAGCCTCTGTGTTCTCAGTACAAAATCAGGATTTTTAAGTCGTACACTATTTCTGAATTCAGCATAATCTGATTCAGTATTAAGTTGACCATAATCAGAAGACAACTCATTTACACTATCTACAAGCATTCCGCCATCAAAGTAATAACCTATAGATGTTATCCTGTCATAGTTCAGACTATCTGTAAACAGAGTAGTCGACTTGTTTTCGAGCCTCACTTTTTCTCTGACTTTGGCAAGTTTTGTATTCCCGTCATAATGCATCCAGGCTCCGTAAAGAAACAAAGTATCTCCTTGATTCATATGTACATTACCATAGGCATATAAAGAGTTGGATGCCCTGAAAAACTGAGCAGAATCACAATATAATATGGCACCCTGATGGCTAAACCTTACATCTCCGACCAAAATCTGATAATCAGGAGCCAATATCTGATCATAATAAAGTTTTTTGCAATTTTCCAGATATATCCTGCTTTCGGGACTAAAGGAGTTTTTCCTCATCTTAGAAAGATCCATTGATGGTAATGGAAATTTCAACAAAAAGGGATTAGTTACAGGAACTTCAAATTTCTTTGGATTATATTTTTCGGGAATGAATTCAAACTTTCTGTTTGCCAGTTGGGCATACATTGAAAAAGAGAAAATGCACACTACAATAAGCAGCAGCATTTTCGAAATTATATTTTTTGATAAAGAAATAAAATTCATCTTTATTTTTTAATCCACCCCGGATACTTGAATTCACAATTGCGCCAGTTATCACTAATCCTGACATATGTTTTCCTCTGTTTATCTTTAATCCAGTCTTCTACTACTTTTTCGCTTTTTTTCTGGAGCACCTGTCTTTTCAGTAACTGGAAATCTTCATTTATAACGGCTTTATGAGCCTTTGATTTTGTCTTAACTCTTACAATCACACAAAGTTCCTTATCATCCTCTGTTGTCATCGAAAACGGTTTGGATATCTCTCCGACATTCATTGAATATACCGCTTTGCCAATTTCCTGAGGCAGTTCTTCGAGTTGAAATTTTGATGTACCGCTCGTTTGATTTACCATCAAACCTCCGTTATTTCTGGTGTCCTTGTCACTCGAGTAAAACATTGCAGCATCAGAAAATGAAACTTTTTGATTTCTGATCAAATCAGCTATACTGTCAAGTTTTACCATTGCCAGATTTCTTTGAGTTGCTGTAATTTTCGGCTTTAAAAGTATGTGACGGCAGTTTATACGGTCACCTCTTTTTTCAATCAATTGAATAATATGGTAACCATATTCGGTTTCTACAATCTTGGATACTTTTTTGGGATCACTTAATGAAAATGCCACATTCGCAAACTCCGGCAGAAGCTGACCTTTTCCCATAAACCCAAGCTCTCCACCTACTTTAGCTGAGTTTCTGTCTTCAGAATACATAATCGCAAGAGTAGAAAAATTTTCCCCTTTATTTACCCTGTCGGTAAACTCTCTTAAGCGGTCTTTTATCGCTTCAATTTCAAGATTATCAATTCTGGGTTGTAGAGAAATCATTTCAACTTCCATTTCAGATGGTATCATCGGCATACTGTCAGTTGGTAAATCTTTGTAAAACCTTCTGACTTCAGAAGGTGTAACTGAAATATTTTCGAGCAATTTTGCTTTTACCTGCTCAATCAGTATTTCTTCTCTGACACGGTTTCTCTGAATTTCTCTTATTTTATCATAAGGCATAATATAATGCTCTTCAAGTTTTTCTTTTGATCCCAGTCTCGTTATCATCCAGTTCATTCTGCGATCTACTTCATTTACAACATCACTTTCTGAAACTTCAATACTATCAAGATCTGCCTGATGAAGATAAAGCTTATTTACCGCAAGCTCTTCCGGTATGATACAATACGGGTCTCCGCTGAATTTAATACCCTCAAACTGAGCATTCAATCTTTGTTCTTCAACTTCTGAACGCAAAATGGGTTCATCTCCGACTACCCATATAATTTCATCAATTACATTATCCTGAGAATACAAAGGACATATAAATAAGGTGAAGCAAGTAGCTATGATGAAAAATAAACGATTCTTCATATGATTTTTAATAATAAATTACTTTTTCGTTTTTTACAGCTGTTTCTAAAAGTTCCTGTTCATAATTACGAAGGAAATCTGTTTTTCTTGAATTTTTCAAAACATTAAGGACCTGCGGCTTAATATACTCTAACGGGGCGGGCTTGCCAATGAGGATAAAATCCTTTATATAAAGGAGATAACAGTATTCATCATCAACAATTTCAATTGTACTTCCTTTTTTTAAATATGAAGATGGATTGTCTTTAACTTTGGACATATTCCCTGTTACGTCCTCAAGTCCGGTCCAATCATCCATGAAGTAATTATAAATAACGGCGTTCTGTACACTAAAAGACTCGATCTTATCCAAAGCGTCAGAATTAGGTTTTCTGTACCATTTCTTCAGCTTTTCAATATTGGATGCATTCTTATCGACCTTCATAAAGATACCTTTTACAAGATTTCTGTCAGAAGAGAATTTCTCTATATTTTCATTATAAAACTTTTTAATCTCATCTTCCGGAAAATTCAGATCAATTCCTTTAGCCAGTATCTGTTGTTGAAACTCAAAAACTATCAGTGACCTGCGGTAACTTTCTACCATACTGTCAATAACATTGCTGCCTGAAATTTTTGCTTTCGCCTGTTCGTATACAAGAATGTCTTTTATCTTATTCGAAAGATATTCTTTGATAAAATTTACGCTATCCTTTGGTTCAAGCCCTTTTGGCATTGATTTAACAGCATCAGCCAATAAAATCTTCTGACTGTTGACTTCAGCCAAAACAACATCATTCTCCTTTTTCTCATTGCCGGAACAGGAGAAAAACAATATTGGTAACAGAAAAACCGACCAAAGTAATTTGTTCATAACAGCATGAAAAATTTACAGGTCGTAAAGATAAAGAAAAAGCTGCAAAGCAAATCCAACTTAATCTTTATTAACCGTATTTACCACATCATTGTAGATTTTCACCTCAAATTTCTTTCTCAGGGCTTCAATCCAGATTTTTTCAAGATAATTCTGATAATCTGATATAACAAGACCTCTTACATCAGAATATGATTCAGGGCCAACTTTAAGCATTTTTCCGTTTACAAAACTGACAGGAAATTTTGCATCCTGCTTAGTGTTTTTTTGTTTGTAAACCAATGAATCAACTACAGGATTTTCACCGGCTATAAACAAACCTCTTTCAACTTTAACAAGAGTCGTACTATCATTATTAAGTGTTCTTTTAAGAACAACTGATACAGAATCTGAAGATAATCCTTTAATCAGTTTTTTTGCCTTTGCAGCAGTCTTTTTGTCAGCACAACTTATAGCAAAACCTTTATAATGAGGTTTATTCCAATTATAATCTACTTTATGTTCTGTAAAATATTTTTCCAGTCCTGCAGAGTCTTTTGTTGCCTTGTCCCAAACTTCTCTGTTGCTAACCTCAAACAATAAAATACCGTCACTGTATTCCTGCATCAAATGTCCGAAATCAGGATATTTGGATTCAAGCACACTGTCTTCGTATTTCATAATTTTTTCCTTTACAAAATCATTGTAACACGATCTCATATTATTTGTACCGTAACCTCTTAATTTTATGTATTGAGCAAAATCTTTTTGAGAACTGTTTTTGTCACCTATTCTGAATAAAGGCAACTCTGAAACAATCAGTGACTTAATTAATGTTGAATCCTGATTTTTCCTCAAATTATTCCATGCATTCTCAAAAGGCGTATAATTTTCTTTGAACTCAGAGAAAAGATACTCCTTCTTTAGTTTTTCGACCAATGAAGATTTAGGCATAAGGCTTCTTTCGTCTCTGCCTATGATGCCTTTTAAATCTTCCATCATTTCTTCTTTGGTAGGATAGGGCAAAAACTCAATTGCCTTAACTATGTGCCAACCGTATTTTGAGCTGAAAGGAGGTGAAACCTCTCCTGGTTTGAGTTTGTAAACAGCATTTTCATATTCTATTGGTAATGAACCACAAAACATGAAACCATATTCACCATTATTCGCTGCAGCGTTTCTGTCATCAGAATTATTTACAGCAAAAGTTTTGAAATCTTCACCTTTTAAAATCCTTTCATAAATCCTGAAGATAGAATCTTTGGCAGCTTGTTTTGTTATTTCATCAGCTCCCTGAGGTACCATTTTCATAATATGCCCTGAACGATATTTTCCACCTGCAGGCTTGCGATCGGTAACTTTTACAATATGATAACCAAACTGAGATCTGAAAGGTTTGCTCACATTACCTACCGGAGTAGTATACATCACATTCTCAAATGTGTAAACATATCTGAAACCGGTAGCGTATCCAAGATAACCGCCTTCGTCTTTTGATGCATCTTCAGAAAATTCTTTAGCCAGTTTTGAGAAATCACCACCTTTTGCAATAGCTTTAGTATATATTTTATTTATTTTTTCCCAGGCAACTAATGTATCTTCAGGTGTTGCATCAGGATCTACCTTTACAAGTATATGGCTTGCTTCAACGTATTCCTTGATTCTGTCATAAGTCTGTGAAATTAACTTATCCTCAGCTTCCTTATCAGTAAGATAAGGTGCAGTAAGCTGATTGCGATAACCGTCAAGCTCGTTTATGAAGGATTTAGTAGTATCAATCCCCTGAAATTTGGCTTCAGCGACCTTGAGTTTAAAGTTTACAAACAAATCCAGATAATCTTCCAGAGTTTTTTTATCTACGGCATTGTTTGTATTGTTTTTATTCCATATATACTCGAACTCGGATTTTTTAATGTCTTTTCCTGCAATCTTCATTATTACAGGATCTGAAGCTTTAATAAAAGTTGTAAAAAGAAAGGACAAAAACAAAAATGATAATACTACTCGTTTCATATAATTTTATATTATTAAATACAGGAATGCTTGCATGCCTATAAACGTAAAATAATAAAAGAAATTGTGCTATTTTAAAAATCAATCGCCTCTGCTGTAATTTGGCGCTTCACTGGTTATGGCAACATCATGTGGATGACTCTCCACAACTCCGGCGTTAGTGATCCTGGTAAACTGAGCAAAGTGAAGTTTATCAATATTTGCGGATCCACAATATCCCATACCTGAGCGAAGTCCACCTACCATCTGATATATAACTTCATACAATGTACCTTTGTAAGGCACTCTTGCAGAAATACCTTCCGGAACCAGTTTCTTAATATCATCAACCTCTTCCTGGAAGTATCTGTCTTTGGAACCTTTTTCCATTGCTTCTAATGAACCCATACCCCTGTATGATTTGAATTTCCTGCCATTGAAAATAATGGTTTCACCCGGTGATTCTTCAACACCTGCAAGCAAACCTCCCATCATAACAGAATCGGCTCCGGCAGCAAGAGCTTTGACTATATCTCCTGAATAACGTAAACCTCCATCAGCTATTACAGGAACATCATAAGACTTCAACGCCTGAGAAACATCATAAATCGCAGATAACTGTGGTACTCCAACACCTGCAATTACTCTGGTTGTGCAAATAGATCCTGGTCCTATACCAACCTTCACTGCATCTGCACCTGCTTCTGCCAGCAATATTGCTGCTTCGGCAGTAGCAATATTACCAACGACTACGTCAATATTTTGATAAGCGGATTTGACCTTTTTGAGAAGATCAACAACATTTTTTGAATGCCCATGGGCAGTGTCGATAACAATTGCATCTACACCAGCCTCAACCAGAGCTTTAACTCGTTGAAGTGAGTCGTGTGTTATGCCGATGCCCGCTGCAACTCTAAGTCTCCCTTTTGAATCTTTACATGCTGAAGGTTTATCTTTTGCCTTAGTAATATCTTTATAAGTCACCAAACCAATAAGTCGGCCTTCATTGTCAATTACCGGTAATTTTTCTATTTTATATTGTTGCAGTATTTCAGTGGCTTCTTCAAGATTTGTTGATTGATTGGTAGTTATAAGGTTTTCCTTAGTCATTATTTCATCAACAAGCTTGTGAACATTCTTTTCAAACCGAAGGTCTCTGTTAGTAACAATGCCAAGAAGTTTATTATTATTATCCACAACAGGGATACCACCGATATGATACTCTGCCATCAATTTCAAACATTGACGAACTGTTGATCCTATATTTATAGTAACAGGATCATATATCATGCCATTCTCTGCACGCTTTACTATCTGAACCTGTTTTGCCTGTTCAGCTATTGGCATGTTTTTGTGAATAACACCAATACCACCTTCTCTGGCTATAGCAATCGCCATTTTGGATTCCGTCACAGTATCCATCGCTGCGGATACAAAAGGAACCTTCAAAATAATATTTTTTGAAAAGCGGGTGGAAAGATCAACGTTTTGAGGCAAAACATCAGAATATGAGGGAACCAACAACACATCGTCGAAGGTTAATCCGTCGAAACGTACACGATCTGCAATAAATGACATATGTTTAAGTTTTGAAATTTATTGCGTGCAAATATACAGAATTTCCGTAAACTAGTTACCCATCTCTGAGAGAAACTTAATGCGGACGAGTCTGACTTCCTCTTCAGTAAAATCACCTCCAAGCTCATCAAGAGCTTCCTGTATACTATCTGATGATGAACTTTTAAAATAATCCATCAATTCATCTATATGATCGAAATCCATTATTTCGTTAAGGAAATAATCAATATTAATCTTTGTACCCGAATAAACTATTGCTTCAATTTCATCAAGCAATTCACTGAAATCAAGTCCCTTTGTAACAGCAACATCATCAAGTGCAATTTTTCTGTCAATCGCTTGAATGATTGACACTTTCATTTTTGATTTGTTAGCGACTGTACGTACTCTCAAATCTTCAGGACGTTCAATTTCGTTTTCTTCAACATGCTTTTTAATAAGAGAAAGGAATTCTTCGCCATATCTTTTAGCTTTTCCGGCTCCTACTCCAGGCACATTCTGAAGCTCATCCATATTCACAGGATATGTAGTTGCCATGGCTTCTAAAGAAGGATCCTGAAATATTACATATGGTGGAAGATTAAGTTTCTTTGATATGCGCTTTCTGAGATCTTTTAGCATTGAATACAAAACAGGATCCACAGCACAGGCCGCACCACCCCTGATTGGAGCTTCTTCCTCTGCTTCTTCAAAATCATTATCTTCAGTCACCATGAAACTAACAGGTTTTTTTAAGAAATCTCTGCCAGCCTGTGTAACTTTCAACAAACCGTAATTTTCAATATCCTTATCAAGATAACGACTAATCAGAGCTTGCCTGATTACAGCATTCCATGTTTTTTCCTCTTCATCAGTACCGCAACCATATACATCGAGTTCATCGTGTTTATATGAAACTATTTCTGAAGTACTTTTACCAAGCAAGACATCTATTACATGATCAGTCTTGAATTTTTCTTTTAACGCTATGACCGTTTCAATGACAGTCGATAACAATTCTTTAGCTTCCACCTGTTTTTTAGGATTTAAACAATTATCACAGTTTCCACAATTATCATTTGTGTATTCTTCTCCGAAATAATGCAGCAGGAGTTTTCTTCTGCAAACTGAAGATTCTGCATATGCTGCTGTCTCCAGTAATAACTCCTTCCCGATTTCCTGCTCGGCAACAGGTTTTCCCTGCATGAATTTTTCAAGTTTCTGAAGGTCTTTGTTAGTATAAAATGTCAGGCATACACCCTCACCGTCATCTCTTCCGGCTCTTCCTGTTTCCTGATAATATCCTTCCAAACTTTTTGGTATATCATAATGTATGACAAATCTCACATCTGGCTTATCAATTCCCATGCCAAAAGCAATCGTTGCTACAATAATTTCAATCTTTTCCATAAGAAACGCATCCTGGGTATCAGATCTTACTGAAGATTCCATTCCTGCATGATATGGTAAAGCGTTGATTCCGTTGACTTGTAATGTTTCAGCAAGCTCTTCTACTTTCTTTCTGCTAAGACAATATATTATTCCGGATTTATCGGGATTATTTTTTATAAATCTGATAATATCCCTGTCAACATTATTTGTTTTTGGTTTTACCTCATAAAAGAGGTTAGGTCTGTTGAAAGAAGATTTAAAAACCGTTGCATTTGTCATGCCCAGATTTTTTTGGATATCATGCTGAACCTTAGGTGTCGCTGTAGCAGTCAATGCAATTATCGGAGCTCTGCCAATTTCATTTATCAATGGTCTGATTCGCCTGTATTCGGGTCTGAAATCATGACCCCACTCAGAAATACAATGAGCCTCATCCACAGCAAACAGTGAAATTGGTATCTGCTTTAGGAATTCAATATTTTCTTCCTTCGTCAAGGATTCAGGAGCAACATACAGCAATTTTGTCTTTCCCGACAAAATATCAGCTTTCACCTGATCAATTGCAGCCTTATTCAATGAAGAATTAATAAAATGAGCCACACCGTCTTCCTCACTGAAATTTCTCATTGCATCAACCTGATTTTTCATCAGAGCTATCAAAGGAGAAATTACCACAGAAGTGCCATTCAACAATAATGAAGGTAACTGATAACACAAAGATTTTCCCCCACCGGTAGGCATTAGCACAAAAGTATCATTCCCGGCTAAAATATTACGGATGATAGTTTCCTGATTACCTTTGAATTTATCAAATCCAAAATGAGTTTTCAGGTTTTGTGTCAAAATGTCTTGTTTTGGCATTTCTTTATTGCTAAGCTGTTTTTAAACGCATTGATGAATAAGACTCAACTTTCTTTTTTGCATAATCAAGAGAAATTAACAGTGAATCCTTGCTCCCCGATGGAACTTCATACATGGGATCCATGATAATAGTCTCAGATATTGAACGTAATCCCCTGGCACCAAGGCCAAACTCAATTGCCTTATCAACAATATATTCCAATACTCCCGGTTCAAAACTCAAATTAACATTATCCATAGCAAAAAGCTTTACATATTGTTTGATAATTGAGTTTTTTGGTTCAGTCAATATTTTTCTCAAAGCATCTCTGTCCAAAGGATTCAGGTAAGTGAGTATTGGCAAACGCCCGATTATCTCAGGTATAAGTCCAAAAGCCCTCAGATCCTGAGGTGCAATATACTGAAGTAAATTCTTACGGTCAATATGTTCAGCCTCTTTACTTGCACCATAACCAACAACTTTTGTATTAAGCCTGTTCGCAATTTTTTTGTCAATGCCTTCAAAAGCACCACCACAAATGAAAAGAATATTTTTCGTGTTAACGGCTATCATCTTCTGATCAGGGTGTTTACGGCCTCCCTGAGGCGGCACATTTACAACAGAACCTTCGAGTAGCTTTAACAAACCTTGTTGTACACCCTCACCACTCACATCCCTGGTTATTGAAGGATTATCTCCCTTTCGGGCTATTTTGTCAATTTCATCAATAAAAACAATTCCTTTTTCAGCTGAAGGTACATCATAATCAGCAACCTGAAGTAATCTTGTCAGAATACTTTCAATATCTTCTCCCACATATCCTGCTTCAGTTAAAACTGTAGCATCTACAATCGTAAACGGAACATGTAGTTTTTTGGCAATGGTCTTTGCAAGCAGAGTCTTTCCGGTACCGGTAGAACCGACCATAAGAATATTGGATTTTTCGATTTCAACATCATCTCCATGGTCATCCTGCATAATCCTTTTATAATGATTATAAACCGAAACAGAAAGATATTTTTTTGCTTCATTCTGACCTATTACATATTGGTCAAGAAATTCTTTTATTTCCTTAGGCTTGGGCAAATTATCTTTGTCTACACGGAATTTGCCCCTGACCTTATCATTTGTCTTCTTGCCATTGATTTCTCCAATCATTTCATAGGCACGCTCAGAGCAATCACCACAAATATTACCTGTAATTCCGGAAATCAAAAGATCCACCTCATCACGGGAACGACCACAAAAACTGCACTTATCCTGATTTTTTGCCATATTATTTATTACGGATCAAAACTTCATCAATCATACCATACTCTTTAGCTTCTTCGGAGGTCATCCAATAATCTCTGTCTGAATCCTTTTCGATCTGTTCAAAGTCTTTACCCGAATGTATTGAAATTATATTATACAACTCTTTCTTTAGTTTCTGAATTTCACGGGCAGTAATTTCAATATCTGAAGCCTGTCCTTGTGCACCACCCATAGGTTGGTGAATCATAACCCTGGAATGTTTTAACGCAAAACGTTTACCTTTTGTTCCGGCAACCATCAAAACAGCTGCCATTGAAGCTGCCATCCCTGTACAAATAGTTGAAACATCACTTGATATAAACTGCATTGTATCGTATATACCTAAACCTGAATATACAATTCCACCTGGTGAGTTTATATATAAGGAAATATCCTTACCGGGATCAGCAGAATCAAGATACAATAATTGAGCTTGTACAACATTGGCTGTATAATCATCAATCTGAGTACCCAGAAATATTATCCTGTCCATCATTAATCTGGAAAAGACGTCCATCTGAGCAACATTAAGCTGTCTTTCTTCAATAATGGTCGGAGATATAAAATTGCTGGTGATTCTCATGTAATCATCCAACGCCGTGCCACTGATATTTGTTTTCCCAGTAGCAAATTTCCTGAAATCATTCATATATGTATATTTTATGTTAACCAAGATCCGGCATAAAAACCTTAAACACTAATAACCGAAATAAAAAAAAACGAATTGCCTCAAAAGAAATAACCTCTCAAAATTTCATGCCGGAAAAACAAATTTATGAATAAATAATTTTAATGAGCAAAAAAATCGGCTGTGATTTTCTTCACAGCCGATTTTTTATTTAAATATATCATTCTTCATTAAAATATAAGCTGAATTATCAGGCGTATAATTTATTGAATTCTTCAATATCAATCTGCTTTTCGTTAAGTTTGATCGTTTCCTTAAGATAACCAGCAACGACTTCGCTCATGGCCTGATCAACAATATTATTTCTTGACTCTTCCTTCTTCAAAAGATCTGCAGCATACCCTGCCAATAAATCTTCAGGAACAGACATCATCCCATATTGTGCAAACTGAGCCCTTGTAACTTTCTTAGCGGTTTCAAGGAGAGCATCTTCATTTATCTGAAGATTGTTATCTTTTACAATCTGCTCCTTCATTAAATGCCATTTCAAATCTTCAATCATTTTTGGCATATCATTTTCAACAGATTCCGGATTTTGATTTTCTTTTGTAGTAAGAACCCAGCGTTTCAGAAATTCTACAGGAAACGCTACATCTTTAAGTTTTTTCAAAAGCACATTTTTAGCATCCACCATAAATCTGTAATCACTTTCGGGTGCAAACTGACCTTCCAGAGATTCTCTGATTTTTACTTTAAAATCATCGATACTGTTTACAACTCCTTCTCCGTACATCTGATCAAATAGCTTTTGATCAATTCCAGATTCTTTGAAACGAGTAATCTCTGTCACTGTAAATTCGAAATCGCTTTTAATATTTTCAGCTGCCTCTTTTGAAACCTTTAAAAGAGAGGCAAGCTCACTTACAGAATTATCATATGCTACTGAAGGATTAATAGTAACAGAAGCACCAATTTCAAGACCAATCATTTTTGTTTTTTGTTCATCATTCTTGAAATATGAAGGCATCATTACAGCATCTTCTACAAGAAGACCTTCGCCTTCAGCAACGATTTCCTTTAAAGTACCTTTGATAACATCCTTTTCTTCTGATTTTTCAGCTTTTTCGTATGAGCCATTTCTGCCTGCTATACTATTCATCTGATCTTCAATCATTTTCTCTGTTACCTCAATCTTGTAGTAAGGCACTGAATCTTTTTTATTCAGAGTGAAACTGATTTCCGGAGATAATGCTATATCAAAATCAAACTCAAAGTCTTCCTGAGTATCAAAATTAATTGAAGGTTGCTCCAGACCCGGAAGCGGTTCACCAAGAATATTGAGGTTGTTATCTTTGATATAATTATACAATGACTCTCCAACCATATTCTGAACAACTTCAGCCAGAATTGATTTTCCGTACATTTTGTTAATGAGGCCTGCAGGAACCATTCCCGGTCTAAATCCCGGAATATTTGCTTTCTTGCGGTAATCCTTTAGTGTCTTTTCTACCTTTTCCTGATAATCAGCCTTCACAAGCTGAATTTTCAAAGTTGCATTTACTTGATCAATAACCTGTTTGTCTACTTGCATGTCTTTTTGATTTTGAGGCGCAAAATTACGTCATATCTTTGTGAAGCGCAAGGATTTCCATCATATATTTGCAAAAAAAAGTTATGAAGTTTCTTTCAAACAAGTCGTTTATACAAAGATTAATAATTCTATTGCTGATAGTTTTTGCAGGTTATGCCATTTCTATGGTCTTCTTTTCATTTTATTTACTTGCTAAATCCGGATTGGACAATAATCTTTTTAATGAATATTTATCACAGTCAATGAGTAATGCCGGGATGATCAGATTGATGCAATTCCTGAATTCCGCATTCATTTTTATCATTCCTCCCTTTATATTTACATATCTGTTTAAAGATAACAGCAAGACATATCTCAATTTGCATATGCCGAAACCTGCCCATATAATATTGGCAATATTGAGTATCATTGTTGCAATACCATTGATAAATCTGCTTGTTACATGGAATGAGAGTTTGAAGCTTCCTGAATTTTTGACAGGTATTGAAACCTGGATGAGAGAGTCTGAAAAAAATGCAGGCGAAGTAACAGAAAAAATATTATCCGGCACATCTATAAGCATTTTGCTGGTAAATCTTCTGATTATCGCCCTCATGCCCGGCATTGGAGAAGAACTTTTTTTCAGAGGATTATTACAAAAAATATTTTTAAATGCTTTTGTGAAAAAACAATCTGAGAACTCAAAAAGGATTAAGTGGTCAAATCATCTGGCTATTTGGGTAGTAGCAATACTATTCAGTGCAATACATTTGCAGTTTTACGGATTTATACCCAGAATGCTTCTCGGAGTATGGTTTGGATATTTGCTTTACTGGTCAGGATCAGTCTGGATTCCGGTAATTGCGCATATTACCAATAACTCGCTCTCTACAATATTCTCATTTGCAGAGAATAATAATTATATCAATGAGGACCCGAATGTCATTGGTATTGGTGAAACCTTTTGGTTAAGCATTATTTCATCGGTATTGATACTATTAATTACACTATACTTTTTCAAAACTAAAAGGAAATCTGATACTTCCGGTTTTAATCAGCAAGGATTGCAAAACCCTGAATTCAATCCTGAAGAATAATATATAACCATAGCCGATTAATCTGGATAAATCTTTACTTTTGCTCTTACAAAACCATTTGGTTTACTCTAAAACCTTTTGATAAGTGAATACAAAAAAAATTACTGATAAAATATTGTCCCTGGCGACAAAAATCTGGTTTTATTTGAAACCTGTGTTTGTATATATCTTTTCCAAACTAAAATATGGTAAAAACAAACACAACGAAAAATACAGACAATCGCCCTGGTACGGCAAACTGTTGATTATAGCGATTGACCTTTTCCTGTGCTTTGTCCTTTATCTGATAATTGTTGATATAAACTTATTCTGGCTTTTTGGCAAGTCCCCGGGATTAAGCAGTATAAATCATCCTAAACATAGTTATGCAACTGAAGTTTACAGTGCAGACGGAGTCTTAATTGGAAAGCTTTTCAGAGAAAACAGAACCCCTGTTGCTTATAACGAAATATCACCTTTGCTAATCAAAACATTGATTTATACTGAAGATGAAAGATTTTACAAACATATAGGTATAGATTTCAAAGGTCTTCTTGCTGCAGCAAAAGACATGACTAAAGGTGAAGCCAGGGGTGCAAGTACGATCACTCAACAGCTTGTAAAAAATCTTTTTAAAACCAGAGTCCAATACTCTACCGGTATTTTAGGATATATCCCCGGTGTAAGGCTTATAATAATGAAGTCCAAGGAATGGATTACGGCAGTGAAGATTGAAATGTTCTATAATAAACAGGAAATTTTGACTCTTTATCTGAATACTGTGGATTTCGGCAGTAATGCATATGGTATAAAAACAGCAGCAAAAACATATTTTAAAACTACTCCTGCCCGTCTGACTATTGAGCAATGTGCAACTTTGGTCGGTTTGCTTAAGGCAACTACAACTTATAACCCTAAGGTTAATCCTAAAAACAGTTTAAAAAGAAGAAATATAGTACTTCAAAACCTGTTGTCTCATAAAATGATAACTCAGGCTGAATACGATTCGATTTCAGCCATACCGATAAAATTAAATTTTAATATAGAGAAGTACTCAGACGGACAGGCGTTTTATTTCAGGGAAGCAATTGTCAACAATCTTAAAGATTGGTGTGAAGCAAACAATGTCGATATTTATTCGGATGGATTGAAAATTTATACAACTATCGACACCAGAATGCAGAAATATGCTGAAGAAGCCGTCGAAAAGCAAATGAAACGCGTTCAACAGCAATTTAAAAATCATTGGGGTAATGTAAATCCATGGCAGGACGAAAATCATATTGAAATCAAGGGTTTTATTGAAAACATAGCTAAAAAGACTGAATTTTATAAATATCTCTCCAACAGATATCCGGATCAACCGGACTCTGTTGACTATTTTATGAACCGCCCTCACAAACTTAAGGTTTTTGATTACAAGGAAGGATCCAAGGAAATGGTAATGAGCACAATGGATTCAATAAGATACATGGTCAGTTATATGCATTGTGGCTTTGTTGCTATGGAACCTAACACGGGTTATGTAAAATGCTGGGTCGGAGATATAAATTTTGATTTCTGGCAATATGATAAAGTACTATCAAAACGTCAGCCGGGTTCTACTTTTAAACTTTTTGTGTATACAGCCGCTTTCAACAAAGGTCTTGGTCCCTGTGACATGAGAGTTGACCAACCTGTTCAGTGGGATTTGTCCGAATATGGTGAACCCGAAATCTGGGAACCCATAAACGCTTCAGCAACTTTCTCGGGTGCTACGGTTTCACTGAAAAATGCTTTTGCCAGATCCATAAATAGTATTGCAGTACAGGTTGCTCAGGAAACCGGGATACCTGAAATCGTTAAGACCGCACATGCCATGGGTATCAAATCAGATTTGGATGAAATACCTTCAGTTTGTCTCGGATCTTCTGATGTATCACTGCTTGAACTTGTTGACAGTTATTGCACAGTAGTAAATGAAGGAAGGCAAAAAGACCCGGTTCTGGTAACTCATATTGAAGACAACAACGGTAAAGTTATTTACAGATATAGCCCTGCTCACAAACAGGTATTGACATACCAGACAGCTTTTCTGATGACACAAATGTTGCTGGGCGGTATGTCTGAGCCGGGTGGTACAACTCAGAATCTATGGTCATTTGATGTATTCAAATATAACACCGATTTTGGAGGAAAGACCGGTACATCATCAAACCATTCTGATGCCTGGTTTGTGGGAGTTACTCCAAACCTTGTAGGCGGAGCCTGGGTGGGCGGTGAATACAGATGTATACACTTCCGCACCGGTGAGCTCGGAGAAGGTAGTAAAACTGCTCTTCCTGTATTCGGTTATTTTATGGAAAAGGTTTTAGCTGATAACAGTTTATCAATTTACAGGGCTAAATTCCCGAAACCAACTCATGAAATAGAAGTGCCGTACAGCTGTCAGACAGCATGGAAAAAAGCAGAACCGGATTCAACACTTTCAGACAGCACACTCATACAAGTGGATTCATCAGGAGTTCCCGCTTTAGAACCAGTACCGGAAGAAATTATTGAATAGTGGTAAACCGGGTTTTTACCGGATAATAAAATCAGCTATTCTTATTGCGTGGATGGAAGCTTAACACCTGCTCCCTGAGGTATGTGTTGTCCATATGGGTATAGATTTCTGTAGTCAGAATACTCTCATGTCCGAGCATTTGCTGAATTACCCTCAGATTTGCACCACCTTCAAGTAAGTGAGTTGCAAAAGAATGTCTGAATGTATGCGGACTTATACTTTTAACAACACCGGCTATTGCTGCCTGATATTTAACAATCCGAAAAACCATAGAACGCGTCAAAGCCCTGCCATAGCGATTGAGAAACAGGAAGTCTTCATTACCTTTATTGATATTCAGTTTTTTTCTGTCTTCCATCCAGAAACCAATTTCATTAATTGCACGCTGTGAAATGGGCACAAAACGTTCTTTACTGCCTTTGCCTTCCACCATTATGTACTCATCATTAAACCAGCAATGAGAGATTTTAAGATTAACCAATTCAGAAACCCTTAAGCCACAACTATATAAGGTTTCAAGCATTGCTTTATTCCTGTGACCTTCATTTTTTGAAAGATCAATACCGGACATGATACTATCAATTTCATCCAGAGTAAGGACTTCAGGCAAATGAATGCCAAGATTGGGGGAATCAACTTTTTCAGTAGGATCAGCTTCAATAACATCAGTCATTATCAGAAACTTATAAAAAGATTTTATTCCTGAAAGAATCCTGGCTTGTGATCTGGCACAAATACCTGCATCCCTTAGTTGGGCAAGAAATTGTTCGAGTTGATCAGACTGGATTTTTATTATGTCTTCCTCGTCACCAATGTACTGTATTAATTTCTGGATATCTGAAATATAAGAAACCACTGTATTCTCAGATAAAGATTTCTCCAATCTAAGATATGCTGTATATTTTTTAATCCAGTACACCGAACCGCCCATCAATTTAAAGTATTAAAAAAATAATTACCTTTGCAAAATCCGGAAAACCGCGATGCGAGTTGGTTCAAGCTGTTCCGGGAAAGCATTTCAAATCCTTTTGCAATAAGCAAAAATACTCAAAAACAACAGACAATGATAAGAATTGCCATTATAAACGGACCAAATCTGAATCTGCTTGGTAGAAGAGAACCTGAAATTTACGGAAATCAGACATTTGAGAGCTACTTTGAAACACTCAAAAATGCATATCCTGACATTTCTCTAGTATATTTTCAGTCAAATCATGAAGGATCACTTATTGATAAGATACAGGAAATCGGTTTTGATTATGATGGCATCGTTCTTAATGCCGGAGGATATACTCATACATCGATTGCTTTAGGTGATTGTATAAAAGCAGTAAAAACACCGGTAATCGAAGTTCACATTTCAGATATAAGCAAGAGAGAACCATACAGACAGGTTTCAATGATAAAGCCTGCATGCAAAGCGACTATTGCCGGGCACGGCCTTGAATCTTACAATATGGGAATTGAAGCAATCCTTGATTTGATTAATAAGGATTGATCTTACATATTGATTACGAAGCATTTAATTACAGACATTAGGTATAACAAAAATATTGTATGACGAAGTATACAAAAATAGTAGCCACCATTTCAGACAAAAGGTGTGATGTTGATTTTCTCTGTGCTTTATATGAAGCCGGAATGAACGTTGTAAGAATGAATTCAGCCCATCTGGGTGAAGAAGGATTCAGGAAAATTGTAAATAATGTAAGGTCTGTTTCGCCTCAGATTGGAATCCTGATGGACACAAAAGGTCCTGAAATACGTACTACTGCCATTGAATCAGGTGAAAATATAAAAATTACTACCGGAACAAGAATAATGGTTTCAGGTAATCCTGATCAACTTACTACATCTGAATGCATTAATTGCTCATATAAGGATCTGGTAAAAGAAATCCAGCCCGGCTCTGATATACTTATCGATGATGGGGAAATTGACCTGAAAGTAGTTGACAAAAACAGCGAATTTCTCGTTTGCGAAGCTCAGAATGACGGAGTCCTTGGCAGCAGAAAAAGTGTAAATATACCCGGAGTCAGAATAAACCTGCCTTCGCTAACCGAAAAAGATAAAAAGAACATCTTGCTTGCAATAGAATTTGGTGTTGACTTTATTGCACACTCTTTTGTCAGAAACAAACAGGATGTTATTGCAATACAGGAAATACTTGACGAAAACCTCAGCTCAATCAAGATTATAGCAAAAATTGAAAATCAGGAAGGAGTCGATAATATTGACGAAATTCTGGAAGTTGCATACGGAGTAATGGTTGCCAGAGGAGATCTTGGTAT
>CAZCWK010000016.1:0-262 GCA_964502355.1 uncultured Bacteroidales bacterium
AACGTCTTTGGCATAAAGAACTTCAACAGCTCCCGAAGCACCCATTACAGCAATTTCTGCAGTTGGCCATGCATAATTAATATCGCCTCTCAGTTGTTTGCAACTCATAACGATATGAGCACCACCATAAGATTTGCGAAGAGTAACTGTTATTTTTGGCACGGTAGCCTCTCCATATGCATAAAGCAATTTTGCTCCATGAAGAATAACACCACCATATTCCTGACCTGTTCCGGGAAGGAATCCGGGAACATCAACCAAT
>CAZCWK010000016.1:272-47205 GCA_964502355.1 uncultured Bacteroidales bacterium
CTTACAAATCTTGCAGCTTTTCTTGAAGCATTACTGTCAAGAACTCCGGCAAGCATTTTTGGTTGATTAGCAACGATACCAACAGACTGTCCGTTAAATCTTGCGAAACCAACAATTATGTTTTTTGCGTAATCAGCATGTACTTCAAGAAATTCACCATTATCAACGATATCACCGATAACTTCATACATATCGTATGGTTTGTTAGGACTGTCAGGGATAATTTCATTCAATGAATCTTCAAGACGGTCAATCGGATCTGAACATTCCTGTAAAGGAGCTTCTTCCAGATTGTTTTGCGGAAGGAAACCTAACAGTTTACGAATCAGAGAAATACCATCTTCTTCACTATCAACTGCAAAATGAGTCACACCTGATTTTGTGGAATGGACAGATGCGCCACCGAGTTGTTCCTGAGTAACATCTTCACCTGTTACTGTCTTTACAACTTTAGGTCCTGTAAGGAACATATAAGAGGTACCTCTTGTCATGAGAGTAAAGTCAGTCAAAGCAGGAGAATAAACAGCACCACCTGCACAAGGACCAAAAATACCTGATATCTGAGGAATCACACCTGAAGCCATGATATTACGCTGGAAGATTTCAGAATAACCGGCAAGAGCATTTATACCTTCCTGAATCCTCGCACCACCCGAGTCATTGATACCAATGACAGGAGCACCCATCTTCATAGCCTGGTCCATTACTTTACAGATTTTCTGAGCCATGGTTTCAGACAAAGATCCTCCCCAAACGGTAAAATCCTGTGCAAAAACATATACCAGTCTTCCATCAATTGTACCATATCCTGTTACAACTCCATCACCCAGATAATGTTTCTTATTCTGACCGAAGTTTGTGCAACGATGTTTAACGAACATGTCGAATTCCTCAAAACTACCTTCATCAAGCAACATGTTAACTCTTTCACGAGCGGTATATTTACCTTTATCGTGTTGTTTTTCTATGGCCTTTTCGCCACCACCCAAACGAGCCTGGGCACGCAAATCAATCAGCTCTTTTACTTTTGTAAGTTGTGTACTCATTTCAAGAGATATTTTAGATTTATTTGTTAGGATTTTCACAAAGTTCCATCAAAACTCCACATGTGGATTTTGGATGCAGGAAAGCAATATTCAGACCTTCAGCTCCTTTTCTCGGAGTTTTGTCTATAAGTCTGATACCTTTTTCGGCTGTCATATCAAGCTTTTCCTGCAGACCTTCTACAGCAAATGCAACATGATGAACTCCCTGTCCCCTGGTTTCAAGAAACTTACCAATAGGACCCTCTGGATCTGTTGATTCCAGTAATTCAATTTTGGTTTGCCCAACTTTAAAAAAAGCTGTTTTAACTTTTTGTTCGGCGACTTCTTCGATTGCATAGCATTCAAGTCCCAAAACCTTTTCAAAAAATGGAATTGATTCCTCCAGGCTGTTAACTGCAATACCCAGATGTTCAATGTGTGATGGTTTCATATAGCGTAAAAATTGATTTGTCAGTTTTCAAAAAAACGATGCAAAGGTAGAAATTATTATTAAGGTTATCCTACAGTTTTACTGAAAAATTTCCGTAATGAATGTATAAAAATTCATTCTACACACTGCAAAACAGCTGATAATGCGTACATCTGAATCCATTTATATTTTTACATCGACTTATACCTCAATATATGAATGGTAACCGCGACAGCAATAACCAGAAGAAAAATTTTAACAAAAAGAATGGGTATAAAGAAAATGACTGAAATCAATATTGAAACCCATAAAAGGCTTATCGAATAAATTTTTGCTTTAAGCGGTATACTTTTGTTTTCTCTGAAGTTTTTGATATAAGGTCCGAGATGTTTGTGATTCATCAGCCAGTTATATAACCTATCTGAGCCTCTGAAAAAAAGCCCTGCAGATAACAACAAAAAAGGAGTAGTGGGAAGTACAGGCAGAAATATCCCGATAACTCCCAGATTAAGAGACAGAATACCCAATATTGTATAAAGTAACCTCATCGTTTTTTTTGCTGCAAATCTAGACAAATACTTTATAAAAATAAAAAACAAATAAGGCTGTTTTTTTTATTATTCAATTAGCATTTTTATTTAACTTTACGGCATAGGCATGTGTTACATTATGATGAAACCGGTAAGTCTGTGAGTTCACCAGAAGGTATATACAACGTTCCATACTATCATTTATTAATTTTTTATAGTATGATAAATCTAACCATAAAAACAAGACTTTCGTTTGTCTTATTAATTTTTTTCCTCTTCATTTTACCATCCCATGCTCAGCTGAGAAAACTGACATTTTCACCCCAGTGGTATCCGCAGGCTCAGTTTGCCGGATATTATGTAGCACAGGATAAAGGTTTCTACAAAGAGCTTGGTCTTGAAGTTCAGATCATCCACCCTTCATCAACTACCTCTGCTTTTGATTATTTAAGAAAAGGCAAAGCTGATGTGATTTCATCATTTCTGCTTGACGGCATGAAAGAAAGGGCGAAGGGAATGCCTCTTGTAAATGTCGGCCAGTTCTCACAACATTCAGCCCTGATGATGGTTACAAAAAAGAAGAGCGGCCTTGATAAAATCAGAGACCTTAACAACAAGAGACTTGGTATCTGGAGCTCAGGGTTTCAGGATGTGCCGGATGCATTCAGAAAACAGAATAACTACAACATAACATTTGTTCCCATCATGAATACTATCAATTTGTTTCTGATGGATGGAGTCGAAGCTCTTACCGTGATGTATTATAATGAGTATGACCAGATCATAAACTGTGGTATCAATGAAGATGAGCTCAATACTTTCTTTTTTAAAGATTATGGATTTGATATACCTGAAGACGGACTTTATTGTACAGAAAACATATATAAAACCAGGAAGACTGACCTGGAAAAATTCCTTAAAGCTACGCTAAAAGGCTGGGACTACGCGTCAAAAAACAAAGATTATACTATCGATCTGGTAGTAAAGGAAATGAACAAAGCCCATTTACCAAATAATAAAGCTCATCAAAGCTGGATGCTTGAAAAAGTTCTTGAAATGATTGAGCCTGCGAATAAAAATGTACAAAAAGGAGAACTTCTTGAAAATGATTTTTATAAGGCTATTCAAATAATCAGAACCAATAAAGATCCGAATCTCAAAGACCTGAATATGAGATATGAAGATTTCTGTAAAAATAATCCTGAATAAATTCACCGAAATCAGATACACATGAAAACATTGAAAATCAACAAAAACAGCCTGTCATACAGAATTATCTTCAGGATACTTCTGTTTTGTACAATAATATGGCTTGTTATTTTTTCTGTTTATTACACATATACAAGACACAGCATCAGGAGCAACACTTTAGAGCAGGCAAGATTGCTTACCGAGAATATGGTCAATAAGATTGAAAAGACTCTGCAACCAATTGAAATACTTCCGGAAAATTTGTCCTGGATGGCAGAAACAGGCAATATACCTGAAGATTCGATTTATAGTTTTCTCAAAAGTATGATTCAAAACAATCCTGAAGTTTATGCAAGTGCAATAGCATTTGAACCATATACATATGATGCAGGCATAAAATTCTGGTCACCCTATGCATACAGGGAAGGTGATAATATTGTAACAAAACAACTCGGCTCTGAAGCATACGACTATTTTATTATGGACTGGTATCAGATACCAGCCACGTTGAAGGAACCTTACTGGAGTGAACCCTATTTCGATACCGGTGGAGCAAACGCATTAATATCAACTTATTCCGTACCATTTTACACAACAAAAAACGGTAAAAGAGTTTTTGGAGGTATTATTACCGTTGATGTTTCTCTTGATTGGCTTACGCAGATTGTTAATCAGACAAAAATTCTGGAATCAGGTTATTCTTTTCTTATAACCAGAAGTGGAACATATGTGACGAATCCCAACAAGTCACTCATTATGAATGAGACCATTTTCACCATGGCCAAAGAATCAGGACAGCCTGAAATACGTGAAATAGGAAGAAGAATGATTAATGGTGAAACCGGGAGTTTATCATTCAAACATAAAGAATATGGAAAGGTCACGGTTTACTATATAAATTTGCCTTCAAATAAATGGTCTATTGGGCTGGTACTTCCAAACGATGAGATGTATGCAGATTTGTTTACTTTGAATATTTTCATTATCGTACTTGGTATTCTGGGACTTTCAATACTAGTATTTTTCACAGTAAGGATAATACAAAACCAATTAAAACCACTTTCAAAATTCTCGAAATCAGCACAAACTATTGCTAAAGGAGATTTTAACGCAGAGCTGCCTGTTGTAACTACTGAAGATGAAATGAAAGAGCTGCATGATTCTTTTGAATTCATGCAAAAAGAATTATCAAATTATGTAGCAAACCTCAAAGAAACCACTTCAGCCAAAGAAAAGATTGAAAGTGAGCTTAGAATTGCCAAGGAAATCCAGTTGGGTATGATTCCGCATATATTTCCACCTTTCCCCGATTTACCTGAAATAGATCTGTTTGCGTCTTTGGTTTCGGCGAGAGAAGTTGGAGGAGACCTTTACGACTTTTTCCTGCTTGATAAACATGTACTCTGCTTTGCAATAGGAGACGTATCCGGTAAGGGCATACCATCATCATTATTTATGGCAGTTACCAGAACTCTGCTCAGATCCATTGCAGATAAGGATAAATCTGCTGCAGAAATTGTCACATCCATTAACAGAACATTATCTCTTAACAATGATTCAAATATGTTTGTGACATTTTTCCTGGGTATACTTGACACTACAACCGGGAAATTAAATTACTGCAATGCAGGCCATAATCCACCTATATTAATAAAGGGGGGCAAATCTGCTGACTATTTCAATTTTTCGAAGGGTATTCCTGTAGGATTGTTTGAAGACCATGAATATCTTAATGAATATACATTTATTGAGTCCGGTGATCAGCTTTTCATGTACACAGATGGTGTAAGCGAGGCTGAAAACTCTCAGTATGTACTTTACGGAAATGACAGGCTGATTGATGTTATCAGAAATCATTCAACCATGAAACCTAAACAACTTATTGAAGCTGTTAATGATGATATCGCCCTCCACGTGAACGGGTATTTACAATCGGATGATTTGACTATGTTAAGCATCATAAATCATGGATCAGACAGATAACTACAGACGTCTTTTGGTAAGGAACGACGTTAAGGAGTTGTTCAGAATAACAGATTTTCTTGAACAATTATGGAAAGACTGGAATCTACCTGTAAAGCTTATGTATTCCATAAATCTTGTACTTGAAGAAGCCATATCAAATATTATTTTTTATGCTTTTGATGATACGCTGGTCCATTTAATAGGTCTTGAATTCAGACTCGAAAATGATACTCTCTCAATGATACTTATTGATGGTGGAAAACCTTTTGACCCAACGCAAAAAGAAGATCCTGACACAAGTCTGTCTATTGAGGATCGTCCTATCGGAGGTCTGGGGATCTTCCTGATAAAGAAAATGATGAATGAGGTCCGGTATGAAAGGATTAACGGAAAAAACCAATTGATAATGATTAAAAAAACCAATGAAGAATAAAATAAAAATCTAATATTATGGAAATCAAATCTACAGTACAGGGTGATGAAATAATCCTGAAAGTATCAGGACGAGTTGACACAACGAATTATAACGATTTTGAAAAATCGGTAAATGAATTGCTTAAAGAGAGCGTAAAACATTTAATACTCGACTGCAGCGAAATAAATTACATCAGCAGCTCAGGACTTCGCGTCTTTCTTACAATACAAAAAACAATGATGTCAAGAGGTGGTAAATTCAGTCTTTATGCAATGCAACAAGGTATTAAAGAGATATTCGATATTTCGGGTTTCAGCAGCATATTCTCAATATACGCAGACCTTGAATCCCTGAGAAAATAAACTCTGATGGAAACCAATTTATCGATTACTTCTTTAAAAGAAGGTGATCATACCGTACTAAAACTGCAGGGAAGACTTGACGGTAATAATGCCGGTTATCTGGACGATAAACTTAAGGAACTTTTACAGGAAGGAAATTATCATGTTGACCTGGATACCGAAAACATTTCATTCCTAAGTTCGGCAGGTATCAGAATACTTGTTAAACAGGCAAAATCTTTTAAAAATGTATCCGGAAAGCTTGGTATCTCAAAATTTTCTGAAGGGGTAAAGACGGTTTTGGATATGGTTGGTATGGGTACCATGTTCACAGGAGAAATAAAACCTGTCGTTGCGGAAACAACAACCAAAGAAATTCCTGATAGTGTCAGATCCGGGTTTCGCTTTATTAAAAAAGATATCGGAAAAGCAGAATCCGGATTAATAATTACAGGAAATCCCTGCAAAATACAGGATTGCTCTTTTACCAAAGAAGACAGTCATATTATTAAACTTGACAAACCATATTTCGGCCTGGGTATTGGTGCTTTTGGAAATAATTTTGAAGAATGTAAATCGCATTACGGTGAATTCATTTCATTAGGTAACTCCTTAGCGTTCCTTCCTTCTGATTCATCCAAAACACCGGATTACATGACTAAAACCGGTAATCTGATTCCGGAAATAGATGTACTGTATTCTATCGGTACTGTTGGTAATTTTGGATTCTCTACAAGTTTCAGGCCTGAATCAGAAATATCAATATCATTGAGCCGGATAGTTGAAGCACTTGCTGAGACGTGTGGACACAAAAGTTTTTCAATGCTCATGATAGCTGAAAGTTGTGGTTTCGTCGGAGCCAGCATCAAAACATCACCTGCTTCTTTTGAAAAACCTTTCGTATTTCCTGAAATCAGGAGCAAAATGAAACTAACAACTGAGCCGGCGTACATTAAATCAACAGGCATAACATTTGCTATTGTATCTACGGATCCCGATGAAAAGTTCAAACCTTTTTTAAGACCGGTAAGTTCAGGCAGTAATGTTTACATGCATGCTCATACTGCTATATTTTCGTATACGCCTCTGCAAAAGGAAAACACAGATTACGAAAAAACCATTTCATATTTGTTTGAAGAATCCGAAATGCTTGATGTAATGCATTTACTGAATGACAACAGGGAAATCAATGGTATTGGAGAGAGTATGTTTAAATCCGGTATTTGCTGGACATCAGAGATTATCAACAAAAAATAAAGGGTCAAGTCATGTCACTATTAATAGGATCATTTACAATAGGCCTTATCCTTGCTTTACTTGCATTGGGTATTTTCATAAGTTTCAGGGTTTTCGAATTTCCTGATATTACGGCGGAGGGCTCCTTCACATTCGGAGCTTCGACTGCTGCAGCTCTGATATTCACAGGTGTGAATCCACTTGTAGCAAGTCTGATTGCTTTTTTAGCCGGTGTTTTCGCGGGTTCAGTCACTGGTTTCATCCATACTAAATTTAAAATAAATCCATTATTGTCAGGTATTCTTGTAATGACGGCCCTCTATTCTGTCAATCTTCATGTCATGGGTAAGAGTAATGTACCCTTACTTGACAAGGCAACAGTGTTTACATGGGTTGAAGACCTGTCAGCAAAATTGTTTGGAGAAGCATCCAAAACTTTTGTACTTGGATGGGAAGTTGGCACAAAAGATCTGGTCATCATGCTCTTTTGTCTTATTGCAATATGTCTTTTTGGTTTGTTGCTCTGGTGGTTTCTCAGAACAAATATTGGAACTGCCATGCGTGCAACGGGCGACAATCCACAAATGATAAGGGCTCTTGGTGTAAATACTAATAAAATGATAATCATTGGAATAGGCATTTCAAATGGTTTCATCGCTCTGGCCGGAGCTACATTGGCTCAGTATCAGGGTTTCGCTGATGTCCAGATGGGTATTGGTATGATGGTTTGGGGTCTTGCGAGCGTTATTATCGGACAATCAATTATTAATGACAACAGCCTGGGTCTTGTAATTATTGGTGCAATAGCCGGTTCTGTAATATTCAGATTGCTTGTGGCTATTGCGTTAAGATGGGGGTTAAATCCGAATGATCTCAAAATAATCACTGCACTTTTTGTATTCGTGGCTCTGATTTTGCCGAATATCATGAAAAACAAGAAAAAAGTTACCATTAACAAAAACGCAAATGCTTAAGATTGATAATATAAAAAAGACCTTTAATGCCTCTACAGTAAATGAAGTAAAGGCTCTTCAGGGTGTTAGTCTTGAGATAGAAGACGGTAGTTTTGTTTGTGTACTTGGTACTAACGGATCAGGCAAGTCTACCCTGCTTAATGCTATCGCCGGCTCATTTATTGTTGATGAAGGCAATATTAGTATTGATGGTACAGATATCACCAAGTGGGGAGAGTATGAACGTGCGAAACTTATAGGCAGGGTTTTTCAGAATCCGTTTAGCGGAACTGCTCCTAATATGTCAATCGAAGAGAATCTTGCTCTTGCCATAAAAAGAGGAAAGAAAAGAGGATTAGGCTGGGGTTTACCGGTTTCAACAAGTAAGAAATTTATTGAAATGGTCAAACCTCTCAACATGGGACTTGAAGACAGATTGGGAAACCCGATTGGTAAGTTATCAGGAGGTCAAAGACAAGCACTCACACTATTGATGGCAACAGCAATTAAACCAAGTTTGCTTTTGCTCGATGAACATACAGCGGCTCTTGATCCAAAGACAGCCGCGAAAGTTATTGATCTCACGCAAAAAGTTATTTCTGCTGATAATCTGACTACATTAATGGTCACCCACTCGATGCAACAGGCAGTAAATCTGGGTGACAGAATCATCATGATGCATCAGGGACAAATAGCGTATGACTTCAGAGGCGAAGACAAAAAACGCCTTAAGGTCAATGATCTTTTAAATCTTTTTGATGAGATAAGAAGAAAGGAAAGTATAGATCCTGCTGCTGCAAATCTTTTATCGGAAAATTATATATGATTAATACTTCGTCCAAATGCAACTAAATAAAATACTTCGTGCCATAATTGCAATACTGCTGTGTTCAGGCATATTACTGATGCTCGATCTTAACAACCGAAAAGGAAATCCGGAAAAGGATTTTAAAAAGATTGCAATATTTAAAATGGCTTCAAGAGTAGCTCTTGACGAATCCGAAAAAGGAGTTATTGAAGCATTAAGTGCCAAAGGATTTATTGATAATCAGAATTGTGAAATTAAAAGGTTTTCCGCCGAAGGTGATATGGCAACGGCAAATATGATTGCCAATAACATTGTAAACGGAAAGTTTGACATGGTAATTACAATAAGCACACCGGCTACCCAGGTAATGGCAAACGCAAATAAAAAAGGTAAACTGATACAGGTATTTTGTACGGTGACTGATCCTATTGCTTCAGGTTTAGGTATTACAGGTCCCAAACCTGATCAGCACCCTAAACATCTTGTTGGAATTGGAACATTTCAACCGGTCGAACTGGCATTTGATATTGCTATTAAGATGAAACCGGATATGAAAAAAGTCGGCACTGTGTGGTGTCCGAGCGAAACATGCTCTGAAGCCTGCGTGAATCTGGCAAGGACTAAATGCCAGGATCTTGGTATTGAGCTTGTTGAAACCAGTGTTGAAAGCTCGACTGAAGTTCTTGAAAGAGCTATGGCTTTATCGGCCAAAGGTGTTGAAGCAATATGGCTTGGCGGTGATAATGTTGTAGAATTAGCTATTGACCAGCTTATAAATGCTGCCGGAAAAGCAAAAATTCCTTTGTTTACAAATAATCCTTATAAGATAATCGGAAACACACTTTTTGGAGTTGGCGCTGAATATGTTGAAGTAGGCAAAATTGCCGGAAACATGGCTTCAGATATACTGAACGGTAAATCTACCTCACAGATAGGTGTTGAAAACGTTGTTCCCAGAAATCTGAAAGTAAATCCAAAGGCTCTTGAAAATATGAAGGACTTTTGGAGACTTGATGATTATAAAGAAAACTACATTGAGACAACAAAATAAAACACAATATTTACGATAAACACCGGTCACACAGATTTGCCGGACTAAGGCAGTCATTCCAAATGAACATACTCCAATGAAAATCACCACCTTAAAAACAATTGCTGTTTCATTGATTTTATCAACTGTTATGGTTTCAAACATTAATGCAAAAGAACCACCACTGGTTTATAATGTTGAAAATACAGGTGCTGCATTTGCAAAGCCTGCATTGCCTGCACCTGAAGAACTCCCTAAAATTGAACCGCTTACAGATCCTTTTATGTGGTCAGCGACCAACCCTTTAACATGGACAAATGCCAAAAAAGCCAGATCTGTGAAATTTAAGGATTGGAGCAAACGCAGAGCTGAAATCGGATGGGAAATACAACATTATGAAATTGGTCTGAAACCTGTAAAACCTGACACAATCTCAGCTGATTTTAAAGATGGTAAACTAACAGTTGAAATAACCAGAAACGGCAGGAAACTGACAATAACTGCTGCTGTAGTTTTACCTGAAGGAAAAGGTCCTTTTCCCGCTATAATAGGTATTAACAGAGGAACAGGAAGCTTACCTACCGGTATTTTCACTGAAAGAAACATTGCTCAGATTACATTCTCCCATAATCAGGTAACGACATATTATAAACCAAGTAATAATGACCCATATTACCAGATGTATCCTGAATTCAATATTGACAATAGCGGACAATATAGTGCCTGGGCCTGGGGAATAAGCCGTATTATTGATGGTCTTGAATTATGCCGGTCCACCCTGCCAATCGACCTTAAGCACATTGCAGTCTCAGGTTGCTCATATGCCGGGAAAATGGCTTTAATCGCCGGTGCGTTTGATGAGAGAATAGCTCTTACTATAGCACAGGAATCCGGTGGTGGTGGAGTCGCATCATGGAGGGTTTCAGAGACTTTAGGTAAAGTTGAGAAGCTGGGTGCTACAAGTCATGAATGGTTCAGCGAAGATTTATTTAAGTTCCGCGATGAAAACGTTTCCAGATTACCAATGGATCACCACGAACTTTGTGCCATGATTGCCCCCCGTGCATTACTTTTTTATGGTAATCCTGACTACGTATGGCTGGCTGATGAGTCTGGTTATGTTTCAATTCAAGCAGCAAGAGAAGTATGGAAAACTTTCGGGATTGAAGATCGTTGCGGTTTCACAATAAGAGGTGGGCACGGTCATTGTGTTCTGCCGCAGGATCAGCAACCTGAACTTATTGCTTTTATTGACAAGTTTTTACTGGGCGACAAATCTGCCAATACTGTTGTAACAAACAGCATATTTCCTTATGTAGATTACAAACGATGGTTTAAATGGTGGGGCACAAACAAGCCTGTTTTACCGGAAAAAGCGCTCAATACTACAAAATAATTTATCAGGAGTATACGGTTTTAAAGTTGCACGAAAGACTTTTAAGCATTAGAAAGTCGAACTCAGATGTGTGCAATTTAAACAGTTTATAAATGGAGTATATTAACAGAGGGTAGTTGATTTACAACTACCCTCTGCAATTAAATATATTTAGTATTTATCATTCAATAACCAAATCCCGGTTCTTAGGATACTTGACTGAATATTTCAGCCCTAGTTCCTGTGTTTTACCGGGATCAACAGTAATGTTCCATTTAACTTCACCATTAAGCGGATTTTTTTCTGCATTTCCGGAAGCCTGAACATTAACTTCGATTTCCTGATTTGTTGAAACCGGTGCCTGATCAAGTATTATCATGTTTACTTTTTCAGACCTGTTGTTTCTGATAGTTGTCTTCCAGTCACGAACAACTTCCTGTTTGCTACCGATAAACTGTTTTGAAGAATAATCTTTAACTTTTTCACGATTGACGCTGATATTTTTATCTCTGCCAAGTGAAAGACTAAGAGTGTCTCCGGCATTACTTATATCGAGGATTGTTTTGCCTACATACGTATCTTCAAAAAATACATTTGCCTCACCTTCAAGAAAATCATACTGCTCCCAGTCTTTAATCTTTGCCATAAGAAATGCATCCTTATTGCGTTTCGGTACACAATAATATATATAATCAGCAGGAACATCCAGCAATGACATATCAACAGAAACTATCTTGTTGTCACTTCTGACTGTATATGGATTTTTAATAGAGAAGTCAACAGAAACCTGTTTTTGGGCTTTTGCAACCTGAGGAAGAGCTGATGCACCACGCAATCTAATATCCAGTCCCCTGACCGGGTTTTCTGCCAACATAACTTTATGTTCTTCAAGATCAGCAATATCAACACCATTTTCTTTTTTTGCACCATATGAAACTGCTACAACTTCCTGCAATTTTGCAGCATCCTCCTGCAATGAAACATTTATAACAGAGCCATTAACACCTACGGTTCTGGGTAAATAACCAATAAATGAAACCGAAATCTGTTTTGCAAATGCAGGTAATGTCAGACTATAATAACCCTGTGCATTTGCAACTGTTGCAATACCACTTCCTTCAACCTTAATAGTAGCACCGGGCAGCGGTTCATTGTTATTATCTGTAACCCTGCCACTTATACTTGTAATATTTTTCCCATAAGCAGGAGGCATCAGACCATAATCCAGAAAATAGGGGTTTAATTCAGGAGCAACTCCAGAAACAGTTGGATTATATGAAGAAAGTTTCAATTTGACGTTTTTCCAGTCTGTTTTTGTGTCCTGTCTGATATTTGCTTTGTAAACTATCTGAACCGGGTCTTTTAAATTGTTAGCTCTTATGTCATATGATGGATACCATCCTGCATTAGAAACCAGATTGGTAAGCTCAAAATTATATTTGCCTGCTTTTTTAACATCAACCAGTACAAAAACTTCTCCTGTTGCGTATTCTTTTTTTGAGGTAAGGTTCAATTTTTGATTTGACAAATCAATTAATTGTCGGTTAAGGCTTTCCAATGTCTTCCCTCTTTCGATTTCCTTAAGCTTCAGTGCTGTCAGTCTTGAACTGAAAAATTCAGAACCTTCCTTAAGGGTTGAAACTGTAAGCGCCTCATCTTTACCACCTAAACTACTGTTTTTTGTGAGAAAATCGATATCCTGATCAATAATTCCCAGATAAGTATTTTCCAGATTTATTTTATCATTGACATCTTTAATTTTAGCTTCAAGGCCTTTAACTTCTTCAGACTTCTCATTCTTGCTCAGGAAATTCTGCTGATGATTAACGGTCAGTATAGTCAGATCACCATCAGCCTTAACCTGTACACTTTTAGCATCTGTAAACGGAGACAATCCAATAAATTTCAGCATCGTCTTTCCCGGCAACAAATCAACATCAACCTTTCTGGTTTCCTGTGCTCCTTCAAGAAATACAGTCACATCTGTCACATCACTTTTTATTTCCTTTGAAGGATAATCCTGAGCAAAAGCATTGCTCAGCAAAATGAAGGACAATAATAAAGACGAAATAATTTTTCTCATATTTTTTATTTTTAATTAGAGTTTCAGAGTTACGATTTTTTGTTCAGCTGGAGGTTTTACGCAAAATGATTTATTCCTAAACTAAATCTAAGATCCTTTCAAACAGCGGCGAGGAAATTTAATATTCCATAACAGATTTTAAGTTACTTAAAATAAAATCTTCAATTACATTAAATGCTTCTTCAATAATGCCAACGCTTCATCTGACTCGGTTTCTTCAGTTAGATCAAAAACTGAAACGTGATGACCATCTATGTCGAGAACAGTATTATCCAGCACTTCTTCGGGTATATAGCCAAAAGTATTTTTCAAAGCTTTCCCAAAAGGCAAATCTTCAGCAATATCCCTGCATTTACAATTTACATACTCATTATAAAATCTTCTTAGCTCAACAAAAGCCTCAACAGGACCGGCAGAAAGATGCACTCCATTATAACTCTGCGAAACCTCAGCTAAACCAAGTTCCTCTTTTCTGTCAAGAAACTCACGTCTTAAACTTCCCGGGTTTGCATTCTGAGGTTTCGTAGCACCAACAAAATCATTTCGCGCCACTTTCCATGATATATCGTTTGAAATATTCATCGTAACTATGCACCTCCCTTTTTCGGTAAAGTGTTTTAACTGCCTTGGGTTGAAACCGTTAATAAGATATAAAGTCTCAAGGTCAATACGAATTTTTTCAACATAAGTACCTCCTGCAAGCTTTAAATTCTCGTTGTTTTGCCACAGACAATCAAGTGAATGATAATTAAAAAAAGGATACTCCTTAAGCATTTGGTTTCCACCAAATAATTTCACACTCAAATGATCGACTCCGTAAATTTCTTTAAATTTTTCAGCTGCTTTTTCAGTCATATATCTTAACGGATTTTCTGCCATATGTGCAATAACTCCGTAATGTTGTTCAATCAGGTTGTACTTTTCAAGATACTCTCCTGACAAAATACTTATATCATGTATCCTGAAACCATACTCTTTAAGTTTGTCGAAAATTATGGAAATTATTTTTTCAAGATCTGTGTTTTCTGAGAATGCTGTAATCTCAGGTTTAATAAAAAAAAGGAAATTGTTTTTACCACAAGGCAGACCTGAATTATCTTCAAATAACTTCTCATGAAAAATCAAATTATTCTGCGATTTCCTTATGCTTTCCAAAACCAATTTTTCAAGAGCCTCAATATTATCCATAGCGTAGATTTTATTTACTTCCGCCAAATTACATATTATTTTTATTAACAAAACTATTACACTATTAAAATAATATAAAAGGGTGCCGCCTTACAAAAGGAAGCACCCTCATTCCAAAAAAAACTACAACATAATCTATTTTTACAAATCAAAAAAGTATTTATAAACCCTGAAAACTTATTTTATTTTGATTCTTTATAATTTTTTTCAACTGCATTCCAGTCAAGAACACTCCAGAAAGCATTTATATAATCAGCCCTGCGGTTTTGATATTTCAAATAATATGCATGTTCCCATACATCAAGTCCAAGTAAAGGTACACCTTCACAACCGACTCCGGGCATCAACGGATTATCCTGATTTGCAGTTGAACATATTTCAAGAGATCCATCCTTTTCAAGGCAAAGCCAAGCCCAGCCAGATCCGAATCTGCTTAATGCAGCTTTACCAAACTCCTCTTTAAATTTGTCAAGGCTTCCCCATTTTTTTTCAATTTTCTCCAATAGTTCACCTGAAGGAGACTTTACTGCGTTTGGAGAAAGTAGTTCCCAAAAAAATGAATGATTCCAATGTCCTCCACCGTTATTTCGTATTGCAACTGAATATTTATCTACATTTTTTACAAGTTCCAAAATACTTTTTCCTTCAGCTTCTGTACCTGCTACGGCATTATTAAGATTTGTTATGTAAGCCTGATGATGTTTTGTATGATGGATTTCCATTGTTTGTGCATCAATATATGGCTCGAGTGCATTATATGCATATGGTAAATTTGGTAATGTATGTGACATAGTTGTAACGTTTAAAATGTTAGCTAATAAAAATAATTTAAGTATCATAGCTGTAAACTTTGATTGTTTGATACAAATATACTACTTTTGTTGAATATTACAAGCGTTTACTTGGTTTATTTTAAAAAAAATATTATGCAACCCGAAAAAAATCCCGAAAAGATACTTATGTATCTGAAAATGAATGGTCCACAATCTGCAGCCTTATTAGCAAAAGAATTTGGAATGACTGGAGAAGGAATGAGATTGCATTTATTAAAACTTGAAGAAAATGGTTTCGTCAAAGCTGAATCAATTGCAAAAGGAGTTGGCAGACCAATAATATTGTATCACCTTACAAAAAAAGGAGATATTATGTTCCCTGATAATCATGCAGCTTTATCCGTTCAGCTAATTAAATCAATCCGGGATTTACTTGGAGAAGACGCTCTTCACAAAATAGTGGATGCAAAGAGAGAAAGAGATTACCTGAGATATCAAAGCCTGCTTTCAGAAGCAGAAAACATTGAACAAAAAATAGATAGCTTTACAAAAGCGAGGTCAGATGAAGGATATATGGCTGAATGGATTAAGCGGGATGATGATTATTATTTCATTGAAAATCATTGTCCTATTTGTGCTGCTGCTACTCAGAATCAGGGATTTTGTCAATCTGAATTTGAAAATATCAAAAGACTGCTGGGAGAAGTCAGGCTTGAAAGGATTGATCACACAGTAAATGGTGACAGGCGTTGTGCATACAGGATAAAAATTGATAAATTTGAGGAATAAACTATTCCATTTTTAGCACACAGGAAAAAGCGGCATCAACATATGAAACGAGCATGCTTATACAAAACGTCCAAGTCAATGATATTTTTGGCATGCGGCGTACCATATGGCCTTAGTGTTAAAGATTAAAAATAACATATGAAAAACATAATATTTATACTGACTACCATCCTTTTATTTTTTACGACAAGTCAGGTTTCATTTTCAGAAAACAACATCTCTGCCGGAAGGAAACAGTTGTTTGACAACGAATGGAAGTTTTCAGCCGGAGATTTTACGGATGCTCAAGAAGATAATTTTGATGACAGCGGGTGGAGGAAACTGGATCTTCCTCACGACTGGAGCATAGAAGGAATTATTGATTTAAAAAACCCTATGGGCAATGACGGGGGTTATTTCCCGGCAGGGATCGGATGGTACCGAAAGTCTTTCCTGGTCCCTGCTGATTTGAAAGACAAAAAAATATCAATTTATTTCGAAGGAGTATACATGAACTCCGAAGTATCTATAAATGGTAAATCAATAGGGTTTCACCCATATGGTTATACTTCGTTCAGATATGATATTACTCCATACCTGAATTACGGCAGCCGGAACACAATAGCTGTTAAAGTTGATAATTCAAAACAAAAAAATTGCAGATGGTATAGTGGCTCAGGCATTTACAGACATGTCTGGATGGAAGTAACAAATCCGGTTCACGTGGATCATTGGGGAATAGCCGTTAACACAACAGAACTATCAGGTTCAAGGGCAATTATAGAAATAAAAACGATAATCAGCAATGAAACCGGTAATGTCGAAAACCTGACTCTCCTGACTGAGCTCAAGCCGGTTATAAGTACGGATAAAGAAAATAATAGCCGCAAAGGTATCGGATACAGCATGTATGCAAATGCAGTAAACAGTGACAAACAGACAATCATACTTGATGCACATACTAAAAAAGAAATCACTCAAAATATTGAGATCAACTTCCCGGCAACCTGGTCACCAGAGACTCCGGATCTATATAATGCTATAATACATTTGGTTAAAGACGGCATTTCTATTGATAAGACGAATACAACTTTTGGTATAAGAAGTATTTCATACAACTCTCAAAAAGGCTTTCTGCTAAATGGAAAAGAAATTAAGTTTAACGGAGGCTGCGTCCATCATGATAATGGATGCCTTGGAGCTGCTGCATATGACAGGGCTGAAACCAGAAGAGTAGAACTTCTGAAAGCTGCTGGTTTCAACGCTGTCAGAACATCTCATAATCCACCATCTGAAGCATTTCTTGATGCCTGTGACAGACTTGGATTGCTTGTGATTGATGAATCATTTGACGGATGGAGAGAAAGCAAAAACACTTTCGATTACTCTGTCGTATTCGATGAATGGAGCAGGAAGGACGTTCAGTCAATGGTACTCCGTGACCGCAATCATCCATCAGTTGTAATCTGGAGTATCGGAAATGAAATTATTGAACGCAAAAAACATGAGGCTATAGAAACTGCTGCCATGCTCAAAAACAACATACTTGAGATTGATAACACAAGACCTGTCACATCTGCAATGACAACATGGGACGATGACTGGTCAATATTTGATACGTTGTTTGCAGTTCATGATATCGGAGGTTATAATTATCAGTTACACCGGGCAATATCCGACCATAAACGTGTCCCTTCAAGAGTAATAATGCAAACAGAGTCCTATCCCAGCGATGCTTTTGCCAACTGGAAACTTGTTCAGGAAAACAAATATATAACAGGTGATTTTGTCTGGACAGCTATTGATTATCTGGGAGAATCAGGTATCGGCAGGTATTATTATCAACCTTCTGAACCAGGAGGACAACATTGGGAGAAACCACATTTCCCGTGGCATGGAGCATACTGCGGCGATATTGATCTGACAGGTTGGAGGAAGCCAATATCACATTATCGTGATATGCTTTACGATGGAAAAGAAAAACTATACATGGCTGTTCGCGAACCTAATCCTCAGAATCAGGAAATCAAAGAAACCCTATGGTCAGTATGGCCTACGTGGGAAAGCTGGACATGGCCCGGTCATGAAGGTAAAGATATTCAGGTGGAAGTCTATTCAAAATATCCTTATGTCAGTTTATATCTGAACAACAAACTTGTCGAAACCAAATCCATCACAAAAGAACAGGAATACAAAGCAGTATTTACTCTTCCCTATTCGCCGGGAACCATAAAAGCTGTCGGAGTTGAAAATGGCAAAGAGATGGTTTCAACAATATTAAAGACTGCAGGAAAAGAATCCCGAATCAGGCTGACAGCAGACCGCAAAAAAATAAAATCAGACGGCCAGGACCTTTCATATATAACAGTTGAAATAACTGATGAAAAAGGAATCTTACAAACGAATGCTGATAACGAACTCGAATTCAGTATTGAAGGACCGGGAGAAATTGCCGGAGTGGACAACGCCAACCTTAAAGACCCGTCTCCTTACAAAACAAATAAAAGAAACGCATGGAAAGGCCGTGCTCTTGTTGTAATTAAAAGTAAGCATGAAACCGGAACAATTAAACTTAAAGTAAGCTCAGAAGGTTTACAAACATCAACGATAATAATTAAATCTGAGAATTAGACATTAGACGTTCCATATAGCCTTAATTTAATAATAAAAGTAATGAAAACACCGGGGAGCTTTCTGTTATTAGTATTGTTTTGTTTTCCATGTCTTATCTTTTCGCAAGAGATAAGTCAAACCTTAATTCTGGATACCGCATCGTATATAATAAATACAAGGATTGACTCTTCATTTATTACAAACTCTGATCCTCAAATCACTTCAATAAATGAGAAAACACTGTCTCATGGTTTCAAAACAAATTCATTCCTGCTAAAGAAGAATTCTCCTGATGATTATATGCCGGGAGTTAATCTGCAAAACAAAAGCTTTTTGAATAAACTTGGCAGAGCAATCAACTATACTATCGGTTATGATGTGATTGTTACAGGATGGATCCTGGTAGTACCTCAATCTATAAGTAAATGGGATGTGCCGGCAAAATTCAATGTTCCTGCGATGAAAAAACAATATCACAGATCTTATACTGAGCCGCCGGTATTTGATGACGATATGTTTGTTGTCAATTATATAGGACATCCCTATCAGGGTGGTTTTTATTACAACACGATGAGATCACAGGGAGCTACAGTCCTGCAATCGTCGCTATTTTGCATTGGACAGTCTTTGATTTGGGAATATGTTTACGAAGCAGGAATGGAGCAACCCAGCATACAGGATTTGATTACAACACCTTTTGTGGGCATTATCGTAGGTGAACTTTGTCACGTTGCAACGCTAAAAATGAGCAAAAACGGCTTCAGATGGTATGAAATACCGCTGGTTTGCATACTCAACCCATCATATGCAATCAACAACAGATTTAGATTCAATAATTCATCCGGGAGGATAAAGTGAGATTACAAGTTTGAATGATTCTTATTGTACAAAAAGCGTTTATAAAAAAATGCTCTTTATTATTAAATTTTTGGTAGAGTAAACGTAAAAACCGAACCCTCGCCAGGCACAGATTGAAGCCAGATTTTACCGTTGTTTTTTTCAACAAACTCCTTGCATAAAATAAGTCCCAGACCTGTTCCGGTTTCATTGCAGGTGCCTTTGGTGGTTATACTTTCATCTATACGAAACAACTTATTTACATCTTCAGGTCTTATACCAACGCCATTATCTTTAACACTGATTATGTAATCATCTTTATCAGCTTCTAATATTAAACAGACTTCACCTCCCGGGTAACTAAATTTTATTGCATTGGTAATCAAATTTCTGATGACTGAATTAATCATCGTCTTATCAATATATGCCAATGCAAATTTTGGAATATCAGTTTTGAGTGTTACAGATTTTTGCTGAGCAAAATCGCTTATAAGGTTTACTGTGTCTTTAAACAACTCACAAAGATCAACATGTTCAGGATTATACTCCATCCTGCCCAACTGAGCGCGCGACCATTCAAGCAAATTAGTAAGTAATGCATCAGCTCTGTTAGCAGAGGTCTGAATAATTTCAGCATATTTTTCTACAACCTCATATTCTTTGTTCTTCACTTTATCAATCATCAGATCGCTGAAACCAAGAATGCTGCTGAATGGGGTTTTAAGATCGTGGGCAATAATAGAGAAAAACTTATCTTTAGTTGCAACTAATTCACGCAGTTGTAACTCACTCTGCATTAAAGTATCCAATATTTTTATTCTTTCGGTAATATCCAAAAAGGTAACGACAGCTCCAATTATTTCCCCGTTTCTTATCTGGGGGTAAGACCAATACTCTGCAGGGAAACTGCTCCCGTCAGCACGCCAGAGAACTTCATCATCAACATGAGCTTTTTGCCCGGTTTGAAAAGCTTTGAAAATTGCACATTCATGCACATCGAATGGCGTACCATCATTATGTTTGTGATGTATAAGATAATGCATGTTCTTACCAAGCAAATCATCAGCAGATTTGAATCCCAATTGATTTATACAGGTATCATTACAATATGTACAGTTGCCATTGATATCCAATCCATAAATAGCTTCTCCTGTAGAATTGAGTAAAAGTTTGAATCTTTCTTCACTTTCTGCCAGATTCATTTCGGTGAGAACTCTTGAGGTTTCATCAACAGAAATTGCACCAAGCATGATTTCATTTCCAACCTTGAATGGAAATTTATGAGTTTCAAAGAAATATTCGTTCCCATTAATATCAGTGACTTTCTCATGAATCACTTCAGAACCACTCTCAATAATTCTTTGATCGTCAGCAATCATAGCTTCCGCCATTTCCTGAGGAAGTAAATCTGCAGTGTTTTTTCCAACAGAATCTTTCCATCCGAATAAATCTATAAGGTATTGATTGGCGTAGACCAAATTACTTTCATTGTCTTTAATAAAAACAGCAGCAGGAAGATTAAGCATAAATATCCTGAATAACTCTTCACTTCTCTTAAGAGAATTCTCGGCCTCCTTACGTCTTGTGATATCATTAACTATTGTCAACAGATATAAAAAATCTCCTAATTCATTTCTTCTGACAGTCGCTGTGATCTCAGCCCAAACAATCCTGCCATCCTTGTGTAAATACCTTTTTTCCCACTTGGCGTAATCAATCAGTCCTGAATATAAATCATCAATGTATTTTTGACTTTCTTGAATATCATCAGGGTAAGTCAAATCCTGCCATGTCATTCGGATCAGTTCATCTTCAGTATAACCAAAAATATTACAATAAGATTGATTCGTAATCCTAAGACCATCAGAAGTAGTTATCGAAATGCCAGACATGGAATATTCGAAAATATCCATAAACTTTCCTTCAACTGATATATCATTTGACTCCAGTTGATTTTTTAAAAATCTTATTTCTCTGATTAATTCGTCTTTGGTTTTAAATTGGTAATCCATAATCGGGATATTAGATTTAAACTATAACAAATTGAGTTATAAATTAGTTCACAACATTAAATCTTCCGAATGTACTTACATGATTAACAGTAAGTCTGATAAAATATAGTCCCGGATTAAAGTCTTTAATATTTAATGTGGTTTCACTTCCTGAAACTTGTTTATTAATAACAAGTCTGCCGTTTAAATCATAAACAGACAACTCTGCAGGCAATTGAGAGTTAGCATTGTCGAATCTGACATTCAGTACATCTTTTGCAGGCAAAGGCCACATTATAATATCTTTATCTGAAAATTCAGGATTTTTCAATCCGTCAGGTACAGATTTTGCCAAAGCTGAAACCTCATCAGAGCTTAATGAATAATTGTATATCCTGAAATCATCAATATTACCCCCAAACAAGGCAGAAACATAATAACCACGACCAATATAGTTGAGCATTGGCTTAAAATCCATGGGTTTGATTAACATAGTACTTGATTGAGCTACCTTAACGCCGTCTACATACATCGAAGCACCTGTTTTACCCAGAGTTACAACCACATGAGCCCACTTACCGGCAGTCAATGCAGTAGTCATGATTTTTTGTTCAGTGCCACCATTTTTAATCGCAAAAACCATTTGCTTCGTGAAGTTCTTGGGAGTCAAATACATGTAATTATTTTGATCATATGAGAAATCAAAAATACGCTGATAATTTGCACCACCATTCCATTTTACCCACGCAGTAACAGATACATCTTCATGATTTGCAACATTTGCAGGCAGTTGGACGAAACCGTCAGTGCCATTCAATGACAGTGCTTTATTCGTTGAATTTACATCAACAAATGTCGCTCCTCCAAAAGTTGCACCATGATTTAAATTAATTGTACTATCCAGAATATTTCCTTCAAAGGCCAGATGAGTTATCATGTCATTTCCTCCAACCGAAGCAGAACTCACTTCATTTGAATAGTCAGAAGAATTCAGTGATTTATCAAATGCTTTAATTTTGTAATAATACTGCTTACCGGTTTCAACGGTATTATCTATAAATAATGTGTTTTTTACATTTCGCGCGATTGTATTGTATGAAACACCAGAAGTATCAGCACGGTAAACATTATAACCTGATAAATCGCTTTCAGTATTGGCAGACCAATCAAGCCTGACAGATGAAGCATTGGCAGTTGAAACAAGATTAAGCGGAGCAGCAGGGGCAACAAACTCAACAGGATTACTAACAGGAACCAACCTCCATTGTTGGCTTTTTGAATCTTTCGGGTCATTTTGAACAATATTTATTGCGTTTGCCGTACTGGAATTGTAAACGTCAAGACATTTAGAGCTGAAACGACTTCTTATGCGAAACCATCCATCTTCAACATATTCAAGATACCATTGCTGATTGGTTCCTTTAGCAAGATCGTAAACGATTATATTTGTATTATTTGATAATGACCAGTTTAAAACATCCATAGATTTGCCACTATGCGCAGCTGTAATAAGAAAATAGCTGAAATCACCTCCGATTTTTGAATCCACCGGTACCACATTCCATTGTTGATAAGCAACTCCGATGCTTGCATTTTGTCTTATATTAACTCCAGAGCCTGTCGAACCACCGGCAACCTCAATAACTTTACCGCTATTCCGGTTGACAAGAAGATATTTCCCGTTAATAACAGGTTGAATATCTGCACCCCATGAAATATTAACCACCCTTTCGGCATTAGTCTGACCTACCTGATAACCTGTTCCACCCGGCAAAGTCAGGGAATATTCCCTTTGTGGTCCGTTACCATCAAAATAAACATCTCTGTCTCTCGAAATATAACTGTATGTCGTTGTTGCAGCCTGACGCTCTGATGTACCGCCAAAAGCCTGAACTTTACCTTCAGGAGATCTGTATACAGAAGCAGCTGTCCAGTTGGGGCGATGCTCAGCATAACCTAAACGCCTGCCATCACTTGCTTTCACAAACTCTCCACGAGCATATTCGGCAGTTCCCCACCAGATACCAGTTTGCATACCATACTCAACGCCAACCATTGCCTCCATCACATTATGCAACTCATCATTTGTGGCATGATCGCCGTTGGCACGTACAGCTTTATAGAAATTAGCATAATTATCAAAACTTCCGGCAAGTTGATGAGTATTGCCTTCGTCAAGCCTGGACTTTAAAGCGTTATACCATGGTAAAGCCTGATCAGTATTTAAAGTATTGCCTCCGCAAATACGAATACTGTCGAAGCGGGGATTCTTTTTTAATTCGCCCGTTATATTATAAAAATCAGTTTGAGTACCCTGTCCCCATCCGTAATCAGGTTCATTAAATGGTGAAACCGTAATTACTTTACGACCTTGTTCCTGATGAAGTCTGGCTGTAATATCAATTAATTCAGCCCATCTGACAGCATTGCCAATGAACCATGAGTTGACCGATGGATGATCACAGTTTAAGACTATTTTGGTTTCAGGGCCAAGTAATTTTATTATATTCAATCGCTGATTTAGCCAACTCATTTCCTGTGTCTGAAGCTTCCCGTCTACTATGGGAGAAGTCGGAGTAAAAGAAGACCTGATGACATCAACTCTCTCCTTACCCATAAATCCTATCCCACGACGAATATTTTCTTCACTAAGCCAGGCAAGATCCAACCCCCATGTGATAGGTTTATATTCTCCTGTATCAGAAATGCTGAAAGTTACGGTTCTGTCAGGTACCGGAAAGGAAATACTATTGTCACTGGTACTTGATATATTCCCGTTTAATCCGGCAAAGGCATGATTAAAACCCGAGCACAATACGGTTAGGATTGGAATGAGTAGAAATTTCATCTTCATTTTTTGAAATTGTCTTTTAATAAAAGGTTTATAAACCTGTTTACCAACGTTTTAAATAAATACATATTGTTTAAAAGCCATGTCGCTTGTTGGTGCAAAATTATTAAAATTATCCACATTATTTCAGTTGGGAATTTATTCATACATTTGAAACAGTAACTGAGTTAATCTCTGCACCCTTTTAAAACCTTAATTTAAAGCACATTTCAAAATGAGACGTCTTATTGCCTTTTTATTGTTTACACTTTCCCTGACTGTAACATTTGCTCAAAAGACTTTCTACCCTACTTCACCCGGAGCAGCCAATCCTTTAATCCCCGGATATTTTGCTGACCCTACTATAGTCAAATTCGGAGACATTTATTACATATATGCCACAACTGATAACGAAATGCTAGCATCAGGAGCACCAACTTTATGGTACAGCAAAGACTTTCAGAACTGGTACAATTACACAATGGATATCCCTTCACTATCTTCCGTAAATCTGAGAAACTTCTGGGCACCGGATATAATACAAGGCGATGATGGCACATACTATTTATATTTCGGTAATTGCCAGGCAGGGTGTAATATTTATGGTTATGTATCTGATACTCCTTACGGGCCATGGAATAAACTTCATGAGGATGATACGCCTGTGATTAAGAATGGTTATCCGAGGAATGGTTTCCCCTCACTTGATGCGCAGTTTTTTAAAGATGATGATGGTAAGATATATGCTTATTGGGGCACCTGGGTTCATTATAATGGCGGATATGCAGTAGGTCAGCTTGATAATAAAACCATGTCAAAGATGTTTGATTCAAAAAATATCCCGCTTACCCAGACTCCTGAACCTTTTGAAGCAGCATACATGCTGAAAAGGAACAACAAGTACATCCTTATGTACTCAGGTGCATCTTGCCATGATGAAACCTATAATGTACGATATTCATATTCAGATAGCCCCTGGGGACCATTTATACCGGGATTAAACAACCCTGTTTTAAAGACAAAAGCAGACAAATCTGTGCACGGACCAGGTCATCACTCGGTGCTGAAGAACAATAACGACTATTATATAGTGTATCACAGACATGATTATCCATTTACTGCAGGAGGTATGTCCCGTCAGGTTTGCATTGACAGTATGATTTTTGAAAACGACTCCACTATCAAGGCTGTTGTGCCTTCACATAAAGGCATTCCCAATTTTATAAAATCGGATGTTCCTGATGACATTGCTTATATGGCAAAAACTTCGGCTTCATCATCATATTACTTGAAGTCATCAGAGTATGATTATCAGTACAAACCTTCTTTTGCTACAGACAATAATAACTCCACGATGTGGAAAGCTGCTGACAACACTTTCCCTCAATACCTGACAGTCGATCTTAACAAAGTACAGAAAATCAAAAGAGTCACGACTCAGTTTGAGTTTGCAAGTTATTACTATCAGTACAGGATTGAATACTCTGCAGACGGCAAAACCTGGAAAATATTTACAGACAAAACAAATAACAGGATTTCAGGCAGTCCGATGATTGACGACAATAATGTTTCCGCACGTTATCTGAAACTAACTGTAACAGCAACCGAAAAGACTGGTCTCTATGCAGCAATCTGGAATATTAAAGTATATAACTCGCTGTTTGAAATACCTTTGAAACTTGTCAACAAACCATCTCAGGAAGGTCCCGGAGCTGTAAGCAAAAAGCAAATGCTTGTCAATATTGATCTTGACGGTGTACCTGAAACCACTTCGTTTAACGGTATTCCTAACAAAGGTACCCTTGGAGGAGTATTCACAAAAAGTGGAGAGCTTACTGTAACTAAAGATGAAGAAGGGATTAAAGCAATAAACTTTATAAATGGAGCTCTGACACTCAATGATATACCCGTACCTCAATCTCTTGCATGGAACGGAGCATTTACTGTTGCTGCATGGGTGAAAAACCCGGAAATAGGCAAAGAAGGTGAATGCCTGGCTTCATGGTGTAACAGATATCAGTTCATGCTTGCCAATTCATACAATGCTTTATTCTATAACAAAAGTAGTTACGGAGCGGTTGCACATCTTGACGGGCATTTTGACATGAGATACAAAAAATTGCCTGAGGCTAACAAATGGCACCACATAGTGCTTACTTTTGACGGTGTTGTTGAAAAGATATACGTTGACGGAGTGGTTGATAATTCTCAGAACATGACTCTGGCTTCAGCTATCGACAATGCAAAAATAATAATAGGTTCTTCTGATCAACGGGAAAGCTATTCAGGATATATGGCAAGCATTCGCATGTATGACTATGCACTTGATCAAAAGACAATATCAGAACTTTTAATGCAGACTAAACCCTGATAAATTCTATATAAAAAGCTTTAAACGGTTTCAGCTGATTAAGCTGAAACCGTTTTTTATGATACCTGAGTGCACAAGAATTTAATATCTTCGCTGCAAGCAGCTTAATATATTCGAAAAAGCAAAAGAATTAATCATTTTGATCCAGCTCCGCCATAAAACTGTCGGGAATGTGCTCGCGTATAGTTAAGATTTAGCCAAAGGTAAAGTAAAATAGAACTTAGTGCCTTTACCGGGTTCGCTTTCAATGCCAAGTTCTCCTCCCTGTTTGGTTACAAATTCTTTTACAAGTATCAACCCTAGTCCTGTACCCTTTTCTTTATTAGTTCCCAATGAAGTAAAATGGGTATCTATCCTGAACAGCATATTCTTAATCTCATCAGACATTCCGACGCCATTATCTATTACTTCAATTCTTGCCATCTCTGCTTCAACAGAAACATTCAGTTTTACAGTACCTCCTTCAGGCGTAAACTTCAATGAGTTGCTGATCAGATTCCTAAGTATTGTTCCAACCATTTGAGCATCAGCAAACACCATTATGTTATTATCGGGAATTGTTTTTATAAGTTGAATATTTTTAGCTAAAGCCGTAGCCTGCATCAACTCTTCAACATGCATAATAATCTCCATAAGCTCAATGTTGCCGGGATTAAAATTCATCAAACCACGTTGGGATTTTGACCATGCCAATAAATTATCAAGAAGTTGATACAAATTTTTGGAAGAAACTGATATCTGGGTAATAAACTCTTTTCTGGTTTCATCATCCCACTCTTCGTAATTATCTTTAAGCAAATCCGAGAAACCAAGTATGGCATTAAAAGGATTTTTAATATCATGAGCTACAATCGAAAAGAACTTGTCCTTTGTTGCTACAACATCCTTAAGTTTTTCATTTTGTTGCTTTAATTCAGATGTTTTTTCGGCTACTAATTTTTCCAGTAAAACTTTTTGTTTTTTAACTCTTCCAATTCTGTTTTGAAATGTAAATAATATAATTACCAATACTAAAAGTACGCTAACTATTCTGAAAATCCATGTTTCCCACCATGCAGGCAAAACTGTCAACATTATTGTAGCACCTTCTTCATTCCATACGCCGTCATTGTTTGAAGCCTTTACTCTGAAAACGTAATCTCCCGGATCAAGATTGGTATAACTTGCTTCTCTCTTTGAGCCTGCAATATTCCAGTCTTCATCAAATCCTTCCAACTTATAAGCATACTTATTTTTCTCAGGACTTGTATAGTCTAGTGCAACAAATTCAAAGGAAAACTGATTTTCTTTGCGCGTCAGAACTATTTTTTTAGCTAAGCTAATATCTTCATTAAGTATAACTCTGCCATTTATTACGTTATCAATCTTCACCCTTTTATTCAATATTTTGAATCCTGTTATCATCAAATGAGGCTTGTGGTGATTACGCCTTTTTTCTATTATTTCAGGATAAAAAGAGTTGAAACCATCCGGACCTCCGAAATACATTTCACCATCTCTGGTTTTTATAGACCAACCTTTAAAGTTTGAATTCTGCAAACCATCTCTGCCATCAAATACTTCAACTTTGCCGTTTAATGTATTGAATCTTGCAAGGCCCTTGTCAGTCGCAAGCCAAAGGTTTTGTTCTTTGTCAATCTGAATAGAAGTAACTGAGTTTCCGGGTATACCGTCCATATCTGAATAATTTGTAAACAAGCCTGTCTTTTTATCCAGTTTGTCCAATCCTGTTGATGTATGCCCAAACCACATATTCCCTTTATCATCTTCACACATTCCATATACATTATTGCTGCTTATGCTGTTAATTTCCTCTGAATGATAAAGTCTTTTGAATATTATTTCAGGATGTGGTTTTGAAAAATCCACAGTATTAAGATCTACAACATTTGTTCCATTGTTTGTAGAAATATAAAGCTTCTGATCTTTGGTTTCATAAATATTAATAATTGAATTATTACTTATAGAGGTAGGTTCATCATCATCACCTCTGTAAGTATAAAATCTGTTTGTCTTACGATCGTACAAATTAAGACCTTTAAAAAGGGTGCCGGCCCAGATATTATTTTTACTATCTTCAAAAACACACCATATATGATTTTGGGATATTGACCAGGGGTCAGAAGGATCATTATAAAAAGTCTCGAACTTATTGTCCTTATATCTGCCTAAACCACCGTTAAATGTACCAAACCACAGTACACCTTCATGATCTTCACATAATGAAGTAACCACGTCACTACTTATACCCTGATTGTTTTTAGGATTAAATCTGAATCTGGTAAATTCTCTTGTCTTTCTGTTAAACTTGTTGAGCCCGCCACCATCAGTACCAACCCAGATGTAACCGTCTCTTCCTTCAGCAAAGCACAAAACATTATTTTCACTCAGCCAGTTATTGTATACAGGAATACTAAAAAATCTGTTAAACTTAATTTTATTTGGAGAGTATTTATTTACACCTGTAATTGTACCCACCCATACTGAACCATCTCTGTCTGTATATATTTTAGTAATCTTATTAGAGCCAAGAGAGAATCTATTCATGGGATCATTTGTACAATATGTAAACGTACAGGTCTTCTTGTTAAAAATACTTATGCCCTTTGAATCCCTGTCACCTACCCAAATATTGCCATTATCGTCTTCACTTACAGCAAAAAGGATATCGCCTACAGGACCTGAACCTACTCCATTAAAGATACTTTTTTCAACTGGCTTGAAAAGTTTAAATTTGTTTTCCTTACGGTTCCACCATAGCAAACCAACATGTTCTATGGTTATAAAAAAATCACCGTCTTTATCCTGGTAAATGCCCTTATTTTCGTTATTTAACCTGGCTGACTCCGGGTGATTTATTTCAATTGATGAAAACCTTTTTTGTCCTGCATCAAAAAAGAAGAGCCTGTTTCTTGAATCTACAGTCCATACAACCCCGTTTTTATCTTCAACAAAATCAGTGACAAAGTTATGGCTGCCTTCAATCTCATAACGCTCAGCATATACATTATTACTGCTTTTTAATAAATCTTTCGTAAGTCTGAACCTGAGTACTCCTGTATATGATCCGATCCACATGAATCCCTTTTTATCTACAAAACAAGCTGTAACAGAGTTCTGGAAAATTTCTTTTTTAACAAACAATCTAATCCTTTTAAAATTATCCTTTTTCCTGTCGTAGACACACATATTACTGTTGGTCATAACCCACAGATTTTCAAAAGCATCTTCAGCCATTGCAGTAACGGAAGTTCCTGACAAAGTAGTTGTGTCTTTTGGATTCGAATAATATGACCTGAACGTGAAACCGTCAAATCTGTTAAGGCCGTTACCGGTCGCAAACCACATATAGCCTGCTTTATCCTGAATAATTGAGTTTATATAGCCGTTGGATAATCCGTCATTGGTAGTATAATGGTCAAATTCAATATTATGCACCTGAGTAAGGCTGCTTACAGAATTTAATAATGTAAGCAAAAACAAAAATAAACACTTTTGAATATTTCCTGAGGCCATCAATTAAAATATTAATCTTGTACAACAAGTTAACCAAAAATACTAAAATTAAAACAAATGAACATATTTATTATTTTGTTTTTTTTGTTCATATTTAAAGTCGGAAAAATGTCAGATATTAAATTTGTTCACGATGATTCAGGATATTCACCCTCACAGCTTTAATAATCATTATCATTACGATTCATCGATTGAGGATAATGATTATGTATTTTATTATAATAACAATAGTATTTTATTAAGAACCGTAGGCGATACTCTCGAAATACCCCGCAAAAAGGACTTTTCCGAAATCGACGAAAACACGGAATGTACTTTTTTGTTCACTCTTGATGGGGTTTCATGTTTTTTAGTCTGGCAGGAACTTAGCGATTATGATGAAAGTATTGCTTTTATAGAAATCAGCTTTTTCCGTACTACAAGTCAAAAAGAAGTTGGATGGGCATCGATCGCAGGAAATCAACTCAGGAACTGGTATTCCGAGCATAAATTTTGTGGGAATTGCGGCACCAAAAACAATCATAAGGAAGATGAAAGAGCAATGATTTGCCCTAATTGTAATACTGTGGTTTATCCTAAGATTTCTCCTGCGATAATTGTAGCAATAATCAGCGATGATAAAATCCTTCTCGCGAGAAACAATAATTTCAGGGGATTTATGTTCTCTCTGATAGCCGGTTATGTTGATGTAGGTGAAACTCTTGAAGAAACTGTCAAACGCGAAGTTAAGGAAGAAGTCGGTCTTGACGTTTGGAATATCAGATATTACAAAAGCCAGCCATGGCCTTTATCTTCATCAATGATGATTGGTTTCATCGCTGAAGCTGACGAAAATCAACCAATTTCTTTAACTGACCATGAGATTGCCGAAGCTGGCTGGTATACAAGAGGAAACCTGCCTAATCACGCCCTCAATCTCAGCATCGCGGGTGAAATGATAGAAAAATTCGAAAGAGGTGAATTCCGGTGAGAAGATTCCCCGCTGCTCTGCGGCGGGGTTAGCGCAAAATGATTTATACCTATACGGAATCGAATATTCCCCGCTGCTCTGCGGCGAGGAGATTCAATTGTAGAAAATCAAAAAAGGTTGCCGGAAGACAACCTTTTTTCGTGAGCTGTACGGGATTCGAACCTGTGACCCCTACCCTGTCAAGGTAATGCTCTAAACCAACTGAGCTAACAGCTCTCAAGCGGGTGCAAAGATATTAAAAATCCACAAACAGCAAAAATCGCAGCTCACCTTTTTGAGCCTTTAATTTCACTCCTTAATCAATTTACCGGTTTCAGGAATACCGTCAACATAGATCTTGTAGAGATAAACTCCTTTAGTCAGATTATTCATATTGACTATTCCGCTGCCGTTTAAAGTTTCACTCATAATTTTCCTTCCCTGCAAATCAAACAAATCAAACTGTGTCAAATTACCCGGCACTGAAACAATCAGTTGATTTGAAACCGGATTAGGGAAAACACGAACCTTTGTTATATCTGGATTTGAATTTGAACTCAAATTGAACTCTGAATAATAATACAATGCCTTTCTGGTTTGATCAAGGTTTTTCGTATTATTATTAATGTAAAATTTCTTGTATTCAGTAGGTATATTGACTACTTTTTCACCAAAATCCGGATATGGAGTAAAAAATGGAGATTTGTAAATTTCAGCCAGATTGTATGACATATTGTATGAATATTCGTATCTGGAATAATTATAGAATGATTTTGTATCGGCATCAAGTGAGTAATAAACTTCTTTTGTCGGATTCCATTTATTATCAAAAAAGTATTCTCCTTTCCAATCTAAATCCCAATCTGAAGTTTTAAGGTTCCAGACGTATTCATAGTCTGTAATTGTATAACCGAAGTTGTCAGTGTTATAAAAATTCTTGTAAGTAGGTACCACAATTTGCAAAGAGTCGTTCCAGTCATAATCTATTTCTATCGACAGGTTACCGTAAGCATCATAAGTAGTTTCAGTTTTGCTGTATTCGTACCAATTTGAATTATAGTTATCCCAATAATACTCTATTAAGTTAGTCTGGTTTCCATTTGAATCAAAGGTTTTCTGTTGCTTCCAGTTATATTGCCATGAAGAGGAAGAAGTATTCCATTTATACTCCATAATACCTGTATTTTTCCCGTTTGCATCGTAAGTATAATCGTCTTTCCAGGATTTATCCCATGTCTTATTTATATCAGACCAATATGACAGAATATAAGATAACTTTTGTCCATTACTGTAAGTATATTCCTTTTTAAAATCAGGTAATAATAATTGTAGTGAATCGTCGTAATCATATGACAGTGTTTGAATCACATTATCTTTAGTATCATAAGTGTAAGTTTGATACTCCCAACATATCCAATCAATCTCTGTCTTATCCCATAAATAATAGTAATATTCATAAACATTACCATTATTATTAAATTTAAAAATGTCCTTATAATCGTTTATAAGGTTTTTAGCTGCGTCAACATTCCAGCTCACCAGACTATCGTATCTGAGTTTTACGGCAGATTCAGATCTGATTTCCGGTATTTCCATATCATTTACACCATGCTTCTCATGATGATTCCCACGCATTTGACTTTTATCATTACTGAGAAGTTCCTTTTCATGCCTTACTGTGTTTACCCTGACTGCAGGTAATGCCGTAACAGCAAACATAATCAAAACAAAGAAAACAATGAATCGTTTCATAGCCTTGCTTATTATTGGTTTATTCTTAACAGTCGTTTTTCGTGACCCGGCATAATCGAAGCAAGCCTCGCCTCTGCACTCGCTACTTAAAACGATTGTTCATTAAGTATAAACAAGTTTATGAGCAATTAGTTTTTGTAATGACTCAGTTTTTATCATCAAACTCGATTACATCAAGGCTGATACCAAGGCCTAGTGGAAATGATTTCCATCCGCCCTGACTGGTCTTTCTGACCCATGTCCTGCCGGGAAGCCTGCATCTGAAGTATAAACCATTTTTGCCTAAGTTTCTTATATGCTCTATAGTAACAAGGAAATCTCCGTCCATGGTAATATTATATGGTTTCAGATCAATTACTGTCCTTTTCAGGATTTGCTTACGTGTAAGATTAATGTAGATTGGTTTATTAAGAATATTTTCAAATGAGCCCTTACCTGCCTTTTTATAGACATTAATTCGGTAGAAGACAGTATCATATTTACAGGTTTGAATATCAAGATTCAGGGTTTCCAGCAATACGGGTTTACGCGTTTTCATCATAACCCCACACTCATAGCCAAGTGAGTTATCATTAAATCCGGCCTGGTATGAAGGCCTGTTAACCCTGTAACCTAATATCTTATTTTTGAAATTTCCGGGACGTACAACGACCTCATTTAAAGCAAAAGTTTTTTGCTCCAATGTGATAATATTAACTTTCGCAGATTTAAAGCCGGCAACTGTGGTCTTATACGGGTAATATCCGATGCATGAAACCATTAATGTATCCGAATCGCCTGTTTTTGTCAGATCAATCGAATATTTACCATGATCATCTGAGACTGTCCCGGTTTCTTTATTGATTACACCTATATTGGCATACTCAACAGGCTCCCCAGAATTTTTACAGATAATACTTCCTGTGTACTGCTGAGCTGATAATAGTTGAGCAAACAAGCAGTACACTAACAAAATAGCAAAACTCAAGAACAAATATTTTCTCCCCATTTGGCACAGGATTAAAAGATTTATTAAACCCGCACCAAAAGTAGCAGTATGAAACGAGCATGCTTCAACAAAACGTCCGAGTTAATGATAATTTTGGCATGCGGTGTTCCATACGACCTTAGTGTTAAAAATAAAAATTAACGTATGAAAAATAAAAATAAGTTAATCTTTATTAATCAGATTTTAAAAATAGTATACAGAAGTTAACGATTTAGTTTCGTGCACTTTCGTGTATCCGGGTTTCTTTCTTTAATCGTGAAACCATAACCAGCTCCAAAAGACTGGGATTATTTGATGGTGTATATTCTTCAACCTGTTTCAGCAGGTCTTCAACATAGTTATTTGCGGATTCTATTGTATGTTCGTTTTCAGTTTTCATAAAGGGGTGTTTTGAAAAAATGACATACAAAAATAGAAAAATTAAGCAGACACCAAAACATTTTCTTCCACTGTAAGAACTATAAAATAAAGTATGTTTTGACACCTAAAAAACATAGCCGGAGATTCTCCGGCTATGCCCGATTGAAGCAGACTAAATCAGGATCGAAAAAGAATACCAGTGCTCTTAGATATAATAGTTATCCTGAGATTTCTTAATGAGCAATATGCTCATAATCAACCTTTATTTAAATAATAACTGTGAGAATTTAAACAGATTATTCCTCCATACCGGCCAGGTATGTCCACCCGGATATTCTGAATAAGTATACTTGATTTTCATTTCATCAAATTTGCTCATCATAGTTTTGCAATTATTGTAAGCGATATCTTCCTTGCCACCCATTGCAATCCAGAATTGTTTGAGATCACTGTTGATTTTAGCAGTGTTATTTTTCATATAATCAAACTGAGCATTCGCAAGATCGCTTTGAGACTGCATGATCCATCCCGAGCTGAAAACTCCCAGATAAGCAAACATATCAGTATTCCTGACTCCGGCATATAATGTCTGAATACCGCCCATGGATAGTCCGGCAAGCGCGCGGTTTTGTGAACCCGGTTTAACACGGTAATTCTTTTCAATAAATGGAATAATGCTTTGCTTAAGTTCGGTTTCAAAAAGTCTGAGGACTTCCTCTCCGAAACCATTATTTACAGGCATATTACCGTCAAGCATTACAACAATCATAGGAACAGCCTTTTTTTCAGCTATCAGATTATCAAGTATAAGGTCTGTTTTGCCCTGAGTTGCCCAACCTCTCTGGTCTTCACCGCCACCATGCATCAGATACATGACAGGATAACTATCAGTAGTCTTTGTATCATAACCCGCAGGAGCATAAATATAAAGTGAACGCCATTGATTCAGCACGTTTGAATAGAAACGTTTGATTCTGATATCACCATGAGGCACATTCCTGGTTTCATAATAACCATCGCCTTTGAAAGGAACTTCAAAACCACTTGCCTGACGGCTCATACCATAAAAAGTTTCGCTGTTGGGATCCGCAACCGCAACTCCGTCAATGATCAAAGAGTAATAATGAAAACCTTCAGACAAAGAGTCAGTTGTAGCTTCCCATAAACCCTGATCATTTTTTACCATATCATATTTCTTACCCAGGTCAAGCTGTACTTTTTTGGCTTCAGGTGCCCTGAATTTGAAAACTGCTTGCGAAGTATTTGGGAGGAATTGAGGATATTGAGCTGATCTTATGTTTGTTTCCGGTTTCAGACCTACATTTTCAAACTGCTTGAAAGAAGCAACATCTACAGGCTTGAATAATAACTGAGAAAACATATAAAGACTTGACTTCCATATTTTGAAATCATGATAACCGGGTTCAATATGATAAATATGCGCAACATTATTTGCATTTAGATAATCGTGTACACGCTTGCTGTTGACTATCAATCCGTCTTTATCACCGCATGAAATCCAGAGAAGTTTAAGCTTATCTTTTGCAAGCTGTGGATTTGGCAGCAAGTCTTTAGGCATCTTTGTATTAGGAGCAGATGAAAACCCTCCTACCCAGGCAAATTTATCAAGATTTCCAAGTCCGAAATTAAGTGATTGACCACCACCCATTGACAATCCGGCAATTGCTCTGTGCTCCTGATCTTTGATGACAGGATATTTCTTTTCAATAAAAGGAATCAGATCGTTCAGCAAATCTTTTTCAAAAGTTGCGAAAGCCTCAACCATTTCCCGACCGTAAATATTGCCTTCAGCACGGTCATTTTTCATAGCACGACCGTTTGGCAATACGATAATCATAGGTTCTGCTTTACCTTCAGCATATAAATTATCCAGAATTACGTTTGGTCTTCCCTGAATGTACCATTCGAATTCATCGCCACCAATACCATGAAGCAGATATAAAACGGGATATTTCTTCTTCTTGTCGAAACCGGGAGGTGTATAGACAAGTGCTTTTCTCATTGAACCGACTGTTTTAGAATTGTAAGTAACAGTGTCGATTTTACCTTTTTGAATAAAGGTTTTTGCAATGTCATACCCATTCGGGGCAGAATTAACAGCTAATGCCTTAATAGAATTGATACAAACTGCCATAAGTGTAATCAAAACTATTCTGATTAATGTTTTCTTCATTTGTTAGTATTTATTAGATATGTTTTACCTTTTTCGGTTTGGAAATCAAACATATAAGAATCCGGTAATTTAATTTCGTTCAATTTGGCTAGTGATGAAACCAATGGATTTTTAACTCTGGCGACATCATATAACTGATTCATATTTTCACCTTTAGCCAGTGAAAGCATTTTGCCTCCCAACATTACAGTTTTATTGGGTAATCTCAAACGACAGTTTCCGCCATTATTTGATTTGATGCTGATGGACTTAATTTTATTGTTTTCCCAAGTAAAACTTACGTCGAAACCACCGATTGCACGCAGACCGGTTATAGATCCGTTACTCCATGCATCAGGTAAAGCAGGTAAAAGATGAATTGCACCATTCTGACATTGCATTAGCATCTCTGCTATACCGGCAGTACAACCAAAATTACCATCTATCTGAAAGGGCGGATGAGCATCAAAGAAGTTTGGATATGTACCCCCATTATAACCTGATCTCACAGGATCCACAAGAGTCAACTGATCTGTAATAAGTTTAAATGCATGATTGCCGTCAAGCAATCGTGCCCAGAGGTTGACTTTCCAGCCCATAGACCAACCGGTAGAGACATCACCTCGTTGAATAAGCGTAGTTCTGGCGGCATCAAAAAGTTCAGGAGTAGTAAAAGGATTAATCTGGTTACCCGGATACAGACCATAAAGATGTGAAACATGCCTGTGCTTATCGTTAGGATTATCCCAATCACCAAGCCATTCCTGCAGCTGACCATATTTACCAACCTGCATTGGTGGCAGACGTTCAATAATATATTTAAACTCTTCTGTTAATTTTTTATCTTTATTCAACAGTTTAGCAGCTTTAATAGTCTTGCTGAATAAATCAAACATCAGCTGGTTATCCATAGTTGTACCTGCGACCAATGCTGAAGCATGTCCTTGAGGTGTGTTCTCGGGAGAAATCGAAGGACTCACAACCAGCCATTTATTCGTAGGTTCCTCGCATAAGAAATCCTTATAAAACCTGCAGGCTGACAACATTAAAGGATAAACCGACTCAAGATATTTGAGATCTCCGTTATAAAGGAACTTTTCCCAGAGATGCTGGCTCAGCCATGCTCCACCCATAGGCCATAAACCTGCATTGGCGAAATCAACGACACCACAAATACGCCATATGTCAGTATTGTGATGAGCGACCCATCCTTCGCAACCGTACATATTTTTTGCCGTTTTACTACCTGTTTCTGAAAGTTCTTTAATCATTTGGACCAGCGGTTCGTGCATTTCAGTCATATTGCACTTCTCAGCCGGCCAATAATTCATTTCAGTATTAATGTTTATCGTGTATTTGCTATCCCATGACGGATTCGCGCTGCCATTCCAGATACCCTGAAGATTGGCTGGTTGACCTCCCGGTTGTGATGATGATATTAACAGATAACGTCCGAACTGGAAATACATGCTTACAAGTGAAGGATCATTAGATTTCGAAAAGTTTTTAATCCTGACATCAGTAGGTTGATTAGCAGCTTCAGAAGTACCCAAATCAAAACTCACCCTGTCAAAGTAACTCCTGAAAGTTTTAATATGGTTTTTAAGCATCGCTGGATAGGCCTTTTTCTGTGCGTTGGCAAGATAACTGACACATTTTTCAACTTCATTAGCAGTCAGTGTCTTATAATCCACAAAATTTGTCGCCATTGATATCATGATGACTACCTCGTTTGCCTTGGTCACTTCTATCTTCCCTTCTTTTGACGAAACCTTACCACCTTTATTTATAAATCGGGCTCTGGCATCAAACTTTACTTGCCCGGTAACTCCTTCATGATCGCCTGAAAGTCCGGTCATTTCAAGAGTATTGGCATCAATTGCACTTGATGATTTTGATAAAGGGCCATCAAAACCGGCTGAAAATGTTATGCAACCCGGCTTACTTGCTGATAGCTTCATGACAATAACCTGATCGGGTATCGAAGAAAATACTTCTCTTTTAAACAAAACGCCCTCATTCATATAAGTAACCGAAAAAACAGCATTTTGAATATCAAGCTCTCTGTAATAATCCGTAACCGGTGTTGTTATGGGAAAAGCCAGATTCAAATTACCGAGTATCTGAAATTTGGAACCATGCAGCTTTTTAGCAGTCATTGTCTGATTGGCAAGTTTGTCTGCTTCACGGTAATTTTCTTCAAAAATCAATTTTCTGACCTCTGATAAAGATCCGATAGCCAAAGGATTGTCATTATCAGATGGTCCTCCGGACCAAAAAGTTGACTCGTTTAATTGCAACTTTTCATTTGCAGGATTTCCGAACACCATGGCTGAAATCCTGCCGTTACCTATCGGTAAAGCTTCATTCCAGACCGTTGCAGGTTTGTCATACCATAATTTCAGCTTACCACCCTTTTCTGCACTCACATTTGAAGCAAAAAATGACAGTAACATTACAAAAAATACAATTTGCTTGTTCATATGTTATTTTAAATTTTTTACACAAAGGCCATATGGAACGCTGCATACCAAGAGTATTATTAGCAAGGACTTTTTGTTTAAGCATGCTCGTTTCATATTAATAAATCTCTGAGTTATTTAAAACTGACCCAATCTAATTCTACAATCCCATCAATATCAGAAGTTACAAAAAGATCATGCTTTCCAGGCTTTACTTTTTTGATTTTGCTATTGACTTCCTGCCAGTTATCTGATTTTGAAACCACGATTTCGGCTAATACCGGGCCATTAACCTTATCCAAACGAATTTGCAATACTGTACCAACAGATGACCTGACTCTTGCACTGATATTTTTCAGAGCTTTTGGGAATTGCACAGCATTGTATCTGATCCATGCACCTTTTTTATCAAGAACAGTTTTCCATCCGGTGAAAGTGTTTGTGGTATCAATAAACTCAACATTGGCACCTTCATCGCTTTTTTCACTATAACGATCTATTTGAATCTTACTTGTAGCAGAGGTCAAACCAACTCCTCTGAGAGTAGGTTTCACTTTTTGAATTGTACCATCAGCATTGAAAAAAAGGCTGTCAACGCGGATTGAACGGTTTTTATCAAACTTTGGAGACAAATCGTTATGATGATAAAACAGATACCATTGTCCTTTGTATTCAACAATAGAATGATGATTTGTCCAGCATCCAACGGGAGATTCGTCCATAATCACTCCACAATATTTAAAAGGGCCCATAGGATTGTCACCCATGCAATATGCAAGTTCTTCTGTTTTGTTTTTCACATGAGGAAATGTCAGATAATACTTTCCGTTTCTTTCAAATGCGAAAGGTCCTTCTACAAAACCTTTTGGAAGTCCTTCTATCACTTTGGGTTCTGAAGCCAGTTCCAGCATATTGTCTTTCATTTTAGCAACTGACAAACCTCTTGCTACCCAATAGATATAAGACTGTCCGTCTTTGTCCATCAAAACACAGGGATCTATACCACCTACTCCTTTTATCGGTTTCTGCTCAAATTTAAAAGGTCCGTAAGGCTTGTCCGAAATCCCTACTCCAACACCAAAACCACCTCTTGTCGTAGAATCTCTTTTGACGTTTGCAGGAAAATAAAAATAATATTTCCCGTTTTTCTCAACACAGTCGGGTGCCCACATCGAATATGAATTCCCGTCAACCCATGGCACTTGTTTCTGAGATACAATTACACCATGATCCGTCCATTCCGTAAGATTTTCTGAAGAAAATACGTGGTAATCTTCCATGCAGAACCAGTCTTTTCTCCCCGGCTTCTCTGCAGGAGTTGGTATATCATGTGAAGGATAAACATACATTTTACCTTCAAACACTTTTGCAGTAGGGTCTGCAGTAAACTGATCAGTGACAAATGGATTCTGCGCATTGATTATATTTAAACCTGTACACATTAAAACAGACAGCGCAAGGGTTGTAAAAGTTATTTTACGTTTCATAGTATTATTTTTATTTCGTGTCACATATAAGCTCTGAAAAGCAAAATAATCATTCTACATGATGTGAAATGATTATTTTACTTTTACTCATTATGTTACATGCCTGTTATTCTATTCTCGATATGGAAATAATCAAAGTCGGCGAAACCGCCTGAAGTTTTTGATGCATAATTGAATAATCCGAAACGGTATCCCATGAAATGAGGAATGGTGTATGCCATCTTCAATTGTCCACCAATCTTATTCCATTTTTTACCGTCAAGACTATAATAGAAATCAGCAAGATCTTTTTTGTCGATAAAATTACATTCTACCTTTACGAACACTTTGTTCTTTTTAAGCGGTATTTTTGCCACTTCTACAGGAGTACCTCTTTGTCCGAGGATCATAACAATGTATTTGCCGTCTTTTTCACATTTAACACCAACCTGACCAAACTGGCGTTGCAACAATCCAAGACCGGCTATATCGCCATCTTTCATTCCTTTTACTTCGAGGCAGGTTGATCCTGTACAAACAGGTCCGATAGTGCGTTGAGTTAACATATTTCTGGACATCAGGAACAAACTGTCTATACGTCCTGTAGTCAGACGCAAATAACCTTTTCTTGCTGTAACTGACCAGCAATCATCGATAGGATTATGATTCCATTGCCAAACCAAAGGTAGTTTTGCATCGCCTTCTTTTCTGGTGAATTCATCTGAATTAACAATACCCGGTATCAAACCCTTGCCGGCAGGAAGATCCAATATCTCAGGCACTTTTCCATCAACACCAAGTACAGGCCAGCCATCTTCCCATTTAACGGGGACAAGGAAAGGTATTCTTCCGACTGAACCATGATCCTGAAATAAGTATGAGAACCATCTGCCGTCAGGGGCTTCAATCAAACCGCCCTGAGCAACACCCTGATCCTGTAATACTACGCGACCTTCCCATGTACCGTTGATACTGTCTGCACGATGTACAATTACAGTACGACATTTGCCTGCAGGCCATGAAATATTATACAGATAGTATTTGCCGTTTACTTTAAACAACTGTGAGCCTTCGGCACCAAGACCACCTGAGCCGGCAGGCTTGCTTGCATTTTCAATCAAAACACGTTCACTGCCTTCTACAAATCCGGTCAAATCAGAAGTTAACTCTATTATATTAAGTTTTCCATTACCCCAGATAATGTAGGTTTTACCGTTATCATCAAAAAACAGAGTCTGATCATGAAGTGAACGTGGCAGTACAATAGTTTTCCAATCTCCTTTTGAAGGATCCTTTGTTGTGAATATGTAAGATTTACCTGATGTGTTTGAAAAAACAGAAAGGTAAAACAATCCATTTTGATAGCGAAGACTGCTTGCCCATGTTCCCTGACCATATGCTCCTCTGCCTTTTAAATTCATTGCATCATTGTCTGCCAAAAATGGCTGGGCGTAACTTGCCATTTCCCAGTTAGTGAGATCTTTAGATTTCATTACTGGTACACCCGGTATCATATGCATAGTAGTGCTGCTCATATAATAAGTGTCACCAGCTTTGACCATTGACATATCCGGGACATCAGCAAATATTACAGGATTTTTTGCTTTTTCCTGCGCAAAAGCAAAATTTGAAAATGCAACTAATGCCGCACAAATCAGATATCTAAAACTATTTGTTTTCTTCATGAATAGGATTGTTATTGCTTTACTTTTTTATTTTTTTGTATTCAGGTAATGCCAGTAGTGTTTCTGCATATCTTTTACCAAGTATTCTGTAACCTTCGGCCGTGAAATGCAAATGGTCACCTGCTGCAGGAATGCCGTTTGATGGTACAACATATGAATTAGGTATGGTTTCAGGAAGTTTACTTATTATATTATTCATACTTGCACAAACTCCACCCTGATCTGCATGAACAACTTCTCCGGCAATCAAAGGGACATTTTTCGGGTTCAGGTTAAGATCTTTCATAAGATTATCATAAACCAGTTTAACCTTCTTTGGCCAGATTGAATCATTTGTATTGGATTCTCCCTGATGTAAAAGAATACCTTTAATAACGCCTGTCTTCTGAGCTATCTTTGCCATTTCGACTAATCTTCCGTATGGGTTTTCATCGTATTCTTTAACCATATTTTTCAACCAACCCGGTGATGTGGCAACATATGATTGATAATTATATTTATCGAAAAGTTCAATTTTACATCCGCCAATTGCAACCATTACAACACCTACTTTTACCTTTTCAGGTAAGCTTTCTACCATTGTTCTTCCAAAATAATCTGCAGGAGTCAAACCTGTACGGTTTCTGCATAATGGAGGAACTGCTGGATACCAATTGCCCATGGTTCGTCCTCTGTCAGGCATATTTACAGCTGACAGCATTTGAAAACGACCATCAACGGTTGAATCCTGATGCTGAATTCTGGCATTGCCTTCCATATTGGACTGACCAATGCATAAATAAACGTAGAAGTTTTTATCCTGTGAAAATGAATTCATACTCAAAAGAAGAATTCCGACTAAAGCGATAACAGTTTTAATGTTTTTCATGTTTTATTTTTTTAGTATTCTGATACCATAAATTGCACCTGTTGTATATCCTGACAAGGACTGGAATTTTATTCTGACGTTGTCTTTTCCTTTTAACATGGTTTCAGGTATTTGATATTCAACATTATAAAATTTTGCTACATTCCACTTACCTGTAAGATCTTCAGTTAATAATTTGACGTCATCTACATAAATCTCAAAGTTCTTTCTGCCTCTTTCATTGCCTCTGTATCTTACCATTAATGTAAGATTGGTTTCTTTATTGGTAGCCAGTCTGTAGCTGAAAGAACCTCCATTGTTTGCTTCTCTGAAAAATTCATCAGAATTATTTCCGGTTCTGGCATTTGTAGTTTGCATGGCATGATCCACTTCCGGTTGTTGTTCACCCGGTGATACGAAATCAATTGTCCTGTTTTGTAATGCAATCTTTTCATTTTCAACAACAGCTATTGAATCCAGATATGAACGATACTGACTGTTTGTTAAATTCATCCAGTAAATAATATATCTCGCATCATGGATATTTGAGAATGGCTCCAATATTAGATCCTGCTGATTTTCAAATTTTACATCTTTAAATTTAAATGTAAGTTTGTTACTGTCAACCATAACAAGTTTGGATGCAATGGTTTCAGGATTATCCTCAATTATAATCGGAGCTTTATCTACGGGTAATTTCTTACCTGAAGCAATATGACCCCATCTGCTGTCATTTGCTACCAATCCGTGCAAATCGCTTGTTCCTGTTTTAGCTCCTAACAAGATAGGACCATGCATAATCGAAATATATCCGGGTACATTCGGAAGGTGTTCAATAGTATCAGACATTTTAAATTTCACTTCAACAGTATCTCCTTTTTTCCACTTTCTTTTGACTGAAATATAAGACGAAGGTTGGTTTGAAAAGTCAACTTTTTTTCCGTTTACCCTGATTTCAAAAGATTTCCCTTTAATCCACGACGGGTATCTTATCATCATACAAAAAACACCTGAACCGCTATTTATAGTCAATCTTGTCTTTTCCTGATATGGGAAACCGGTTTCTTGTGTGATTATCATCTTTTTAGCTTTCCAGCTTAACTCTGAGTGAATAAACAGGTTGACAAATAGTGAATCTCCTGTATGAGTATATATTTGCTGGTTATACTTGCCATGGTTTTCCATACCGCTTCCAACACAGCACCACATAGCTTCATTAGGAGCTGAATATACCCTGTAATGTCTTGGACGGGCTGGTGTAAAATAAACATAACCGCCATGTTCAGGATGCTGAGTTGACAATATGTGGTTATACATAGCTCTTTCATAGAAATCCATAAATTCTGCCTTAGGAGATTTTCTGAAAAGATCTTCTGTCAGTTTAAGCATATTATATGTATTGCAGGTTTCAGGTCCTTCAACATCACTTACAAAGTCTTCACAGGCAGAAACACTGGGGAAGAATTCACGTCTGCTGTTACCTCCGAAAGAAAGGCTTCTGTTTTCGCTAACGGTTTTCCAGAAGAAATAGCTTGCATCAACATACTTCTTATCATTGGTTAATTCTGCATAACGTTGAAATCCTACTACTTTTGGTACCTGAGTGTTCGCATGCTTATTATCCAGATTATCCTTACCGTCAGCCATTGAATTAAGTAACATATTATGTGAAAACCTTTTAGCTGCAATCAGATACTTTTTGTCTCCCGTCATCTGATAAGCATCAGCAAAATTCTCATTAATGCCACCATGCTCCATGTCAAGCATTGACTGCATCTGTTCATCAGAAAGAGAAGAAGTAATGTTGATACCCCAATCACAAAACTTAAGAAACATGTTTTTAGCATCTTCGTTGCCTGCATACAGCCAGGCATCCCTTAGTCCGGAGTACATTTTATGAATATTATACCAGGGCACCCATGCTGCTCTGTAGGGTCCAAAATCACCTTTTTTGAGCAATGTCCAAATATTCTTACTATTTGGAGCACCACCCAGATATCCATCACCCCATTCAGAATTATTGGTGGTATTTGCATTCTGACACACTTTCAGTTCAGAAATCATATAATCCATTCTTTTCTTACATTCCTGATTAGCTGTTGATGCATAATTCATTGCCAAAGCTGACAAATAATGACCACCAACATGACCGTCAAGTCCGGCCCAGTTAGGATATGCCTCAGCTTTTGGTTTCAACCCAGCTTCTTTAAAAAATGGCTGCAATAACCTGTCTACATCATATTTAAGAAGAACTTCAATATTCAGATCCCTTGCATGTTTAAAGGGGCCATCCAATAATTTCACATCACTCAATGGAAAAGTATTTGTATATAACTTTTCCTGAGCTTGCACTGCGGTCGAAAACAGGCCGATTGAAAGAAGAAAACAGATTTTATAAAATGATTTGTTCATAATTGAAATTTATTTTTGTGGAGTTATAATCTGATATTTACCGCTCATATGCATTAAACTGAACATATATAAAAGGCCATCATAATATGGATCAAAATAACCATCTTCATAAGGTTCCAGTTTGGCATTCCAAATGGCATTTATAAAGTCATTATTATCTTTGCCTATCAAGGACGTTGAAGCCACCGTTGAAACCAATCCGATTGAATGTCTTAGTTTTTTGAAACCTCCGGCACCTAGAATGAAATCTGGTTTTGTACCATCAACATTGAACTGATCATCAAAACTGTCAAGTCCTTTTGAACGGAAAAATACCTGTAAACGCTTTGCATAATCTTCCTGCCATGATTTATCCTTACCAAACCAGTAGTAATCCATGGCAATATTCATTGGAACTCTCCATGAATCATAGCGAAATGCCGCCGGCATCCAGCGGTTTCCCCTTGGAGCACCGCTAAAATCTGTATAATCAGCATTCAGACCTGTAACAGGATGACATGCTCTTTGAAGAAAAACTCTTGATGTATCTGCGCAATCTTTGTAAAATTGTTCATGTCCGTCTTTTGCATACATAGCCCAAATCTCATAGAATGCAGGTAAGTGATATGAAGGGTCTGTCCAGTTGTAACCTCCACCTTCAGGCACGAAACTTATTTGTTTATGTTCTACATTTATTAGATTAAAAACATTACCTGTACCATCCTTCTTCCACATGGCATCCAGTATTCTCCTGGCTTCACCATAATAATCTATTCCGGTATTATTTCCCCATTTATTTGAAGCGAACAACAAGCTGGTTATGTAGTACAATTCTCCGTCTGAAGCCGAGCCTTCAGCATTTTTCTTCATTGTTGCAGGATTAAAGCTCCATGCAAAATATCCTTCACGCGGACCTTCCTGATGCTGAAGATATTTTTTTGACCATCTCCAGATACGGTCAAAAACATCTTTTTTATTCAACTGGACGGCTATCATCATTCCATAGGAAAGACCTTCAGTTCTTGCATCATGATTCTTTATATCAGACACATAGCCCATCGAATCTCCAACTTCAAAATAAATTTTATCTGGTCCTTCAAATAAGTCAGAATAAACTTTGTTGATTTTCTTTTCTATTTCTTTTTTCTTGTACCCGACTTCAGAAAATATGTTTCTGTATGAAGGTTTTACAAATTTCTCAATTCTTTCATTTTTAGAATTTTTCCCGGATTTTGAATATGGTTTTGCTAAAGCATTAAAACCTATAAACAGACAAAGGAATAAAAACAGAATTTTCAGGTTCTTCATTTGTGCGTTAAGTATTAAATTTTAAGATAAAAACAAATGTAAATTTGACATCGTAAAAATAATAAACCGTATTACGCTCTCATATAGATTTTGATATATATGCTTTAAAAATGGATAAATAGTATTTAATCTGATTGTCGATTATCATATATAACAAAAAAGCTGCCTCAAAAAAGGCAGCTTTAATAACACAATCGAGAATCAACAAAATCAATATCCAGGATTTTGATAAGCAGCTTTTTCTTCAGCTGTCATATCCAATCTGTCAATCTGACCTTGTGGT
>CAZCWK010000017.1:0-33292 GCA_964502355.1 uncultured Bacteroidales bacterium
TATATTGATGTCCCCGGCCAAAGCAAAGACTTTAGTCCCTTTACTTTTTTCTGTTCCGATAGCTGAAAACCATTCTGCCCCTTTAAGAATTATCTGAGCAATATTTGCAAAGGTTTCAACATTGTTTATCACGGTTGGCTTTCCGAAAAGTCCGCCCTGCACAGGATATGGAGGTTTTTGCCTGGGTTCACCTCTGCGCCCTTCGACTGATTCCATTAATGCTGTCTCTTCTCCACAAACGAAAGCTCCTGCTCCAATCCTGATTTCAACATCAAAGTTGAAACCGCTACCCATTATATTTTCACCTAAGATGCCACATTCTCTTGCAGACTTTATACCCATAGTGAGTCTTTCAATTGCTATCGGATATTCTGCCCTGATATAAACCACACCTTTGGTAGCGCCAATTGCATAACCACCTATCATCATCCCTTCAAGAACCGAATGCGCATCTCCTTCAAGTACGCTTCTGTCCATAAATGCTCCGGGATCACCCTCATCAGCATTACAAATAATATATTTCTGGTCACTTTTTTCTTTGTTTGCCATTGACCATTTAAGTCCGGTAGGGAAACCGCCTCCACCTCTACCTCTAAGGCCTGATTTCTTGATTTCATCGATAACTTCTTCCTGGCTCATTGCAGAGATACACCTGTTTAGCGCAAAATATCCGTCATTGGCGATGTATTCTTCAATTGATGAATAATCGATAACTCCGCATTTTTCAAGTACAATTTTCTTTTGGTTCTTAAAGAATGGTATTTTTTTCAGATTTGAAATGGTTTCACCGCTATCAGGATCTTTGTAACAAAACTCTTCTGCTATACGACCTTTTCTGATATGCTCTTTTACAATTTTCAAAGCATTGGCAGGTTTAAGATTGCAATAGAGTATGTTGCCCGGATTTATTATCAGAGTTGGTCCCAGAGTACATGCACCCATACAGCCTGTAAGCTTAATCCTTACTTTTTTTAAAAGGTCTTCATCTTTTAAGGCTTGCACAAATGCGTCTTTGAAATCTTTGCAATCTGAAGACAGACATCCTGCCGCGTAACAGATATGAGCAGTGTACTGATACTCCTTTTCTTTTGCCAGATATTCACTTTTGACCTTTTCAAGATCTGATAAATTATTTATTCTCATGGCTATCAAGATTTCAAATTATTATTTCATCATACCTAACAAGCGCTGGATTTTTGCAGGGCTCATTTGTTTATACACCTTCCCGTTAATTGACATTGCAGGTGCCAGTCCACAAGCCCCGATGCAACGCATTACAGTAAGGGAAAACAATTTATCTTCAGTAGTGTCACCAACATCAATACCCAGTACATCCTTAAGCTTTTCAAGGACATCCTTCCCTCCTCTTACATAACATGCTGTGCCAAGACAAACAGATATCTTGTATTTGCCCGTTGGTTTTGTTGAGAAAAACGAGTAAAAAGTCAATACACTGTTTACTTTTGAAACCGACAAATTCATTTGTCCGGCAATAAAAGACTGGACATCATCAGGAAGATAGCCAAATATTGCTTGTGCCATGTGCAGTATTTGGATAAGGTTGCTTTCCATTCGTTCATAATCGGCGATGACATTTTCAAGAAGCAAATATTTATCGGCTTCCGTCATCGTCTGAACTTCGCACAATTCTTCTTTTGTAATCATCTTTAGACCTCCGTTATTTTTGTGTTCTTAAAATATATTGCCTGGAATCTCCGTAATCATCATAAATAAACTTTTCACCAAACAAACCTGCTTTGCTTTCCATTGTCTTAATGCTGTCTTCAGGACTATCATCTTTATATGGCTTGTTATGGTAGAGTATGTATTTTTGTTTGAAACCGGCAGGAGTTATGTTCGGCATAAGTACATTTGCACCTGCTTTTAAGCCTTTCTCTCTTCCGAAAGTATCCAATGACTGAAGAGCAGTTGCTGATGCTATGTTTACGTAAGGCATCATTATCCTTGCGATTGCAATCATCTTAAGCGACAGTTCAAACCTGTTTTCTGCCGGCAAAATAAGATTTTTGTATTCGTACAAAGGTGTATCCGGATGAACAATATATGGCCCCATACCAATCATGTCAATTTCATTGTATTTCATGAATATTATGTCATTTGCCAGATCCTGATTTGTCTGAAAAGGTAATCCTATCATGACACCGGTACCGGTTTGATATCCTGTTTTTCTGATTTCATCAAGACATTTTAATCTTGATCTGAAACTATGCTTATAGTCAGAAGGATGGATTTTTTTAAATAGAGATTCACTTGATGTTTCTATTCTTAAAAGATATCTTCTTGCACCGGCTTCAAACCATTCATTGAGAACATCTGATGATTGCTCTCCAAGACTTAATGTTATTCGAAAATCATCACCTGTTATTTTGAATATTTTGCTTAAAAGCGAAGTAATCCTGCTTGTAAATTCTTTGCTTCTGATTTCTCCTGCCTGGATAACTATACCATTAAGTTTTTTCTTTAATGCAAACCTTACAATATTTAATACATCATCATCTTCAATCAGATACCTCTCAATCTTTTTATTGTCATTCCTGATGCCACAATAAAGACAATTACAATTACAGTAGTTTGAAAGCTCTATTAATCCCCGCAGGTAGATATTTTCTCCAAAGAAGCTGTTTTTTACAGTATATGCCTTTGCAAGCAGCATTTCAAGGTCTTCTGCTTCAGATGAATCAAGTATTTCAGCTATCTCAGGAGCTGAGAAATCCATCTTTTCAATTATTGGTTTGAGGTCTTTCATAATTTCCGTATTTAAAGAATCCGGAATTTTCAACAATAATTTTCAATTTTGGCTATTTAAAAAGCTGCACTGCTCTTTCAAATATCCCATTCATATAAGCCAGTGCCATACCGTAATTTGTAACAGGCACACCTTTATCGATAGCGTCTTTAAGCCTGCTCATCACCTGTTTTCTCGTCACCATACAACCACCACACTGGATTACAAGTTTATAATCCGTGATTTCACGTTCAATTTTCCCTAAACCTGATACTATCTCAAACTCCGGTTTTTTCCCGGTGAATTCAGTGATCATTCGTGGAATTATAACTCTGCCAATATCTTCACAACTAACCTGATGAGTACAAGATTCGAGTATAAGAACCTTATCCCCATCTTTAAGGTCTGAGATGCAGGCTGTCCCTTTGAGGTAATGTTCAAACGGGCCTCTCATTTTTGCATAAGCAATGCTGAAACTGGTAAGCGGAATATTTTGAGGCACTATTTCATTTACCTTTCTGAAAGCCTGACTATCAGTCATTACAAGTTTTGGTTTCAAAACTGTCTCTTTTAGAAATAGTTCAAGTTCAGTTTCTTTAAGAACGATACAAACAGCGTTTTTATCGAGAATATCTCTTATTGCCATAACCTGTGGTAAAATCATTCTTCCTTCGGGAGCTTCCGAATCTATCGGTGTAACAAGTATTATAATGTCTCCTTTTTGGGCAATGCCTTCGAGTAATGAATTTCCCGTAAATGCGGTTTCAGGTATGGTCTCTTTTATTAAATCGATGACTCCCTGCAGATTATCTCCGGTAATACTGCTAAATTCCAAAACCTTACAATCTGCAATTTTTGATATCTTTTCATAAAACGGCTGATTTATCCGTGACAAATCGGATTTATTGTGGATTATAAAAAATGGTATCTGATAGTTTTCGAATTCTTTAATTATGGCTTCTTCATAATAGTCAAATATATTTTCTGATACTATAAGTACACCACAGTCAATATGTTTAATTACCTCAAGTGATCTTGAAACCCTTTTTTCACCAAGGTTGCCTTCGTCATCCATGCCTGCAGTATCTATAAGTACTAAAGGCCCGATCCCGAATATCTCCATCGATTTTCTGACAGGATCAGTTGTTGTCCCCGGTATCGCTGAAACCAAAGAAACATCCAGGCCTGTAAGGGCATTCATGAAAGAACTCTTGCCCGAATTCCTGCGGCCGAAAATTCCTATATGTGGTGTCAGATCTTTTGCTGCCATTTGTTTATCAATAATACAAATCCCTTTTGCCCGACTTAATCTTTTCAATTTTCTCTAATAAAGATGTCTTCAATTTTATATCATCAATTTTATCAATGTTCCTGCTTATCACTTCCCAGCCTTTTAAAGCAGTTTTTTCTGATGCATAATCAACTATATACTCTGTCAATGTGAGTATTGCATTGGGTGTACAATACCTCTTGATGAAACCGGGAACAGAAAACTCCATAAAATGTTCGCCTGTCCTTCCATTTCTGTAACAGGCTGTACAAAACGACGGAATCATATCCTGATCAAGCAATTCATCGATGATTTCATTAAGTTTCCGGCTGTCATTTATCCTGAATTGCCCGCGGTTAAGGTCCTTTTCATCGCCATTTTCCTCAGAATAACTGCCTATTTCAATCTTCGTACCTCCATCAATCTGGGAAACACCATATTTAATTATTTCATTCCTGAGTAAAACCGGCTCTCTTGCTGTCAGAATCATCCCGGTATAAGGCACTGCGAGTCTCAGTATTGCAACAAGTTTTGTAAAATCCTCATCATTAACAAAATACATTGTCCCCAAATCAAGCATAGAGGCATCTTTAATCCTTGGAAAAGAAATTGTATGAGGGCCAACATTGTAACAGGCTTCAAGATGATTTGTATGACGAACCAGCCCCAATATTTCAAATCGCCAATCATACAGACCAAACAAAGCTCCTATACCGACATCGTCTATCCCTGCTTCCTGAGCTCTGTCTAAAGCGGTTAGCCTGTATGAATAATCTGCTTTTTTACCCCGTAAATGATATGTTTTGTATGCTTCGGGGTGATAAGTTTCCTGAAATATCTGATATGTCCCGATACCGGATTCTTTAACTGTCCTGAAACCCTCAATTTCCAGAGGAGCAGCATTAATATTTACTCTTCTGATTTCTCCATGACCTTTTTTTACACTATATGTGATGTTGACTGTATGTGCAATGTATTCAGGATTATACTGAACATTTTCACCATAAACAAGAATCAATCGTTTTTGTCCCTGATCTTCCAGGTATTCTATTTCACTGACAATTTCTTTATCAGAAAGAGTTTTCCTTACCGCATCTTTATTTGAGCTCCTGAATCCACAATATTTACAGTCATTCGAGCATTTATTCCCGATATAAAGCGGTGCGAACAGAACTATGCGGTTGCCGTAAACTTTGTTTTTAAGAGTCTTTGCACCTTCCTTAATTTCCTCAATCAAATCAAAATCACTTACATTTACGAGGCATGCGGTTTCCTCAAGATTCAGCCTGTTTTTTGAAAGTGATTTGGAAATAATTTCGCGAACCCTGTTTTTGTCCGGTCTGACATTGTCAAGGTAATGCCAAATTTCCTGCGCGTCGATGAAAGGTTTCATTCTTTCGTCAGGAATGGAATATTTCTCTGCGTTGAATTTCATCATCAAAATTTTTTTGAAGAAACCTAGAACAGTAGAAAATAAAACAAGGTAATGGCTTATGCCTTTAAGAAGATTGGAGGGCTCTGCTAAATTTAATTAGCCAACTATTTGCATAACAAATCAAATATAGACTAAAAATAACAACAATCAAATTAATTAAAGAAATTTTTCTTCAATCAAATGAATCCTTTTACATATTTTTGTTTTAAAGATTAATCTGATATGTCTAAAAAGATATTTTTATTACTGCTTACAATCTTTTTTGTAGCAATTGCTTATTCTCAAACCAGTGCCAATGAGATAACAGGGGGTAAAATTCAACTAAGTGGAAAACTGCTTGACGCAGAGTCTGGTTATCCTGTTTCTTATGCAAATATCGGAATAGGTAAACTTGGCATCGGAACAGTCTCAAATATGGATGGTGAATGGACTCTATGGATACCTTCCTCTGCTACCGGAGAAAAAGTTACAATAAGTTGTTTGGGCTATACGACACAAAATGAATATGTTTCAAACCTGCTCGAAAATAAAGTCCGTAAAATCAGACAAACCAACTATCAGTTGGGAGAAGTGGTTGTGGTACCTGACACTCTGATTAACTACATATTAAAAAAGGCATATAAAGATATAAGGATTAACTACCCTTCTTCTCCGACTCTGACTCAGGGTTTCTATCGTGAAACCCAGCGACTGAGTGACAGCCTTTACCTGTATTTCAATGAAGCGGTATTAAATGTTTATAAAAATACATACCGAAACCAAAGCAACTTTGGTCAGATTGAAGTTGAGAAATCGAGAAAAAACGTATACCCCGGTATTGATAGTTTAAATGATGTCAGATTTTATGGTGGCCCGCACTTCCCGAATGATCTTGACATTGTATTCAGCAGATGGGATTTTATAAGACCTTCAGAGTTTAAAAAGTGGAATTATGATCTTGAGGGAATGTTTAAGGACAGCCTTTCATTTATTTATACCCTCAGATTTTATAATCGCGAAAGCCCGAATACTAACTACAGGGGGAAAATATATATTGATGCGAACTCATATGCTTATGTTGGTTTTGACCTGACACTAGCCGGTGCAAAAACATCCTCATCTTCGGTAACTCCAACAAATATTTCATATATACCAGGTAATACATCCATAAAAATAGGCTATACCGAAAAAGACGGACTGAAATATCTTAGCTATATAAATTACAAAACGAATGGTTTGAACACCTCGTCAAAAACCAGAGTTTACAAGGATATTGAATACGTAACCACTTCAATCAAAACTGATTCCGTTAATCCTATACCTTACAGCAGGCAATTTGATTACACAGATATTTTATCTATTGAAGCTAAGGATTATGACCAGAGTTATTGGAAAGATTATAATATCCTCAAAGAGAGCGATATGATGGATAAGCAGCGTAACCTTATGTATAACGATGATGCATCAACAGTGCAACTTACCAAAACATATAATAAGGAGTTGACTCAGGAAGAAAAGCTTATGATGTTTCTTAAGCGTTTTACTTTTGAGGGCGGCATTGCTTATTTACCATTCAAATATATTGGCGGTAGTCACCTGATTGCTTATGGAAATGACCCTGCAACTGATGCGGATGCAAACTACAGAGATGTAAAAACTCAAAGCTTCGGTATCGCAACAATGGATGGAACCCGGTTTGAACTAAACAAGAACTTCTCGGTATTCGCCAATATAGCAACGGCTCTTTACGGCCTCGAACAAATTAACGGCGATCTTGGAATAAATTTCAGGACAACAGTATTTCCAAAAGGCAGATGGGTATTTCTTGATCTGGGATTGGGTGCCTCGGTTTCAAACTGGAAATTTCCTGTTTACACAATTAATAACATAAATGGTTTCTACATCAATAATAGAGAATTTGACTCAAAGTCAGTAGATGTGAAAGCCGGAACTTCAGGTACAGGTCTTAAAGGTTTGTTAGGTATTTCCGTAAGAATGGGTAAAAAATATGAACTATTTGCAGACGGATCATATTGGCTGCCTTTGCTTTTCAAGAAAGACTATGTACAGTTTATTGAAAAGGAAGGCCCTTTTCTGGGTAAGAAAAAGGCCAAAGTCGAATGGGATGATAGCAATCTTTACTATTATGTAAATGAAGGCTCAGGTAATGTCAGACAAATTACACCAAGGTTCATTGCTGAGCCTTACCACATCCGGTTTGGAATAAGATCTGGTTTCTGATAACCTACTCCCTCAGAATAGGTGGTACAGGCACATTCACATCCGGATACTGAATCCTGGTATGGTAAATGGTGATTAGCTTTGATTTGAAAACAGCTTTGACTTTTTCCATATCTCTGAATGTAATTGGAACATCCTTAAAAGATCCCTCATAAAACTGAGTATTAATAATCCTGTCAACCAATTCGGAAATACTGGATTCTGAATATTCTTTGAGACTTCTTGATGAAGCCTCAACGGCATCTGCCATCATCAGTATTGCAGTCTCTTTGGATGATGGAGTTGCTCCTTTGTAAAAGAAATTTTCAGGTACTTCTTTATCAGGATATTCCAGCTTATATGCGTTGTAAAAATATCTGCAAGGCCCAGTTCCATGATGGGAGCGGATACAGTCTCTGATAACCAATGGCAAATTATGTTTATGCGCAAGCTTTAAACCTTCAGTAACATGGCTGGTAATTATATTTGCGCTTTCTTCAAATGTAAGATTATCATGCGGATTAAATCCAGACTGATTTTCAGTAAAATAAATAGGATTAATCATTTTCCCTATATCATGATACATTGCTCCCGTTCTTGCAAGCTGAACATTGGCATTAATCTCCTGTGCTCCTGCAGTTGCAAGGTTTGATACCTGCATTGAATGCTGGAAACTACCCGGGCAGACTTCTGAGAATGATCTTAATAATGGATTGTTTATATTGGAAAGCTCAACTAACGTCACATTTGAAGTGTATCCAAACATCCACTCAAAAAGGTATATCAACAGATATGAAGATAGAAGCAAACCACCATTTATCAGCATATATGCATACATCTGCCAGTTAATCCTGTTCATGAAACCTTCCTGAATCAAAGTCACTCCTGTATACATAATCCAGTATGATAATAATACCAGTAATGAGCAGAATACCAATTGAGAACGCTGAGTCAGATCTTTAAGCGAATAAACAGAAGTCATACCAGCTGTAATCTGTAAAAGCAGGAATTCATATGGATACGCCACAATGGTTGAACAAATCAGAACCGTGATAATATGTGCAAAAAGTGCAGTACGTGAATCAAAAAATGTTCTGATCATAATCGGCAATATGACGTAAGGTATCATATAAACAGTATTATTACCGATTCTTACAGCAAGGGATGTCAATAAAACCAGCGATGTAATAAGTATCATAATGAATGCTACGTTGGCTTTTCTTTTATATGTAAGGGGTCTGAAATACACAAGAAAAAGAAATTGTAATATAAATAAGCCCAAAACCAAAACTATTTGACCAATAAGTACGCCACTTGTGCCTGAAGCCTGAGATCTGTTTTCAGCAACGTGCTTCAAAGAATTCAGGATTTTAAAGGCTTCCGCCGAAATAATTTCTCCTTTATCTATGATTCTTTCGCCCCTTTGTATCATCCCCGCCGTATTTGACACTTTCTTAAAAAGTTCCTTTTGAGATCTTTCAGTTGAAACCTTGTCAATAAACAGATTTTCACTAATGTAGTTGTTAATCTTAAAAGACTTCAACAGGCTCAGGTTCATCCAGGATGGTTTCTCTGAAAAAAAAGATTCATAGGCATGCCTGAATGTATATAATGAAGCTACAGGTACTTGTCTGGCCACATTATCCTCAACTATAAGTACATCAGAAATAGAATCAGTTGATAGTTTCTCAAAATCCTGCAGAGATATGACTCCTGTCTGATAAATCTTTTCAAAGTGTGATTTTATATAGCTGAAATATGATGCAGGCAGATAAGATACATGGTATGAATTATAATCGGAATCAAGTTTGTTTTGAATATCCAGCAAAACAGTCTTATCCATTTTCATATATGGTCTGAAATTTTTCATCAAACTGTCATTCTCTTTTTTCATCTCATCTTCAGATTTAAAAATCTGAAAATCATATGGTGCTGTCATAAGACCATATCTCCAGGGTTTACCCTCCTGAAATGTGTATCTGAATTTACCTTCTCTGGGAAAGAAATTTATAATCAAAGCAAAGCTTATTACAAAAAAAAGGATCTTTATCAGATTCTGAGATAGATTATTATCAAATTTTAGTTTTTTCATAGATATTATGTTGCAAACTGATAATATTAAAAGTTGTAGAATGTTTAAAAGTACAAAAAAATCAAACACTGCTCTCAACGTCCTGAATTTTATATAAAAAAGAGTAATTTTGCGCCTAAATTAACTATCAGGTTTTATATGAAACAGAATCGCGTCCGTGTACGTTTTGCACCTAGTCCTACAGGCCCTCTGCATATAGGAGGAGTAAGAACAGCTTTGTTTAATTATCTTTTTGCCCGCAAACTGGGCGGTGATATGATTCTTCGCATTGAAGATACAGATTCTCAAAGATTTGTGCCGGGTGCGGAAGAATATATTGTTGACTCACTCACATGGTTGGGTATTAAGTTTGATGAAGGTGTTTCCTTCGGAGGCAAGTATGGTCCTTATCGTCAGTCTGAAAGAAAAGACATATATAAAAAATTTGTTGATATGCTTATAGATGCCGGAAAAGCTTATTTTGCTTTTGATACTGCTGAAGAGCTCGAAAAAAAGCATGGAGAAATAAGCAACTTCCAATATGACGCATCTGTCAGAATGTCTATGGTCAATTCTTTAACATTGACTCAAGCCGAAGTTGATCAAAGGATTAACTCAGGTGAGAATTATGTGGTACGTTTTAAAATAGAACCGGGTGAAGATGTCATTGTCAAAGATCTTATTCGCGGTGACGTTAAAATAAATTCTTCAGTCCTGGACGATAAGGTACTTTACAAATCTTCCGACCAGCTGCCAACATATCATCTTGCAAACATAGTTGATGATCACCTTATGGAAATCACTCATGTTATCAGAGGTGAGGAATGGCTACCATCAGCTCCTTTGCATGTCTTACTTTATCGTGCTTTCGGCTGGGAAGAAACCATGCCTCAGTTTGCTCATCTGCCTTTATTACTCAAGCCTGACGGAAAAGGCAAGTTAAGCAAAAGAGATGGTGATCGTCTTGGTTTCCCCGTATTCCCATGTGAATGGAAAGATCCTAAAACTGGTGAAATCAGTTCCGGCTACAGAGAGTCAGGATATTTCCCTGAAGCTGTCGTGAACTTCCTTGCATTACTTGGCTGGAACCCCGGAAACGATCAGGAAATTTTTGGTATTGATCAGTTAATCGAACTATTTTCTCTGGAACGTTGCAGCAAGAGCGGTGCAAAATTTGATTATGAGAAAGGTAAGTGGTTTAACCATCAGTATTTGATTAGCAAACCAACTGAGGTTTTGTCCGAACAATTTAAAAATGTTCTGAAAGAAAATAATATAGAAACTTCAGGTTTGAGCAATATTCCTGATTTCAACGGTGAGAAGGTAACTGTTTCGATGGAATATGTTAAAAATGCGGTTTCATCGATAAAAGAAAGAGCAGTATTTGTATCTGACTTATGGGATCAGAGTTTCTTCTTTTTCAAACGTCCTGAATCTTATAATGAAAAATCAGTTCAGAAATTCTGGAAGCCTGAGACGAATGCAATGCTACTGGAATACTGTGATCTTTTAGAAAAAAATGAAAAATTCAGTATCCAGTTCCTTGAAGAGTTAACAAACAGCTGGATTGCTGAAAAAGAATATAAATCAGGTACAGTTTATAATTCATTGAGAATTGCAATAGTTGGTGAAGGCAAGGGTCCTCATCTGTTTGACATTGTGGTTTTACTTGGCAAGGAGGAATCATTATACAGAATCAGAAAAGCTATCGAAGTTCTTTAATACAAATCTTTAATGTACAATACAGGGATTTCAATTTATTCTTTCCTTTTCAGACTGGTTGCTTTATTTCACAAAAAGGCTTCCAAAATGGTTAAGGGTCATAAAGATACCTGGAGTATTCTTGAGAATAAAATTGACAGTAACAGGAAATGGCTATGGTTTCATGCTGCATCACTCGGGGAATTTGAGCAAGGCAGGCCGATAATTGAGAAAATCTGTGCTTCCGGCAAAGATTACGCAATACTGGTTACATTTTATTCTCCTTCGGGTTATGAAGTTCGTAAAAACTATTCTGGTGCTGACATTGTATGCTATCTGCCTTTTGATAAGAAAAACAATGTAAAAAAGTTCATTAAAAAGGTTAATCCCTGCATGGCTTTTTTTATTAAGTACGAATTTTGGCCTAATTATCTTAAAGAGCTTCACAGCAGAAAAATACCGACATATCTGGTTTCAGGAATATTCAGAAAAGATCAGGCATTCTTCAAACCCGTGTTCAAATCATACAGATCTTTACTGGAAACTTTCACTCATTTTTTTGTTCAGGATCAAAATTCAGTGGATTTGTTAAAAACTGTGGGGGTTTCAGATAATGTTACAATATGCGGTGACACAAGATATGACAGGGTTATTGAAATTTGTGACAATTCAAAAAAAATCGATTTATTCGAAACCTTCAGAGCTGAAAATACAGTATCAGGTAACAGAATTTTAATCGCCGGAAGTTCATGGCCTAAAGACGAATTGAATATTCTGCCATATTTTAACAACCACAATAATCTCAAATTGATTATTGCACCTCATGAAATCCATGAAGAGCATCTTAAAAGTATTGAAGCTCAGCTTGCCCGTCCTTTCATCCGCTTTTCTAAAGCCAAATCAGAGGAGATTAATAAATATGATTGTGTTATTATAGATTGTTTCGGACTATTGTCATCTATTTACAGATACGGAGATATTGCATATATTGGCGGAGGTTTTGGCGTTGGTATACATAATACACTTGAAGCGGCTGTTTACGGCATTCCGGTAATTTTTGGTCCCAATTATGGTAAATTCATTGAAGCTAAAGAACTGATTTCATGCGGTGGCGGGTTTACAGTAAACGCTGATAACGAATACATAAGTCTGATGGATAAATTTTTGGCTTCGTCGTATAATCTTTCCGAAACCGGTAAAAAAGCCGGTGAAATGGTAAGAAAAGGAGCAGGTGGAACTGATAAGATTATTAAATTTCTTGATTTATAATCAAATACCACAATCAAATAATGGAAAAGACTTTAAAGGAAAAAACCACTACGGCGCTAATCTGGAGTTTCATCGATAAATTCGGACAACAGATTATTTATTTCGCTACGGGTATTTTCCTCGGACGTCTTCTATCACCTGATGATTACGGTCTTACGGGTTCATTGATGATTTTCATCGCTATTTCCACTTTGCTTGTCGGAAGCGGTTACGGAAGGGCTATAATGAACCGTCCTCAACTGAGGGATAGCGAACTTGCAACTATATATAATTACAATGTTATTGTGGGATTGGTGCTTTATGCAATTCTGTTTTTTTGTGCGCCCATAATTGCCAATTTCTATAATGAACCATTGTTGAAACCAATATCAAGAATACTATTCCTGAACATAATCTCAACTTCTCTGCTTAATGTCCCTGAAATCATCCTGACTAAAAAGATGGAGCTCAACAGAATCGCCAAATCAAGTGTATTTTCGTTGTTTCCATCGAGTATTATTGCTGTCATCGCTGCTTTTATGGGATATGGAGTCTGGGCTTTGGTTATTCAGTCTGTGATGTTTACATTCCTGAAAATGTTATTCTATACTTACTATTCAGGCTGGAAACCTAAAAAAGTTTTTGACAGGGGATTACTAAAAGAATTGTTCCCATTCAGCATAAGGGTCCTTATAATTAATCTGATTAATGCGATTGCAAACAATATCTACTATCTGATAATTGGTAGGGTTTATAATATGTCTCAGACAGGTTTCTTCACTCAGGCAAACAAATATCAGGACATTCCCACGGGACTTATAAATAATACTTTCAGATCTGTTTCGATGCCATTGCTTGCAGGAGTCAATGATGATAAGGAAAGAATGAAAAGGGTATTGAGGAAACTTATTAAGACCGTTGCATTTATAGCTTTCCCGGTACTTATGTTGATGGTTCTGATAGCCAAACCAATGTTTGTTTTTCTGATTACAGACAAGTGGCTTCCATCAGTTCCCATATTTCAAATACTTTGTATTTCAGGTATTTTTATGGTTTTCAATAATGTAATTCAGGAGTCGATATTGTCAAAAGGCAAATCAAAAGAATTACTTTATGTTGAAATAGTCAAAAAGGCTGTATTGATAGGATTGATATTAATCACATTTGATAAAGGTTTAATATGGATGGCTGCAGGCTGGGCTGTCTCATGGTTTATATCGTTGGTGCTTTCTATTTACCTCAGCTGGAAAATTGTAGGTTACTCATTAACTGAGTTTATTAAGGATTGTTTTTCTTATTTCATCATTTCCGCTGTGATTTGCGTTGCTGCGTGGGGTTTCACAAGATATATTGATAACAATCTTTTATATCTGATTGCTTCCGGCAGTTTTGTAGGCATTCTTTACCTGCTTATCTGCCGGTTTTTCAAACTTGAAACCTTTATGGAAATGTACGACTGGGCGATTAAAAAGTTAAAAAAATAATATATGAACTGGATTAAAAAAGGACTTATTTATTGTCCTGAAGGAAAAAACGGATTTGATGTTTCTCATTGCCACAAGCCAACTCCTCTTTTGGTTGATGATAATACGCTGAGGATTTATTTCGGTGTACGTGACGCAAATGGTAAAAGCCGGACTACATTTGTTGATGTTGACCCCAAAGATCCCGGAAAGGTAATTTATATCCACGATAAACCGGTATTGGATTTAGGTAAAATTGGTGCATTTGATGACAGCGGTGTAAACGTTTGTTCAGTGGTCCGTAAGGATGATCTTGTTTATATGTATTTTATCGGCTGGAATCCGAGTACAACAGTCCATACAAGAAATTCGATAGGTCTTGCTGTCAGTAACGATAATGGACTAACATTCACAAGATTATACGACGGGGCTGTTTTAGACAGATCTAAAGATGAACCATATTATACAGGTGCTGTTGATGTTTTATATAAAAATGGATCATGGCAAATGTGGTACACTTCAGGTACTGAATGGAAAATAATTAACGGGAAACCTGAAATCTATTATCACATTAAATATGCAACTTCTGAAAATGGAATAGACTGGATCAGAAATAATGTGAGTTGTATAATCCCTTCAACTCCGCTTGAAGCAACCGCAAGACCCAGTGTAATTAAAGATATTGTTGACGGAAAAGAAATCTACAGAATGTGGTACAGCCGCAGGGATCTGCTCGATTTCAGAACAGATTCAAAGCATGATTACAGGGCGGGATATGCTGAATCCACCGATGGAATCAACTGGAAACGTATGGATGAAGTAACAGGAATAGATGTTTCTCCTGCAGGATGGGATTCACTTGCTATTGCATACCCATATGTAATCAGGATAGACGACAAATTGATTATGTTATACAACGGCAACGGATTTGGCAAAACCGGATTCGGATATGCTGTATCAGAATAAATTAAATCAGGAAAATCGTTTTTTGAGACTTATCTTAAAGTCAAACAGCATTGTTTTGATTTGGCTTTTTAAAGGATAACTGAAATAGTCTCTAATAGATTTTTCAATTTCAGGATTTATAAACGGAGAAACCGGGTAATCAGAAACCGGTTTCTTCACATTTATTTCCTGCTCCATAAATCGGTCGTTATTGCCGCAATGTTCTCCTGAACCATCCCAACCGGTATTCAATACCAGCGACTTGCATGGGAAAGCACAAAGCATTTTATTTTCAAACATGTAATATGATATCTTGGTATCACCCCATGATGCGCCCTGCCTTGTCATACGTTTGAGATTAAAAGCAACTTTTTGTAAATACCCTGAATAAGCCCTGAAAACTTTACCATTAAAATCAGGACTCCTGTAGTCATTCAGATATTTAAAGTACTTGTCTTTCCAGGTCGCCCAACCGTTAGCCGAAATATGATTCATAAAATAAATATCATATTTATAAATATCAGGAATACTTATATTTAAGGTATAACCGCATATCGCAAATACAGATGGTTCATTTTTGAATCTCTTAAGTGCATCATTGATATAAGACAAAAACATCGGTGAAACAACGTTGTCATCTTCCATAAATATCTGGCAATCATACTTTTCATAAATTGACAAACGGGCATCCATAATTGATGAAAAAGACCCTTTATTTTCTTCCCAGGCTATCAGGTTAACAGATTTAAAACCACTGATTGATCGTACATAGTCACGAACCCTTTCTATTGCTTCTTTATGCTGAGGAACTGCAGGAGCATCAGAAACAACGAACAAGTCAGTTTCAACAGCAAGTTCGTTTTTGAGAAGCGAGTCTATGCATTTTTTCAAATGTTCCAGACGTGTATATACAGAAATCAACAATGGAGCAGCCATAAATCAAAAATCAGAGCTTACAGTTTCTAATACAGTTAATAACAAAGAGTAACTCTTCATTTGTTAAATCAGGGTATATCGGAAGGCAAAGTACCTGCTGAGACACTCTGACAGCTACAGGCAGATTTTGTGGATCAGCAGAAGGCAACTGTTTGTATGTGTCAAAATCAGTAATCAATGGATAAAAATATCTCCTGCAAAAAATATTCTTGGTTTTCAGATAGTCATATAAAGCATCTCTTGAACAACCGAATTCATCTTCATCAATAAGTACAGGGAAGTATGAATATGCATGATCCATACCTTCCATATCATAAAGCATTGTAAATCCTGGTAAATCAGCCAGATGTTTCCTGTAGACTTCAGAAATAGCACGTCTTTTGGCGATATAACCGTCAACATATTTTAAAGACAACAATCCATATGCGGCCTGAACTTCATTAAGTTTAGCATTAATCCCGGGCTCCTCAACCACGGTTTCACCCCTAAAACCGAAATTTTTAAGGTTGTCGATATGGTGCTTCATCTGTTCATCGTGACAGATAATGGCTCCACCCTCTATTGTGCTGTAAACTTTTGTTGCATGGAAACTCAATATCGAAAGATCTCCGAAATTCAAAACAGAGTTGCCGTTTTTCCTTACTCCAAAAGCATGAGCAGCATCATAGATTACTTTTAATCCATGTTTATCCGCAATCTTCTGAATTTCCTCAACGTTGCACGGATTACCATAAACGTGAACAGGCATTATTGCAGTCGTGTCCTTTGTAATGGCTTGTTCGATTTTTGCCGGATCAAGATTAAAGGTTTCAGGCTCAATATCAACAAAAACAGGTTTAATGCTGTTCCACCAAAGTGAATGAGTTGTGGCAACAAAACTAAAAGGAGTTGTTATAACTTCTCCCTTTATCTGAAGCGCCTGTAAAGCACTTATCAAAGCCAATGTACCATTAGAAAAAAGAGAAATATATTTGACTCCGAGATATTCGGCTAGTTCACTTTCAAGTTGTTTATGTAGCGGACCGTTATTGGTCAGCCAGCAATTATCCCATATTTTCTCAATATATGGCATGAATTCGTCTATCGGCGGTAAAGCTGGTTTGGTTACAAGTATTGGCTTCTGATCTTCCATAAAAATCGATTTACAATACGCAAAAATACAATTAATTTGTCAAAGAAGTTTATGATGCCATGGTCAAGTCTGAGTGTATGCAATTATTGTTATAAAAAAGTATCTTTGCATCCATGAAAGTGTTACTGATAAATACGTTTGAATCCAGAGGCGGTGCTGCTGTAGCCTGTAGAAGGCTTGCCAATGCTTTAAATAAACAAGGCATCGAAGTCAATATGCTTGTTATGAAAAAAACAAGCAATGATAAAATGGTAACCGGTGTCGTCGAAGGAAAATATAAAGAACTACTTTCTAAAATGACATTTCTATTAGAAAGGGTTCAGATATACCTGATTAACAGATTCAGCAAAAAAAACCTTTTCGCGGTTTCAACAGCAAGTATTGGTATTGGGATACATAATCATGAGCTGGTAAAACAGGCTGACATTATTCACTTTCACTGGATAAATCAGGGCTTCCTTTCTCTCGGTGAAATCGGCAAAATTACCACTTTGGGGAAACCGGTATTCTGGACAATGCATGACATGTGGCCTGTAACAGGTATTTGTCATCATTCAAGAGAATGTGATAATTATATGAGAAATTGCGGATCTTGTATGTTCTTGCAGAAACCGGGACTTAATGATATTTCAAAAAAGACATTTGACCGTAAAAAATCAATAATCTCAGGTAAAAACATAAACTTCGTTGCATGCAGTAACTGGCTTAAGGAAAGAGCGAAAATCAGTGCCGTAAATAAAGGTAATTTATTCAACAACATCCCTAATCCTATAGATACTGAAGTCTTTTGCCCCGGCGATATTATTGAAGCCCGAAAAGCACTTAATTTACCTCTTAACAAACGACTGCTTCTTTTTGGTGCCCTTATTGCATCAGATAAAAGAAAAGGCATAGATTATCTTGTCGAAGCCACAAAGCTGTTAGCGGATCTTAAGGATGATGTTGAACTTGTTTTTTGCGGAGAGGTAAAAGAAGAATTCTCTTCAGGATTCGGATTAAAATCTCATGCTTTGGGATATGTATCAGACCCGAAACTGATTGTCAAAATGTATCAGGCATGTGACTGCTTCGTAATACCATCACTTGAAGAAAACCTACCTAACATGATTATGGAGTCAATGTCCTGTGGCAAACCATGTGTGGCTTTCAGGACAGGCGGCATTCCGGAAATGATTAAACATTGTGAAACCGGATATATCGCCAAATACAAATCAGCTGAAGATTTGTCAAAAGGAATAAGATTTGCTTTAGATATTGCCGGAAAACAGGAAACAATTGATGCAAACAGAAACTTTATACTTGAAAATTATTCTGAAAAGGCTGTTGCAGAAAAATATATAACACTATACAACAAAGCATTACATAAGTCATGATTAACAAATTCATACCAGGCTCTCCAGTAGAAAAAGTAAGAGAGATATCCGACGAATTTCTGATAAAAAGATACAAACAGGAGTATCACATTGATGTAAAGAAGTATCTTGAAAATGTGAAAAAAGTTGAGATTTACACCTGTAAGGAGTCCGGATATTCTTTTTTCTATCCATTCAACATTTCAGGAGATTCAGAGTTTTATGAAAGACTTCAGAAATTCGAATGGTACTATATGCCATGGAAATGGGAACATCAGGTTTGCAGCGAGCTTGTAAAAGAGAATGACAAGATTCTTGAAATAGGTTGCGGCAAAGGAGATTTTTTCAAAGGGCTGAGCACCAGATTCAAATCATTGGAAATGACAGGTCTTGAATTAAACAAAAGCTCACTGACTAAAAATGACAGATATTCAATAATTGATACACCACTTGATAAATTTGCCGACGAAAACGAGGGTATATATGATATGGTAAGCACTTTTGAAGTACTTGAACATGTCTCAGATGTAAATGAGTTTATCAGTAATCAGGTCAAATGCCTTAAAAAAGGAGGTTTACTCACTATAAGTGTCCCGAATATGGACAGCTTCATTAAATATAATCAGAATGATGTTTTAAACATGCCTCCTCACCATGTCGGTCTCTGGAATGAAAAAGCATTAAGGAAGATATCCGAATTGTTTGGTCTGAAAGTTGAAAAAGTTGCATATGAACCGCTTCAGGAGCAACACTATTATTTTTATACTTACATTAATCTAAAGCAGAAGATTGGAGAACTACCTGCCAGGTTATTGCTTAAGATTGTCAAAATGCTCAGACTCAGATCCATTTACAGCAAACCATTAAAACGTAAAGCTGACAGTATCATAGGACATACAATATTTATTGCGTTAAGAAAATTATGAGCAACAAACCCTTTTTCTCTGTAATTACAATCACTTTCAATGCTGAAGATTTTGTAGCAAAGACCATTGAAAGTATATTAAGCCAGGATTTCAGTGATTTTGAATATATCATCATCGATGGTGCTTCAAAAGACAGAACACTGGAAATCATAAACTCATATGAAAGCAAATTCAGGGAAAGAGATATTAAGATGGTTTGTTACAGCGAGCCTGATAAAGGTCTTTATGATGCAATGAACAAAGGTATTTTAAATGCTTCAGGCAGTTATATCTGGTTTATTAATGCCGGCGACACAATAGCCGGATCTGATATTGCCGGTAAGGTTTACAAATCTGCAAGTAATAACCTCCCGGATTTCATTTACGGTGAAACCAATATTGTAGATACCGAAGGTAAAATCATGGGCTCAAGGAGGCTAAAAGCTCCTGAAAAGCTGGACTGGAGAAGTTTCAGGCATGGCATGCTCGTTTGCCATCAATCAATGATTGTAAAAAGGTCAATTGCTCCAAAATTTGATTTGAAGTATAATTATTCTTCTGATATTGACTGGACAATCAGAGCTCTTAAAAAATCAGAAAGTATTTACAATACCCATATGATCCTGTCTCATTTTCTTGATGGCGGGGTTTCAAAGAAAAAAATGAAAGCGTCCTTAAAAGAACGCTTTCAAATAATGTCTGAGTATTATGGCTTTTTGCCAACCGCTTTAAGGCACCTCTGGTTTGTAATCAGGGCAGCCTGGTTTAAGTTAATCCACGGTTGGATTTGATTTGTTCATTCTGAACAGTAATTTTTCGTGACTCGGCATAGTCGAAGTTTACTTCGCCTCTGCGCTCGCTACTTAAAATTTTGTTTAGGTTTTCTTATAAACGGTATTATAATCGCTGCAAGTATAAATAATGCCAGTCCTGCCAAAGCAATCATAGACATAGTTTCTATCTTATTGAACGATTCAGGTACGAATTTGAATTCAATAGTATGTTCACCTGCTGGAACTACCATAGCCCGTAATACATAATTTGCACGGAAATGAGGCACTTCCTTACCATCAATTGTAGCTTTCCAACCATCAGCATAATATATTTCTGAGAATACAGCCAATTGCTCTGCACTGCATTTCGTCTTATAAAGCAAACGATTTGGAGTATACTCAACAAGATCTATCTTTGAAGTAGTATCTCTGACAAATGTCTTATTTAAAAGTTGATCCTTAAATTTCTGATCTACAATTAACTCACTCTTAGGATCAAAACTACCGATCGCTGCGATTTCTTCATCAGCATTATTAACCATTTTGTATTTTTCAACAAACCATGCTGCACCAAGAGCATCAGGGTTTCTTTGAACAACAGCTTTCTTTTGCTCATCAGCAACAATAAAATACCTTGTATTCAACATGTTCAATATAGGCATATTGATATTTGACGAGAAATAATGCTCAATCACTTCCTGATATCTTCTCAGCTTGGCAGCATGATAACCGCCAACAGAACGATGGTAATAAGATGTACTTGCATCACTAAAAGGATTTACAGTCATATTAATAACTCTATAACCCAAATCTTTATCTTCAAGTATTACCTTATCAGCTTCAGTCATTGGCCATGCAACAAGAGTTTCTCTTTTTGGAAGGAAACAATCATTGTTGAGATATCTTTTATCAATAGACCACATATCAATAAGGACCAGAAGTAAAATTGAAGCTATTGTCAAACCTTTTTTTAGCTTACCTTTAAAATAGAGGTAAAGTAATGCTGCACCAAGAGCAATTATTATGAAAGAACGTATAGCGTCAGCCTTAAAAATTGCAACACGTGCGGCCTCAAGACCCGCCATATACATGCTTATCTGACTTTCAGCTCCGGGATTCTGCTGAATCCAGCTGGCAAATTGATCAACTTCCTTAAGAGTGAAGAAATTGAAAAATGTTTTAGGCATAAGCCAGAACAACAATGCCAGACCTGCAGTCGCGGCAAGACTTATATAAAAAGCTTTCGCTTTCTTTTTTATAATCTCCGGTTTCTTAATTATTTCAGCCAATGAGAATGCAGCCAGTAATGGAATACATATTTCAGCTACAACAAGTATGGACGAAACCGACCTGAACTTATTGTACATAGGGAAATAATTAAGGAAGAAGTCAGTTAATGGCATGAAGTTCTTACCCCATGAAAGCAGTATTGAGAATACGGTTGCAACAAGCATTGCCCATTTCAGACCTCCGTCAACAATGAAAAGACCAAGAATGAATAGGAATAAAACGAATGCACCGACATAAACCGGACCGGCAGTAAAAGGTTGATCTCCCCAGTAACGGTCGCTATTAGCAACGTCGTTCTGTATGGCAGAAGGAACATTTTTCATAACTCTTTCACTGTTGCCGATTGCAGCATTACCACCACCCTTAGCATCAGGTATCAATAATGAGAAAGTTTCTGCGACACCGTAACTCCAGTCCGTAGCATAACTTTTATCCAATCCGCTTGTTTTATCTGCCAGATCACCTGTGACAGTCAGTTCTGACTTTCCACGTATTGTATCCTTACTGTATTTAGCAGTAAAGAAGAGACTTGTTGCATTGATTCCGACTGCCAGTATTGCCCCGATTAACAACATTCCACTTGCCTTCATAAAATCAGGCAAAGCCTTTTTCTTCAGTGCATTTACCAACTCGTAAATCAAATACGGAAGTCCGGCAAAAACAAAGAAGTAATAAGTCATCTGAATATGGTTAGACATCAGCTGAAGCGCAAAAAACAATGCAAATACAGCCCCTCCAAGCAAATACTTCTTCTTGTATGCCCAGACAATCCCGGCCATTGTCGGTGGAATGAGTCCTATTACCCAGGCTTTCCACATATGCCCGGCCGTTATAATTATGAAGAAATACGACGAAAATGCAAAAGCAATGGCACCAATAAGACCAATCCACGGATTTAGCCCAAAAGCACACATAAGCATGAAGAAACCAAGCAGATACAAAAAAATCTGAGAAGCAGGAGAAGGAAGAAATCCTTCAAATACTTTTTTTACTTTCATCAAAGGGAAAGCCTTGTAGCCAGGTGAAATCTGATAAGCAGGCATTCCACCAAAAGCTGAACCTGTCCACAGACTTTTTTCACCAGTCTTTTCAGAATACTCTTTCATATCCTGTCCCATCCCGGCACCTTTTCTGGTATCAGTCTGAAAAAGCTGCTTACCTTCCAATACAGGAGAACAGTAAAACAATGAGATTGCATAAAATGCCAGAATTGAAACCAAATAAGGCAATATGTTTTTCTTGAAATCTTTCCCTTTAAACATGACTTTCAGGATTATTAATTAATATCTGTAATGGTCAGCCTTGTAAGGCCCGTTAGCTTCAACTCCGATATAAGCAGCCTGTTCAGCTGTAAGTTTTGTCAGCTTCACGCCAATTCTTTCAAGATGCAGGCGTGCAACTTCTTCATCAAGATGTTTTGGAAGTCTGTAAACATTTATCTCATAATCTTTTGTCCATAATTCAATCTGAGCAAGAGTCTGATTTGTAAATGAATTACTCATTACAAAAGAAGGATGACCGGTTGCACAACCAAGATTGACAAGTCTTCCATCGGCAAGCAACAAAATAGAATGACCTTCAGGGAAGAAATACTGATCTACCTGAGGTTTAATATTACGTGCTTTAATACCCGGATAGTTCTTTAATTTTTCAACCTGAATCTCATTGTCGAAATGTCCGATATTACAAACAATGGCATTGTCACACATTTTAACCATATGATCAATACGAATGATATCAACATTTCCGGTAGTTGTAACATAGATATTGCCTTCACCTAAAGTATCTTCGACAGTCTTCACTTCAAAACCTTCCATAGCAGCCTGCAAAGCACAAATCGGATCAATTTCGGTAACTATAACTCTTGCTCCGTAACTTCTCATTGAGTGCGCACATCCTTTACCAACATCACCGTATCCGCAAACGACTACAACTTTACCCGCAAGCATTATATCTGTTGCTCTTTTGATACCATCAGCAAGAGATTCACGGCAACCATATAGATTATCGAACTTGGATTTTGTAACAGAATCATTTACGTTGAATGCAGGGAACAACAGTTCTTTTTGCTCCATCATCTGATACAATCTGTGAACACCTGTTGTGGTTTCTTCAGAAACACCTTTTATTTCTTTTACACGGTTTGACCAGAAAGTCTTGTCTTCTTTTAAAAGCTCTTTTAAAATTGAATTCAACTCTCTTTCATCTTCTGTATCAGCTGTAGCTTCAAGTATCTGAGGATTATTTTCAGCCTTGAAACCAAGATGGCACATCAGTGTTGCATCACCGCCATCATCAACAATAAGAGTCGGACCCTTACCACCGGGGAAGTTCAATGCCTGCAAAGTACACCACCAGTAATCCTTAAGGCTTTCGCCCTTCCAGGCAAAAACAGGTACTCCTGCTGCGGCAACAGCTGCAGCTGCATGATCCTGAGTCGAATATATATTACAGCTCACCCATCTTACTTCAGCTCCGAGTTCTTTTAATGTTTCAATAAGTACAGCAGTCTGTATAGTCATATGAAGTGAGCCCATTATCCTGGCTCCTTTTAATGGTTTCTGTGAACCATACTTCTGCCTTAAAGCCATCAGGCCCGGCATTTCAGGTTCAGCAAGTTCGATTTCCTTACGGCCAAAGTCTGCAAGACTTATATCAGCCACCTTGTACTGTTCTTTAGTAAATAGGTTCATAATATTCAGTTAAATTATTTTATTTCTCTAACAATAATAAATAATTGACAATAATCCGGCAAAGATACAAAAAGTACAATATTTTTGTTAGTCCATTTCGCACATATAACCTTTATTGGGGAGACCAGGTTTATCAACTCGGATTTTATGACAGACTAGATGCAAACGTAAATTTCATCAGCACACCTATTGTAAATGTAAATCTTACATATTCACTTCATTTCTGCGAAGGAAAACTTTATCATGAACAAATCCTGAAAGCCGGATTCCCTGTTCATCATACTTTACGAAATTGTACAAAACTCCTGGTTTCGGCAAAAAAATTTATTTTATAGTAATTATTTTCAAAATTTTTCATTTTGATTGTAGCGTTTTATTAAAAAAAGCATCTTAAAAAATATACCCCCGCGGTTGATTGCGGAGGTATAATATTAAGAAAACTCTTTTAATTTCCTCTATATACAGTCGGGCCGTTCCAACGTGAGTTGTGGCGGCTTTTTTTTGCTATACTACATAGGTTGTTGAAGCTGTATCACCACCATGACCTGTCCAGTTTGTATGAAAAAATTCACCTCTTGGTTTGTCAACTCTTTCATAAGTATGAGCACCAAAATAATCCCTCTGTGCCTGTAACAGATTTGCAGGAAGACGTTCGCTGCGGATACCGTCAAAATAGCACAAAGCTGTAGTCAGAGATGGAACTGGAACACCACAGGTTAAAGCTGTCGCACATACTCTTCTCCATCCGGCCTGAGCACCTTCTACTTTTTCCTTGAAATATGGATCCAGAAGTAAATTTGAAAGATTTGGATTCTTATCAAATGCCTTCTTTATATCGCCCAAGAATACTGAACGAATGATGCAACCACCACGCCACATCAATGCGATGCCACCATAATTGAGATTCCATCCATATTCTTTTGCAGCTTCCATCATCAGGTTATAACCCTGAGCATAAGAAATGATTTTTGCAGCAAACAAAGCATCCTTAAGATCAGAAATCATCTGAGCCTTATCTCCGCTAAATTTAGTACCGGGTCCTGATAATATTTTAGAAGCCTCAACACGAATATCTTTTTGAGCTGATAAACAACGTGCGAAAACTGATTCACCTATAAGTGTCAAAGGAATTCCAAGATCTAATGCAGCAACACCTGTCCATTTACCTGTACCCTTTTGACCGGCTGTATCAAGTATTTTTTCAACCAAAGCACTACCGTCAGTATCTTTATATGCCATGATATCGCGGGTGATTTCTATAAGATATGAATCAAGATCACCTTCATTCCATACTTTAAATACTTCGTGCATTTCATCAGGAGTCATGCCAAGCAGGTCTTTCATAACCTGATAGGCTTCGCAAATAATCTGCATATCTCCATATTCAATACCGTTATGAACCATTTTGACAAAATGGCCTGCGCCACCTTCACCAACCCAATCACAACAAGGTGAACCGTCTTCAACTTTTGCTGAAACTGCCTGGAAAATTTCTTTTACAGCAGGCCATGCAGCAGGAGATCCTCCTGGCATCATAGACGGACCTTTCAAAGCTCCTTCTTCGCCACCTGAAACACCGGTTCCTATATACAGAAAACCTTTGCTTTCAACATATTTTGTTCTGCGTATTGTATCAGGAAAATGAGAATTACCACCATCGATGATGATGTCACCCGGTTCAAGGAATGGCATGATTTTTTCGATGAAATCATCGACTGCCTGACCGGCTTTTACAAGCATCATAACTTTTCTTGGTCTTTCAAGAGAAGCACAAAGCTCTTCAACACTGTGAGCACCAATGAATTTTTTACCGGCTCCGCGTCCGGCTATAAAATTATCAACTTTCTCAACTGTTCTGTTATACACAGCTACTGTATAACCTTTACTTTCCATATTCAGAACCAGGTTTTCACCCATAACGGCTAACCCGATCAATCCGATGTCTGCTTTTTGTTTCATAATTCGTGTTTATGGTTAAATTTAATCTATTACTATTATATACGATTTCCGGTATTAAAACCCAGTTTTGTAAGAATAACTATCGTCGCAAAATCAACATTTTCAGGCTTTACGTTAAAAACAGGATACTCTCTTCTGACAGGATAATCACCTCTGATTTTCTCGAAGAATTCAGGATTTTTCCTGAGAGCAGCATCATCCATCCTGATATCATAAGTGGACAAAACTGCTTTTGATATGATTTCTTCGGAAGAAAGTCCCTTTCCATCAATAAATATATCGATAGAATCAGGCAGTTCAACATCACTTGCTTTCCAGTCGTCAATACCTAATCCAAAAAAACGGCTTATAGCCTGTACACTCATCGTTGTACCATTGGCTTTACCATCTTTTGAATAGCCTGCAATATGAGGAGTACCCAAATCAACCAGACTAAGAAGTTCTGCGTCAAAGTCAGGTTCATTCTCCCAACAATCAATTACCAGACCTGAAACCTTTTCATCTTTCAAAGCCTGTCTGGCAGCAACTGTGTCAAAAACTTCACCTCTGCAGGAATTGAATACAATCGGTTTCTTCGATAAAGAATCAAAGAACTTTTTGTCAGCCAGATGGAATGTTGCATCTTCTCCTTGCAATTCAAGAGGCACATGAAGAGTAATAATATCTGCATGCTCTTTTATGTAATCGAGGCTGCAAAATTTATCATTCCCTTCAACTCTTGCCCTGGGCGGGTCATTGAGCAGAACATTCATTCCGAAGAGTTCGCATACTCTTGCAACTTTTGATCCGACCTGTCCGACTCCAACAACACCAATAGTTTTACCTTTCAGTCTGAAACCTTTACGTTCGGACAATACGAAAAGAGCAGAAGCGATATATTGTTCTACTGATTTCGAATTGCAGCCGGGTGAATTTGTCCAGCTTATGCCTGCGGTTTCACAATAAGAAGTGTCAATATGGTCATACCCGATAGTTGCAGTAGCAATGAATTTAACGGATGATCCGGACAGCAACTTCTCATTGCAGATAGTTCGCGTCCTGGTTATTATTGCATCAGCATTCTTAACAACTTCAGGTGTGGTTTTTGGCCCTGATATATAAACGACTTCCCCGAAAGGTTCCAAAGCACCTTTTATATATGGTATCTTGTCGTCAATTACAAACTTCATATTCTGAATAATTCAATGATTGAATCTTTCTCTGTAAGCCCAAAGTCCAAGCGCAGGATTGGAAATATAATAAATCTCTTCTCCGTCAGGCATGATATTATAACCATCACGAAGTTTTTCAGGATTATATTTTGAAACAACCTCGTCAATATCAGCTGATTTGAAACCAACGCTTTCCACTTCCTGACGGGTAAGGTTTCCCTGAGATTTACCGGGACAATACGTTATGTTGAAACGACCTTCAGATGAACCGTGAATCAAATGTGCAGCAGCGCTGAGATTGTTTCTGAGTTCTTCGTTTTCCTCACAAGCTTTGAGAGTGGCAGGTGTTCCAAAATAACCATATTTACGTATCAGTCTGTCGATTTCCTTATCCTCTCCAAATTCCTTTAAAGCAGGCGCAATTATGACCAACTCACCGTTGTCATCAATTGCCATGCGGGTACGATAAATTGATTTATTCCCCAACCATGTGCTCTTAAATTCAGTAGGATCCAGATAAACCACAACTTTTTTCAAAGGTTTATCAAGCATATCAAAATTGACTTCCAGAGATAGTTTTGCAGCTTTAGTGAAAACTTCAAAATCATCTCCGATAAACAAACCTCTTGTTTTGACTTTACCATCAGATTTATCCAAACCTACAACAGTCTGAACATAAACGATTGGCAGATGTTTTATAAAATTTTCTGACGCATAATTAAAAATCCTTCTTACAGGAGTGTCTGCATGACCCATCATTCTCTCCATACCATACGAAGCACCTACAAAATGGCTCTTGTTGATGCCTTCTACTCCACCGGTACCTACAAAGATATTTTTATTGTAGTTGGCCATACCAACAACTTCATGAGGCACAACCTGACCAATAGAAAGTATCAAATCAAAATCATCTTCAAGCAGAAGCTTGTTTACCTGAGCAGGCCATGGGAAATCGACAGCACCTTCAGAAACCTCTTTTACATACTCTGCAGGAACAATTCCAACTGTTACAACATCATTTCTCCAGTCATGTTCACGAATCAGAGAAGCCGGCATTTCGCCAAACATATGACTTATCTGACCGGCCGTCATTGGAGTATGAGTACCTAAAGCGGGTAAAACATCTGTAAGAGTCTCACCATAGTACTTCCATGCAAACTCGGTAAGTTCTCCAGCCCTGCTTGGCAGCCTGGTATAATCAGGAGGCAAAGCAAGAACTCTTTTTTTTGCCCCCAGCTTACCTAAAACTTCATATAATCCTTTTTTCAGATCCTCTTTACCTAATTCGATATCAGCGGAACCTATCTCGTAATAAATCATAACCTTAACGTTTTACTCTGGCATTACCTTTCCAGATACTCCAAACCATATCTTCATCAGCAGGCTGAGCATAATCTGTGAGGAAAGTTGTAGCTAAAGCACCGGTAGCCCATCCGAACTGAGGCCATTTTTCAGCATCCCAGCCTCTTAGTATAGCATACAAAAGTCCGCCGACAAAACCATCGCCGCCACCAATCCTGTCAAGAACAGTGATCTTCCTCGGTTCAACAACCTGCCAGTTATTATTTTCAAGCATAATCGCACCCCAAAGATGTTCATTTGTGCTGATTACTTCCCTTAAAGTGGTTGCAAATACAGTAGCATTAGGATATGACAACTTAACTCTCTCAATCATACCTTTGAAACCGTCAATCTTACCCTGAATACCTTCTCCGCCAGCCTCAGGACCTTCAATACCAAGACAAAGCTGGAAGTCTTCTTCATTACCGATCAATATGTCAGAAACCGAAGCAATTTCAGCAAAGCTTTCAGCAAGTTCTTTTTCTCTGCCAATCCAGAAAGATGCACGGAAATTCAAATCAAAAGAAATCTTAGTACCATACTTTTTAGCAGCTCTGGCTATTTCCAGACAGAATGTTGTGGTTTCTTTAGATAAAGCAGCAATAAGACCAGAAAGATGTACTATCTGAACACCTTCTACTCCAAAAATACGGTCAAGATCAAAATCTTTAACATTCAAAGTCCTTCCGACTTCACCTGCCCTGTCATTCTGAACTCTCGGACCTCTGGAACCATATCCGCTGTCAGCAATATTAAACTGATGACGATATCCCCAGGGACCACCCTGAGGCACATCCGGGCCTTCAAAATCCATGAAGCGACTCTTAAGATCACTTTTGATAAATTGTGCGATAGGACTATCCATAACGAACGTCGTTAATACTTTTACAGGTAATCCAAGAAAAGAAGATATGCTGGCAACATTAGTTTCAGCACTTGTAGCCTGCATTTCAAATGTTTTACTGCTATGTACAGGCTGACCATTTACAGGAGTAATCCTAACCCCCATGCTTGTAGGCACTAATAGGGAATATTTGCAATTGTTTTTTAATTCAATGCTCATCTTTGTATGTTTTATGGTTTTCAATCAGATAAGGAAATGGAAATTATATTAAACCAGGTCTGAAGCTTATAATAAATTAAATGCCCCAGACCTGATTTATTTTTATCTATAGAATCAAAAAAGCTCTTTAAAGAACTTTTTTATACTCCGCTATATGCGTTGAAACCGCCGTCAACGATAGTCGTGGTTCCGGTTACGAATTTGGATTCATCACTTGCAAGATAAATAAGTGCTGCTACCAAATCTTCAGGTTCACCCATACGACCCTGAGGAGTCTTAGAAATAACCTGATTACCTCTTGGAGTCAGACTGCCATCCTGATTTGTCATCAGATAACGGTTCTGATCTGTCAGGAAGAAACCGGGACTCAATGCATTCACGCGAATACCTGCACCATATTTCTGACCGAATTCAACTGAAAGCCATTCTGTCAGATTTTTAACAGCTGCTTTAGCAGCAGAATAACCAACCACGCGGGTCAATGGACGCTCAGAATTGGTAGAAGTAATATTTATAATGTTTCCATAACCCTGTTTAACCATAACTTCTCCAAACACCATTGTAGGAAGCAAGGTTCCGTAGAAATTAAGATCCATAACCTTGCGGAAAGCATTAATATCCACTGCAAATATACTCGAATCAGGTTGAACAGTTGCTCCCGGCATATTGCCACCGGCACCATTCAAAAGGATATCAATTTTGCTATACTTAGCAAGGATATTATCTTTTAAAACCTTAAGAGCTTCAAGGTCAAGAACATCACATTCGAATGCATCAGCCTTCAATCCGTCAGAAACCAATTTCTCAGCCAGTTCCTGTGCACCTTTGAAATTTCTGTCAAGAATGATGACAGTTGCACCCTGCTTAGCAAGAGCTGCACAAAACGTATGCCCAAGAATGCCACTGCCACCAGTTACAAGGGCTATTTTACCAGTTAAATCAAACATAGTTGTGAATTTTAATTGAAAAAGTGTTATTAATAATCTCAAAGATAATAAATCAAAACAACTAAAAGAATAACGATTTTGCCTAATAAATATCGAATTTGTAGACAAATCACCGTCTTTTTACGATTTTTTGACAGCAAGTGAAAAATCAAGTTGTTTTCTCTCCAGATTAGCTCTTTCGACCTTAATCATGATCTTATCTCCAAGTCTGTAAGTCTTGTGCTTTCTCCTGCCATTAATGCAATAATTCTTTTCATCAAACTCGTAATAATCATCATCGAGCTCTCTCAAGGGTATCATACCCTCACATTTGTTTTCTTCAATCTCAACATAAATGCCCCATTCTGTAACGCCTGAAATCACACCTTCATACTCATTACCAATCCTTTCAGACATAAATTCGACCATCTTATATTTAATTGACGCACGTTCCGCCTGAGCTGCAAGTTGCTCCATATCAGAGCTGTGTTTACATAATGGCTCATACTTATCGACAGAAACACTTCTGCCATCTTCAAGATAGCGGTCAAGTAATCTGTGAACCATCATATCAGGATATCTCCTGATAGGTGAGGTGAAATGAGTATAATAATCAAATGCCAGTCCGTAATGCCCTTTGTTGACAGTTGAATATACAGCTTTTGCCATTGATCTGATAGCGATGGTTTCGATAAGGTTTTCCTCGCTTTTACCCTGGACAGAATCCAGAAGGCTGTTAATTGATTTTGAAACATCAGTCTTGCTGCCGTTAGTTTTAATTTTATAACCGAAACGCCTGATGAAATTAGCCAGATCTTCCATTTTTTCAACATCAGGTGTATCATGTATCCTGTACACAAAAGTCTTTGGAATCTTCATTTGTCCTATATGTGCTGCCACAGTTCTGTTTGCCAGCAACATAAACTCCTCAATAAGCTGATTGGATTCTTTTGCGGTTTTAACGAATACACTTATTGGTTTACCGGTTTCATCGATATTAAACTTCATCTCCCATCGGTCAAAATTAATAGCACCGCTGGTAAAGCGTTTCTGACGAAGCTTTCTGGCCATACCATTTAATACCATTATCTCGTCACGATAATCGCCGTCTGCTCCTTCAATGATCGTCTGTACTTCTTCATATGTAAATCTTCTGTCTGAGCATATCACAGTATGTCCTATGCGGTATTTTTTAACATTCGCATGCTCATCAATTTCGAAGATGCACGAATAACAGCATTTATCTTCATTGGGTCTTAAAGAACAAAGCCCGTTACTCAACCTTTCAGGTAACATAGGTATCGTCCTGTCAACAAGATAAACCGATGTAGCCCTGCTCACAGCTTCTTTATCAATAATGCTGTCAGGTTTCACATAATATGTTACATCGGCAATGTGAACTCCAACCTCCCAGTTACCATTCGATAGTTTCCTGGCAGATAAGGCATCATCAAAATCCTTGGCATCATAAGGATCCACAGTAAAAGTGGTTATACCCCTGAAATCCTCACGTTTTTTGATTTCATCTTCAGGAATCTCCACCGGAATATTTTCAGCAGCTTTTTCCACAGCTTCAGGATACTTGTATGGCAACCCGAACTCAGCCATGATAGCATTCATTTCAGTATCATTATTGCCGGGTTCTCCAAGAATATCAATTACTTCTCCAACAGGATTCTTCGATCTTGCAGGCCAATCGGTTATCCTGACCACAGCCTTCTGTCCGCTTTTACCACCTTTTAATTTATCTCTTGGGATAAAAATATCATTGGACAGTTTCTTACTGTCTGTAACAAGAAAGGCAAAAGACTTTTCAACTTCAAGGATTCCCACAAAGGTATTCTGACCATGATCAAGAATAGCAACTACTTCACCCTCGGGCTCGCTAAACGCTTTCTTGGCAGATTTTACAATACGGACACGGTCGCCATCCATAGCTCTTTTCGAATTCCTTTCGGCAATAAATATCCTGTCTCCACCACCATCTGGAATAAGATAATTCTTACCATTGAGACTTCTCTTGATTACACCTTCTATAAACAAGCCTCGTTCATTATACTTATACTTTCCCGTTGAAACCTCAATCAGATAATCCTGTAGCGTCAACTCAGCAAGACATTCAGAAATCATAACTTTCAGAGCCTGTTTGGTAAGACCAAGAATATTGGAGACCTGTTGATAATTAAAAGACCTCTGAGGATCATTCTGAAACAAATCCATCATTTCAATAATCAGGTCTTTTTTCTTTATCCTTCCATTGATTTTCTTTTTCACGATGTTACGATTATTTATGTTAGTACTCCAAAGATATCAAATAAAAAACCCGGACTATAAAAATCCGGGTCAATTATTGCTAAAAACTTACATTAAACGGGAATGATCCCTTTATCTTTAAGAAGCTGAAGTCCTAAATCCCTCAACTTGAATTTTTGAATTTTTCCACTCCCTGTCATAGGGAATTCATCAATGAAGAAAATATATTTCGGTATTTTATGTCTGGCAATCTTACCTCTGCAAAACTCTCTTACAGCATCTTCATCAACAGAAGCACCTTCTTTAAGTATTACAAAAGCACCAACTTCCTCACCATATTTTTCTGAGGCAATACCTGCCACCTGAACATCCTTAACTCCTTCGAGATGATAAAGAAACTCCTCAACTCAAAATAGATCTTAAAGGCTATCAATATGATA
>CAZCWK010000017.1:33302-45224 GCA_964502355.1 uncultured Bacteroidales bacterium
ACCACCACGGATTATCATATCTTTAATACGTCCTGTGATCCTGTAATTGCCGTCAGAATCCCTGTAACCAATATCCCCTGAATGTAAGAAACCATTTTTATCAATAACCTCTGCTGTAGCATCAGGATTTTTGTAATAACCTTTCATCACAAGATAACCGCGGCAACAGATTTCACCCTGAACATTGTCAGGACATTCCTCACCGGTTTCAGGATTGATTACAGAAACTTCAGTAAACTCATAAGGACGACCTACAGTCTGAGTCCTGACTTCAAAAGTATCATCAATACGAGTCTGAGTCATTCCCGGAGATGTTTCAGTGAGGCCATAGACACTGGTAATACTCATATACATTTTTTCGCTTACCCTTTTCATAAGTTCGATTGGGCACAAAGCACCTGCCATGATACCTGTACGCAGACTCGTCATGTCAAACATATCAAACATCGGATGATTTAGTTCAGCGATAAACATAGTAGGAACCCCGTAAAGAACAGTACATCTTTCCTTATGTATTGAAGCCAAAACAACCAAAGCATCAAATCGCTCTACCATGACCTGAGTACAACCATGAGTCAGACAGTTTGTAGTAGCAAGTGTAACGCCAAAACAATGGAACAACGGGACACATACACAAAGCTTGTCGTCCTGAGTAAACTTCATATGTTCACCCGTCAGAAAACCGTTGTTAGCCAGGTTAAAATGAGAAAGCATCACACCCTTTGGGAAACCGGTAGTGCCCGAAGTATATTGCATCATCATTACATCATCAGGCACAACAGACTTCTTGATTTCATTCAATAAACTAATGTCCATATTGTTACCCAACAATAAAAGTTCCGAAGCACTAAACATGCCCCTGTACTTTTCCTGTCCGATATAAACTACATTTTTCATATTCGGGAAACGCTCACTGCACAACTGCCCTCTCTGGCAATTCTTTAGTTCAGGAAGCATCTCGTATGTCATATTCACATAATTGGAATCCCATGTACCATCAGTGATACATAAAGTATGCATATCGGAGTTATTTACCAGATACTCCAGCTCATGTTGTTTGTAATTGGTATTAACCGTAACATAAACAGCACCAATCTTGGCACATGCATACATATAAGTAAGCCACTCAGGGACATTCTGAGCCCAGATACCCACATGATCACCTTTTTTTACACCAATAGCGAGGAAACCAAGTGCTGCTTCATCAACACGTTTATTAAATTGCTTCCAGGTAAATCTAAGATCCCTGTCTGAATAAACTATATATTCTTTATCAGGTGTTTCATTAGCCCAGTGTTCGAGCCAATCACCAATAGTTCTGTCAAATAACTGCATAAAATCAGTTTTTAAAATGGAGTATAAACAACTGCAAGCATTTTTGCTTTTGATTCATTGGCAGCGTGAACATTATGATCAACAATTGAATCATAATAAATGCTTTCACCAGCATTTAAAACGTACTTGTTTTTACCGTATGTAACTTCGATCTGACCTTCAAGCACATAAATAAACTCCTCACCCTCATGCGACGAAAGCTGATAACCGTTTTTTGAAGCCGAATCAATATCAATCAAAAAAGGTTCCATATGTCTGCCTGCTTTTGTTTGAGCCAGGGCAAAGAAATTCAGGTGATTATGTGAATTCGCGGTTTCAGACGAAAAACTGATGCTTTCAGGCTTATCTTCCTTCCTGCATACAACAGGACCTAAATTGTCATTGTCGTCAAGGAATGTGCCAAGTCTTACACCAAGAACTCTTGCTATCTTGATAAGCGGAGCCAGCGAAGGCAGATTCTTGTTTTGCTCAATTATTTCAATTTGTTCAATAGTCAAACCTGAGCGTTCAGAAACCTGCTCAATTGTAATTTTTTTGGCTTCACGGATGGATTTAACCTTAGATCCAACACTTACGGAATTCTCCATGATAAAAATAATTTTATAAATTCTTTCAATTCGAAATAAAACGGCGCAAAAATAATTATAATTTTTATATTTCGCCCTGCTTTTGATGATTATTGAAAGATTTATATTTACAACACTCTTAAAACCTGTATACTTATTTTGTTGAGCTGATAGATAAAATATTAAATTTGTACTTCACGGACAAAACAATTGATATAATGATTCTTCCAAAATTTCTGAACAAAGGTGACATTGTCAGGTTGGTTTCACCGGCAGGCGTAATCGACTCGATACTGGTTGACGAAGCAGGCTCCTGTCTTGAGTCCTGGGGACTTAAAGTAATAAATGGAGCTCACACAAAAAGTGTTTTCGGCAGATATTCAGGCACTCCCGACGAAAGGTTAAGTGACTTACAGGAAGCGCTTGATGACGAAAAATGCTGCGCAATATTTTGCACAAGAGGCGGTTACGGTACAATCCAAATACTGGAAAAACTCGACTTAACAAAGTTTGAAACCAATCCTAAATGGGTAATTGGCTATAGCGATATCACGATATTGCATTCATTATTATCAAAAAATGGATTTGCATCGATACATGGAGGTATGGCAAGAGCACTATCAGAAAGCCTCGACCAACCATCGGAACCTATCAATTTATTGAAGGATATGCTTTTTGGAAAACTACCAGAATACCGGATCAAATCGCATAAACTTAATAAACAAGGTAAATGCAGTGGACAACTTTGGGGAGGCAATCTTGCGATACTATACAGTCTGAGGGGAACAAAATTCGATTATATCCCGGAAGGTAGCATACTATTCATTGAAGACACAGGTGAAAAGCCCTATGTAATTGAAAGGATGATTTACAATTTGAAATTGGGCGGAGTATTTGAGAAGATTTCAGGTATGATAATTGGTAAGTTTTCAGATTATGAAGAAGATCCGCTGATGAAAAAAACCGTATATGAAATCATATCAGATAAGTTATCAGGATATAACATACCTTTATGCTTTGATTTTCCGGTAGGACATGTAGACCTGAATCTGCCATTAATACCGGGAGCAGTTGTCGAACTTGACGTAAAAAAAGACTTTTCAGTTTTAAAATATATTTGAAGATATAATGAAGATAAGATTTGAACTGGTTGCAGTAGTCCTTGGGCTCGTATCGCTATCAATTGTTTCATGTGGTTCATCAATGAAAAAACAAAACACAACAACTCCGGTATCAAGTGTAAGCATACCAGCTTTTAATGCCGACAGCGCGTGGGTCTTTGCCGAAAAACAAACTTTGTTTGGTCCAAGAGTTCCAAACACAAAAGAGCATGATAATTGCAGACAATATTTATCTGAAACCATGAAGAGTTTTGGAGCAGAAGTCATTGAGCAAAAAGCAGATCTTAAAGCATTTGACGGAACCATTCTAAAATCGACCAATATCATAGCATCATTTGAACCACAGAAGCAAAACAGGATTTTACTTTGTGCACACTGGGATTCAAGACCATGGTCAGACAATGATCCGGATTCCGACAACTGGAAAAAACCCGTTATGGGAGCAAATGACGGTGCCAGCGGAGTAGCAGTTTTAATGGAAGTCGCCAGAGCAATCGGCAATGAAATAAAATCAGGCAAAAAATCTCCGGCTCCGGGGATTGACATAATATTCTTTGATGCCGAAGACTACGGCACGCCACAGTTCTATAAAGGAGATAAAAAAGAAGACACCTGGGCACTTGGTTCACAATACTGGTCAGCAAACAAACATAAAGAAGGGTACAAAGCCAAATACGGTATCTTATTAGACATGGTTGGCAGGTCAGGCGCAAGTTTCAAAAGGGAATATTTTTCGATGAATTATGCCGCGGACGTAGTTGAGAAAGTTTGGAATGCTGCTCAAACTCTCGGACACGGGAGTTATTTCAAAAAGATTGAAGGTGGGGCAATTGATGACGATCATCTTTATATTAACAGAATCGGCAGAATACCCTGCATTGACATAATTGACAATGATGAAAGCTCAGATTCAGGATTCCCGGATACCTGGCATACCCAAAACGACATCATGAAGAATATCGATAAAACCACTCTGAAAGCTGTCGGTGAAACCTTACTTAAAGTACTATACGAAGAGGATTAGTCAATACTACCACTTTGATTAACTAATAAAAGATTTAAATGTTAGAAGCCTTTATGCATTGCGGCGTAATCGAAGCCGGTTGTGATGAAGCAGGCAGAGGTTGTCTGGCAGGTCCTGTTTTTGCCGCTGCCGTAATACTTCCCGAAGATTTCATAAACGATGAACTCAACGATTCAAAAAAACTAACTGAAAAAAAAAGATACCTGCTTAGGGAGACTATTGAAAAAAGCGCAGTATCATGGGGAGTCGGTATCGTTGAAGCCGAAGAGATTGACCGGATCAACATCCTCAACGCCTCTTTTCTCGCCATGCACAGGTCCATAATAAAGTTAAATATGCTACCGGAACATCTTTTGATTGACGGCAACCGGTTTCGCCGTATAAAAGACCTTCCGTTAAATAGGCTTCAGGATTATGCAGGCGAGATGAAAAAGTTTGAAAATTACCCCGAAATAAAAGCCACCTGGGTCATAAAAGGAGACGGTAAATTTATGTCAATCGCTGCGGCTTCAATACTTGCCAAAACTTACAGGGATGATTACATGATCGCTCTGCACGAAAAGGACCCTCGTTTCAACTGGGCAAAAAACAAAGGCTACCCTACTAAAGACCACTCAGACGCACTAAGGATATACGGTCAAACCGAACACCACAGAAAATCCTTCCACCTCCAAAGCGATCAGCTCACACTGGATTTTTGATTAAATATTATCATAATTGTCAATTAGACAACTATGAATTATGTTAAATATAGAAAATTTATTCTATTTAAATTGTTTCAATGGTTTTAATATTTTATTTTTAGTAAATTTTAATTTATAATGATTCATAATTATTTATTTATATGAATTATTATAGATATATATAAAACATATCACAAAACAATCATTTTATTTTATACTATAAACTGATATGAAACTAAAAATCTTTATTTTACTTTTTTTTGCGGTTTGTTCTGTTTCCTTACTGAACGCTCAATGTGACGATTGCTTCAATAAGGATGATGACTGGAAACTGGCAGGAGGTGTAACACTATACAGCAATAACCACTATGTCGAATATATCAACATATTGGAACGGCAGCCGCTTGAATTCAATGTCCGGTACAAACTAAATGACCATCATGTACTGCGTGCTTCAATCCCATTTTTAAATAAGGTGAACAAACATGGAGAGCCGCTAGTCTCAGACTATCCTTTGGAAGAAGTATCTCTCGAAGACTATCTGGAAACGTTGCACGATGATGATTGGTATTACGCAAGCTATTGCAAAACATTATCTTACAACGAATCCCTTTATGGAATTTCTTTAGGATATGACTACAATTTTCCATTATGGAAATCAATATCAGTCTTTGCCGGCGCGGATTTGGCTTGTTATTATTATACACTTCGATCTAAATATTATAATATTACTTACGGGGGTTTAGATACGAATGATAAGTCAAAATTGGGCTTAATTACTTTTTCAGATATAGAAAAAAGTAAGACAGGGCTTTCTATTTGCCCATTATTAGGCATCCGATACCAATTTCAGAAGTTGCTGTTTGAAGCCAATTTTGGTTATGCTTTCATCAGGACAAACTTCGTTTATAGTGACAAAAGCTCATATATTGACGAAAACAACATTACTTCCGAAAGAACATTTGATAGTGGAGCCAGATATCACAACAAAAACTTCCAATACCAGTTTTCATTATATTATACTTTCTGAAAAAGAACCTTTAAACTTTTAGCTGCCATTAAAAAATACTGCTTTCTTTTTACAATTTTCATGCTGTCTTTTTCGTTTTTGACGGCAAAAACCACCTATACTTATACACTCGTAAACTCTGTCAAAGAATTGGATGGGAATTGGGTATATCCTAAGGCTTCGAACCTGTACGAATATTATGTTTCATTAACTCCAGATTATAATGGACAGGCCCCTGGAGAATTTACAATTTCATTGGAAAATGGCAAGTCTTCAGAAGGTAAAACAGAATGGAAAGTTTACTCAAACGAACGTTTTTATGTAATATGGGATGATATTGCTAACGACGGTGATGTTGATGCCATTATCAAAATAAAAAATAAAAGAGTTATTGACACAGCCAGTACAATTCTTAATGCAGGAAGTCCAATCGAGCTCTCTCATAAAATAGCATCATTAAAAGGAAAGATTCCAAATGCCTCAATAAACCCTTTAAATCCTGAAATGGGAAGCATACAACCAATAACAGGATCAGTATCAGAAATGAAGTATTGGAGTTTAATGCAAAATTTTGTAGCTGACAATTTTGAATGGACATTACCCGCAGGCTGGAAAGTAATAAAAAACAATGATTCAATTCTCACAGGGACATTCTCACTAAATTTAAATGATCATCCAATTTCAATTATCCCTGATTATTTTACTACAGGACAAATTAAAGTAAGAGCCTTGAATGAATTGGGTTCGGCGGGTAGCGAATATAAAACATTTATTATCGATCGTGGATTTGCTTTTACAAGTTTCCCGACATCAATCACGTTAGGTGATACAGATGCCAAAACGGTTGGAGTAACTGCATTCAGCGGGGTAACTTATGAGTGGAATGTTCCTGAAGGTTGGAAAATAAACGGACAAGGTAATACACTTGAAGGTTATCAAATGAACAGTGTAAACATTACTCCATCATTTTGTAATACAGGAGGTAATACCAAAGTACGCGTACGTTTAAAAAACAGCGAAGAGACCTCAGCATCATGGCTTGACAGTTCAATAAACATATCAATACCATCAGTATCATTATCCCCGACAACAATCTATCAATTTGAAGAAACTAACGTTTCTTTACTAAATATCAATACTACAAATATTCAATCAATCACCTATTCAGGTAATGGAGTCTGCGACAATGTGAGTCAGGGTGCGCATAAAATAAACTTTACACAATCAGGAACAGTTGTTTTAACAATTTCGATCCAGATGAATAATTGTAACAATCCTCTCACATATAAAGATACAATTACAGTTCTCCCATCCCGGATTTCCATTACCGGGCCAACTCATGTTTGTCCCCTCTCAACAGCAATATTTGAAGTAAATAACTCTCCAGGTAACTATAGTTGGGCATGCTCTTCAAACCTGACTCCTGTAAGTGGAAACCAGGGATCATTTACGACAGCTTCTTCAGGTGGAACTGCCTGGGTAAGTATTAATGTTTGCGGCATTGAGGTCGCAAGAAAGAACTTCATAATTGGGAGCGATATCAATGGTCCAGGTGAAATACCATATATTCAAACGACAAGATATGTTCCTGATCCTTTATGCCCTGATCAAGTTGATATGTGGATACTCGATTGGCAGGGTAGGCAAATATATTCAGAAATGGCTGATACTGTATATGGTAATTTCTCTTTTGGTTCTGATCATGTTGACATTGTTTCTTCATCTTCTCCCGGATTAATGACCATCTATGATTTAACTCTTGTTCAAAAGAATGGTACAAGATCAGTAAAATGGATCTATGCGCATGATATAAAATTAAACTTAGTCGGACCTCCGGACAGACCCGAGCCCTTTGATCCTTTTCCTCCTTTAGAAATGTTACTTTATCCAAACCCAACTTCAGAACTTCTAACAATTGAGATCAAAACCGATGAAACAAAAAACAGTGCGAAAGCTTCATCTCTTAAATCAAAAAAATCAATAGAACCATACTCAATTCAACTTTGGAATGAAAGACAAGTTTTAGTTCGTTCAATTGAAAGTACAGATCTAAAACAACAAATATCAGTTAATGAATTACCAGCAGGGATGTATTTTGTAAATTTAACCAAAAATGGTAAACGATTATACAGACAAATATTTTGGAAAAATTAAGGCTATGCATAATACGAAACTGATATGAAACTAAAAATCTTTGTATTACTTTTTTTTGCAATTTATTCTGTTTCCTTACTTAATGCGCAATGTGACGATTGCTTTGATAAGGATGAAGACTGGAAACTGGCAGGAGGTGTAACACTATACAGCAATAACCACTATGTCAGTGACATCAACATATTAGAGCGACAGCCGCTTGAAATTAATTTGCGGTACAAACTAAATGGCCATCATATACTGCGTGTTTCAATCCCATTTTTAAATAAGGTGAACAAACATGGAGAGCCAGATGTGTCATTCCCTCGTTATCCTGTCGGAGAAGTTTCTTTAGAAGACTATCTGGAGGCACTACACAATCAAGACCATGACTATGGAAGTTATTATAAACCGCTTAATTATTACGAATCTCTTTATGGAATTTCTTTAGGATATGACTACAATTTTCCATTATGGAAATCAATATCAGTCTTTGCCGGTGCTGATTTGGCTTGTTATTATTATACACTTCGATCTAAATATTATAATATTTCCTATGAAGGTCTAGATGAAAATGGCAAATCAGAGCTTGGCTTGATTTCCTTATGGAACAGAAATATGGAAAAGATAGGCTATAATGCCTGCCCAATATTAGGTGTGCGATACCAATTTCAGAAGTTGCTGTTTGAAGCCAACATTGGGTATGCATTTATAAAAGAAGATTGCACCTACACAGGAACTATCTTATCAATAGGAGCTGAAGGCATTATCTCCGGTAGTCCGTATTTCAGTCAGGCTACATATTACAACAAAAATTTCCGGTACCAGTTTTCATTATACTATACTTTCTAGTAATTAACTTTTAAACTCATAGTTATTAAAATTATAACGGCACCAATACAGGTGTCGTTATAATTTTGAATTTCAAAAGATCAAAAAACATCCATAATTAATTTTCACATCCTACCTTTCTGATAGTTGAAAGCCAAAGCGTAGTTGCGGATTTGAGAAATCCTGAAATTAATCGGTTATCACGTTGGAAAATGGATGAATATTATTTTCGTTCAGAATGCCTGCAATTGGTAGAACTGACTTATTGATTTCGAAAGTTTGTTGTAATGGAAGCCCCTTAGCGTTGGTTCAACAGTTCTTTTCCTTTTTCCGTTGTAATATATTTCTGCATCGAGCTGTTCGGCTTATCGGGGATGGTACGTGAAAGATAACCACGCTCCAGTAAGGGCTTAATGTGTTTTGAAGTAAATTTCACCCTGCTTCCATACTCCATGTATTCCAATATTGAAACGAGAGTTTGAGGCTCCTGACAATAAAAGAGTATCTTTTTAGCTTGATCCCAGCTTGATCCATGACTTGATCCATGACTTGATCCCTGACTTGATCCCTGACTTGATCCCTTATCAAAATCCATGTTGATTTCGTACGTTGTCCAGCGGCCATTGTTGTTCCTAATCAGATAGTTGTTGTCCACTAAGCCACCAAGTGTCTTGGCAATTTCCAAGGAATGAGTCTCCAGTAATGGCTGTAACCGCGCATTGGTCACTTGTTTCTCGACATAGGCCGTACAAAGTATGATTTGTTGATTAGGGCTCAATTCGAAGTAGGTTCTTCCAAAATGTTCTTGCATGAAATCCGTGCTTTCTTCAGGTAGTAGTGATACCATCCAGAGTTTCAGATCTACCTGATGCAATTGAACGTCTTCGCTTAAATCGGGCTTTCTCCAGTTTTCTTGTTTCCATGCCTCCAAAATAGTGGGAAAACCCGATCCGATGTTATCTCCGTATCCAATCATCCTTAAGACATTTTGCATTCTTGGATTCCTGGCTTTAGAGTTTCCTCCCTCATAAATCATAGTTACAGGGAGCTTCAAATTGCCCGGATTGGAAAGATGAAGACAGTTATCCAGCTTCTGAACTTTCAGAATACCATTTAATAGATAGTCAGCGTGAATAATCAGGTTTGTCACAGATTCTCGGACAGCCTTATGCACGGGTGTGTCGTCTATGCGTGTCATCCCTTCAAGCCTGAACGGACGCTTCAAATCGCTTGTCAACTTCTTGATGACAATCTTGAAGAACGTGTACAGGTTGTTCTCCCACCTTCCATCGTACGTCACCCGATCAGACCATCTCATGCCGGGTAGCAAATTGGTCTTATCGAGGTAATCCATGCGGATATTATCAAAACGCTCACGAACAGGGAGCCCTTTGCCGAACATCAACAAACCAGCCATGGATAGACCTTCCTTTTTGGTGTTCCTGTCAACCATATAACAACCAAGGTTTTCAAGGAACTTCCTGTTGTCATCTGCATTCCAAACGTGATCCGGATTTTTCAGTTCAAATTCATTTCTGTACGACTGGGGAGTTTCAGGGTCAATATCGTCCATTGTGTAGCCCTCCAACAGGAATCCATCGTTGCCGGCATCGTTGGAATCGCGAAGCATTTCTTTTACTTCCTCTTCGGTACAATGGTAGTCACCTTCGTAGTTGCGTTTAAAAGTACCCTTGTAAGGATTTGCATTGATAAAAATGGGTCGTTGTTTGTAGCTGGCCTGTGGAACTGAAATGACGATGACCACACCTTGTGATGTTTCCAGTGTGTATACATCTTCATCCTTCAAGATGCTTTCATTGACCTTTTCGCTGTTTATAGTATTCCAAAAGTCCTTGATGATTTTATCGGCATCGTGCACTCCTCCTTTTACCTGATAATCCTGGAATAAAGTATCATTGTTCTTTTCTTCTACCGCTCCAAGAATAATGGTGCCACCAATGGTGTTTGCAAATGCTGAATAGGTTTCCCAAATTGATTTAGGGACATCCTTTTCTGCTTTCTTGCATTCCAGTGAAAGGCGTTCACCGTAAGTCAGTAATTCCAATAATTCGTTCTCGGTAGTTATCATGGTTGTCTCTCTTTATATCGCTATTCGAAGTGTTTCCATGTCCGTTTGTAGTCCTAAACACGGTCACAACGCTAACATATTGCGTAACAAGTTACTTTCTGAACACTTTCAGTCTATTGATGTCTGACATCATTCTTGATTTTTTTGCTTTGAACGCAAATCTAATGAAACCATGTCAGAAACGGAAAGATTACGCTTAGATAATTTTTGAGTTAATTCACTTTCTTTAGAAAGTCCTAAAAATTATATATAAAAGCCACATTTTTAAACAACTAGGCAACTCTGATTTTCACAACCTACCTTTCTGATAGTTGAAAGCCAAAGCGTAGTTGCGGATTTGTTTAATCATTGAGACAAGTCCGTTTGATCTGGTTGGGGATAAATGATCCTTGAGGCCAATCCTGTCAATAAAATAAAGATCGGCGTTGATGACTTCATCAGGAGTTCTGGCAGAAAGGACTCTTACAAGCATTGCAATAATTCCTTTCACAATCACGGTATCACTTTCAGCAAATAAATGCATCTTTTCACCGTCAAATTCAGCATTTATCCAAACCCTGCTTTGACAGCCCTCAATAAGATACTGCGGTTTTTTAAACTTTTCATCAAGAGGTGGAAGGTCATTACCAGTATCAATGATAAGCTGGTATTTATCCATCCAATCTTCCAAAACCTCAAAGTCCTCGATTATCTGATCCTGTATCTCATTTATGGTCATAACGATATAATTTAGTTGTGCAGCAATTTACTGCATCTTAAACGCGGTTATTGATCCGGTAAAATTAACACCGAAGAATGTACCGTCAAAACATTTTTTGAATCCTTTTCAATGCCTCACAAAGAGTATCAATTTCTTCAAATGTATTATACAGAGCAAAAGATACTCTTACAGTTCCTTCAATACCGTATCTTTCCATAAGAGGCTGGGCACAGTGATGACCTGTACGAACAGCAATACCTAAATGGTCAAGCAGAGTCCCTGTATCAAAAGGATGAATATCACCCTGAAGGAATGAAATCACCGAAGCTTTGTTCTCAGCAGTCCCGATAAATCTTATGCCATCAATCCTGGACAGTTTATCAACAGCATATTCAAGCAAGCTATGTTCATATTTTTGAATCCTTTCAAAT
>CAZCWK010000018.1:0-44165 GCA_964502355.1 uncultured Bacteroidales bacterium
TGGTGAATAAATCTTACGATTATAGATAAAATCGGGTACTTTTAAAAACAACATTAAAAAAGCTATCCGCGAAGGCGGATTTAGTTCAACACACAATATAGCCAATAAGGGTTTCAGTGGTATGCGAAGGGTTGTAGCCCGCTTCAATTTTTCGTGTAATTTGATAGAAAATCGCCCGCAATTCCTTACTGGCCATACCGCCAACATTGGGCTACATGTGAGAAGCGCGTTGAACAAAATAGTGCAAGAATTGTTTGTTCTTAAAAAGGTACTTATATTTGTACCTGATTAATAACATTAAAACTAAAGACATGATTGCTGCAAACTATACCGAATTTAGGACAGGATTAAAAAAGTTCCTTGATAGCGTTGAAGAGAACAACGAAACATTGATTATCAAAAGGGGAACAGGAAATGGAACTGTTATGATTTCATTGGACGAATATAATTCAATAATGGAGACAGTTCATCTTTTAAGTTCTAAAGCTAATGCTGATAGACTTTACGAGTCAATTAAGCAAATCAAAGAAGGAAAGAAAGTTCGTAAGAATCTAATAGAAGAGAAATGATTATTACTTTCTCTGGAAACTCGTGGGAGGATTACACTTCTTGGCTCACAGAAGACAAGAACATGTTGAAAAAGATAAACGAATTAATTCGAGACATTCAAAGAACTCCGTTTGAAGGCAAAGGTAAACCAGAATCACTGAAGTATGATTTATCTGGATTTTGGTCGCGTAGAATTGACAGAGAACATAGATTAGTTTATCAAGTAAGGGATGAAGAAATTCTAATTTATAGCTGCAGATATCATTACGATAAATAAAAACACACGCGGCCTAATAAATTGCACTCTGAGCGGTCTGCAAGGCCTGGTAAGGAGCCGGTGTTGAACTACACCCGCCGTTTGGAGCTATGTATTCTCAAAGCAAAGCTGCTATTTCCCGATGCAGAAGTTTTTGAAGATGTTTTGTAAGACTTCGTCTGTGGTGATCAGGCCGGTAATTTGGCCGAGGTAGTGGATACATTCTCTGATGTCCTGCGAGATAAATTCACCTGATTGATTGTTGCCCATGCCTTCAATGACTCTTTTAATTGCTGTAAGAGCATCATTGAGAGCTTCGAAATGTCTGAGATTTGTTATGATGATGTCCTGCTGCTTAATTTCTGAGAGCCCTGCCGTTTGTAGTAGCTTATCCCTGAGTGCATCAAGATTGATGTCTTTTTTTGCGGAAAGATGAATCCTGTCAGGGGAGTAGTTTTTGAACAGTTCGTCAAGTATGACCTGCTCTTCCGGATTTATCTTGTCACACTTGTTGAATAAGATCATAAGTGTCTTACCCTGCACTTTAGGGAGTATCTTGCCTGCCATCCACTCGATGTGTTCACAAACACAGGTAGAGTCAATTACCCAAAGGATTATGCTTGCCTGCTCAATCTTCTGGTAAGTTCTTTCCATACCCAACATTTCGATTTCATCGGTGGTATCTCTGATGCCGGCAGTATCTATAAATCTGAAAGTGACTCCTCCGATATCGACAGTGTCTTCTATATAATCTCTGGTAGTGCCATGTATTTTTGAGACTATTGCTTTTTCTTCATTGAGCAGCTTATTAAGTAAAGTGGATTTGCCGGCGTTGGTTTCACCGACAATAGCTACCGGAATACCATTTTTAAGGGCATTTCCTACTTTAAAAGAGTTAGTAAGGCTTTCAAGCTTAGCACTTATGGTTTCGGCAAGAGTTTTAAGGTCTTTTCTGTCGGCAAATTCGACATGCTCTTCGCTGAAATCCAGTTCGAGCTCAATAAGTGAAACAAACTTCAGCAAATCATTCCTGAGTTTCTCCAGCTCGTTTGAGATGCCGCCCCTCATTTGCCTTAATGCAATCTGGTGATTGGCAGCAGAAGTCGATGCAATCAGATCTGCGATAGCTTCGGCCTGGGAGAGGTCCATCTTGCCATTCATGAATGCCCTTCTGCTGAATTCGCCCGGCTGAGCCAGACGACAACCTTTGGCAAGTAGCAGTCTTATGATTTTTTGCTGTATGAATTCTGAACCGTGGCAGGAAATTTCGACAGTGTCTTCGCCGGTAAATGAATGTGGATTTCTGAAAACTAAAGCAACTACTTCATCGACAGCATCTCCTTCATCATGAATGGTGCCGAATAATGCAGTATGGCTGTTTTGTAATGAAAGTTTTTTGTCTGAAGATGCTGCTGTGAAAATACTGTCAGTTATTTCAAATGCCATTGGCCCTGAAACCCTTAAGACGGCAATTGCTCCCATGCCGGGAGCAGTCGCTATTGCACATATAGTATCTTCGATTATTTCTTTCATTCAAATACGTTCTAAAACAGTTTCAACCAGATTCTCCATCGAATTTTTGTATTCAACATCAGCTTCTTTCGCAAAACGGTTGGCAATTACAAGACATACAGTCATTGCTTTATGTCCCAACATTTTCGCGAGACCTGCCACAGCCGAACTTTCCATCTCATAGTTAGTAATCCTGTACTTACCGTACGAGAATTTCTGAAATCTTGCGTTCAGGTCAGGTTCTGACAGAGGTATACGCAATCTTCTACCCTGAGGCCCGTAAAACCCGTTTGCGGAAATTGTTACACCACGCTTCATATCATCAAGCCCGATTCTTTCGACAAGCTCTTTATCGGCATCAACAACCATAGGATGGTTAAATGCAGCAGGCCAGTCCACCTGTTTGCAAAGCTCATTTTCAAAAGCCGTATCTCTGATTTTACCGACACCATCGTAGAAGTACATCATACCGTCTACGGCTATTGATTTTTCAGAGATCAGAAAAGTCCCCACAGGCAGGTCAGGCTGCATGCCGCCGCATGTCCCGATTCTGATTATGTTGAGAGACTTCTTTAGCTCTTTTTCTTCTCTGGTCGTAAGATCGATATTCACAAGGGCATCAAGTTCATTGAGTACTATGTCAATATTGTCGGTGCCTATACCCGTACTTACTACAGAGATTCTTTTGCCATTATATATCCCTGTGGCGGTTTCAAACTCACGGTTTTTAATATGACATTCCACCGCAGTGAAATATCCTTTTATCATGTCAACCCTGCCGGGATCGCCTACCAAAATGACAGTATCAGCCAGCTGTCCGGGTTTTATATGTAGATGGAAGATGCTTCCATCACTGTTTACAAGTAATTCTGAATCCGGAAAATACATTTATAAAAAATTAGTGAAATTATTTTGAGTCAGTTTTTGAACCTCCGGGTTTGGAAATCGCTTCACGCATATTGGTGTCGGACTCTATGTTTTTAATCCTTTGGTAATCCATTATACCCAGGTTCCCTTCTCTGAAGGCTTCAGCCATTGCTTTAGGTATTTCTGCTTCCGCTTCGATAACTTTTGCACGTGCTTCCTGTGCCTTGGCTTTCATTTCCTGTTCGAGAGCTACAGCCATGGCACGTCTTTCTTCAGCTTTTGCCTGAGCAATATTCTTATCGGCATTTGCCTGATCCATCTGCAATTCAGCACCGATATTCTTGCCTACATCGATGTCAGCTATATCAATCGATAGTATTTCAAATGCAGTACCGGCATCCAGCCCTTTTTTCAACACAACTTTTGATATTGAATCCGGATTTTCGAGCACATCCTTATGAGATGTTGCTGAACCAATAGCAGTTACTATACCTTCACCTACACGGGCAAGAATGGTTTCTTCACCTGCACCACCGACCAGCTGTCTGATATTTGCACGTACAGTCACACGGGCTTTAGCTATAAGTTGTATACCATTGATAGCAACAGCTGCAACCGGAGGAGTGTCAATAACTTTTGGATTAACAGACATTTGAACTGCCTGAAATACATCACGACCAGCTAGGTCAATAGCTGTAGCCATTTGGAATGAAAGCTCAATATTTGCTTTTGATGCAGAAACCAAAGCATGAACAACTTTTTCTACATGACCACCTGCAAGGTAGTGCGCTTCCAGTTCATCTCTTGTAAGAGTTTTAAGTCCTGCTTTATGACCTTCAATCATGGCATTTACGATAACTGCGGGTGGAACCTTCCTGATACGCATTAGAAACAACTGAATTAGTGAAATGTTTACACCCGAGACTTTAGCTGAAAGCCAAAGGAAGAATGGTACGTAGTAGAAGAATATTACGACAATCAGTACAACCAGAATGATTAAAAGAGTAGTAATCATGTTTTTGATGTTTAGTTGGTTTATTATTCAATAATTTTTTTGACAATGACATTATAGGTGCCTACTTCGACAACTTCAACAGGAGTGTTTTCATCAATCATTTCATTTTCAGAACGACCTTCTATCGTGGTGTTATTCAGCATTATCTTACCCCCGGGAGCAAGCCTTGAAATTGTAATACCTTTGTCTCCGGGTTTAATTATAAGCCCTTTTAGCGGTTCAACTTTAGAATCTATGTTGGTTTTAAGTGACATTTTGTCAAGAGTCCTGGACCTGAAAAACCAATACAGAACTCCTCCAAGCAAAACGACAGAAATGCCGAGTATCCAGGTTCCGGTAACAACACCGAAATTGACGTATGCCAGCACAATACCGGTTGCCATACATGCAACACTGGCAATGCCCGCAACAGAGATACCGGGGATCAGGAAAACTTCAATCAGCATAAAAACAATGCCAATTATTATCAATCCAATGATAAATCCAATTTCCATTTCTGCTAAATTTTCGGAAAGATACAGAAAAAAACAATATGATTTATTAAGAAATCTTATTTTGAAATCGCTTTGATCTCAAGGTTGCGCGCTGTAATTTCAAGTGAGGGCAATTCATTCTGATTCTTTAAAAGCTCAGATTCAAGTTTTAAGATTTCAGTAATAATCTGATCTTTTTTATCGTCAGCCATGTTCCTGAAGATTTCACGCTTCGAAATAAGCGAAGCCTTCTGCATTTTTATGGTTTCAGACAATTTAAGGTATTTGACGAAGACTTTTCTTGCTTCAGAAGAAGTGAATTCTTCGATATTATGATACGTTATATCATCATTTATCCTGAAACTGAAACCATGTTCGGAAGCAGTGGTGTCATTTTGGATTACAGGGGGAACAACAACTTCCTTTTTAAGAGAATCAATATTTTTACCTTCCCAGGTTGCCTTTATGGAGCGTATCATTGCCAAATCATTCAACTCTTTAAGACTTTTATTATTTACCATTGTTCTTATTTTCTGAGGAATGAAGGTGTAAATCGTAACAAAATTCTTGCCTGAATTTCTGTCTGTTGCAAGATATCCGCGATTTGCAGTTTCATCAATTATCAGAAAATACTCATTGTAATGTGAGTTGAAAGGTTTGTTAAGTAGATCGGGCAGGAGGAAAGTGTTATTGGAAATGTTCAATCTTGACACGTAAATATCATAACCACCCATACCACCCTTTCGGTCCGATGCAAAATAAAGCGTTGTTCCATCCTGAAGGAAAAAAGGATTTTTCTCATTTCCCAGACTGTTTATAGGGTCAGGTAAGATTTCCGGTTTATCCCAGTCATTTAATAATCTGTGTCTTGCCACGATGTCAAGATCTTTGCCCGGCATGGTATCAGCATAATAAACTCTGTCGTTTCTTTCGGGGAAGAAGGAGTAACCAAGTTTATATTTACTTTCTTTAAACAAGGTTTCGGTTCTGACAAGAGAGCCGGCCTCCTTAGAGAGTTTTACATATTCATATATGTTTTTCCTTGGTACTATTATACTGTCGATAAAGCAAACATCCTCAACTCTTTGCATTTTTTCAAGCGATGAAACAGCTGAGTCCTTTAATGCTGTGGCTGTCGTACGTTGATTTTCGCTTAAATCTTTGAAGGAAAGATATTTGTCAAGTAAAGTTATACTTGAATCAGGCAAACCTGTTAAAATGTAATAATCAGCCAGTTGATAATAGGCATTTTGCAGATTTTTGTTTTTTGCATATTCCAGATAGGGCAGGGCGAGTTTTTCTTTGCCTGTTTTCATCAGACAGACTCCATACCATAGGTTAAGGCTTGCATCGCCTGGCCTGTTTTTTAATTGTTTCTGAAAAACGGGCATAGCCTTTTCATAAAACCCTTTAAGGTACCATGATTTGGCTTCAGACAAGCTTTGAGCGCCTGATGCTAATATATTAAATATCAAAACTATAAGTAGAAGAGTTTTTTTCATCCTTTTAGAGCTGTAATATTTCCGGGGCAAGCATTTCCCGTTACTCTGTTGCCGGATTATCGCAAATAATTGTATTTAAAAAATAATAAGGTATCCCTGACGGCTTTTGTCAGGGATGTTTTATCAGTTTGCGGCAATTAATCAATCAAATCAAACCCTGTATAAGGTATCAAAGCTTTTGGTATTTTGATGCCTTCCGGTGTCTGATTGTTTTCCAGCAATGCTGCCACGATTCTTGGTAAAGCCAGAGCACTTCCGTTTAAAGTATGACAGAGCTGAGGTTTACCTGTGTCTCCTTTGAATCTGCATTTTAACCTGTTCGCCTGAAAACTTTCGAAGTTTGAAACCGAACTGACTTCAAGCCATCTTTTTTGAGCAGCAGAATAAACTTCAAAATCAAAAGTTAGCGCTGAAGTAAAGCTCATATCACCACCGCAAAGACGAAGTATTCTCCATGGAAGCTCAAGTTTATCTACTAAAGACTGAACATAGTCAACCATTTCTTTAAGAGATTCATATGAATGATCCGGATGGTCTATTCTTACTATTTCTACTTTATCAAACTGATGAAGTCTGTTAAGACCTCTTACATCTTTTCCGTATGATCCGGCTTCTCTGCGGAAACAAGCAGAATATGCAGTGTTTTTAACAGGCAGATCTTTTTCGTTCAGGATAACATCTCTGTATATATTGGTTACAGGTACTTCAGCAGTAGGGATTAAATAGAAATCATCCAGAGTGGCGTGATACATCTGACCTTCTTTATCGGGTAACTGACCGGTGCCGTAGCCTGAAGCTGCATTTACAACGTATGGGGGCTGTATCTCGGTATAACCGGCATCTCTTGCATTATCCAGAAAGAAATTGATAAGCGCTCTCTGAAGTCTTGCGCCTTTGCCTTTATACACGGGGAAACCAGCGCCTGTAATTTTAACACCCAGTTCAAAATCAATTAAATCGTATTTTTTAGCAAGATCCCAGTGTGGTACAGCATCTTCACCTAATTCAGGAACAACGCCACCTGTCCTTTCAATCAAATTATCTTCTGCATGTTTGCCTTCCGGAACACTTTCATGAGGCATGTTTGGTAACTGGACAAGTAAATCAGCCAGGCAATCTTCTGCTGACTTCATGGTTGCTTCTATTACCTTGTTGTTTTCCTTTATAGAAGAAGATTTTTCCTTTGCTTCATCTGCTTCTGCTTTTTTACCTTCTTTCATCAGTTGACCAATGGATTTGGATAAAAGATTGAGTTCGGCAAGACTTGCATCAAGTGTCATCTGAGCTGATCGACGTCTTGCGTCGAGTTCGAGAATATTTTCAACAATTTCCTTTGCGTTAAAGTGCTTTTTTGCCATGCCCTCAAGGACTTTTTCCTTATTTTCGGCGATGAATTTAAGTGTCAGCATATCAAATATTATATTTTTTTGTGACTGCAAATTTACATTCATTCGGATGAAATAGCAACTTAACTCTTAATTAGTTTGATCACTGTGCCAAAAATATCAGCATTAGTGACATTATTGAAATTGATAAACAGTTATTTGAATATATTTTTGTACCTTAATTGGCTCATATCCCCGGAAGGTGTATGAATTTTATAACTTGTTGATTAATAACCTTAATTGTTACTCAAATGTTTTATACCAAAGCATTTAATAATGCTATTGCTAAATTTTTAGTTTTATCGTTTTTAATCTTATCATTTTTTCCTGCTGTTGCACAGAGAAAGTATCAGGATATGGACAGAGGTGTTGTGGCTGTCAGTAATGCGGTTTCATCATCGACTCCGGTTTTTATAAGCTGGAGAATGTTATTGCAGGATCCTGAAGATGTAAAGTTTAATATCTATTGTAAAAAAGGTGGTTCCGGAGATTACGTACTCTTAAATACGAGTGGTCCTCTGGAAAAAACAAATTTTTCTACGACTTATGACAAAGTTCCTGCAAACAGTCTCATCTGTGTTGCACCGGTTGTAAACGCTATTGAAGGTAGTAAAAGCTTACCTTTCAAATATATATCGAGTTCGTACCGCAGTTTGTTTCTTGATCTGAACTATGATGGTTTCCTCCCTAACGCTTCATATACATCAAAGTTTGTATGGCCTGCCGACCTCGATGGTGACGGTGAGTTTGATTATGTGGTAGATCGCCTTTCACTTTCAGGTGGTTCTCATAAGGTTGAAGGTTATTTACGTACCGGACAAAGGCTGTGGACCATTGATATGGGACCTAATGTCAATATATCTGCAGGTCATGATGATATGGTGATTGCTTATGATATGAACTGTGATGGTAAGTCTGAGGTAGTTATTAAGAGTAGTGACGGAACCCGTTTCTGGGACAGCACTAACAAAACCTGGGGCAAGTATCTGAAGGATGCTACAAATGGTGATACTGATAAAGACGGTATTATCGATTATTCAACTCAATCTACCAAAGTTCCACCTCAATATATTACTGTTGTAAACGGAATGACCGGTGCTGAAATGAACACGATAGAAATGCCTTATCCTAATGATTCTTACAATCAATATACCAGATTCAGCAAGGCAAATTATATGGATGATGAATACAGTAAACTGACCGGACACATGGGTATTGTTTATCTTGATGGTGTTCATCCAAGTGTGGTTATGGAATATAAATGTCGCTGGAAAGATGATAACAGTGAAAAAAGTAAATTCCATTTTTATTATGTGACCGCATGGGGTTACAATTTTGTAAATGGAGTGGCAACTGATTGGGCTCAGAAATATACATGGAACAGAAATTACCAGAATGCGGCTGAGTTTCATCATATAAGAGTTGCTGACGTAGATCTTGACGGAAAGGATGAAATGCTGGAAGGTGGTTATACGATTGATGACGATGGTAGTATGTTGTTCTCGGCAATGATTTCTCACGGTGACCGTTTCAGAACAGGAGATATTAATCCTTCAAGACCAGGCCTGGAAACTTTTGCTATTCAACAAAATGCGCCTGATATGCTGGGGCAGATTTTGTATGATGCAAGTAATGGTAAGGCAATAAAAAAGTGGTATCTGGCCGGAGTTGGAGATGTGGGCAGAGGTGAATGTATAGATATTGATAAAAACTACAAGGGTTATGAAATGTGGTCAACTATGGGCAATATCTATAATTGTGAAGGCGAAGTGATTTACAAGGGTAGCGTTGACCAGCCCAAAGAAGGCCTCTGGTGGGATGGTGAGCTGGATCGTGAAATTTTGTCTGCCCCGGATGGTAACGGGTATAATCCTATGGTCGTAAAATATGGCGGTAATGGTTCTTATCATTATAACCGGTTGTTGTCAATTTATTCGATAACTAATTATGGAGCTAAAACCGAATATGGTGTAAGACCAGCATTTTTTGGTGATATGATTGGAGACTGGCGCGAAGAGTTGATTCTAAAAAAATCAGATGATTCTGGTCTTTATGGTTTCACCACAGATTACCCGACAGATGTCAGAATGTATTGTCTGATGCAGAATGCTTCTTATCGTATGCAGACCACCACAAAAGGCTATTATCAGTCTCCTTTTCCTGATTTTTATCTTGGTTATGATATGCAGAGACCCCCTTTGTCTCCTTTTGTAAAAACTGATCTGGTTTGGAAATCGGGTTCAAAATGGGATCTGACTTCAACTTCTTTTACTGATTATTCTGAAGCTACAAATCTGGCTTTTTCAAATGGTAAATCTGTAATGTTTGATATTTCCGGAAGTAATGGCTCTCCGGTTGAACTTGAAGGAAGCCTCACCCCTGAAAAGCTTTATATTATGACCCCGATCGGACATGATTATATTTTTACGGGACAAGGTAAGTTAACAGGAAATACTGAGGTCTGGAAATCTCTTAACGGAAGGTTTATTTTAAACGGAAACCATGATTACACCGGCAAAACTTATATTACTGAAGGTACTCTGGAACTCAACGGAAGTTTAAACAGTACTGTTGATCTCAGGGCAAAAGGTACTCTGGCCGGTAACGCGGTTCTTAATGGCGGTCTGATTTCTGAGCCTGGTTTGAATTATGAAGGTGGAAGGCTTTCACCGGGTACGGTTTCAAAGAAATTCGGGAAAATTACTTTCAACAGCGATTTGAATCTAGAGGGCGGTATTTATCTGGAAATGAATATTCAGACAAAAGGTGTGGGAGCTAATGATACTTTGATAGTACTGGATACTATTCAGGTTAGTGGCAATGTGAACTTCTCAAAGTTAAATTATATACGCGTAGTACCTGCTGAGGAGAAACCTTTTGCAGGCAAGTATCCGCTTATGAAATGGACAGGTAGCCTGACAGGTGATATTTCAAATTTCAGTATCATGGGTTTAAAAGGTTTGTCAACAGAACTTCTTATCGAGAATAATACTTTGTACCTCATAATTAATGGAATGAGAGCACCTAAAAACGGTGTTACCTGGACAGGTACAGAGTCTTCTGTCTGGGATTTCAACGCTGAAAACTTTAGTATTGCAGGTGAGCCTGTATCTTTTGTGAATGGTGATCAGGTGATTTTTAATGATGAACCAGCAGTTAAAAGCATTACTTTAAATGAGTTTGTTCAGATTTCAGGTATGACAGTGGATAATTCTTCAACTAATTATACATTCAGTGGTGCAAATGGTGGAATAAGCGGTTCAGGTGGCATTACTAAAGAAGGTAGTGGTGCTCTTCGATTATTATCAACCAAGAGTGATTATACCGGCCCGACAATTGTTAACGAAGGTGTGCTTGAAGTTGCTTCACTTGCTGATGGAGGTTTGGAAAGCAGTATTGGAAAAGCTTCAGCTGCTGCTTCCAATCTGGTTATCAATGGAAGTACATTAAAGATAAATAATACCAATATTGCCACTAATAAAGCAATAACTATTACTGATACCTCAACAATTGACATACCACAGTCCGGTAGTTTCGCGACGATTAAAGGCATTATAACTGGTTCGGGAATGTTGGTAAAAACAGGTGTGGGTCAGCTGAATGTGACATATGATGGTCCTTCAAATTATTCTGGTGGTACTCTCGTAAAAGCAGGAACGATAGCTATGGGAACATGGCGTTCCACATTTGGTAATTTGGGTTCAAAACTCGAATTACAGGGTAGTTCAAGTGCAAATATATTCAGTAATGACAACACCTCACAGGTACCGGTATTCAATTATACTTTGGTTGTACCGGGTGGAAGTAATGCAACGTTAAATGCAGGCAGAAGATGTAAGATAAATGGAACTTTAACCGGTACAGGTACGTTAAACCTTACAATACCTTATGTAAGAACAGATTTGATTGGTAACTGGTCAGGTTTCCAGGGTGTACTCAATGTCTCAGGCAACCAGTTCCGTTTATGCAATTCAAATGGTTTGCAGAATGCTTCTTTAAATTTGAAGGGTACCGTCTATATGGGCCATTTTGCCGAGGGCTCAGGAAGTGCTTTGTCGGGAGGATCTTCAAAAATAGGCAGTCTTGATGGTGAAGTTGGCACTTCTATTGGTAACGGTACTTACAGTGTCGGACATAACAATAGAGATGCAGTTTTCGGAGGTGTTATAAATGCGGGAGTAACTATCAGCAAGTATGGTACCGGTATGTGGACTTTATCTAATGCCAACAGCTTTACTTCAAACTTCAACATCTATGCAGGTACTGTTTATTTAGGTAATACGACAGGAAGTGCAACAGGTTCTGCTCCTGTGTATGTAAAGTCTGGTTCAACTCTTGATGGGACAGGAATATCATCAAGTATGATATACGTTGAGAATGGTGGAACCCTTACCGGTAGTCTGACTATCGGGGGCCCGACGACTTTAAAAACCGGGTCAACCCTTAATCCCGGTAGCACAAGTTTCAAGTATGCAAAGAAGATTACTGTAAACAACAATCTTACTTTACAAACAGGTTGTCATATTAATATGAAGATTTTCGGTGGCGTATATGCATCATGCGACCAGCTGGTAGTAAAGAATGCTTTTAATCCCGGTGGTATTTTAAATATTACTGCTCCGACAAATTATCTGATATCTGAAGGGTCTGTATTTCAGTTGTTTAATGCCGGTTCAATTGGTGCTACACGTTTTGACAGCATTTATCTTCCTCAGAATACAAACGTTTCAGAATGGGATACCACAAAGCTGTATTCTGAAGGTAAACTTATTGCAACAAAAGCGACTTCTCTTGAAAAACAAGGTGCTGATAAACTTTTTGATATTTATCCCACTATTATTAATGATGAAACCATTCTTTCTGTTGGTTCAATTGTGGACAAAGCACATGTATCAATTACTAATAATGCAGGAGTTGTGGTCTTTGAAACGGAAATCTATGCTGATGAAAAACGTACAGTTAATCTGGCTGCATTAGAACCGGGGGTATACATAATTACTTTTAAAACATCTGGATTCAGTACGAATCGCAAGATTATCAAGAGATAGGGAAAAGGAAATTAAGAGAAAAACCTGCATCAGTGTAAAAACCGGTGCAGGTTTTTTAATTAATTAAAATAAGTTTACCGTGGTAATCTTTTGAACCAATGCTTAGTGTATAAAGATAAATGCCGTTTGGAATATTTTTTGTCTGCCATTTTACGGTATTCATGCCTGCCTGAACTTTATTATTTAAAAGTGTTTCAATCTTTCTTCCAGATGTATCGAATATTTTCAGTCTGGCATAATCAGATTTGTCTGCAAAAAATGTCATTATTGCCTCTTCTCTAACCGGATTTGAAAAATGCAGTTTTGATTTGTTATTTTCAATAGCGGGTTTATTTGTACCGGAAATATAATTTATTGCATTAAGTTCTTTTGTCTCCGAACAAAACCTCTCACATGAGTCTGTTTCTGCTATAATTAAGATTTGATATGAACCTGCAATATTGATTTTTACGTCCCAGCTATATGGAGCATTATAAATTTTGCCCTTTGAAACTCCATTAATCAGCAGATCCAGACTATAAAAATTATTGTTTTTTACATTGGTTTCAACGGTAAAAAGGGAATCAACAAATACTTTTTCGGGAATTGACGATATTTCGATATTTGGATTAATCTTTAGCATTTGCCCGGTGTTCCAGTCCTGTTCGACAAATTTTTGATTAGTCTGGTTTGTTATTGGATAGCCGCCGACTTCGTTTTCTGAATTTATTATTTTTCCCTTTCCTTCAAGTACTTCCCTGATTATTCTTTTATCAACAGTATCCCTGTCCCAGGGTCTTGCACCTGTATTTCTGATAATATAATTTCTTACTTGTGAGGCATGAATCAGATTGATGTTAGCTGACCAGACAGGTTTATAACTGACTTTTTTGGTTTCGTCACCTGTATATTGTTGTACGTTGTTTCCCGATCTGTTTAAAGCAATATTGTCAGATAGATATACTTCACAAGGTCCGTTGTTAATCTTGCATAATGGAATATTTCCGGTACTTGGACCATATTGCAGGTGGTTGCCGATTATGGTCATCATTCCGGTTTCATGCGGATGGCCTTCCCATTCATCATTTACAAGTCCGAAGCTAATAGCATTTGAACCGGGGTTATAAATGTAGTTATTGACTATTAATCCTCTGGCTCCTCCTTTAAACAGTGGATTTCTGTCCTTGTTGCTTGCATACAGGTTTTTGATTACTGCAATTTCTGTTGCATTGTCATGTATGAGCGTACCTTTTGAATGTTCGCCTTTTGAATGTGTAGAGTTGCTTAATCCCTCGGCAATGATATTATTGCTCATCGTCAGGGTATGTGATGTATGTTGTCTCCATTCTTCTGGTGTGTTTCCTTCGAAACGTGGTCCTGAAGCCGAACAGTTTTCATCCACGGACCAGCTTGCAGAGCAGTGGTCAATTATTGTGTTATATGAACCATTTGTCGAGAGTGCGTCGGGTTCCCAGCCTGTTGTATGTCCGGAAGCTCCTGTCCTGAATCTCAGATGTTGTAAAATAACATCATGCGTGTTTACATAAAAAGCTCCGTTAGTTATTGTAATTCCGGGGTTCGGTGCAGTCTGACCTGCTATGGTGATGTATGGTTTAGAAAGGGACAAAGATTTTCCTCCCATATTTATAACTCCTCCTACTTCAAAAACTACTGTTCTTGGTTCGTCAACTGCCAGTGCTGCTGCCAGTGAACCGACCCCTGATGCATTGAGGTTAGTTACTCTTATTATTTTTCCGCCTTTGCCTCCCCTGGTATATGCTGCCCAGCCTTCAATGTCATAGTTGTAATAATTCTGGGAAGAAACGCTAAGTGACATTATAACTGCAACTAATGCAGAAGTGTATTTAGACATGATATTTGTATGATTTAAATAACAAATATACAGATTTTTAATTTTTTTAACCTTAAAAAATGATAACCTGCTATGTTATAAATTATATTTGAGGACTAAATGATACTATCATGAAACCGGCGATTTTGTATTTGGTACTGTTATTTGCGATTCTTCCGTTTACTGCGGTTAAATCGGAAAATATTTACAAAGTTATTCCTGAAAATAATGACTCAGCATTTCGCAAGTTGTATAGTTTGAAAGAGCCCTACACAATAGAGGGTTTTGAAAAATTCTTCAATGATTCTATAAAGAATTTTGGTTTCAAAGATAAGTCGTACTCCATGGATATGTCAAAGCTTAAAAACTTGCAGGGCAAAATAGATAAACCAATCGACAATATGCCTGTAATTATCCCAAGAGGCAAGTTTGAAATGCCTGTGGCTATACCTGACTCGGGTGTTAAATACTTTTTGTTAATCAAGAAACCGGATAATATTAAGCGCTAAACTAAATGCTTAATTAAGTATTTTCCTGTATAAGATTTTACACAATTTATAAGGTCTTCTGGAGTTCCTTCAAATAAGATTTCACCGCCGTTTTTGCCTCCTTCAGGTCCAAGATCGATAATCCAGTCTGCGTATTTAATTATATCGGGATTGTGTTCAATTATTATGACAGAATTTCCCTTTTCAACGAGATTATTTATGATTTTTCGGAAATTATCTATGTCTGACATGTGAAGACCTGTGGTTGGTTCATCCATAATGTATATATTTCCTTCTTTGGTAAGTTCTGTCGCGATCTTTAATCTTTGAGATTCACCTCCTGAAAGTGTACTGAGAGTTTGTCCCAGTTTTAAATAGCCTAATCCAACTTGTTCAAGTGATTTCAGGTGCCTTTTGATTATGGGAATATCAAAAAAATCGAGAGCCTGATTTACAGTCATTTCAAGAACTTCGGCAATATTCTTCGATTTATATGTAAGATTCAGGACTTCAGCATGATATCTTTTGCCTTCGCATTCATCACAAATCGTTTTTACTGAATCCAGAAAATGCAACTCAAAAGTAAGTATGCCTTGACCGTTGCATTTCGGGCACGCTCCTTTTGAATTGAAACTGAATAAGGAGGCATCAGCTTTGGTTTCTGCCGCAAAAGCTTTTCTGATATGATCAAAAACGCCAACATATGTCGCAATATTTGCTCTTGATGATTTACCGACAGGAGATTGATCTATCATAATCGCATCTGGATATTTTTTTGCAAAATACTCATGTATAAGACTGCTTTTACCACTTCCCGCAACTCCGGTAATACATGTTAATACGCCTTTTGGTATTCTGACACTGATATTTTTCAGATTATTTACGCTGACATTACTTAATTGAAACCAATCTGATGGTGCTCTTCTTAAGACTTCAGGTTTGATTGATTTATAAAGATATTTTCCGGTTATACTATCGGTTTCTTTAAGACCTTCGGGTAATCCGTTATAAACAAGGCTTCCGCCATTTCTTCCTGCTTCAGGTCCCAGATCAACTATCCATTCCGCTGCCTTAATTATGTCAGGATCATGTTCTACTACAAAAACGCTGTTACCTTTTTCTTTTATTTTGTACAAGATGGATATAAGTTTTTCTGTATCTCTCGGATGCAAACCGATAGATGGTTCATCAAGGATATATAATAAATCCGTAAGGTTGCAGTCAAGTTGTCTGGCCATTTTTATTCTTTGAGATTCTCCTCCAGAGAGTGTTCCTACAGCTCTTTCAAGAGATAAATAACCGACTCCGATTTCAATGAGTTGTTCAAGCACAAATCGGGCTTTCCTCAGTATGGGCTCTGAGATTTCATCATGTATGCCGGATATAAATTCATATACTTCAGTAAGTTCCAGTTTGCATAATTCATCTATGGTAATTGATTTGATACTGACTGATCTGGCTCTGTCATTTATCCTGGATCCCTGACATTTATCGCAAGTGTTGTAAACGAAAAATCTTGTATACGCATTTTTTTCTTCTTCTGAAACCTCATCATCTGCTCTTTCGGTAACAGCTCTTTCCAACTTTCTTGCAAGACCTTCAAATGTTCGGGTATAAGTTAGTTTTGAATCATTATCTTTTACTTTGAAGGGTTCAGAGTACAAAAGAATATTCATTTCATCATCTGAAAAATACTTCAGGGGTTTGTCAACATCAACTACAGCAATAGTTATCAACTCTTTATATAAGTAGTTGCCATGTTTATAATGCGGATGCAGTATTGCGCCTTCCCTTAATGATTTTTCTTTATCGAGAAACAAATCCAGGTCTATAGTAGCTTTTTTGCCAAGGCCATGACAATATGGGCACATACCTTCAGGATGGTTGAATGAAAAATAAAATGACGGACCGATAAATGGTTTGCCGATTCTTGAAAAAAGTAATCGGAGATATGTATTAATCTCTGTTGCAGTTCCGACAGTACTTCTCAGATTGTTTCCCATTCGTTTCTGGTCAATGACTATGGACGTTGAAAGGTTGTGTATGTCATCAACATCAGGTCTGGACAGTTTGGGCATTCTGGTTCTGGCAAATGTTGAAAAAGTTTCGATTAACTGTCTTTGGGCTTCTGTATAGATAGTATCAAACAATAATGAGGATTTTCCTGAACCTGAAACACCGGTAAAAGCTACAAATTTGTGCTTGGGAATTTCAAGCGAAATATTTTTCAGATTGTTCGTATGAGCATTACAGACAATGATTTTGTCTTTATCAAAGTTATACATATTACAGAAAGTTTTTATGTGATTTATTTTTGCCCGTAAAAGTATTCCTGCCTTTTGGTTCTGAATTGTAAAAAACAGACAAATTGATCTGTTTAGTTTTCTTCCCTGTCAATCTCGTTACATGGATAAAGATTCAAAAAATCTGTAGGTGTCAGCCCCGAGCATAGTTTAAATTCCTTGATGAAATGAGACTGGTCATAATATCCGTATTTATAGGTCAAATCGGTCAGGTCCGGTTTTTTAGTATACTGCAACTCGTTGAATACTTCCTGAAACCTGATAAGTTTGATAATTTGTTTTGGTGTTTTGCCAAGATATGATGAAAACTTTCTTTCAAGTGTTTTTGATGTAACAGAGAGATTTTCAGACAATATAGTAGATGTCATCCTGCCTTTTGATTTTTTTATCAAATCTACACCGGTTCTTAATAGTTTTTCGTCATTTGACGTGACAGTAGTGAATTTACTTATGAGAAAGTCTTCAACCACTTTTACTTTTTCTTCTATCGAAGATAAAGTTCCCATTTTTTGTTCAATGGTTGTGATTTCACCGGAAAAAATATCTGACAATGAAACATGAATGTCTTCAATTTCTGTAAGTGGAAACCGGAAAAAATGACAAGCACCATAAGTTTTGAAAGTAACTGCAAAGACTCCTGTATGACCATTTGTGGTTACATCCATCCATTTTGTACTCATTCCGCTTAAAATGCATGCAGGCTGAATAATCTTAGGTTTCTCAGGTGATTCCATTATAAAAGGCTTTCCGTAATGAAACATTATCTGAATATTTCCGGTAGGTATAACTCTTTCTGTCATATCTTCTTCAATGCCATCAGATTCCATAATCCAGTAGTATCTGATGTATTCTTTTAATATTCCGTTTGGAAGAATTATCCTGAAATGCATTTTCTAAGTCTATTGTAATTTTCAGCAGAATTAAAATCAAAATTCAAATTACTTTTGGTTTCACAAATATAAGCTAAAAGATTTTATATATTTGAACTCTGAAAATCACAGTGTTCCAAATAATGATGTTAATAAAAATCCGATTACTATAAACGCATTTATTAATTTCTGCAAGAAGTAAATATTTACTAATGAAACGATTATTCTTCATATATTTTATATCACTGTTTTCTGTCAGTGTTTTTCCAGATAATAACGCCGGTTTTATGACTGGCGCTGATATATCATGGGTGCAGCAACAGGAAGACAAAGGAATCATATTTTCGGATAATGGTGTGAAGAAAGATATCTTGCAGATTCTTAAGGATAACAATTTTAACTGGATACGATTGAGATTATTTGTGAATCCAAAAGCCGACAGTGGATATTCTAAAGAAGGTTATTGCGATCTTGAACACACTCTGAAGATGGCAAAAAGGATTAAAGATGCCGGTATGAGTTTTTTGCTCGATTTTCACTACAGCGATAACTGGGCTGATCCGGCTAAGCAATATACTCCGTCATCATGGAAAGGTCTTGATGTTAAAGGCCTTGAGAATAAAATATTTGAATACACAAAGTATGTTTTGGATACTTTTAAAACTGAAGGTTTGACACCGGATATGGTCCAGATTGGAAACGAAATTAATCATGGCATGGTTTGGCCTGCAGGTAAGAATGATGTGACTTTTGAATACTTCGGCAGATTATTAAGAAGTGCTTCTCTGGCAGTAAGAAAGTCTGATCCCGGTATTAAAATTATGATACATATCGCTTGTGGTGGTCAGAATCAGGAATCTGTTTCATTTTTTGACAATGTTTTGAGTAGTGAAGTGGAGTTTGATGTTATAGGTCAGTCATATTATCCAAAATGGCATGGTACTCTTTATGATCTCATGAATAACCTTACGGATTTGATTTTACGATATGATAAACCTGTTGTAGTTGTTGAATATCAGGATTACAGGAAAGAAGTTAATGACATTGTAAAAGATTTACCTGTCGGTAAAGGTATAGGTACATTCATCTGGGAGGCAACATCTCCTCAATGGGGCGGACTATTTGATGCACAGGGCAGAACAACTGAAAATATGTTGATTTATAAAAATTTGTTTAATGTAATTAATTCGTCGAAATGAAGAATGAAATGAAAGGAAATGCTTCATCAGGAGCAGTTTACGGTTTAGGTCTTATAGGAGCAGCAGTATATTTCATAGGTCATGCTGCAACTTTCTGGGCAGGAGTATTGGGATTTTTGAAAGCAATTGTTTGGCCTGCATTTCTTGTATATGAAGCCATGAAAAAGCTTGGAATGTAAATAAGTTCGCGCTACAAATTTTACTTTTTAGGCAGAGCTTCTTTAACTGCTGCCTTAAAGATGTTGTATGACCAGGTTGCACCCGTAATTGCATCAATTTTGTCAGGATCCTGGATCTTTAAAAGTTTTTGCGGGTATGTTTGAATACCTTTCCAGTCATTGCGGCATTGCTGAACATACAAATCGTTGCCTTTGTAATATTTTTCATAGGTGGCATCGAAATCTTCGTGTTTATTTGAATCCCTGACCACGAAGTCAACACTGATTATCTTATTTTTTTCAACCACAATCTTTACTTTCCCATAAAATTCCTCTTCAGTATAGATTGATTGAGATGCACCAGTATAAACACCATCCTCAATCTTGTTTTTTGATGAGAAAGACATCAATACCAATAAAACAAACATCATTGGAAATAAGTATTTCAGCTTCATATACAAAAGGCTTTACAGATTTATTTATATTTTTGTGTCAAATATAAAAAAAATACCATGAAGAGATACTTCTATTTGTTGGTGATAGTTTTCTTTGCCGTAAATAACTTTTCTAATGCACAGATAAGGACAAAATATAATTTCAATCCTGACTGGAGATTGTTAATCGGTGATGATTCCATCGCAAAAAATATCTCTTATATCGATACTACATGGCAAAAAGTAAATTTACCTTATGCTTTTAATGAAAATGAAGCATTTAAAGTTCCGATTGATCAACATACCGGAAGAGTAGTCTGGTACAGGAAAACATTTTTAATTCCTGCCAAACATAAAGGACAAAAGGTTTTCATAGAATTTGAAGGCGCAAGGCAAGCTGCTGAAGTTTGGGTGAACGGACGTTGGGTTGGTTTGCATGAAGATGGTGTGATGGCTTTCGGGTATGATATTTCTGATTATGTCAACTTTGGTAAAAAACCAAATGTAATCGCTGTAAGAACAGATAATTCCTGGGATTATAAAGAGAGGGCAACCGGATCAACCTATCAATGGAACAACAAAAACTTCAATGCCAATTATGGTGGCTTAAGTAAAAATGTATATCTGCATATTGCCGGTAAGCTCTATCAGACTTTGCCTATCTATTCAAATTTGAAAACTAAAGGGGTTTATGTATATGCTACAAACATGGATGTTTCAGCCAGGATTGCAACTGTAAATGTAGAAGCTGAAGTCAGAAACGAATATGATAAAACCAAAAATTTCAAACTTGAGGCTTTCCTGAGGGATAATGACAAATTGTTAATTAGAGAATTTCAGTCAGATGAAGTTGCTATAGGTCCCGGTGAAACCAAAACTGTAAAAGCAACTGCTACGGTAAAAAATATTAATTTCTGGAGTTGGGGTTATGGTTATTTGTACGAATTGACTACAAGATTGAGTGTCGGCAAGAAGATAGAAGATATTGTTAAGACTAAAACCGGTTTCAGAAAGACTGAATTTGCCAATGGTATGTTCAGACTTAATGACAGAGTACTTCAACTTAAAGGCTATGCTCAAAGGACAAGTAATGAATGGCCCGGAGTGGGCATGTCGGTTCCTGCATGGTTAAGTGATTACAGTAACAATCTCATGGTGCAGAGTAATGGCAATCTTGTAAGATGGATGCACATTACTCCGTGGAAACAGGATATTGAATCATGTGACAGGGTAGGACTAATACAGGCGATGCCTGCAGGCGATGCTGAAGCAGATTCGAAGAGCCGTCAATGGGAACACCGTAAAGAATTGATGAGAGATGCAATCATTTATAACAGAAATAATCCCAGTATTATTTTTTATGAATGTGGTAACGAGAGTATTAGTGAGGATCATATGGCTGAGATGAAAGCTATAAGAGATGAATTCGATCCTAAAGGAGGCAGAGCCATTGGTTCACGTGAAATGCTTGACAGCAAAGTTGCTGAATACGGTGGAGAAATGCTTTATATAAATAAAAGTGCATCAAAACCTGTCTGGGCAATGGAATATTGTCGTGATGAAGCTTTAAGAATGTATTGGGATGACAAATCCTATCCTAATCATAAACACGGAGATGGTCCGCTTTATCGCAATCAGGATGCATCTGCATACAATCAAAATCAGGATTTATTTGCAATGGAGACGGTTGTAAGATGGTATGATTACTGGCGTGAACGCCCTGGAACCGGTAAAAGAGTAAGTTCAGGTGGCACAAGCATTATTTTCTCGGATTCCAACACTCATTTCCGGGGTGCTGAAAACTACAGACGCAGTGGTAAGGTTGATGCAATGAGGATACCTAAAGATGCATATTTTGCTCATCAGGTTATGTGGGACGGTTGGGTTGATATCGAAAATTACCGTACACATATCGTTGGTCACTGGAATTATGATAAGGGTGTAGTTAAAAACGTGTATGTGGTTTCGTCGGGTGATAAAGTCGAATTGTTCCTGAATGATAAGAGTCTTGGATTTGGTGAACAGTCGAGCCGCTTCTGGTTTACTTTTAAAAATATAGCTTTTGAACAGGGTATTCTTAAAGCTGTGAGCTATGACGAAAAAGGTAATAATCTTGGTCAGGATGTACTGTTGACTGTCGGAGAACCTAAGTCTTTAAAGCTGACATTATTTGACAACCCGGGAGTAGGTTTGACAGCCGATGGTTCCGATATGGCAATGATTGAAGTTGAAGTTACTGACGCTGTCGGAAACAGATGTCCTCTTGCCAATAACCTTGTTGATTTTGAAGTTACAGGTCCGGTAGAATTTATTGGTGGAATAGCAAAAGGCGAAAATAACTGTATAGGTTCAACCAAATTGCCTGTTGAGGCTGGTGTTAACAGAATATTGCTCAGATCAAAACGCGATGCCGGCAATATAAGAGTTATAGCACGTACAAGCGGATTGGTTTCTGATACAATTGATTTTACTTCAGCTGCTTTTGAAGTTGAAGGTGGTTTATCAACAAAAATTCAGGCAAATAGTCTTTATTCAAATCTCGGCAGAGGTGCTACACCTAATGCTCCTTCATATAAGGTTTCAAGGATACCTGTAACCGTTACAGGAATTAAAGCCGGTCATAACGAAAACGAGGCCTTCAAAACTATAGATGATAATGAGCTTACTGAATGGCGTAACAACGGAAGACGTTCAACCGGATGGCTTGAATACACGCTTGTCCGTAATTCAGAACTAAGTGAAATATGCATGAAGCTTACAGGATGGAGAAACCGTTCCTACAGCCTGAGGATTTTATCCGATGATGGAACTACGTTATGGGAAGGTTTGACTCCGAAATCACTCGGATATGTTACTTTACCTTTGAAAACCGGAGTCTTAACTAAAACTGTCAGAGTAGAACTGATTGGTGCCGGCGAACAAAAGGATGCATATTCTGCTATTGTTGAAGTTGACAAAGGTAAGGACCTGGATTTATTTGATAAATCCAATCCCAATAACGGTGATCCAAAGGACGAACTAAGAATAGTTGAAATAGAATTTTATGTAAAGCCGGTTGATAAAAACCTGTGATCATTTGATGCTTTTCAGACCGGACAAAGCAGCATTGTCGTTTGGTTTCAATGTTAAAGCATGGTTGAAGTATTTTTTTGCTTCGGCAGATTTTCCCATCTTTAGTTTGGTCCATGCAAGCATTATAACTGAATCATAATCAAGGGGATAAAGCTCTGAGATCTTTAAAAAAAGCTTTTCGGCCTCCTGATAAAGCTTTCTGTTGTAGTAAATTACTCCCAGCCAGTAACTTGCAACAGTATTTTTCGGATCTATCCTTAATATCTGAATGTACTGATCTTTGACTTTATCCCAGTTTTCCATAGCACTTAATGGCTTTACAAATCCGAATTTTGCCTCTATTGAGTTTGGTTTCAACCTGATCGAATTCTGGTAATACTTAAGTGATTCGGTATAGTTTTTTGCCAGATAATATAACCAGCCAAGTCTCAGGTTTACAAAATAATCGTTACTTACATAGACTTTTTTCAACTCGTTGATAGAGTTTGAGTAATTACCGGTTTTCTCGAAATCGTAGCTTTTATAAAAAGCTTTTTGCCAATCGTTTTGAGTCTGGCAAATCATGATTGAAGAAAAAAGTATTGATAATAATAAAATGGCAAACTTTTTCATAAGATTTAGAACTTATATATCAGACCACTTGAAAAAGAGTTCTGTATGTAATTATTGAGTAAATATATATTTTGTTTTTTTTCAATCGAATAATTGGTAAATATGTTGACATGTTTATTCATATAGAAGAATAAAGATAGTCCGGTTTTTAGACTGGTAGGATCAAAAGAATTATAAACATACATACCATTCATTTCTGTATAATTTGTAAGATTACCGAATGTGGCTGAGGCCTCCGCCCAGAACTTTTTAAAAAGTAAAAGACCTGCTGAATGTGACGAAACAAACCAGTTGTCATAATTATCCTTCATATAGTATATTGAGTTCCATATGTATATATTATTTCTGCCGGGTAGCCCTGTGCCCAGGTTCAAACCAATCTGATATGTTTTATTAAAGCTGGTTGAATAAAGTGAGGCGCTTGAAGAAATATTAAATCTGTTTAGTTTGTAACGAACTTTTGTAAAAAATAAATGTCCGGGATAGTTTAAAGTATCATTTCTTTCAGTCATCTCATTTAAAACAAGATCCCATGTTTGTGTATCAAAATTTGATTTTATAAAATGATATCCAATGTCGAAACCAAATTTCGGGCCAATTGATTTGCTTATCAGGGCATAATATTCAAACTGACTGATTTTTGATCTGTATTCATTGTATTCATCCGCGTAATTTGCATCCTGAGAATATCTGGAAAATGCCTGATAAAGATTACATGAATAGTTTATGCGAGTATTAAATCCGATTTTAAGATAATCAGGGTCAGATCTGTTTGTTTGATTATTCCACTTATGATTGTATTCCAAATCAGCAAAACTCAGAGGAACAAATGGTTTCAAACCAATCAATTTCTGAGTTTCTTCAGGTAGTTTTTGAGCATGATAAAGGGCATATGAATGTTCTCCGATATTTGTGGCTGCATAGTATAGATACAGATTTGTTATCTCATCATACTTGTCAAAGTTGTAAGCTTTTTCATAATATTTTATAGATTCCTGATAATCTCCTTTTTTAAAATAAGCATAACCTAATCTCTGTCTTAAATATTTGAAATCAATTTCATTTTTTATGGCTTTCTTTCCGATAAAAATAAGACTGTCCCAGTTGCCATTGAGATAATGACCATATGTGACACTATCTGCATATTGATATGTCAATTCCCGGGAATTGGAAACTAAGGGAAGAATTAACAAAAATATAGTCAGATATTTTCGCATGTGGCTTCAATTTTCTTTTTGTTACTTTCGAAGATAAAACCGGATATTCCGTTTTCATTAATCATTATGCTGCTTTGAGATATTCTGATCTTTTTTTCTCTTTTTTTGATTGAAATTTCAGATATAAATTTAAATCCTTTACTGAAGTTTTCATCGCTTTTAATATCGTATGTTACAGAGATTTTATTTAAAAACGGAGCAATAAAATCATTCAGCCAGTTTTCAAATCTGTAAACACTTATCATACCCGAAGGAATAGTATCACAGACTTCATTAATATCACTGCTGAAACTAACTTTATATGCAGATAAGTAAAAATGATAAAGAAGGGATTTCCTGTTTCCATAAAATGCAGTGAAGTAAAACATTGAATGATCAGCAATAAAATAAGCAATTGCACCATTCTCTCTGCATTGAAGATACTTATAATTATAAGCATCAGTAAATGAATCCCAGTGTTCGGTAATTTCGGTACCACTTTCATTTATTGATTTGCATCTTAAAGTTGATTCAGGTACAAAATTAAATGCATTGAACAATGATTGTTGAGTGTTGAAACCTGAAACTATATTACCCTCTAAAGGCACTTTAAACTGTTGTAATAGTTTTAATCCGTCTACTCTGACATTGTAATATGAAACAGGGTAATCGATAGTCCGGCTACCGATAACAGGAGAGGACTGAATCTGTAAATGCAGATGAGGCTCCGGAGATCTTCCGGAGTTCCCGCATAAAGCAATAATTTCACCCTGTTTTACAAATGTGCCTTTGGCAACTTTAAAAGAATTTTTCTTTAAATGTGACAATTGCGAATACACACCCGGCAAATGTCTGATAACTATACTGTTTCCCCAATTGTTGGTGGTGTTTACAGTGCCAATTTCATTATCTTCCAATCCATCGCAGATATCCTCCACATATCCGTCAGCAGGAGCGAGGACAGGTTTCTCATAACAATAATAATCACTGCATTTTAAGCCGGTTGATCTATATGATTTTCCGTTTTCATCCACAATATTAAAATCCAAAGCCTTACCCCATTCATTTTTGTGAGTGTGTTTGCCGTCATATCCCTGATAAACACTCCATTCACCCCAAAAAGGTAAGTAGACAGGTAAATACATGAATCTCTCATATCTGAATTTGTCATTTTGATAGGAATACAGGTTTTTTTCAGGTGAATAGTATTGAATTTTTGTAGTTATAAGGCCTTTTTCTGATTTCCTTTGAAACATGAAATACAGGAAAAGGATAGTTGTTACAGCAAATGGCAAAGAAAAAACCGGTAGTTGTGATAAACCGGATAATCCGGTTAAAAATAGTACTAAAATGCAGGTTACAGGTATAAGAATCATCGACCACAAATAAGATGATGCAGATGGTATCATATAAAAACCACCTATTGCAAAAGTTATCATCATATAGTTGGCTCCGATATTGTAATAATTAATCATACCGATTTCAGGGCTTGAAAGAAGTGTTAGTAAATATGCAGGGATGAAACCGATAACAGACAGCGTAAACATTATTCTTGATGAAAACAGTAATGCAAGAGCAATCAGAATGCCTGCGTAAACATTGCTTTGGAAAAATACAGAGCTGAATGATCTGAAATAAGTGTCAGCTAAATGCAGAAATGAAAATTCAGAAGGTGCAACCTGATTTACTGCAGGGTTTGAGTAATTAATTGACTGCCAGAAGAGATCATTGTTGACAAGCCCGAGATTATTAAAAAAAGGCAATGGCAGTACTATTATCCAAAATGCTATTACAAATGGTATGCTTATGAAAGGTAGGTTGTATTTGAACAACCAGCCGGCCATAACAACAGAGAAAAGCAATGACAGGAAAGATGCAACAATCAGCAATATAAAGCATACAAGTCCGGGTGCGAAAAAGGTACCTATAGCAAGACCTGTCAAAAGAGCGTTATAGCTAAGAATTCCACTTTTTATCTGATATTTATCAAACTTAAGTAAACCGGCAATAATAATTGCTGTCAATACTGAAACCAAGCCACAGATACCGGCAAAAGGATTCAGAAAAGTGGCTGCAATCAATGCAAGTCCAAACAATTTGTTGTCCAGAAAGAATATTACCGAATAACTGTTAATTAAAGCCGGTATTACAGATTCTTTCGTGTTTTCCTTATTTAAGATGTTTAGGTACATTTTCAACAGATTCAATATATTCAAGAGTTTCTTTATTTCTTATAACATGTACATTATTGGATTCATCAATAAGTACAACATTAGGTCTGAGAGTTATAAACTGCATCCATTGAGTCATATTATATGCACCAACCCTGTGAACTACAACATTATCTCCTTTTTCAAGAAGTGGCATAACTATACTTTCTCTTACAATATCGATATTCATGCATAAAGGACCATATAAAACCATTTCCTCAGTCTGGTCTCCGGATTTTTGAGCCGGACTAACCTTGTGTTCATACCAGAATGAAGTGAAAAGGGAGTTGATGCCAAAATCAAGGATTGTAGCTCTGCGTCCGTCAGAAAGCCTTTTTGTAGCCAGAACCGTGCCCAAAAGATATCCGGCATCATCAATAAGTGCCCTTCCACTTTCAATTATCAATAATGGTAATTCTTCTTTTTTGAAACCATACCCAAGAATTACATCTGTGATTGCATCCGCAAACGAATCAAGAGATGGCACTGTATCAATTCCCGGCAAATATGCACCCTTTAGAGTGTTTGTAGAAGGGAATCCCCCGCCAATATCGAGATAATCCATCATTTTACCATATCTTTCCCTTACGCTCCATATCAGTTCGCACAGGTTTTTTGCAGCAATTGTATATGCAGAAGCAGCCAGCATAAATGTACCTATATGGCAATGAATCCCGACAAGACTCAGGTTAGGTGAATTCATTACTCTTGTGATTGCATTCCAGGCCTGTCCGTTTTCATAGTTGAAACCAAATCTATCCCATTTAGGGTAGATCCCGGTATCCATATTGACTCTGACAGCAACTTTTGGCTTAATACCGGTTTCTTCACTCAAACGGATTAAAGCATATAATTCATCATAATGGTCAATATGAATCAATGAATTGTTATTTGAAGCAACAATAAGGTCATCATCAGTTTTGTATGGACCATTAAATATAATCTTGTTACCCGGTACGCCGTTTCCAAGTGCTTTGTCGTACTCAAATCGTGAAACCACTTCTGCCCAGGATCCTTCTTTGTGAAAAATCCGGCAAACCGAATCAAGATAATTAGTCTTATATGACCATGCAAACTGCACTTTTGGATATCTGGTGTTAAATATCCTGGATGCATTTTGAAAATTGCGTCTGATTTGTTTTTCTGAAATCACAAACAAAGGTGACCCGAAATCCTTCAGTAAACCTTTAACAGATACACTTTCTATATGAGTGACCGGCGAATTTTCAGTTTTAGTACCAAATTTATTCATAAGACCGGTGTTCATTTTTCTGATTGTAGGTCGTTCGTATCTTATCTTTTCCATTTAATTCTCAAATTGATGTAAAAAAAGCAAATTTATAATTCTCCACTGCCTGATATTTTTTGAAATTCCTTAATATCCGTTATAAGATCCCAGGAATATCTGACGAAAATTTTCCCAACCTCATAATCTTTCATAATCTCAACAGGCATACCCATTGCCATTTTTACTAATGCAGCGGGTTGATTTTGACCTGAAGCAGCAGTAAGGTAAATCCAGGCAGGGAAACGTGGATTAATTTCCATAATATAAGGTTTACCATCATTTGATAGCATCACCTCGAGCTCACAACCACCTCTCCATTTTGTACATCTAATAAACTTTTCAGCAAGATCTAAAAGCGACTCATCTTCAATAGTGATACCTGACCATGCTTTACCTTTGTCGGTAATATAAAGCTTTCTCATAGGTATCACACTGATAGTATTCCCACTACCATCTCCCAATGCAGCTATATTAATCTCAGTACCTTTTATAAATTCCTGTAATATTATTGGTAATCCCCATTTGGCATTTAGTTTATGAAAAGCCTTTTCTGTATCCTCAAATGAATTACAGATATATGCATCATAAAATTTCCCTTTAACTACTACAGGGTATTCAATTTCCTTTTCCAGATTTCTTAGTTCAATTAAATCCCTTATAACCCTGTCTTCAGGAACACAGAATCCGAATTTTTTACCAAACTCAGTCAGGTTAAGTTTATGTCTGGACTCAAATTGTTCTATTTCAGGTAAAAATGTACGAATCCCCATTTTCCTAAGTATATCCCTGATTTTTATGAAATTAAAAAGTTCAGCGTCGAAATTTGGTATTATCAGGTCAAGATTTTCCTTCTCATGAATATATTCAAGCCTGTCCAAAAGACTGTCACTTCCACCGGACGGATAAGGTATCTGATATGTTTTATCTATAAGATCATGCATGTATAAACCAGGTTCAAGTGCCTCGTAGGAAAGTCCGATTATTTTTACATCCAAATCAGAACATTCACGGATAGCACGTATCACAGCCACCCCGGGCCCGGGACTATCAATAGCATTAAGACCAGTTACCCCAATGACAAGCTTCTTCATACGTCAATAATATTATGTTCCTTCAGAACTGTCGAGAATTCATCAAGATCACGTTCGAAAATTTTCTTGTCAACATCGTATTTACCGTACATTATATCAACAATTTCCTGGAAGGTTGATCCTTTTTTCAACAGGTTGATTATTTCACAACCGATTTTATTAGTTGAAAATGAATCACCTGTAGAAGGATTAAACAAGAATCCTTCTTCGCTTATCGCTATGTTCTTTTTTATCCTCATATGCTTATTTTTACTTTTTCATCACCTGTATCAATTAAAAATATACCCTTTTCAGGCAACGTTATCGAAAAATCTGAAACTTCAATAATTCTTTTATGAATAAGTGTTCCGTTTATATTGAATATTCTCAGGCTGTTTCCCTTCTTTAAACCATCCAGAAACAGCGTCTTGTCAATAGATCTTATTTTATGATATGATTTGTTTATCTCATTTAAAGCAGTACTAAAATCTGCTTCAGAAATATTTGAAAAATTTTCCCAATATGGCGCGTTTTTGTACAGCTCTAAACTATTTATCGGAACAGTCAATTTACATAAAGCTTTATCAATAGAATCCAGGAAATAGTAGTCAATAACCGGAGGTGAAACCAATCCAATCTGAAAATCAGTAATTGAAGTACATCCGCTGAAACAACTATATCCCAGTTTTAAAGCAGTATTCGGTATCAATACTTTTTTTAGCGAACTGCAATAGACAAAAGCATAATCCCCGATTCCCTCCAGATTTACCGGTAATATGACTTCTGTAAGTTTATCACATCCATAAAAAGATGACTCACCGATGTATTTAACAGATCCCGGTAACTCAACAATACCGGATTTGCTCACCGGGCATATATAAATGGTATCCAAAAGTTTACTGGTAAGAATACCTTCAAAAGATGATAAGTATTTATTGTTTTCGGCAACTTTAAAACCATCTATAGAACTGCATCCAAAAAAAGCATATTTTCCTATGTACTCCAGATTAGCAGGCAGATTAACATCTCCGGTGATTGACGAACAAAATCCAAAAGCACAGGGATCAACATATTTAGTGGTTTCTGGTATGGTAATATTTCCTTGCTTTGAAACCGGACAAACTATCAGCCTGTCCTTAGATCTGCTCATTAACATACCTTTTTCTGCAGTAAAATTCACATTTGAAGGATCTGCATCATAATCAGTAATATTCTTACAATTGTAAAAAGTATAATAACCAATCTGGTTAACATTAGCGGGTATAGTCATTTTACCCGAGATTCCTGTACAATTATAAAATGCGTGACTGCCCAATACTTTTACTGTATTTGGTATAACAAAGTAGCCTTGCTTTGCACCCGGGCAAATAAAAAGTGTATCAATTAGTTTACTGTATAAAATGCCATTAACCGATGCATATCTTTGATTTTTATCGTTTACTATGAAATTTTGTATTCCGTTACTTTCAAAAAAGCAATATGCTCCTAATAAAGATAGAGTGGAAGGTATTGTGACCGTACCGGTTATATTATTACAATAGCTGAATGAGCCGTCTTCAAGTTTAGCAACTGATTCAGGGAGTGTAAGGTTTCCTGTTATCCCTGAGCAATTACAAAAAGCATATGAACCTATAGACGTAACTGAAGGAGGTATGGTAACAGAATTAATTGAGTAGCAATTTTCAAATGCAGAGTCATGAATCCTTTTCACTGTAGTTGGAATAGTGTATGACCCGGCTTTATTGTTCGGGCATAAGAAAAGAGTATCCTGACTTTTACTTAATAAAATACCATTGTTGCTTGAATATCTGGTATTTGATGATGAAACCGAGAATGCAGTAAGAGAATGACAACCATAAAAAGCATATTTGGATATATTTTTTACGGTCGAAGGTATTGATAACTGACCTGAAAGATTCCAACAATAATAAAATGCAAGATCGCCTATAACACTTGTTTTAGATGGTAGTTTTACGTTTTTCAGGGTAGTCTTGTATGTATCCAGATAAGGATTAAAAAAAGAATAAGCCGGTAACTCATTAGCTTGATATATAGTATCACTACCTGTAATCGTGCCTTTATCTCCTTTGTAAGATACAATTGTGGATCCTGTGAGATCCAGTGTTTCAACGATTTTTAAATTATCCCTGATAAAAGCAATATCTCTTGAATCAATATTGCCTGTGACAGTAAGACTCTTTATGGTCTTTTTTTCAATATCTGATACATAGTTAACCAGAGTCCCCGGTGAAGAAACCTGAACATTTTTTGTGCTTTGGGCTAAAATATCAGCACAAAGGGACAATAGGAGCAATGTTAACCATAAATATCTCATAGTATCAGATAATCAAAGTTTTAAAATTGTTTTCAAATATTCCTGAAATGATGCTTTATATAATTCTCCAATGGGGATATATGTGCCATTTTCTAATTGAATTCCGTTTTTTTCAATAGCTTTAATTTTTGTCAGATTAATAATATAGGAGCGATGCACCCTCATAAAACTGTAAACCGGAAGCAATAATTCAAAATCTTTAAGTCTGGTGAGTGATTGAATGACTTCCTTCCCCGACAAATTTATTTTAATATATTCATTAGCACTTTCAACGAACTGAATGTCGCTAATTTTAATTCTTGAGATTTTGTTTTCAGATTTTACAAACAAATATTCTTCGCCGGATTGTTTTTCTTTTTCTTCAGGATTAAATCTTTCATAAAGAGATTTGACCTTAGTGGCTGATTTAAGAAATCCTGCATAATCCAGTGGTTTAAGTAAATAGTCAATAGCATCAGCTTTATATCCTTCCAACGCATATTCTCCATAGGCGGTTACTATAACTACCAAAGGCTTTTTATCAAGGGATTTCAAAAAATCCAGGCCATTCAAATCCGGCATATTAATGTCTACAAACATCAGATCTATATCACTACTTTCCAGAATTGCCATAGCTTCAAACGGACTGTTGCACAGAGAAACACATTCCAGAAAAGGAGTCTGCTGAATATACTTGCCCATCTGCTGTAATGCCAGAGGCTCGTCATCAATAGCTATACATTTTATCTTCATGCTCAGGTATTTACAGGTTAAACTGTAGCTGCTTTATTATCATTTTGTAAAATGTTTCTGATCAATCTTTCATTCCAGGCCGGAAGAGATAAATCTACCAGAAATTCTTTTTTATCATCTTTTATTATCAGGTTATAATTGTCCGGATAAAGTAGTTCCAAACTTTTTTTAACATTTGCAAGACCAATTCCGGAGTAGTTATCATCTTTGGTCTTTTTGTGAATACTGTTCCTGATAGAAAAATGCATAATACCATCTTTGATATCAAGATCAAATGAAATATAAGATTTTTCATTATAACTTACACCATGTTTGAAAGCATTTTCAAGAAAAGTAATTATAATCATTGGTGCTATCTGTATGTCCGGTATTTCTTCAGGTATATTAATATTTAGTTCAATGTTGTTTGAAAATCTGAGTTTCATCAAGGAAAAATAACTTTTTATGAATTCAATTTCTTTAACAAGAGAAGTTTGACCTTTTCCTGTATCATAAAGCATATACCTCATCAATGTAGATAGTCTTATAATGGCATCTTTAGCCATATTTGAGTTAATATCCACCAATGCGTATATATTATTAAGAGTATTCATAAGAAAATGCGGACTAACCTGATTCCTGAGCATAATAAGTTCATTTTTCAACTGCTGTTGTTCGATTTCTTTAACCCTTTTATCTTCACTGATCCATCTTGTAAATAACTTTAATGATGAACTTGCAACAATTATAAGGATGGATACAAGAAAATTGTTCAACAGTATAGTGTTATTCGAAGACTGAAGTATGTTTGAATCAGGTCTGAAACCTTTAGGCAAAGGCATTCCTGAACTTAATTCCATTGGTATATCCGGACTTATTTCCATAGGAGGCATTCCTGAAGTCAGTTTAGCATTATAGTTTATATACAAATAAACGAAGGCATATATTATTGCCGAACAAATCAGAATACATGAGGTAAAGTATATGGCATAATTTTTTTTAAAAAGTAAAGACGGAACAAGAACGTAGACATTAATAATAAATATCAGAAGGAAAGCTGATAAAATGATCCAGTCAGAATGAACATTTTCCCAAAAAATAGTCCCATACAGGTGATTATAGTAGACCGGCACAGTAAATACAAAAAACCATACAAAAAGGTATATCAGTAGTTCAATTAACCATAATTTTTTGTAAGAAATCAATTCTGCCCTGAGTATATTCATAGAACCGGTATTCATTGATAAAATAGTACTTTACTACAAATTTAAATTATAAAACGATATCTTGTTTTTAAATTTAAAAGCCGGATCTGATGTTTATCTGACCCGGCTTTTAGAAATAAACTTTCAATTACTTTTTACCTGTACTATTACCGTTTTTACCCTTATTGCCGAAACCATAACTTTTAGTGCTGTTTACATTCGTACTGTCGTTTGTAGAAGAATTTCCACCTTTGTAACCTCTTCCTTTAACCGTAGTACTGTCGCTTCCGGTGGTGCCTCCATTTTTATGACCTCTGTTTTTAACTGAAGTACTATCACCTGTAGCATTATTTTTACCGTAACGGTTGTAATTTTTTACAGACGTACTGTCTTTATTACCTTTCCCATCATATTTGCCGTATGCATAATGGTTTCCATTGTTACCTTTTTTATAGCTCTTACCCTTTTCATTATCTGTTGTTACGATTTTATTATACTCTTCAACTGATAGATATACAGGAGTATACTTTATTCCAAGATAGTTAAGCTGCTTATCAAATGCTCTCAGATGATTTCTGGATCCACTTAACAGGTTTTCCAGTACTATGAGAAGATTTGTATTACTTGTTAAACTGATAATTGCCTTAATATCGGCAATGTCCATTTCTTCTATCAAAGCACTGATAGAAAGAGCATTTATTATTGATGAATCGCCTTTAAGTATCATTTCATCGTATAATGCCTGGATTTTTACATCACTGAATTTTCCGGCTTCAGCAATAATTGTATCAGGTAAATTGTAAAGCTTTAACAGACTTACAACAGCTTTAAGATGAGTATCTTCTGCTTTTGAGATGTGTTTAAATGGTAGTTTTCCCCATTTTGCATTGAAAACGGCATAAACATCTCTGGCAAGTTTTTCTTCTTCTTTCATCTTCAATAGCGATACAAGATCAGCATCTGATAGCGATATGGAGTCATTAAATACACAAGGCAGACTGTCAGTCAGGAAAGTAGTGGCATCTTCAGTTGCTGACAGTAATGTAACTGTACCGGTAGATGATGCAAGACTGGTTTCCCCGGATATTTCCATGTCGTTACCAAGCAGATCATTAGTACATGAGTATGTCAAAATTGCAACAGTAAATAGTGACAGTAAACTTAATCGGGTTAAGATTTTTGTTTTCATAAATGTAACTTTTATAGATTTCATTAATTATTGTCATTTATCACAAAACAAAAATATTTGAAACTTAATAAACTAAAATCAGAATAAGTATATACCCCTTTTTAATAAGTGAAAAATCATATATCAGGTTTATTCCTGAAAAAATACGGGATTTATATAAAAATTAATTACAAAATATACACTATGAAAGAAAAAATAGTGTAATATTGTGTTTTGGAAATTAATAAAGCTTAATTAAATGACTAACTCCGGAAAAAGACAAAAGAAGTACACCGATAAGGCTATGGAAGTCTTCAAACATGATGGTTTAAGAATGTCTCTTGATGAATTGTCAGGTAAAATGGGCATTACAAAGAAAACTCTTTACAATCATTTCGAATCAAAAGAGATCTTGCTTTGCCAATGTGTTATGTCTATGATGGATGATATGAAAGAACAAATTGCTGAAGTTATGGAAAAAAGTGAGAATCCGGTTATTAGCCTCAGGAATGCATTTGCTGAAGTTGACAACTATTTTAGCAGTCTTTCACCAATTTTCTTTTATGATATGAGGAAGATGTACCCTGAGTATGCATGCACAGAACATGCAACAGGATTTGGTTTCTTTAATAAATATGTATTGGAATATTTGAAAAAGGGAGTGGATGAAGGTTATTTTAGAGAGGATCTGGAAGTTGGAATGGTTTGTGACTATCTGTCATATACATCTTTTTCCTATTATTTCAATAAACTGATTGAAAACAACAGTTCTGAAACCAGGGATTTTTTCAGCAGGATTATTGAGTTTAATTTGAGGGCAATGGTTTCTGAAAAAGGTAGTAAAGTACTAAATATCAAATAAATTATTTCATATGAAACACATCAGGATTTTACTGTTATTTATGTTGGTCCCGATCAATATGATTTGGGCAGAACAAAATTTGAATCTTCAGACTTGCCTTAATCAGGCCCTGGAGAATAATCACAATCTCAAAAAGTCCATATTGGACAGAGAAAAAAGTGTTCAGGCTAAAAAGGAAATTGTCGGAGCTTTGCTTCCACAAATCAGTGCAAGCGCAAATCTTACTGACAATATCAAAAAGACAAAATTCATAATGCCCAACTTCCTGAAATATTTTCTCCCTGCTGAGATGCTGGGTGGCTATACTGTTGATTATCTTGAGATTGAGATGGGTATGACTTATACTTCCCAGTTAGGAGTAGCTATGAATCAACAGGTTTTGAATATGTCTTTATTCAATGCTGTTAAAATTGCTGAAACCGCTATGGAAATGGCAGAGCTTGGAGTGGAATCAAAAGAAGAAGACATAATAACACAGACTGCAAATCTTTATTATGCAATCCAGGTAACTGAATATGCAGTTACGCTTTTTGATAAAAGTCTGGATCTCATGGGCAGGATGCTTGAGACTATGGAAACGTCATACAAAAATGGTATCATCAAGAAAGTTGATCTGGATCGTTTGAAGGTTACGAGAATAAATGTTGAAACCCAGAAAAGCTCAATTATGAGTGCTGCAGAGGTTCAAAAAAACCTGCTTAAACTGCAGATGGGTTTGAATATGGATCAGGCTATTTCTGTTGAGCCAATCAGCTTATCATTTTTTGAGAACAAATCTGTTGAACCTGATAATTATGGTTTCGACATAAACTTACAGACTCCATACAAATTGTTAATGAAACAAAAGAATATGACTGACTTACAAATTAAATCAGCTATTTACGAGTCTTTGCCGGTGATAACTTTCACAATGAATTATAACTACAATTTTTACAATAATGAATTTTCTTTAAAGGGTGATACCTATTCCAAATTTCCGGGTTCAATGGCTATGTTGAATCTTAAAGTTCCGGTTTTTGGCGGATTCTCAAGAACTGCAAAATTAAAACAAGCTAAGATTGAGCAGAAAAAAGTACAGGAAGATGCAAGTATGTTGCAGCAGTCATTAAGTATGGCATATCTGAATACAAATCTTAAACTCGAAGAAAGCAGGAAGACCATTAATTTGCAAAAGGAAAATCTGAAGTTGGCTCAGGATGTATTTGATGTGACTCAGACAAACTTTCAGCAGGGTATTTCATCGATGTCTGATGTTTTGAATGCAAATTCATCACTTATTCAATCTCAGGCAAATTATGCTGATGCTCTTAACAATTATATGAAATCATACATTGATTTGAAAAAGTCAAACGGAACAATTCGTGAATTAGTAGAAAATAAATAAAAAAATAACTTATGAAAAAAGCTGTTACAATATCAATAATTGTAGTAATAATAGCTGCAGTTGTGTTTATTTTATTATTGAATAAGAAATCGACTCAGGCAAAGACAGAAATTGCGTCTCAGGTGACGAATACGGTTTCTGTACAAATTGATTTGGTCAAATCAACTTCTTATGACTTGAGTTTTTCTTCTAATGGTATGCTGGAACCAAACAGCGAATTGACTTTTGTTTCAGATGTTGCCGGACGGGTAGTAGAAATTCTGGCAAATGAAGGAGATTATGTTAACAAAGGTTCAGTTGTTATAAAGGTGGACGATGAAATGCTAAAGGCAGATTTTGAAGCAAGTGAAGCTGCTTACAAAGCTCTCAAAACAGATTTTGAAAGATTCTCAAATGTCAGTGAAAAAGGAGGGGTCAGTGCTCAGCAACTTGATAATATCCGTACACAATTGACGGCAGCTCACAGCAGATATATATCAAGTAAACGCCGTTTATCAGATGCTACTGTGAAATCTCCTGTGTCAGGAGTTATAAATAACAGATATGTAGAAATCGGAACATACCTCAATCCTGGTGCAAGACTTTATGATATCATTGATGAGTCTGTACTCAAGCTGACTGTTAATGTTACAGAACGTCAGGTTATTGAACTTAAAAAAGGTATGCCTGTCTCTATTGTATGTTCAACTTTCCCCGGTCAAACCTTTGCAGGGAAAATCAGTTTTATCGGTATGAAGGCAGACAGATCACTTAACTATCCTGTTGAAATAACTATTAACAGTAGAGAAGGGAAAAATCTGAAATCAGGTATGTATGTAACTGCAAATTTTAGTTTCAAATCAGATACAGAAGGAATACTGATACCAAGAAGCGCTGTAAGTGGGAGCGTAAAAAATGCAAATGTTTTTGTTGTAACGGATGGTAAGGCTGTAAAGAAACCGGTCGTTCTCGGTAATTCTATAAACAAAGATATTGAGGTTATTAGCGGCTTGCAGGCAGGAGACAGCATAATTACAGGCGGCCTTATTAATATTGCAGACGGTGTTGATGTTCAAAACAAAAAATAAATAGAATATAATGAAGATTGCTGAAATATCAATCAAGCGGCCTATCTATGTGATAGTGTTGTTTCTTGTTTTGACCATACTGGGATATCTGAGTTATCGTAGTTTAAGTGCTGAATTAATGCCAAAATTCACACCACCTATGGTGAATGTACAGATTATATATCCCGGAGCTTCGCCTACAGAAGTCGAAAATAACCTTACCAGAAAGGTTGAAGATGCACTTTCAGGTATGGAAGGTATAGATAAAATACAGTCATGGTCATTTGAGGGTATGTCAATGCTATTTGTTTCATTTAATTATGGTGTTGATATTGACAGATCCATGACTCTTGCACAAAATTTATTGAGCGCAAAGATGTCAGAATTACCCAGGGAAATACTTACACCTATGTTATCAAAGATAACGATAGATGATAAGGCTGTAATGTCGTTATCTGCTGTTTCAAATCTTGAATCCACTGAATTCTACGATCTTATGGATAAAAAGATTATTCCGGAATTATCCCGCATTAAGGGAGCTGCCAAAATTTCAATGATTGGCGGGCAGTCACGTGAAATACAGATTAATCTTGATCAGGAAAAGATGAGAGCTTATGGCGTTGCACCTATTGCTATACAGGGAGCACTGAGAGGTGCAAATCTTGACTTCCCGACAGGTAGTTTGAAAAATCCTGAATCAAGTACATCTGTTCGCCTTTCCGGAAAATTTAAAAATCTGGATGAAATCAGAAATCTTGTCTTGATCACAACTCCAACCGGGTCTCAGATACGTTTGAAGGATGTTGCTGAAATAACAGATGCTGTTAAAGATCCGACTAAAATAGCTCGTGTGAACGGCGAGGATGCTATCATTATAAATATTCTGAAACAAGCTGATGCTAATGCTATTGATCTTAGTGACAATGTTAAGAGTACAATGAAAATTCTTGAAAAAGAATATGCTGATCAGGGCTTGAAACTTTCTGTAGCTCAGGACTCGACTGAGTTTACAAAAAGTTCAATCAATTCTGTTCTTATAGATTTGCTGCTTGCGATTATTTTTGTTTCTCTGGTTATGTTGTTATTTCTGCATAATTTCAGAAATGCGTTGATTGTAATGGTTGTTGTGCCGGTTTCACTGATAGCAACTTTTATTGGGATGTATGCCTTTGGGTTTACATTAAACCTGATGTCTTTGCTGGGTCTCTCACTTGTAATCGGTGTGCTTGTAGATGATGCAATCGTAGTCATCGAAAATGTTTACCGTCATATGGAAATGGGCAAGAATGCTGTGAAAGCTACATGGGATGCAATAAAGGAAATTGGTATAACGGTATTGACCGTGACAATAGTTCTTGTTGTAGTGTTCCTGCCTATTGCATTGACCAATACCTTAGTTTCAGATATTTTAAGGCAATTTGCAGTAGTAGTTGTAATATCAACATTATTCAGCTTATTGGCTGCATTGACATTAGTGCCAATGTTGACATCAAGGTTTGGAAATATTCAGGCACTTAATAACAGTAACTTGTTTCAAAGGATTCTTATTGGTTTTGAAAAAGGCGTAAGCTCTTTTACAAAATGGATCTCAAGCTTACTTGAGTGGTCATTATTCCACAAAAGATGGGTAGGCATCGCTGTAATAGCGGTTTCATTTTTAGTTCTAAGCCTTTTCCCAATGGGCTTCATCGGTTTTGAGTTTCTGCCGGAGGTGGACAGAGGCGAGTTTATTGTCCAGTTGGAAATGCCCAAGGATATTTCAATTGAACAATCAAATGCTCTTGTAAGAAAAGCTGAAAACTGGTTTAGGGCGAAACCTGAAGTAGTTGATGTTGTAACTATGGTAGGGGTTACCAGTGACAATACGCAAAGTACTCAGGGTACACCCTATCTTGCTGAACTTAATGTTAAGCTGGTACCGGCGAGCCAGAGGAAAGGAAATACTAAATTGTATATATCCAGGCTCAATCAACCATTATCTGATTATCTCCTTGATGCCAAAGTCCGTATTTTTAGTGTCAGTCTTACCGGTACAGCTAATAAGGCGGCTGTTGAATATGTTATTTCCGGCCCGAATGCAGATTCAGTAAGCATTTTTGCTGAACAGGCTCTTGAAGTAATGCGTAAGATTCCGGGTACACTTCAGCAAAGCCTATCTGTAGAAAATGGGATGCCTGAGATTAATGTTGTCGTTGACAGGGATAAAATGTCAGCTTTAGGTTTAGGGCTTGATAACGTTGGCCTGACAATGCAAATGAACTTTCAGGGTAACAGTACTATGAAATATACTGAAGGTAATTACGAGTATGATATAAATATTCGTGCTGATAAAATATACAGGCAACAGGCTGAAGATGTAGAAAACCTGACATTTATTAATAACAAAGGAGATGTTGTTAAACTTTCTCAGTTTGCTGACATAAGTCTTGGTACAGGACCGAATAAACTTGAACGTTATAACAGAAACAGTTCAGTTACAATTAGAACTCAGGTGCTTGGTGTTGCCGCCGGTACGGTTTCAGATAAATTTCTTGCTGGTATAAGTCAGTTAAAAATGCCAAAAGGAGTAAAAATTGATGCAACCGGTGATGTTCAAAGTATGGCTGATTCAATGAGCGTGCTTACTTTAGCTATTTTACTTTCATTGATTCTTATGTATTTATCAATGGTGGTCTTATATAATAACTGGAAAGATCCTTTGGTTGTAATGTTCTCAATACCCTTGTCTGTAATTGGAGCATTTCTTGCTTTGGCTCTGACAAATACATCCATGAGTATTTATGGTATGTTGGGTTTGGTAATGCTTATCGGACTTGTGGGGAAAAATGCCATTTTACTTGTTGACTTTGCAAATGATGCCATAAAGGAAGGTAAAGAAATAAATGAAGCTCTTATTCAATCAGTTAAAATCAGAACCAGGCCTATTCTTATGACAGCATTGACTGTAATTGTTGGTATGCTGCCGGTGGCCTTGAATAAAGGTGCAGGAGCAGAGTTAAAAAACGGTCTGGCCTGGGTTATAATCGGAGGTATGGCTTTCTCGACATTTCTTACTTTAATTGTGGTACCTGTGGTTTATAAGATATTCCATTCAGGTAAAAATAAAAGTAAAAAAGAAAAGCTTGATGTCGAGAAACTGATGTATGAATAGTTTCCCGGATTTATTGAAGTAATAATGGAGCTGTCCTGATAAGTCTATATTTTCGGGACAGCTTTGTTTTTTTTGAAAGATTTTTGTCTGATTAACATTTTGTTATGAGGATAAGGTTAATTTTGCACAAACCTTCATAAACTAATTAATTTTCATGGAAAACAGAGATACTGACCTCATAGTACGAGAAAAGAACAGAATTGAAGTTGTAGATGCATTAAGAGGTTTCGCAATAATGTCGATAATGCTTTTGCATAATCTTGAGCATTTTGATTTCTATTATCTCCCGCCTCAATTACCGGAATGGATGAAAGTACTTGATGCACGTATTTTTGAAATAATAGGTTATTTGTTTTCCGGCAAGTCATACGCCATTTTTGCTCTGTTATTTGGATTTACCTTTTATCTGATGGATAAAAAGCAACAGGATAAAGGTAAGGATTTCAGATTAAGATTTTTGTGGAGACTATTCCTGTTATTCCTTTTTGGTATGCTAAATACTGTATTCTATCAGGGAGATATCCTAAACATGTATGCATTGATGGGACTTGCTATTTTACCGGTTTGCAGACTTAAAGATAAAACTATCATTATAATAGCTGTTATATTGCTTATTCAACCCTTGTTTCTTGGACAGATTATTTATGGTCTGATTAATCCTGATTTGGCTTCAGAAAATCCATCATGGTATAAATATTTTTATTTATCAAGTCTTACTCAGGGGGGAGATTCTTTTTGGGAAATGGTAAAAGGAAATTTCACGAATGGCAAACTTGGAGTTTATTCCTGGAGTTGGGATAAAGGAAGGTTTTTTCAGGCTCCTGCACTGTTTATGCTGGGAATGATAATCGGCAGGAAGGGTTTGTTTTTTGAAAATGAAAGAAATCAGAAATTCTGGAAAACGGTTTTGAACATTTCCATTGTAATTTCTGTTTTCTTTTTGTTCTTTTTGGATGATATCAGAAATATTGTAAAATTTGATTATGCCGGAAAATATACAGGTTTAATAATGGATTCATGGTATAACCTTTCTCTCATGTTTGTTTGGGTTTCAGGATTTATATTATTATTCAAAAAGCATTTTTTTCATAAGATATTAAGTAAGCTTGTCCCGTTTGGACGCATGAGTCTGACTAATTATATTATGCAATCAATTATTGGGGCTTTTATATATTATGGATTTGCATTGGGATTATATAAATATACAGGAGCGACGTATTCGTTGATTATTGGTATTTTACTGTTTTTGTTACAGATAACTTTTTGTAAGTGGTGGTTGAAATCTCATAAGCAAGGGCCTCTGGAGTATTTATGGCATAAAGGAACATGGATTTGAAGTTTTACTATTGAGTTTTAATACATACTTAAAATATTTAATTTTAATGGAGATTACACCTTATTCTATAGTATATTTAATAGGTTCGATTTTTTGCTTTTCTCTTGCTTATGTTTCATACATAAGAAGGAAAGTAACCGGAGCATTTGAACTTATGTTACTACTAATTTCTGTTGGCATTTGGGTTTTTTGTCTGTTTTTTGAAGTTTCAGCTATTGAAAAATCCACTAAAATATTTTGGTCTAAAATGTCTTATATAGGGGTTACAACAACACCTGTTATGTTTTTGTTTTTCATAATTAAATTTTGCGGCTTTGATATTTTTAAGACCCATTTGCAGAGATTGTTTGCTTTTATAGTGCCAGGTATTACATTTCTTTTGGCTTTAACAAATGAAAAGCATAATCTTATATGGACAAATTACTCTGAAATATCAGAAAAATCCAATATGATGGTTTATGAACATGGTTTCTGGTTTTGGATTGGGTATGTTGTATTTAGTTATTTCGTTCTTGCAATATCCTGCTTTTATATGATTATGTTTTTGATAAGAAACAAAAATAAATTCAGATCACAGGGTTTACTGGTTTTAGTTGCTACGATTTTCCCACTAATAGGTAGTGTTTTGTATATTACTGGAAATAATCCGGTACCAGGCCTTGATTTAGCTGCTTTGCTAATGATAATAAGTTTAGTTTTGTTTTCAGTTGGTTTTCTGAATAAATTTCTTTTAAATCTGGTTCCCCTGGCCCGTCAGACAATACTGGAGACTATTTCAGACGGAATACTTGCTCTGGATAAGTATGATAGAATACTGGATATTAATTCAAACGCAATCGAAATACTGGAAATATTTGAAAGCCGGTACCTTGGCATGGAATTGTCTCAAATTGTTACAAAAAATCTTAAATTACTTGATGCTATATTATCAGAAACCAGTCCAGTCCTGATAAGTACAAACATAAATGGTCAGGCATTTAGTTTTAAAATAATTAAGGAACCTGTAAAAAGTGATCCTGAAAACCGGATTGTTATCATACGTGATATAACTGATTTGGTAGAAAATCAGAAAAGGATTCTGGCTGACGAATATGAGGCACGTAAAATGCACAGATTATTGCGGATTATGACAGATAACTTTAATCTGATGATATGGGCTAAAGATCTGGAAAAGAAATTTATTTTTTCTAACAAAGCATTGAATGACATGATACTTAAGACAATTGATCCTGATGAGTCTTATGGTATGTCATCCTCTTATTTTTATGAGAGAAGAATTTTGATGAACCCGGAAATTAAAAAAGATCTGAGTTTTATGGTTAAGGAAGAAAAAATGGATGATCTGGTCATTAAAAATAAGAAGCCTGTTACTTACGAAGAAGAAGTAATAATAGATGGAGAAAAAAGGATTCATTATGTGAGTAAATTACCTATGTTTGATGAAGATGGAGAGATTATCGGTGTTGTTGGTAGTGCACGCGATATTACTTTTCAAAAAGAAGCTGAAAAAAAGCTTATTGAAGCCAAGCTTAAAGCAGAGGAAAATGACAGGCAAAAATCAGACTTTCTTTCAAATATGAGTCATGAAATAAGAACTCCTATGAATAGTATTTTAGGTTTTATTTCATTG
>CAZCWK010000019.1:0-43536 GCA_964502355.1 uncultured Bacteroidales bacterium
CCCCGGTTTAACAGGATTTGAGTGCCGGCCTTCTTTGTAATCCGCTGCGCCTGAGCGATCCTTTCGGAGTGCGGCCCGCCATTGTAAGCTCGAGCAATTTCTCGGTGAAATTAATATCATTTGATGAGTCTACCAATCAATGTTGATACGACTTCTATGAAACAAATATAGTAAATAAATGCTTAAAATGCAAATCTGAGGTCATTAAAATGACAAAAGGCCCTGACTTTTTTGGTCAGAGCCTTTGCTAATATAATGCTTTGTAAATTAAGCGTTTTTTGCTTTTTGTACGATAGCTTTGAATGCTTCAGGTTCGTTCATGGCTAAATCAGCCAAAACTTTACGATTGATTTCAATACCTGCTTTGTGTAAAGCACCCATCAAACGGCTGTAAGACATTCCTTCCAAACGTGCACCTGCATTGATACGTTGTATCCATAATGCACGGAATTCGCGTTTTTTGGCTTTACGGTCACGATATGCATATTGTAAACCTTTTTCCCATGTGTTTTTTGCTACGGTCCATACATTTTTTCTGGATCCGAAATATCCCCTTGTCAGAGATAACACTTTTTTTCTTCTTGCCCTTGAGGCAACATGATTAACTGATCTTGGCATTTTGTTTCTTTTTTTTGATTGTCAGCGCCATAATTTTTATGGACTTCAGCAATGACATTCGGTTAAAAAATTTTGAAAAAATCTCTCCGGCCTGAATTATTTAAGTCCTAAAAGGAGCTTAACATTCTTAAGGTCGGTTTTGTCAACCAAGCCCGTATGGGTTAGGTTACGTTTTTGCTTAGTCGTTTTCTTTGTCAGAATGTGACTTTTAAATGCGTGTTTACGCTTGATTTTACCTGTTCCGGTAAGGGTAAACCTCTTTTTGGAACCGGAATTAGTCTTCATCTTTGGCATTTTGCTCAGTTTTTGTGTTTGTAACTTGTTTATTAACGGTAGGAGCAGGAACGGCTTTCTTTTTAGGCGCTAACATGATAATCATGCGTTTACCTTCAAGCACAGGCATACTCTCAACTTTTCCATAATCTTCTAAATCGTTTGCAAATCGAAGTAATAAAACTTCACCTTGCTCCTTAAAAAGGATTGAACGACCTTTAAAAAATACATAAGCTTTAACTTTTGATCCTTCTTCAAGAAAAGATTTCGCATGTTTTAACTTGAAGTTGTAATCATGATCATCTGTCTGAGGTCCAAAACGTATCTCTTTAAGAATGATCTTAGTTGACTTTGCTTTTTGTTCCTTTTGACGTTTTTTTTGCTGGTACAGAAATTTCTGATAATCAGTAATACGGCAAACGGGAGGGACAGCATTTGGTGAAATTTCAATTAAGTCCAGTTGTTTTTCATCAGCTATAGCCAATGCCTGTTGTATTGAGTATACACCCTGTTCAACATTTTCACCAACTAAACGAACTTCTTTTACACGGATACGTTCATTTATCCGATATTGTATTTTTAAATCATCGTTCCTCATTCAGCTTTGTGTACCTCGTTTTTTATATTTTTAAATGTTTGATTATCAATTAATATTTACCAGGCAGTCATCATTTTCTCGACTTCCTCGGTCAAAAGCGCGGCAAAGTTAATAAATTTCATCGAACCTTTATCACCTTCACCCTGTTTTCTTACAGAAACTTCTTGTTTTTCTGCTTCTTGCTCTCCAACTATCAACATATAAGGTATTCTTTTCAATTCGTTATCACGAATTTTTCGGCCTACTTTTTCATTTCTATCGTCAACAATTGTTCTGATATCTCTTTGATTCAGGTATTCTGAAACCTCATATGCATAGTCATTGAATTTTTCACTTACAGGCAAAACAACGACCTGATCTGGTGTAAGCCATAACGGGAATTTTCCGGCAGTATGTTCGATTAAAACAGCAACGAATCTTTCCATTGATCCAAAAGGAGCACGGTGTATCATGATTGGTCTGTGTTTCAGGTTGTCATTACCGGTATATTCCAGCTCAAATCTTTCGGGAAGGTTATAGTCAACTTGTATAGTTCCCAACTGCCAGCGGCGACCGATAGCATCCTTGACCATGAAGTCAAGTTTCGGGCCATAGAAGGCTGCTTCACCAAGTTCAACTTTTGCATTAAGACCTTTTTCCTGGCATGCTTCAACAATGGCTCTTTCTGCTTTTTCCCAATTATCATCAGATCCGATATATTTCTCTCTGTTATTAGGATCACGCAATGAAATCTGTGCTTCAAAATTCTTGAAATCCAATGCGTTGAATATTATAAAAATAATATCCATAACCTTGAGGAATTCATCTTTCAACTGATCCGGACGACAGAAAATGTGCGCATCGTCCTGAGTAAAGCTGCGAACTCTTGTCAAACCATGAAGCTCTCCGCTTTGTTCGTATCTGTAAACGGTACCGAATTCAGCGAAACGTAATGGAAGATCCTTGTATGAACGTGGAAGGAACTTGTAAATCTCACAGTGATGAGGACAGTTCATTGGTTTCAACAGGTATTCTTCACCTTCTTCGGGTGTGTGTATGGGTTGGAATGAGTCCTTACCATATTTTGCATAATGACCTGAAGTTACCCAAAGTTCTTTTTGACCAATATGCGGAGTAATGACCTGTTGATATCCGAATTTCTTTTGTATGCGTTTCAGAAAATCTTCAAGACGCAGACGTAATGAAGTACCTCTTGGCAACCAGATTGGAAGACCTTTACCTACAGCTTCGCTGAACATGAATAATTCAAGTTCTTTTCCGATTTTGCGGTGGTCACGTTTTTTTGCTTCTTCCAACAGAACGAGATATTCGTCAAGCATTTTCTTTTTAGGGAATGTGACACCATAAATACGGGTCATCTGCTTGCGTTTTTCATCACCTCTCCAGTATGCTCCGGCAACAGAAAGCAGTTTGATTGCTTTAATTGGTTCTGTTGTCATTAAATGAGGACCACGACAAAGGTCTGTAAATGAGCCCTGAGTATATGTGTATATCGTGCCATCCTCTAACTCTGATATTAGTTCGGTTTTGTAAGTTTCATTACGGTCACCAAACAACTTCAGAGCATCGGTTTTAGAAATATCATTTCTTCGGATGTTTTCTTTTTTTGCGACAAGTTCTGCCATTTTGGATTCGATGGCAGGAAGGTCACTTTCTTTTATTGAGGTTTCTCCTGGATCAACATCGTAATAAAAACCATTTTCAATGGCTGGTCCTATACCAAATTTAATACCGGGATATAATTCCTGCAATGCTTCAGCCATTAGGTGAGCGGAAGAATGCCAGAAAGCATGTTGGCCTTCAGCATCATCCCACTTATGTAATTTAATTGAAGCATCATTATTTATCGGTCGGTTGAGCTCTACTGTTTCTCCATCAACAGATGCGGCCAGGCAATCCTGAGCCAGACGCGGACTTATCGCTTCAGCAACCTGATATGCTGTGGTTCCTTTTGGGTATTCCCTGACAGAACCATCCGGAAAACTAAGTTTAATCATCTTTTATTGTAATTATAATATCTTTATCCCTTTATGGGGGTCTGTAATTCGTTTTTGACCTGCAAATTTACTGCATTAATTTGAGTTGAACAAGAGCCGAATTTATGTTTTGGATGTTTTCAATTATGAGCGATCTTTTACCATTTTGCTCCCTTAGCCTCGTCTTTTTAACATTTTTCTGTAAATAATCCAGGATCTTGTCAAAAGTTGCTGAGTGATAAAAAGATGAGTTCTGATTATTTACAAAATAACATATCATTTGTTCATTTTTTAAATAGACCTTTTCAAATCCTAATGATTTTGCAATTCTTCTTAGTCTGATTACTTCAATTAATTCAGCTGCCATTTTCGGAACAGGACCAAACCTGTCAACCATTCTTTTTTCAAAATCAATAATTTCAGCTTCACTTTCCAGATTATCCATTTCTCTGTAAAGACTTATTCTTTCAGATGATCCGGGAACCCATGATTCGGGGAACATCATCTCAAAGTCTGTTTCGACAATGCAATCTGAGACGTAATTGAATGAGCCATCCTTTGTCTGATTCATGCTGTCAGCATACAAATCTGAGAATTCTTCATCTTTTAGTTCCTGTACGGCTTCACCAAGTATTTTCTGATAAGCTTCATATCCGAGATCAGCGATGAAACCACTCTGCTCTGCTCCAAGCATATTTCCGGCTCCTCTTATATCCAAATCCTGCATCGCTATACTGAAACCACTTCCAAGATCCGAGTAATTTTCGATGGCCTGAAGTCTGCGTTTGGCGTCAGGAGTCAACAGATTTAAAGGAGGAGATAGAAGATAGCAAAATGCTTTTTTGTTACTTCTTCCTACGCGACCCCTTAACTGGTGAAGGTCACTGAGACCAAACTGATGGGCATTATTTACAATAATGGTATTTGCATTTGGTATATCGACACCTGATTCAATAATTGTTGTGCAAATGAGTACGTCATAGGCATAGTCCATGAAGTCAAGGATTATACTCTCAAGTTTGGCTCCTTCCATTTGACCATGGGCAATAACAGTTCTGGCACCCGGAACACATCTTCTAACCATATCCTCGATTTCCGGCAGATTTGAAACTCTGTTATTTATAAGGAATACCTGTCCACCTCTTTCCAGTTCATATTCAATAGATTCCCTTATCAAATCTTCATTTAATGTGCCAAGTTCAGTCTGAATAGGGTATCTGTTGGGTGGGGGAGTAGTAATTGTGCTTAAATCTCTTGCACCCATCAAAGAGAATTGTAAGGTCCTGGGAATTGGTGTAGCAGTCAGAGTCAATGTGTCAACATTTACTTTTAATTGTCTTAGTTTCTCTTTTACTCCAACTCCAAATTTTTGCTCTTCATCGATAATCAATAAACCAAGGTCCTTAAATTTTACATTCTTACCAATCAGTTTATGGGTTCCGATTAATATATCAATTTTACCGGTTTTTAGTTCATCCAATATTCTTGTCGTATCAGCAGCAGATCTTGAGCGGCTCAGATAATCTACTTTACAAGGAAATTTATCAAGTCTTTTAGTGAAAGTTTTGAAATGTTGCAGTGCCAGAACGGTAGTCGGAACTAATACGGCAACTTGTTTGTTGTCAGTTACAGCTTTAAATGCAGCTCTTACAGCTACTTCAGTTTTGCCGAAACCAACGTCACCACATATAAGTCTATCCATCGGACGGGAATTCTCCATGTCTTCCTTGATGTCGTTTGTGGCTTTCAACTGGTCAGGTGTATCTTCATAAATGAAAGACGCTTCAAGCTCCTGTTGCATGAAACTGTCAGGGCTGTATGCAAAACCTTCTTCATCTTTTCTTTTTGCATAAAGTGCAATCAACTCTCTGGCTATATCTTTTACCTTTTTCTTTGTTCTTTCCTTGATGGTATTCCAGGACGAACTGCCAAGTTTGTTGATATGAGGTTCACTGCCTTCCTTGCCTTTATATTTGGAAATTCTGTGCAGACTGTGGATGCTGACAAATAATGTATCATCATCTTTATACATTATTTTTACGACTTCCTGCATCTTGCCATTGATTTCAGTCCTGAATAAACCGCCAAATCTGCCTACACCATAATCTATATGAACGATATAGTCTCCAAATTGAAACTGAGTAAGCTCTTTCATTGAGAGAGCCAGCTTACCGTTTTTAGATACTTCAGACCTCAGATTATACTTGTGAAATCTTTCAAAAATCTGATGGTCAGTAAAACATGCCATTTTCATATCATGCTCAATGAAGCCTTCATGAAAAGTTTTATCAACAGGTATAAATGTAAACTGATCACCCCGATCTTCAAATATTTTCCTGAGTCGTTCGATTTGTTTATTACTGTCACTTAATATGTATAATTCATAACCTTCAGAAGTATATTTTCTGAAAGCATCGCTGACAAAATCAAAGTTTTTCCCGAAAACATCCTGTGGTGATACGTTGAATTTTAGTTCTGAAATGTTTTTACTATATGCTCTGCGTCCGAACTCTATCCACCTGAAACCGGAACAATCGTTTTTAAATTCATTATTATCAGTAATATTATCAATATCTGCGTAATCATTCTGATATTGACCGATTCGTGAAGTCGTAAAACTGTAATCGTTAAAACATAGTACACTATCTGACGGAAACCATTTGCTGAAAGATACCTTTTTGCTTTTATCGGTTTCAGAAAAAGGAATAATTCTTATTTTTTCAATTTCAGCTTTTGAAAGCTGGCTTTCGATTTCAAATGTTCTGATGCTTTCAATTTCATCACCAAAGAAATCAATTCTGTATGGTAATTCATTACTGTATGAATATACGTCTATAAGGCTTCCTCTTACACAAAACTGTCCGGGTTCATATACATAATCAACTCTTTCGAAACCGAATGTTGTAAGTAACTCAATAACAAATGCATTATCTACATGTTCACCTTTGATCATTTCAAGAGTGTTGTCACTGAGTGTTTCAAGTGGCATTACTTTTTCAACCAAACCCTCAGGGAAAGTCACAATCATACAATTTGTATTCTGTTGCAATGCATTAAGTACTTCAGTCCTCAATATCATATTGCCGGAATCATTTTTACCATATTTCAATGACCTTCTGAATGATGGCGGGAAATAATAAACTGATTCATTATTTAGTAGTCTGCTAAGGTCATTATACAGGTAACCTGCCGACTCTTCATCGTCTTCGACAATAATAAAAGATTTCTCACTATTAATGAATAGTGAAGCAACAGCAAGAGCCCTGGTTGAGCCGTTTAAGCCATCAAGGTGAATGTTAGTATCAGAATCAGCAAGTAATTTTTTTCCTGCTTTTATGACTGTATGTTTCTGATACGTTTGAAATAACTGATGAATATCCAATGGAATAAAACCTAACAAATATTAAAACACCCCAAAAGTATAAAATATCTACCGAATCTTTACGTTTTGTTCAGAAATAAAGCTCTATATTTGAAAACTCATTTAATTGCATTAGAATGACTTCTGATTCTTTAGTTATAATACCTACGTACAATGAGAAGGAAAACATTGAATTAATTATCAATGCTGTTTTTGACCTTCCCAAAGCTTTTGATATACTTATTGTTGATGATGGATCTCCTGATGGGACTGCTGATATAGTAAAGCATCTGATGAAAAAATCGGAAGGTTCTTTACACATTCTTGAGAGAAAAGGCAAACAAGGTCTTGGCACTGCATATATCACCGGTTTTAAGTGGGCTATGGCTCAGGGTTATGACTTTATTTTTGAAATGGATGCGGATTTTTCCCATCCTCCCAAAGATCTGATGAGGTTGTATGAGGCTTGCTCAGAACATGGTGCTGATCTTTCCATAGGTTCCAGATATGTCAATAATGTTGTAAATGTTGTTAACTGGCCTATCGGAAGAGTGCTGATGTCTTATTTTGCCTCTATCTATGTAAGAATTGTTACGGGAATGAAAATCTATGATACGACTGCCGGATTCAAATGTTACAGGAGAAAGGTTCTTGAAACAATTGAACTTGATAAGATTCGCTTTAAAGGATATGCTTTTCAGATTGAAATGAAATTTACTGTTTGGAAATGTGGTTTCGATATACAGGAAGTTCCTATTGTTTTTATGAACAGGGAGCTTGGTGTTTCAAAAATGAATGGTGGTATTTTTAATGAAGCAGTTTTTGGCGTTATCAAAATGAAATGGAGAAGTTTTTTTAGAACTTATCCTAAGGCTTCCTGTTGATCTCTATGAGCAAAACCCTGATATATAATGCCTTGATAATTAATGAAGGCAAATCTTTTACAGGATCTGTCCTGATTTCAGGAGATAAAATTGAAGAAGTTTTTGAAGATAATGTGCCGGAATCAGTTTTGGCTTCTTCGGCTATTTATAATGCTGAGGGATGTTGGTTATTACCTGGCGTTATAGATGATCATGTCCATTTTCGTGAACCCGGACTTACTCATAAGGCTGATATAACTTCTGAATCTGCGGCTGCTGTCGCCGGTGGCGTTACTTCCTTTATGGAAATGCCGAATACAATTCCTCAAACTACTACAATAGATAATTGGAAAGCAAAAATGGCACTTGCTGAACAAAAGTCTTTTGCTAATTATTCATTTTATCTTGGTGCAACAAATGAGAATATCGAACAATTGAAAAAGGCTGATTTCAGCAGAGTTTGTGGTGTAAAAGTATTTATGGGTTCCTCGACCGGAAATATGCTGGTAGATAATGAAGAAATTTTAATTAATCTTTTTCGTGAAATTCCTTCAATCATTGCTGTTCATGCTGAGTCTGAACCGATTATTCAATCAAATAAGAAAAAATATATTGAACAAACCGACGGAATACTGCCTGTAAAGTATCATCCATTGATAAGAAGTGCCGAAGCTTGTTATGAATCTACTGCGAGGGCTGTTGAACTGGCATCTAAGTATGACTCCAAATTGCATGTACTGCATTTAAGTACAGCAAAAGAACTTTCTTTATTTGAGAAGAAACCACTACAATCCAAAAGAATAACTTCTGAAGCCTGTCTGTTGCATCTATGGTTTGATGATCAGGATTATGCTGAATATGGAAATCTTATAAAATGTAATCCTGCAGTAAAATCTTCTTCAGACAGAAATTCTTTGCTCTCAGCAGTTTCTGACGGCTTAATTGATATTGTAGCTACTGATCATGCTCCGCATTTGCTTTCAGAAAAACAAGGAGACTGTCTTACTGCAGCATCCGGTTCTCCTTCTGTACAATTTTCTCTGATTGCTATGCTTGATCTTGCGTCAAAAGGTTATTTCACTAAAGAAGCAGTTGTAGAAAAGATGTGTCATGCTCCGGCTATTGTTTATGGTATTAATAAAAGAGGTTTTATAAGAAATAATTATTTTGCAGATTTTGTATTGGTGAAACCTGATACAAACTGGACGCTTTCAAGTGAAATGATACTTTCAAAGTGTGGGTGGTCACCGTTTAACGGAAATACTTTCAGACATTTAGTTAAATCAACCTGGGTAAACGGTGTTCTTGTCTATGATAATGGTGCTTTGGTTGGCGTAAGGGCTGCTAAGGCTTTGAAATTCAATTGATATTTTTTTTTAATAATCAGATTATGAAGAAGATTCATTTATTATCTGCCGCATTTTTATTTTTATTTATAATTACGACTGATGCGCAGCTTCTATGGAAAGTATCTGGAAAGGGTCTGAATAATGATAGTTATTTATTCGGTACTCATCATTTAATCGATAAGACAAAAATCAAAGATTTTGACAAAATAATTAAGATTTGTAGTGCTGCAGATCTTATGGTTGGAGAGGTTGATTTAAATGATGGCACTTTGCAGCAGAAAATCGCAAAGGGATCAATTATGACTGATTGTACTATAAAAGATTTATTATCTGATGAAGATTACAAATTGGTCGATTCTTGTTTTTTTGAAGTAATGGGTGTTGGTCTTGATAAACTTGGCAGTTACAAACCAATGATGTTAAATTCATTGTACACCATAATGTTTTACGTTAAAATGACCGGGCTTTCTTCTCAGCCTGAACCTGTCGATATGACTTTTCAGAAGATTGCAATTGAAAATGGAAAGAAAATAGTCGGTTTGGAATCTGTTGATTATCAGGTAGATTTATTGTATAATAAATTACCGCTAAAAAGACAGGCGGAATTACTTATTGAATCAGTCAGAGAAAATGATAAAGCTGAAGATTTACTGAAAAGGCTGAATAATACATACCTGTCAGGGGATCTTAAAAATCTGGAAGTCCTGCTAAAAGAAGAACAAGGCAACATAACTTCTGAAGAAATGTTTATGCTTATTGATAACAGAAATAATAACTGGATGAAAAAACTACCTGATTTATTTGCTTCAGGATCTTGTTTTGTTGCTGTTGGCTGTCTTCATATAACAGGAAAAACCGGCCTTATCAATCAATTGAAAAAAGCCGGTTTTAAGGTTGAACCTGTTATTTTTTAACGTTAGTTATTTTGGATTTATTTCAATTTCTGCACTTTTCAGAGATGGAGATGATACGATAACTTTTACTTTTTCCTTAAAATCATTGCATTTGATGTAAGCCACGCATTTTCCCTGGTAAACATTCTGAACATTATCTTTATAATCTGATGCATCAGACTGGTTACCGGATTCTATGCCCAGTAGTGTTGCATTACCATTTATTTCGCATTTTATTTTATCGTAAGAATTCAAAACTAATCTCTTATTTTCATCAACAATGCTGATTTCAATTATTGCTGTTTTATTCTTTGTTGAAATATTTGTTTTGGCAAGATTAGCCTTGATTGAATATGGTTCTGATGTCGTTTCCAGCACATAATTTGAGCATTCTTTTCCATCTTTTATACCCACGACTTCAAGTTTTCCCGGTTTAAAAGCAATATCCCAATATATCATACCGGACTCATTGTCTAAATTTTTGGTTTCACCGACCTGATTATTGTTAAGAATTAACTTAGCTTGCCTGCAATTTGTATAACAAACAACTCTTATTGAGTCACCTTCTTTATAATTCCAGTAAGGCATTGCGTCAATAGACAAATTTCTTGATCTTCTGGTTTTTGGAGAGGTTCCGGCAAATATTACCGGTTTATCTGACCACAGACTTTGTCTGAACCATGCTCTTGGTTTTTTTGTTCCGGCAAGATCAAAAAGACCTGATCCAAAACCTCTTGATGGCCATCTGTGTGCTTCTCCCAGATAATCGTAACCAGTCCATAAGAATTGTCCCGATATGTAATCTTTATCTCTGACATGTTTCCATGCATCAAAATCATGGCCGTTTTCACTTCCGTAAAGTATTCTTTGCGGATATTTTAAATGGTCCTGTTCATATCGTCTTTCAGTATAATTATAACCACAAATATCAAGAGCTCCGGGATAATCAGTTTCATTCGACATTACCGGACCTGCAAGGCCGGCTGTTACAGGTCTGCTTGTATCGTATTTTCTGACAACTGCAGCCAGTTTTTTTGCTATTCCTCCAAGTCTTTCTGCATTTGGTCTGTTCGATTGATATCCGGCAGTATGTTGTTGTTGAATACCTTCTTTGTCCAGGATAGGATGGGAGTAGGGGTCATTCGGATAATCAACCTCATTGCCAATGCTCCACATTATTACAGATGGATGATTTCTGTCCCTTAATACCATATCTCTGAGATCTTTTTCTCCCCATTCATAGAAAAATTCAGAATGTCCATCCATAGTTGGTTCTCCCTGATTCCAGCCTTTTACCCATTTTTTCTTAGGAAATTCCCATTCATCAAATGCTTCGTCCATTACAAGTAAACCAAGTTCGTCACATAATTCATATAAGGCCGGAGCCTGTGGGTTATGGCTCGTTCTTATAGCATTACAACCTATCTCTTTCAGTTTTCCCAGTCTGTATCTCCATACTTCTTTTGGAACAGCTGATCCCAGACATCCTGCGTCATGATGTAAGCATACGCCTTTGATTTTCATATTTTGACCATTAAGGAAGAAACCTTTGTTTGCATCAAATCTTATAGTTCTTAAGCCAATTTCAGTAATATTCCTGTCTATGTTTTTACCATTTTGGATTAAGGTTGTTCTCAGATTATAAAGATTTGGTTTCTCAACAGACCAAATTAAAGGATTATTTATGCTATGTGTATGACTTATCGAAATACTTCCATTTTCGGGAACTGTGATTTTTTCCTGTTTTGCGGACACAACTCTGTTTTTATAATCAATTATTTCTTCTAAGACTGATATGGTTTCAGATTTGCCTGTTTGGTTTTTAATAATTGTTTCTACACTGACTTCGGCTTTTTCCGTGTTCAATGATTTTGTGTTGTAAGATATACCCCATTGGTCAATATGAATATTACCTGAAGTTATAAAATAAACGTCTCTGTAAATTCCAGAACCAGCATACCATCTTGTATCATTATACTTGCTGTGATCAACCTTAACAGCAATTATATTTTCTCCTTTTTTTACAAAACCGGTTAAGTCATACATGTAAGAAATGAAACCTTCAGGCCTCATACCTAAAGAATGTCCGTTTATAAAAACTTCTCCATTCCGGTAAATACCCTCGAAGTAGATGAAAAACCTTTTTTCAGGATTGATTTGTTCACAATTAAATGTTTTTCTATACCATGCAATACCTCCCGGAAGATATCCGTTGGCACTTGCGAAATCAGGACTTAAAGGCCCTTCCACACTCCAGTCATGAGGAAGGCAGATGTTTTTCCAACCTTCATCGTTATAATTTGCTGAAACAGCTTCAGGTATATCACCTTTTTTGAATTTCCAGTTTTCATTAAAAAGTTCAGAGACTCCGAATGAAACCTGGCAAAAACCGGTCGCCGATAATAAAAAGACGAAAATTAACAGAATTGACTTCTTCATGTGATTGTGTTATTGTTTATATTAAGGCTAAAAAATATAGACCGAAATATATGCTTTTAGTTTAAATCAAAAAATACTTAAAAAACAAAAATGCACTTCTGATTAATAAGAAGTGCATTTTGATCTATTTATCGAAAAACTTATTTCATTATTCAAAATTGAGATCGATTGAACCTCCGGACGTCCTTGCCCTAACGGATAATCCGCCACCATTAATTGTCCCAAAGACTTTATCTCTCTTTGATGTTCCTGAAAAATTATTTAGTCTGGTGTTAACATGTTCACCGGAAAGGTCAAGGTTTAAACCAAGACCAGATGGTAAACTAATATCAATACTTCCTCCGGATGTTTCCAGATTAAGGTCACCGGTAAGAGAAATAATGCTTGCATCAATTGATCCGCCACTCGTATATGCAGATGCTGTTCCGGATATTTGTCCAAGAGTAATATGACCACCTGAAGTCCTGACATCAGTTTTTCCCTTAACATCCATAATATGTATATTTCCTCCTGATGTGCTCGCAATTAATAAAGGTTCAATGCTTATAGCTTCAATATTGCCACCGGATGTTGATGTTTTAACATTACCCTTTATGTCATTCAGTTTAATATTTCCACCGGAAGTTCTGACATTAAATTCAGCTTCACAATGATCAACATTAATATTTCCACCGGAGGTTGTTGCAGTTACAGATCCCGTAAGGTTTTTAAAGCGGAGATTACCACCACTTGTATTCAATTTCTGACTACCATTCAGGTCTTCAAGACTAATATTACCACCACTTGTGTTTAGATCAGATGAAGATTCAAACGGAGTTTTAATAATAAAACCAACACTGACGTTACGTTGATAAATTTTTCTGATATGTATAGAAAGTACAGAATCTGTTGTATTAATTTCAACATCTGCAATCTCTTTAAGATTCTCAAGTGTCATATCATAGATGCGACCCCTTCTGTTTACTACAAAAGCAACTTCACATTTATTTCCTTCAGTACCGGTTAATGAAATATTTCCACCAGCAGTTGAAATATTGATTAGCGCAGGCGATTTCATCGAATACTCCTGTATAAATGAATAATCTCTTTCAATTTCATTGTAAGGCAATTGTTGTTCATTAACAGGCTTAATTATGCATGAAGACAAAACTGTCATACATGTTAACAGAAGAAAAATAGTTGGTTTCATGGCCGGATTTTTTATTGATTACAAATATGACGATTCAATCTGAAAAAAGTTACAATTCAATTATCTTTTTTGATATTATATTGAAAACCAAGACGTAAATGAACAGATTTAATTGTATAAAAAATAAGAGCATCAAATAAGTTTTCACTTAAAGATGCTCTTACAGGTAATTATAACCGTTTATCTTAAATCTTTATTTTTTCTGTTTTTTTTGATTTTCACGAAGCATTTTCTGTTGATCTTTTTGCATTTGCTCCAATCTCGCGGCGAAACCGGACTTCTTTACAGGTTTTTTCTTGTTTTCATTTAGTTGAGCAAGTAGTTTTTCATCATTAACTGTAGCTCTGATTGCATATGTTTGTAATATTGAAATCAAAGTTGAAATGAAGAAATAATAACTCAATGCAGCAGAGTATTGATTAAACATAAACAGGAACATTACCGGCATCAGGTACATCATAGCCTGCATTCCCGGCATCTGATTGTTTTGAGGCTGAGTCTTCATGTTTATGTGAGTGTAAAGTAAATTGGTTACAGTCATCAGAAGACAGAATAAACTTATATGGTTTCCGAAAATCTTTGTAATGACTGGGATATTTCCGGACCATGTTATAATTGCATCAAATGTTGACAGGTCATGAGCCCAAAGAAAACTCTGTTGTCTTAACTCAATTGAGGACGGGAAGAAAGAATACATTGCAAACAAAATTGGCATCTGCAGTAGCATAGGAAGACATCCACCCATAGGACTAACGCCAACTCTTTTGTATAACTCCATGGTTGCAGCAGATCTTTCAGCAGCTTTATCGTTTCCGGCGAATTTTTTATTGATCTCATTAATTTGAGGCTGCAAAACTTTCATTTTTGCAGACGACATATATGATTTGTATGTAAACGGAAATAATATCAGCTTAATGACAAAAGTCATCAGCAATATTATTATGCCATAATTTGAGATGAATTTCCCGAATAAGTTGAACATTGGTATAATGACACCTGTATTTGCCCAACGTATTATTTTACCTCCCAGCGGTACTATTCTGTCAAGATCAAGCTGTTCAGAAGATTTGATTCCTTTATCGTAGCTTTTAAGAAGAGAATGCTTAATTGGTCCCAAAAACAGTTGCAAACCAACAGATTGATTCTTGCTGTCAAAACCGACTGTAGAAGTCATATTAAAATTTTTCAGGAACGGACCTTCTTTTAATACATTAGAAGATAATTCATTAGCAGAGAAATCTTTATCGGCGATAACTATGCAGGCAAAAAACTGATCCTTAAATGAAACCCATTTGACAGGATTAGCTATACTTTTGCTGTCATCTTTGTTTTCATTTAATTTTTCAACATCATCTCCCGGAAATTTGTAGTTCATACCGGAATATCTTTCTTCAAATTTTCTGCCTTTTTCCTGTTGGGGCATTTTCATTGAAAAATTAAAATCCAGGGAATTTGTATTTGAAGAAATAACGTTATACAGGTTATTACCTTTTAGCTCAAAATGAAGTCTGTAATCATTTTCCTTTAAAGTGTAAATATAATCCAGCCAGGTATCATCAGAAATAGTAAGTCTGTAAACGAATTTTAAAGGATCTCCGGTTGGAACAGATGTGAAATAAAGCTCTTTGGTATTTATCAGTCTGTTATCTTTGGTAAAGAATGAGAAATCAAAGTTTGATTCTTTTTCGTGTAAAAGAATTAAAGGGAGGGAATCACCAGTCACATATTTTTTCAATCTCACTGAAGCTACGCGACCTCCCTTTGAAGCCATTTTCAGCTCCAATAGATTATTGCTGATTGTTGAATATTGATTTTCTCCATCTACAAATTTGGCGAAAGAACCATATTTGTTGTTATTAACAGAATCAATTGATAGTGAATCTATTTTAATAACAGAAGTTTCAGATACGGCTTTATTCTGTCTTTGAGAATCAACCATGGCTATTGAATCCTGTTTTAATTGCTGCAATCTGGCAGCTTCCACTTGTTCCTTGTTTGGTTTGTTAAGCCAACTGAAACCAACGATGATTAATAAGATAAGAATAAATCCGGTAATGGTATTTTTGTCCATTTTTTTTTATTATTGAAACTGGTTAGGAAAATATTTACTTTTCGGAGCATGCTCTGATAAAATCAACGAATAATGGATTTGGGTTTAAAACCGTGCTGTTGTATTCCGGGTGAAATTGACATCCAATATACCATTTTAATTCAGGAATCTCTATAACCTCAACCAACTTCGTGTCCGGGTTAATGCCCACAAATTTCATGCCAGCTTTTTCAAAATCCTTTTTAAAATGATCATTAAATTCAAACCTGTGACGATGTCTTTCCTGAATCAATTCTTTTCCATAAGCTTTGTAAACATTCGATGATTTATCGAGTTTGCATTCATAATTGCCCAATCTCATCGTACCACCATAGTCTGTTATATTTTTTTGATCTTCCATTATATCAACTACATTATGACTGGTATTAGGATCAAGTTCAGTAGAATTGGCATCCTTGTATCCAAGTACATTTCTTGCAAACTCAATTATCATACATTGCATACCAAGGCAAATACCAAATGTTGGCATATTATGTTCTCTTGCATATTTGAGAGCAATGAATTTCCCATCTATACCCCGGTTCCCAAATCCCGGAGCAACAATGATGCCGTCCATTACTGACAGCTTTTCCTCTACATCAAGTTCAGTTAAATTCTGAGAATGAATAAATTCAAGTTTTAGTTTCTTGTCATTATAAACAGATGCCTGATATAATGATTCACAAATAGACTTGTATGCATCAGGCAATTCAGCATATTTTCCAACAAGTGCGATATGAACCTCCTGAGTAGCATTTTTCATTTTTTTAATGAATTCTATCCATGGTTCAAGATTAGCAGGAGTATCCGGAGGGAGATTGAATTTTTCAAGAATTATATTATCAAGTCCTTCTTTTTGAATATTTAAAGGCACCTCATATATAGAAGGTGCATCAATACATTCGATTACAGCTTCTTCAGGTACATTGCAGAATAATGCAACTTTCTTTCTGATTGAGGTATTCAATGAATGTTCGGTTCTGAGTACAAGGGCATCAGGTTGAACACCAAGCTCCTGAAGCATCTTTACTGAATGTTGTACAGGTTTTGTTTTTAACTCGCCGGTTGCTGACAGGTAAGGAACATAAGCCAGGTGAATACAAAAACATTGTTTGCCCATTTCCCATTTCAATTGGCGGACACTTTCTATAAAAGGTAATGATTCGATATCTCCAACCGTTCCTCCAATCTCAGTTATTATAAAATCGAACTGATTTTTTGAGGAAAGAGCTTTCATGCTTCTTTTTATCTCATCAGTAATATGAGGAATTACCTGTACGGTTTTACCCAGATAATCACCTCGTCTTTCCTTGGAAATTACATTCTGATAAATTCTACCTGTAGTAATGTTGTTAGCTCTTGTTGTGGGAACATTCAGAAATCTTTCATAATGCCCAAGATCAAGATCTGCTTCATGCCCGTCACTACATACGAAACATTCTCCATGTTCATAAGGATTTAATGTTCCCGGATCGATATTTATATATGGGTCAAATTTTTGAATTGTTACCCTGTATCCTCTGGATTGAAGAAGTTTGCCTATTGAAGAGGATAAAATACCTTTACCAAGCGATGAAACCACACCTCCTGTAACGAAAATATACTTAGTGTCGGCCACTTTTATAAATTTTTAATATTATTTATTAAAAAATAGTTTTTCAACGTATCCAAAGCCGCAAAAGTACGAAAAAGTTTCAGAAATATTCTCTTACCTTTGTACATAAAATAGATTGTGATGAATTATTCAAGATGTATATTTATTTTGATTGTAATGCTTTCTCTAAGCAGAATGATTTCTGCAAAAGATACACTAAAATATAAATCTGATACAATTATTTTTTCCGAAAAAACAGAGGCTTTACCTGAATACATTGATCATAATCCGTTATTAACCCGGATTATGAATTATGATATAATGTTATATAAGGTTGTTCCGTTGCCTCCGCGTAAATTCAGTAATGATTCTTTATTTCGTGAGATGAACCCATTATTTATGCCATTGGTTCTGGGGAATCACAGACCAACTTTTAATTTAAAGCCGGTAATTAAACAAAATATTGAATATAAACTGAAAACTGAGTATGTTGATTCTTTATTATCTGTCCTGAAAAAAGAGAAGTTTATGGCAGATCTGGACAAGAAAATACTTATTTGTGCTGAGAAAGAAAATTTAGATAAAATCGTTTATGATTATTCTAAATTGCCAAAACCTGAAAGATTGATTTATCAGCTAAGTGTCAGTAAACCTAAAATTGTAGAAAATAAAATTAATGCTGAGCCATCCAAATTAAATACTTCAAAGAATATACCTACTATCGGTTTCATGCCCTGGACTTCTAAGGGTAATTCAAAATTGCAGTTATCTCAGACTTATATTTCACCTAACTGGTCAAAAGGAGGAGAAAGCAATACGGCCGGATTGGCATCTTTTTATTATGAACTCAATTATAATGATCTGAAAAATGTCAGGTTTACCAACAATTTTGAAGTCAAAGTGGGTCTTAATACTGTAAATTCTGATTCATTGAGAGATTATAATATCAGTACTGACCAAATACGGTTTGTTAGTAATCTTGGTATAAAGATGTATAATAACTGGTATTATTCTTTGTCAGGTGAGTTTTTATCTCAATCTTTGAAAAATTACAAGAAAAATACGATGGTACTTAAATCATCTTTTTTGTCTCCTGCAAAACTTTTTGTCAGTTTAGGTGTTGATTACAAGAAGTCTGATAAAAAAAAGGGGTATGATTTTTCGATGGTTCTCAGTCCGGTGACTTACAAAATGAACTATTTGCTCGATAATGTGAATCTGAATCCGGGATCTTACGGTATTGAAACCGGAAAACATTTCGGACATGAACTCGGATCAAAAATTTCAGCAAATTTGAACTGGAAGTTGACTGATAAAGTGTTTTGGAGGTCAAAACTATACTATTTTACGGATTTTAAATACCAGGATTCAGAATGGGAGAATACACTGGATATTGGAATAAACAATTATTTTGCAACTCAGATTTTTGTTTTAACTAAACTTGATGACAGACTTAAAAGAAATCCCGGTGAACCATTGTTGCAAATGCAGGAATTATTTAGTTTTGGTTTGACATATAGGTGGTAAATAAATATTAAACAAATGAAGGAAATGATTTTAGTAACAGGAGGGACCGGTTATATTGGTTCTCATACTGCTGTTGAACTTGTAAATGCAGGTTATGACGTAGTTATCGTTGACAATTTATCAAATTCGAATGCAGATGTGATTTCCGGGATTGAAAAAATAATCGGAAGAAAATTACCTCTTGAAGTTTGCGACTGTTGCGATTATGAGGCGATGAAGAAGGTTTTTCAAAAATATGAAAACATAAGTTCGGCTATTCATTTTGCTGCAAGCAAAGCTGTAGGTGAATCAGTTAAAAAACCTCTGATGTATTATCAGAATAATATTGGTTCGCTGATTACGATGTTAAAGCTGATGAGCGAATTTAATTGTAAAGGATTCGTTTTTTCTTCATCCTGTACTGTTTACGGACAACCCAAAGTTTTACCTGTCACTGAAGATGCTCCGGTTCAACCGGCGATGTCTCCATATGGAAATACAAAGCAAATTTGTGAGGAAATAATCAATGATACGGTTTCTGCAGGTACACCATTTAAATCTATACTTCTCAGATATTTTAATCCTATAGGTGCTCATCCTTCAGCTGAGATTGGAGAGTTGCCACTTGGCGTACCTCAAAATCTTATACCTTTTGTAACTCAGACAGCTGTCGGTATCAGGCAGAAACTAAGCGTTTTTGGAAATGATTACAACACTCCTGATGGATCATGTATCCGTGATTATATAAATGTAGTGGACCTGGCAAAAGCTCATGTAGTTGCTTTAGACAGAATGATCAAGGGTAAGTCATTAAAGGATGTAGAAACCTTCAATATCGGAACCGGTTATGGTTTATCTGTATTGGATTTAATAACCACTTTTGAGAAAGTGAATGGAGTCAAGCTTAATTATGAAATTGTTGGCAGGAGAGATGGTGATATTGAACAGATATGGGCTGATCCGAAGATTGCCAATGAAGTATTAGGTTGGAAAGCAGAAAAAACAGTCGAAGAAACCTTATCTTCTGCATGGAAATGGCAGCAGAAACTAATGGAAAAGAAATAACTTTTATAAATATTCTTCTGAAAGCTCCGCAAATACGGAGCTTTTTTTATAATCTTCAATAAACTTGTTAATACTTACGAGCAGTTCATTGTTATCTTTTTTTACTCCCCAGGCTATGAATTGATTGAAGCCTAAAGCAGTGAAAATATCTATATTCTTAAATTTCTTCAGATATCTTTTTGCAATTTTTTCATCACAGGCTGCATATTCCATAAGACCTTTTGAGACGAAATATATCAATTGTTCATTTCCGGTCAGTGACACTTCTCTGATATTAATTGAATCCCCGGTTTCAGATGAAAGATTGTGCAATCTGGTTATAAACGGTGAACCTTCCAATACATTTAAAGGTTTTTTAAATAATTTCAGATAATCATGTATAAAATTATTTTCGTTAATTTCTTTTTTTTGAACCAAAATCAGACGACTTTTATAAATCGGAGAAGAAAAAGCCATCTTTGACTTTAAGCTCAGGGTAACAGGTATTGCTCCGGCTATTAAATCGCATTTACCGGAATCAAGCATTTTTAATCTTTCAGAGAAGTTATTTTCTTTGATATAAATAAGTTTCACTCTAAGATAATCAGCAAAAGCTTTCGCCAAAGTATAATGGAAGCCTTTATTATTGCCCTTTTCAGTATAATAGCTGAAATCATCAGCTTCACCACAAATTATAATTGAACCTGCTTTATTTATTTCTTCTATCTGATTATCAGTTGATTTGCTATTTCTGAAACCAATCGTTACAGAAAAAACTGCCCAAAAAATGAAAAATATCAGAAAAAGGGCAAAGACTATCTTTTTTCCTTCATTAATCATAAAAGTTCCATGATAATCCGCCTTTAATTACTGTCGGATTTAAAGGATAGTGTGGGGCGGAAAAATAGTTCGGATCTACAAATAAACGACTTGCATGTGAATATGTAATAAAGAATCTCATCCTTTTCAGATGGAAGTTTGCGTACAGATTCATGAAAGGATAATTTCCGATTTTCACATTTTGCTGCGTGTAGAATTGTCCGGTAGCCGGCATATAGGAATTCGCATAATATGATGTAAAATATCTGCAGTCAACTCCAATCATTGTTGTTAATACCTTGCTTAAAATGGTTTTAGCATAAAGATTTGAGTAGATTGTTAGTTGTGGTAAGGGCAATCGTGTCATGTCACTTGAGAGTTGATATACTATATCATTGTCCCAGTTTAAAGCACCTGATTGAAGATGTTGTTTCCAGTTTGCAGACAGAACCTGAATATTCCCAATGAATTGTTCAGGAAGTGCACTATTGTTAAAGTACACATAGTTAGTAAGGTTTTCTACTGTAGCCATAAACCTGAAACCAAGATCAGGCATATTTACAGAACCACCGACTTTAGTAAAATATTGATTGCTTAATTCATTATTCCATTTGAAATGGTTGGAATAATAATGTTCTAAAAAATAATCAGGTTGCAGGTTTTTTATATGCCCGAATGCATTTAGTAAAACATCTTTTTTAAACAATTTAAAAGATGAGTTTATATTTCCTGAAAGCTCAAAATCACCTATGTCAACTCCGGCAATACATAATCTTGCCAATGCATTATATGTCAATGCGCTTCCCTGTTGTTTAGACAATTCTGCTCCTGCCCAGAAAAGATTCTTATTAAAATAACTCATCTTGCTGAAAATATTGTTAGTATCCTTTTCTATAGCATCAGGTGAATAGAACGAATATTTTTTAAAATCATGTTCGATAAATCCGGTCAATCCCATTTTTACCCAATCATGAAATCCTTCTCTCATGGAAATGCCTACAGTATTCCTGATATTCAGAAAAGCACAGGTATCAGCAGTGAAACTATTACTTATATATGCAGAATCATAAAAATTCTTGTTTGCTGACTTTGAAGTGTAGTTTTTTTGGTTTCTGTCGATGTACAGGGTGTGAATTATGCTCGTTACCGGTACAAATTCAGTCAAAAGAGTATCATTTTTATTTTGTCTTTCGAAACCAATATGATATTTGTGATTGAAAAAAAAGTTTTGATTTCTGAGTAAACTGCTTGCATCACTAAGGTTAGTTGGAATATTCATACTTTCATATTCCTTTAATCCTCCACTCATTTGTAATGGTTGAGTTATATATTTATCGTCAGTTATACCTCCGTTTTCCTGATTTTCTAAAAAATTTAAGGCCAGTTTCCAAAATGCCTCATACCGGGGACTCTGATAGTTACCAAATATATTGGCCAGCTTTTCTCTGTTTGCATTATGAAAGTATAATCCTCTTGAATAAAGTATTTCATAATCAGCTCCAACGTTAAGATACTTGTTGATGTTACCCGTAAAAGCAAATTTAAAATCTTCTTCCTGGGTTTTCTCATCTCCGAATGTAGTAAGATATTTCAGATTTGAATATGATTTTGTTGTATTGATAAAGACAAATTCTGAAGGAAAAGTTACCCATTGTTCGTATGGTTTCATAAACAGAAAAGAGCTTTTTTCTGTTCTGTCATTGAAAATTTTTGATTGAAAAGGAGATCCGATATTACCAAGATGACTGGCTTCAATAGTATTGTTCCTGTATGGGAATGTGTTGTTTTGAAAATTTAAAATGGTCGTGTCGAAATCAACAGTTTGCCTGGTGCCAAGGTATTTGTCAAGTACACAGGATCTTATTCTTAAAGTATCTATTTTACCGTCAGCAGTCTTTTTTACATTGTTGTTGTTGCTGTTTGGTGCTTCCGTTCCGGCTGTTCTGCCAGCATTGGGCTCAAAATCCATACCACCGGCCCTGTCAGGCGCAGTCCTTATTTGTGATGCAGCTGAAAAACACTTTAATAAAACAACTAAAATCAGTAAATATTTGAACCGGACATGCATGTTTGTACGTAATTAAAGTTGCAAAGATACAATTTTGAAAAAAATAAAAGTTTAAGCTTTACAAAAAGTAACAAAGTTTAATGTTATGCGATTTGAACAGCCCTGAATGTTTAAATTTTTTACAGTCATTTTTAGTATTTTTGTATAAGAAAACCAGAAAATATGGATCCTCAAAATGAAATAACTGACTTAAGGAATATTCTGAATAAGGCGAATCATGATTATTATGTTTTGTCATCTCCGGTGATGTCTGACCAGAAATTTGATGAACTGATGAAAAAGCTTCAGGATATGGAAGATGCATATCCTGAGTTTAAAGATCCAAACTCGCCGACACAAAGAGTTGGCAATGATTTGAACGCTGGTTTTACTCAGGAAAACCACAAATATCCAATGCTGTCACTTGGGAATACTTATTCGCCGGGAGAGGTCGAAGATTTCTATAAAAGGGTATTAAAGATTTTGGAAGAGCCTTTTAGTCTTGTATGTGAATTAAAATTTGATGGCACTTCCATATCTCTGACCTATAAAGAAGGAAAATTGCAAAAAGCTTTGACCAGAGGTGATGGTGAAAAAGGTGATAATGTAACTGAAAATGTAAAAACTATTCGCAGTATCCCCCTGACTTTATTTGGAAATGATTTTCCTGAAGAATTTGAAATCAGAGGTGAAATTCTGATGCCATGGTCTGTATTTGATCAATTAAATAAAGAAAGAGAGCAAAATGAAGAGCCTTTATTTGCTAATCCCCGCAATGCAGCCTCGGGTACATTAAAACTAATGAATTCTTCTGTAGTTGCATCACGTAAACTTGACGCATATCTTTATTACGTTTTAGGAGAGGACTTGCCTGCCGATAACCATTTTGAATCTCTTCAGATTGCAAAAAAATGGGGTTTCAGAGTATCAGATGCTATCAAAAAATGTGATACTCTTGAAGAAGTAATGAACTTTATAAATTTTTGGGATATTAACAGAAAAAAACTTCCGGTTGCTACTGATGGTATTGTAATTAAAGTTAATTCATTTGAGCAACAACAAAAACTTGGTTTCACTGCTAAATCACCGAGATGGGCGATAGCATACAAATTTCAGGCTGAACGTGCTGTAACAAGACTTAACTCTGTCTCTTTTCAGGTTGGAAGGATGGGAACGGTTACACCCGTTGCAAATCTTGAGCCTGTTTTGTTATCCGGTACAACTGTTAAAAGGGCATCTTTACATAATGAAGATATTATCAAATCGCTTGATTTGTATGTAAATGATCAGGTATATGTGGAAAAAGGCGGCGAAATCATTCCAAAAATAGTTGGTGTTGATAAAGAAGCCAGATTTCTGGTTGGTGATAAGATAATATTTATAAAAAAATGTCCGGAATGTGGCAGTGATCTTATCAGATTTGCAGGTGAATCTGCCTGGTATTGTCCTAATCAAAACGAATGTCCTCCTCAGATTAAAGCCCGGCTTGAACATTTTGTTCACAGGAAAGCTATGAATATTGATGGTTTAGGGACTGAAACAGTTGATGCATTGTTTAATCTTGGCGTTGTCAGAACTCCGTCAGATTTTTATTCTCTGGATGCTCATACCTTGTCAAATATGGAAAGGCTGGGTGAAAAATCTGCAAGAAACATTTTACAAAGTATCAGAAAATCAAAAGAAGTCCCTTTTGAAAGAGTCTTATTTGCTATTGGTATCCGTTTTGTAGGAGAAACTGTTGCAAAAAATCTTGCTAAACATTTTAAAAACATGGATGCTTTGTCGGTGGCTTCTTTTGAAGAACTTATGCAGATTGATGAAATTGGTGAAAAAATTGCACAAAGTGTAATCTCGTTTTTTTCATCGGAAAATGGGAAAAAACTATTTTCTGATCTTGCCGGAGCCGGGTTAAAAATGAAATTAAATGAGGATGTCAATATTATTAAATCAGATCTTCTTTCTGGAAAAACAATTGTAATAAGTGGTACATTTACAAAGCATTCCAGAGATGAATATAAAGATATAATTGAAAGAAACGGAGGTAAAAACTCATCTTCAGTATCTTCAAAGACCAGTTTTATTCTTGCCGGCGAAAATATGGGACCGGTAAAGCTGGATAAAGCAACTGAATTGGGCATAAGCCTGGTTTCTGAAGAAGAATTTCTGGAGCGGCTGCAATTAAACAGTATTTTTTAGTATTTTTGTGGACTTTAAAATATTTTAATTCAATTTTTAACCGACAAAATGCCGGACAAGATGACAAACTCCAGATTTACAGGCATGGGAGTGGCTCTGATTACTCCATTTAACGAAGATGAAACTGTTGATTACAATTCTCTTGGACGTCTTGTCGATTATCAGCTTAAAAACGGGATCGACTATCTTGTTGTTTTGGGTACTACAGCAGAAACTGCAACTCTTTCAAACGACGAAAAAAAGGAAGTCAGCTCTTTTGTTATAAATCGTGTAAATGGCCGCATACCAATAGTTTTGGGTGTGGGAGGTAATTGCACTAAGGCTGTGATTGACGAACTTAGAACTGGTGATTTTACGGGTGTTGATGCAATCCTGTCAGTAACACCTTATTATAATAAACCTTCTCAGGAAGGGATTTATCAGCATTATCGTGCTATAGCTGAAGCTTCTAAACTTCCGGTAATTCTATACAATGTACCCGGAAGGACAGGAGTGAACATGACTTCAGAAACAACTCTTAAATTAGCAAGAGAGTTTTCTAAAATAATAGCTGTTAAGGAAGCCTCCGGAAATATCAGCCAAATGGATGAGATTATCAAAAATAAACCTAAAGATTTTATGGTAATTTCAGGTGATGATGGTATAACTTTTCCATTGATTACACTGGGTGCTGTCGGAGTTATTTCTGTTATTGGTAATGCTTTCCCCAAAGAATTCAGTAAAATGGTAAGACTTGCTTTGGCCGGGGATTATGAGAATGCGCTTGAAATCCACCATAGTTTCACTGAATTGTTCAATTTGCTTTTTGTTGATGGTAATCCTGCCGGCGTAAAATGCATGTTGAATGCAATGGGTTTCATTGAAAATAAACTCAGATTACCTTTGGTACCAACACGAATCACGACTTATGAAAAAATAAGGAAAGTGCTGGATGACCTGAATATAAAGTACTAAATATTTTATATGGAACGAACAAGTTTCATTTCATATGGCTTAGTGAAAAATAATAACTTATGAATATTTCTTATAATTGGTTGAAGGAGTTTGTAAATTTCAATCTTTCTCCTGAAGAAACAGCCACTGTTTTAACCTCTATAGGGTTGGAAAACGGACCTGTTGAAGAAGTTGAAACAATTAAAGGCGGGCTTGAAGGACTTGTGATTGGTGAAGTCCTGACATGTGAACAACATCCCGATTCGGATCATCTGCATTTGACTACTGTTAATATTGGAAGTGGTGAGCCTTTAAACATCGTTTGTGGTGCTCCAAATGTGGCTGCCGGTCAAAAAGTAGTTGTTGCTACTATCGGAACAAAACTTTATAGTGGTGATGAGTCATTTGTTATAAAGAAGTCCAAAATAAGAGGTAAGGAATCTTTTGGTATGATTTGTGCCGAAGATGAAATCGGTCTTGGCACCAGTCATGATGGTATAATTGTTTTGCCTGAGACGGCAGTAATTGGTATGCCTGCAAAAGAATATTATGGTATAGATTCAGAATTTATACTGGAAGTTGACATTACACCAAACAGAGCTGATGCTGCATCACATTTCGGAGTTGCCAGAGACCTCGCAGCATTTCTAAGACAGAAAGATACCACGGTCACCTTAAAAAGGCCTTCGGTTGATAACTTTACTGTTGATAATAAATCTTACACTGTTGATGTTAAAGTAGATAATTGCGAAGCCTGTCCGAGATATTCGGGTGTTACTGTTTCTAATGTTAGAGTCGGAGAATCTCCTGAATGGTTGAAGAAAAGATTGCAACTGATTGGATTGAGACCCATCAATAATATCGTGGACATAACAAATTATCTTTTGCATGAAACCGGTCAGCCATTACATGCTTTTGACGGTTCAAAAATAAAAGGTGATAAAATAATTGTGAAAACTGTTCCTGAAGGAACAAAATTCACAACACTTGATCAGGTTGAAAGGTCTTTGGATGGAAAGGATCTCATGATTTGCAACGAAAATGAACCAATGTGTATTGGTGGTGTTTTCGGCGGACTGGATTCCGGTGTCACGGAAACTACTACAAAGGTATTTATTGAAAGCGCTTATTTTAATCCTGTTTGGGTAAGGAAAACTGCCAGAAGGCATGGTTTGAATACTGACTCATCTTTCCGTTTCGAAAGAGGTGTTGACCCGAATAACACTGTTTATGTGCTTAAACGTGCCGCGATGATGATTAAAGAAATCGCCGGAGGTGTTATCTCAAGTGATGTAATTGATATTTATCCTGAAGCGATTAAAGATTTTGAGGTTTCATTGAGTTTTGAAAAAATAAACAGACTGATAGGTAAAACTATTCCTGTAGAAATTGTAAGGTCAATTCTTGAAGCACTCGAAATTAAAATCATTGATGAAGATGGTGATTTGTTGAAATTGCTCGTACCTGCATACAGAGTAGATGTTCAGAGAGATGTCGACGTTATTGAAGATATTCTCAGAATATATGGATACAACAATATTGATTTTTCCGATACTGTCCGTTCCTCAATTTCTTATTCTGTGAAACCTGACAGTAACAAGATACAGAATATAGTATCAGATCAACTTGCATCAAATGGTTTCAACGAAATATTGAATAATTCGCTGACTTCTGTAAATTACTACAGAAATATGGAACATTCCTGGTCAGCTGATAATTGTGTTTCAATACTAAATCCACTCAGTAATGATCTGGCCGTAATGAGACAGACTCTTCTTTTTGGAGGACTTGAAAGTATTTCATATAACAAAAATCGAAAGAATCCTGATTTGAAGCTTTTTGAATTTGGTAATTGTTATCATTTCAATTCTGCTGACAAGAAAGAAGGTGATGTTTTGTCTGAATTTAGTGAAGATTACCATTTGGGTATGTGGATTACAGGTTATAAGAATGATATTCAGTGGGGTAAGTCTCAGGAAAAAGTCACTTTTTATGACTTAAAAACATATATTGAGAACATTTTGATCAGGCTTGGAATCAGAAAAGATCAACTTATTATTGAAGAAGGAAATAATGAAATATTTGTGCATTCACTCAAATATAATTTGAGGAATGGTAAGAATCTGGCGGAAATTGGTAAATTAAGATCTTCAATATTAAAGAATTTTGATATTAATGATGAGGTTTATTATGCTGATATCTTGTGGAATAATCTGTTGACTGCCACAAAGAAAAATGTTGTTAAATACAGTGAATTACCAAAATTTCCTGAAGTCAGGCGAGACCTTGCGCTTTTAGTTGACCAAAATATTAAATATTCGGATATTGAGAAGATTGCATTCAGCACTGATAAAAAGATTCTGAAGTCTGTCTCTCTTTTTGATGTTTATGAAGGTAAAAACCTTCCTGAAGGTAAAAAATCCTATGCTGTATGTTTTATTTTGCAGGATTCATCTCAGACTCTGACTGATAATCAAATCGATGCCTTAATGGACAAACTCACCAGAAATTTTGAAAAACAACTTGGGGCATCATTAAGATAAAATATTAATTGTAGAAAATCATATATTTATGGGAAGAGCGTTTGAATACCGTAAAGCTAGAAAAATGAAAAGATGGGGCAATATGGCTCGTGTCTTTACAAAAATCGGAAAAGAAATTTCAATCTGTGTTAAAGCCTCAGGTCCTGATCCTGAATCAAATCCGAGATTACGCGTGTTAATGCAAAATGCAAAAACCGCCAATATGCCAAAAGATAATGTTGAACGTGCGATTAAGAAAGCAGTTTCTAAGGATTTTGCTGATTATAAAGACATGGTTTATGAAGGTTACGGGCCTTTTGGTATTGCTATTCTTGTTGAAACTCAGACAGATAATCCAACCAGGACTGTAGCTAATGTCAGAAGTGCATTAAATCGTTTTGGTGGTTCTCTTGGGACTTCAGGTAGTCTTTCTTTTATTTTTGACAGAAAATCTGTTTTTAAAGTGACTCCTAAAGAAGGTGTAGATATCGAAGAGTTTGAACTTGAGATTATTGACTATGGAGCTGAAGAAATAGAGATGGACGAAAATGAAATTGTCATTTATGGACAGCCTGAAGATTTTGCCAGGATTCAAAATTATCTTGAAGAAAATGAATATAATATTGTATCAGCAGAATTTGAGCGTTTCCCGAATGATACTAAAGATATTGATCCTGAGCAAAGAGCTACAATAGATAAACTTATTGAAAAGCTTGAAGATGATGAAGATGTATCAAATGTTTACCATAATATGTCTCCGGGTTCTGATGAAGAAGAAGATTGAAGTTAGTCAATAACTTCTGCAACTATAAAATTACTGCCACCCACGAATATTAAATCATCCGGGTGGCAGTTTCTTTTTGCTGATTCCAGTGCCTCTTTGACAGTAGAGTAAGTGTTTCCCTTCAGACCATATTTTTCAGCCATTTCAGCCAATATGTTTTCATTTAAAGCTCTGTTGACAGATGCTTTTGTGAAATAATACGTTGCATCTTTTGGTAAAATGTTAAGGACAGCATTTATATCCTTGTCATTAACCATCCCAAAAACAAAATGAAGTTGTCTGAATTGGGTTTCATTTAATTGATTTACGACAAATTTTATGCCTGCTTCATTGTGCCCGATATCACAAATAATCCATGGTTTTAAGCTGATAGTTTCCCATCTTCCTCTTATACCTGAATTTTCTTTTACATTTTTGAAACCATCGATAACATTTTCATCGCTTATTGAAATGCTTTTATCTTTTAGTACTTCAACAAGACTCAATACGGTTGCTCCATTTTCTTTTTGATATGATCCTGTAAGACCACATTCAATTATATCATAAGTTGTTTTGCTATTTGGAAGTACTCGCAAAAGTAAACTATCTCCCTTGTTTTGGGTTTCAAGAAAAAATTCTTCAGGTGCAAAGTGGATTTCTGATTTATTTTCTTCAGAAATATTAAGGAACACTTGTTTAACTTCATCTTCGGCTTTGCCAACTACTACCGGCACATTTGTTTTGATTATTCCGCCCTTTTCAAAGGCGATTTTCTGTAGATTATCTCCAAGTAAGGCCATGTGATCAAAACTGATATTTGTAATTACTGAAGCAACCGGCGTAATAATATTGGTACTGTCAAGTCTTCCTCCAAGGCCAACTTCTATCACAGCAATATCTATTTTTTCACTGGCAAACCAATCAAATGCCATAATGGTTGTCAGTTCGAAAAATGAGGGTTCAAAATCTGCTTTTTTTGTTTTAAGATATTTTTCGATGAAATCTGTAACGTTTTTTTCGGGAATCATTTTTCCATTTATTCTGATACGTTCCCGAAAATCCTTCAAATGTGGTGACGTATACAAACCAACCTTAAGTCCGGTTTCCATAAGAATTGAAGCAATTATATTAGATACAGACCCTTTTCCGTTAGTTCCCGCAATGTGTATAGATTTAAAATGTTCATGCGGATTATTATAAATGGATGCTAAATCTTTTACATTTTCCAATCCGGGTTTATAGGCAGAGGATCCATCATGTTGGTAAACAGGAGTTTGTGTAAACAGGTAATTCAGTGTTTCGCTGTAAGTCATAATAAATGCATTTACTTACTGCAAAGTTACCGCTGATTTTTAAAAATCAACTACTTTTGCATCAATTTACTTATCTATGAATAACTCAATTATTGGTGAAGTTGCTGCTCTGTCAGTTTCAGTCTGCTGGGCTGTAAGTTCTACTCATTTCGAAAAAGCCGGTCGTTTGGTTGGATCTCTGACTGTTAATTATATCAGACTATTTCTGGCTTTTATTTTTGTAGGATTATTCAGCTTAATTACAAGAGGATATTTTCTTCCTTCTGACGCAGGTAGCCAACAATGGATTTGGTTGTCTGTATCCGGTTTTATTGGATTTTTCATAGGTGATCTTTTGCTTTTTCAGGCACTTACAATTATCGGAGCAAGGTTGTCAATGCTTGTAATGACTTTTTCTCCAGTGATGACATCTCTGATAGGTTTCTTCTTATTGAAAGAAAAATTAACTATAATTCAGATACTTGCAATTCTGACTATTGTTAGCGGAATTATGATGACTTTCATTGGAAGAGAAAACAGGCAATTCAAATTCCGGATGTCGTTTAAGGGATTCATACTTGCTGTAGGAGGGGCATTAGGTCAATCTTTTGGCTTAATATTCAGTAAAAAAGGTCTTGGAGATTATGATCCGTTTTCTGCTACTCAAATTAGAATCATTGCGGGTTTTTTTGCCTTCACGGTGTTGATTTTATTGATGGGACGATTTAAAGATGTGTTTAAAACGCTTACAATGAAAAAACCAATGGCTCAGATTACAGTGGGTTCTTTTTTCGGTCCCGGATTAGGTGTTGGTTTATCTATGTATGCGATAATGATGACTGAAACAGGTATTGCTTCAGTTCTAATGTCACTTACCCCGATTGTTTTGATCGTTCCTGCGTTGATAAAAGGTAAGACAATAGCTAAAAAAGAAATAATTGGTGCATTTGTTTCGGTTACAGGTGTTATATTGTTGTTTTTATGATTTTTTAAACGATACGACTTTTCAAATTTTTTATATTTGTATTTCAATAATAATCTAATTTAAGGCAATAATATTTTTTATCATGAATCGTAAAATCGCAATTAATGCTTTATTTGGAGCAACTCTTTTTTTATTTCTCGGGTTGTTCTCGTGTTGTAAAAGTAATCAGGATGCTTATAATTCAGCATATAAAAAACTGAAAGAAAAAAATGATGAAATTCAACTTGCTGAAAGAGCTAAAACTGCTTCTGATGTTTCCAAAGAAATAACGATGCACTACACTGATACTACGGCTGTTCATCCCCCTGAATCTGTAACGCTTTTAGTCGGTGAGCCAATTAATTTCAAAGAATACAGTATTGTTGCCAAAACATTTATCAACAGAACTAACGCCAGAAGTTTTCAAAAAAGAATGGAGGAGGAGGGTTATCCCGCTATTTTAGTTCAGAATGATGAACTGGTTTTCAGAATAATACTTATTTCTTTTGACACTGAGGCTGAAGCAAGAGGCAGACTCGTAAGTGTCAGAAAAGTATTCCCGGATGCCTGGATACTAAAAAGGAAGTGAAAAAGGAGATAATATACTGTTTACTATCGATTATGTTCATGGTATTGATATCATGTTCTGTTAAAAAAAATATCGTGAATAATTCCCGGATAAAAGAAATACCCGGGGAGTTAGTTAAGGATAATCAGAGCCTGACTGCTGATGATCTCAAAAAATCGGATGAAAGTATAAAAGACGGCAATAGTGAGTTGGTTTCAGATGCATACCTTAGACGTCTTGAAGAAGAAAAGAAAGTTTTAAATCCTGAAAATAATAAGTCTGTTTTTACTGATTTGGTTACAAAAAAAACTGAACAATTATTATCTGAGGAGAATGCATTCGGGAAATCAAAGACTATATTTAAGGATATTTCATCATTGAAAAAATTCAGTGTAATTACCGGTAGTTTTGCCGATTCAGTAAATTCCATTAAACATATTGAACAACTTAAAGGTTTAAATTATGAGCCTTTTTGTATTAAAAATAGTAATGGTATGTTTAGAGTAGTTGCAGGTACATTTGATGAAAAAATCGATGCTGAGATTATTGTTTTCAGACTTGAAAATGACTCTGTTAAATCCTGGATTATGATAAGATAGATGGGAAACTATTTAATCTCAGCAAAATCTTCTAAATGTGAATCTACATAATATGCAATAGCATTGGTGCAATCTTCTTCTATTTCAAAAAATCTTTCTTCAAGTTCATCAAAACCCTCATATTTTTCATACATAGCGTGAAATTCTTCTTCAGTAGTTTCACGTTCAAGTTCTGTTTTGTTGGCATCATATATTTCTCTGGCTTTATAAATTAATTTTGATAATTCATCAGCCCCGAATATTCTCAGTACTTTGGCAAAAGGATTATGAAAAATATAACTACCATATCCATTTTGTATCAATTGAATAAAACCTCCCTGCATTATTTCTTCACGAAAAATGAAATATGCCATTAAACTGTTTTGCCAGCCGTTTAATAAAGACATAGTGGATGCATTAATATCACCATTGGTCGCAGAGTTATAAGCATCATAAAAGACTTTCAGAAAAGCATCAGCATCAATCTGAGCTGCTTTTTTTAATTTTTCGTCAGAAACCTGTATTGCCATTTTTTAAATTATTTTTCAGTACAAATATATAAATGTTTGACCATACAGCCACAAAAACATACCTTTGCTTCAAGAAAAATCAGAATGGATAAATTAAGATTCTTAAGTTTAGGTAGCGGGAGTAGTGGAAATTGTTATTTTTTTGGAAATGCATTTCAGGGTATTTTAATTGATGCAGGTATCTCTGCCAGAGCTGTGCGAAAAAATCTCAGTGAGATTGGCATTGATATGACTCAGATACTTGGAGTATTTATTTCACATGACCATGTGGATCATATAAAAGCAGTGGGTTCATTAAGTGACAGATTTAATCTGCCTGTTTATGCAACAAAAAAAACTCATGACGGGATTTCCAGAAACTGGAATTCTCCTTCTGTTTTGAATGGGAATAAAAAATTTCTTGAAGTTGGTCAGACTCTTAATATTGGAGATTTTAGTATATCACCTTATAGTGTTTCACATGATGCAAGTGACAGTGTTTGTTTTCATTTGGAATACAAATCTCATAATATATTGGTTGCAACAGATTTAGGGTATGCTAATGATGAAATTTTCAGACTGGTAAGATGTTGTGATATCGTAATACTTGAAGCAAACTATGATATAGAAATGCTTGAAAAAGGATCTTATCCATACTATCTGAAACAGAGGATTGTAAGTGATTCAGGACATTTAAGTAACAACGATGCTGCAATTGCATTGGCAGAAAACTGGCATGAAAATCTGAAAGATATTTTTCTTTGCCATTTGAGTAAAGATAATAACAGACCTGAAATTGCTCTGGATACAGTTACTTCGTGTTTGAAAGAAAAAGGTATTGAATATAGTGAAACCGTGAGGATTCACCCCTTGAAAAGGTACAAAGATGAATTGATTATTTTTTAATTTTAAAATGTTATATAAAAATCGTTTTATGGGCTTGTAAGGCAGGAAATATTTGCTATCTTTGCAGCCGCAAAACGAAATGGTACCTTGGCCGAGTGGCTAGGCACCGGTCTGCAAAACCGTATACGGCGGTTCGAATCCGCCAGGTACCTCAAAAAATGGATGAATCAAACATCCATTTTTTTTACTTATAAATATTTCTGACAGTTTGAGGGATTGTTTTATTTTCAAATGAACAAAATCACTTTATAATTAATTATTGTAGTAAAAAATGATTATTTTTGAGAAAAGGGTAAATATGAAATCTGTTTTATAATTATCCGGTTTGATCTTGTTAATGATCAATTTAAGAATTTTACGATTGTTCCTTTTTTAAAAATGATCCCGGATGAAACTGCCAAAACTTATTAGGAATAGAGCATCTTCAGATTCCGTTTCAGAATGGCAATCTCATTTACTTAATGCATTATTGAATAATACATCTGATTTGATATACTTAAAGGACTGTAAAAGTCGCTTTTTAATGGTAAATAGTGCAATGACTAAAAAGTTTTCTCAATCAAATATTGATCAAATTATTGGCAAAACTGATTTTGATTTTTTTAGTAAAGAACATGCACAACAGGCTTTTAATGATGAACAAGAAATTATCAGAACAGGTATACCAATTATCGGAAAGGAAGAAATGGAAACCTGGTTTAATAAACCAATTTCATGGGTTTCAACATCAAAATATCCTTTGTACGACAATAAAAGGGAAATTATCGGAACTTATGGCATATCCAGGAAAATAACTGAAACAAAAAGAATATTTGATTCCGTTCAGAAGAGGATTGATACATTGACACAACCATTAGCTCACGGTCAGAATGTGAGTTTTGAAGATTTGTTTAATATTGAAGAATTCCAAAAGATACAAGACGAGTTTTCTGATGCAACAGGTGTTGCTTCAATAACTACAAAACCTGACGGAAGTCCGATTACCAAACCCAGTAATTTTACAAGATTTTGCAATGATATCGTAAGAAAAACTGAATTAGGTTGTGCAAATTGTTATAAATCAGATTCAAAACTTGGATCAGTAAATAAAGAAGGTCCAAATATTGATCATTGCCTGAGTGGAGGATTATGGGATGCTGGCGCTAGTATAGTTGTAAGTGGGTATCACATTGCTAATTGGATGATTGGTCAGGTCAGAGATGAAAGCCAGAATGATGATAAAATAATTAATTATGCAAAAACTATCGGAGTAAAAGAAGAAATTCTCATTGAAGCATTTCATGAAGTCCCTTCCATGTCGGAGAAAAAATTCAGATATGTGGCGAAAGCACTTTTTTCTTTTGCTAATATTATTTCTCAAACAGCATATAATAATCTACTTCAGGCCAGATTAATATCTGAGCAGAAAGAAACAGAAGCCAGACTTTTAGAGAATCAGAAAAAACTCAAACAATCAAGTTTTTCAAAAGACAGATTTTTTTCAATTATTGCTCATGATTTAAGAAATCCTTTTAACAGCATAATTGGTTTTTGCGATATTTTAAAAAATAGAATAGATAATCAGGATTTAGAGGGTTCAAAAGAGTGTATTGAAATAATTAATGATTCTTCTGAAAAAGTTTATAATCTGTTAGTTAATTTATTAGAATGGTCCAGGACTCAAACAGGAGCAATGGATTACATTCCTGCTGAATTAGATGTAGATAATATTATTAACGAAACCGTTTCTCTGTTTACACTTAATGCTTTAGAAAAATCTCTCAGAATTTCCATAATATCATCGCCAGGCATAAAACTAATCGCAGATAAAGCTATGCTAAGTTCGGTTCTAAGAAATTTAATATCTAATGCCATAAAATTTTCCAATACCGGTGGTTTAATTAAAGTATCTGTGACTAACAGATCAGAAGATGTTTTATTTACCGTCGAAGATAATGGAGTTGGTATTAAGGAATCTGATTTTAAAAAGGTATTCGATTTAGAAAGTGGTTATACTACCAAAGGCACTAAAAACGAGACAGGTTCGGGATTAGGTTTGATACTCTGCAAAGAGTTTGTTGAAAAACATAATGGTAAAATATGGATAGAAAGTGTAGTAGGAGAAGGCTCTTCATTCAAATTTACTATACCAATCTAAACTATTGTATGTTATATTTGTTCATATAGAAAACGCTGGAGAGAATTAATGATGAGAACAAAAAATATATTTCAAAAAAAACTGGTAATAACAGCTTTTATTTGCATTTATGGTGCTGTATTATTTGGGCAGAAAACGCTGTTTATAACTGAAAAATCCGGTTCGGTCAAATCTTTTTCTGTAAATGAGATTCGCAAGCTCACTTTTCCAAATGGAAATTTGACCGTTTCTAAAAATGATGGTTCTTTTGAAAATTTTTCGATTGATGCGGTTACAGTTTTAAAATTTTCAAGTCCGGTTTCAATTGAAAACATTAAAGTTGATAAAATTAAAGCCTCTTTATATCCTAATCCTGTAAAAGATCATTTCTTTTTATCATTTGAGTCAAACATAGCAGTAGCTGCTGATATTCAAATATTTGATTTAAATGGTAAATTACTATTAAACCAAAATGCTGAGACCGTAGCAGGGCAAAATTTTATTGATATAAATGTGAGAAACCTTACGAATGGTTTGTATTTATGTAGTTTACGTTATCCGGGAAATACAATAAATTTAAAGTTCAATATTAATCGTTAAGAATGATTTTTGTAAATTTGCATAGGTTTTCAATCAGATAAATATGCGAATTAAATATGCTATCCTCGGAACCGGAGCTTTGGGGGGATTTTATGGAGGAATGTTAGCAAAAGCCGGAAAAGATGTCCATTTCCTTTTTAGAAATGATTATGATCATGTTCTTAAAAATGGTTTAAAAGTAGATTCTGTTTCAGGTGATTTTCATTTGCCTGTGGTTAACGCTTACAACGATACCTCAAATATGCCGGTATGTGATGTCATACTGGTTTGCATGAAAACTACGTCAAATCACAAATTAAAAGATTTACTTCCGCCTTTACTTCATAAGAATTCATCTGTCATACTTGTTCAAAATGGGCTGGGAATGGAAGAGTTGTTGGAAAAAGACTTTCCTGAATTGAATATCGGGGGAGCTTTGGGTTTCATATGTGCCGCAAAAATTAATCCGGGTCATATTGCCCACTTAGATTATGGAAAACTGACAATAGGATCTTTTAAGGGAATTGATTACAATTTGTTGGAACAGATTTCAAAAGATTTGAATGAATCAGGAGTTGAATCAATCCTCACTGACGACCTGATACTTTCAAGATGGAAAAAACTGGTCTGGAATGTCCCATATAACGGACTCAGCGTGGCTCTTAATACTACGACAGACAAATTAATGGGAAATCCTGATACTTATATGTTGATTAAGGATATAATGCTTGAAGTAATTTCGGCTGCAAATGCATGTGGATATCATATAGAAGATGATTTTGCCCTTGCTATGCTAGAATCGACTAAGATAATGAAACCGTATGCTCCAAGTATGAAACTGGATTTTGATTTTGGGAGGCCTCTGGAAGTAAAATCAATTTATTCAAATCCCTTGAGAATCGCATTGGAAAATGGATTTCTGATGTCAAAGGTAGATATGCTCGAAAAACAATTGAAATTTATACAGGATGGTTTTTAAAAAAAATAATTCTGTATAAAAATTTAAAATCTGAATCCATAATATTTGCCATAGTAATCAAATAAATATAAATTTGCGGGCAGTTATCTGAAGTGGACTTTTTGGACACTCTCATTTTTATAATCTATTTATTTTTATTATGCTTTTTTTAAATATTGATTGGGGCGGTGCCCTGAATCTGATTGCTTTTTCGTTTTCTATGGTTTTTTTACTTCTGGTAGTGATAGTAATTGCATTGAATATTTTTAGTAAAATATTCATCTATGTGGAAAAAAACAAAGTCGAAACTAATAATCTTAGCAAAAAGGATACCTGATTATAAGTCAGCTTATTTGACATTTAAATAATGTAATTAATTAAATCTCTGGTAATTAGACTAAGAGATATTTCTTTATTTATAAATCTGAAAATCTATATATGAGAAAATTTAGTTTTCCAAAAAAGAACATATTATTCTTAATACTGTTTATTTGTGCATTTCCATTATTGGCTGTTGCTCAGTCATCTTCTCCCTTAAGTATAAATAAAGCATTTGAAGAATTTCTGCAAAGTGCAGGCTTCGCTAAAATGGATCCTGGAGTAATACTCATGCTGGTTACTTCTTGTGTTTTAATGTATCTGGCTATTGTCAAGAAATTCGAACCACTATTATTATTACCAATCGCTTTTGGGATGTTTTTAAGTAATTTACCCGGTGGTGATATATTTCATCCTGAATATTTCTCAGGTGGCAAAGTTCACTGGGATTTATTTCGTGAATCTGCCGGGTTGTTTGATTACTTATATTTAGGTGTTAAACTACAGATTTATCCTTGTTTGATTTTTATCGGAGTCGGAGCTATGACTGATTTTGGACCTATGCTTGCAAATCCAAAAAGTCTGTTACTTGGTGCTGCAGCTCAGTTCGGAGTTTTTGTTGCCTTTTTTGCGGCAATTGCATTGTCATTTAATATGCCACAGGCGGCATCAATTGGTATTATTGGTGGTGCAGATGGGCCTACAGCTATATTCCTGACATCAAAACTCGCTCCGGAGTTACTTGGACCGATAGCGGTTGCTGCATATTCATATATGGCATTGGTACCGGTGATTCAACCTCCCATTATGAGGCTGCTGACCACAAAAAAGGAGAGGGCTATCAGAATGAAACAAATGAGACCGGTTTCAAAGATTGAAAAAATAATTTTCCCCATTTTTGCTACTGCGCTGATTTGTTTGTTGTTGCCGGCTGCTACTCCATTAATCGGTAGTTTACTATTAGGTAATCTGATGAAAGAAAGTGGTGTTGTCGAACGTCTTAGTAAGACTGTTCAAAATGAATTGATGAATATTGTTACTATATTTTTAGGCTTGACTGTCGGAGCTACCGCTACTGCAAGTTCTTTTCTGAATTTACAGACCATAGAAATATTGGTTATGGGCGTATTCGCGTTTGCATTCGGTACAGCCGGAGGGGTTCTGCTCGCAAAATTCATGAATCTCTTTTTAAAAGATAAGATGAATCCATTAATCGGTTCAGCCGGAGTTTCGGCAGTACCAATGGCTGCAAGGGTTTCTCAAGTTGTCGGTCAGGAGTCAGATCCTTATAACTATTTGTTAATGCATGCGATGGGACCAAATGTAGCCGGTGTAATAGGTTCTGCCGTTGCAGCAGGTATAATGTTAACTATGTTGGGTTAGTACAGGTAAAAGTAAATAATATGGAAAAAAAAAATCTATTACCGCATAAATATCGTAAGCTGGGACTTCTTATCTTATTAGCCGGGATTATTGTTACAATCCTGTATTTATACAATGATTTTAGATTTAAAATACCTGTTTTTGCTTTGGTTTCATCATTTTTGAAAACTAAATATCTGACAGTTTTCAGTACGAATTTTTCTGATGAACTGGCAATGGTTTTATTATTGGCAGGGTTGTTTTTGATTGCATTTTCTAAAGAAAAAAATGAGGATTTGCTTGATGATATTTCAGTAAAAGAATTGTCAGTTATCAGATGCTGCGTGATGATTAAGGCTGTATTGATAAACACCTTGATTTTATTGTTTTCTGTATTGTTTTTATATGGTAAGGTGTTTATCTATATTTTGATTATAAATATGTTTTCATCTTTAATGATTTATATTATTCTGTTCAATGTCAAATTAAAAAAATCAGGGTTGTTTAAAAAAGATTACTGACAGTATAATAATAGTTATATGTATCCCCGGTTATATAATCGGGGATTTTTTTTTGCATGCAGCGTACCATACAAACTTAGTGAAAGAAATTAAAAATAACGGAGGCAATAAATATTTGTCTGAGTATTTCATAGTACATTTTCATCCGGTAAATAAAACCTCTTATTAAACCTTTCTTTTTTTCTTTAACTAAATGTGTCAGGTTTTCCAGAAATACAGTTTCATAAGCAATTTTATTTTTTCTTACATGAATTGTTAGTAAAGTTTCGAATCCGAAACCTGATTTTGAAAAATCTTTCATGCTTTTAATGACTTCTTGTCTTATTGCCCTCTGCCCGGAAAGAAAGGGAGTTATTTTTTGAGAAAGTGTAGTCCAGTATTCACCGTTTTTAAAAATTCCTACAGTCATTTTAACTTCATTTACTAAAACCGGTTCAATCAGGCATTTTATGTGTTTTTCATCTAAACCTATCAGGTCTGCATCCAGGAAAAGATAAATATCACTTTCAAATGTCATTATGCTTTCCCATATAGCATATCCTTTTCCCTTATTCTGCGGAATAGTAATTGTTTTGATTTTATTTTCTTCACAGATACCAAGAGTATTATCAGTTGAGCCATCGTTAACAACAATAATCTCATCAATAAGCTCTGAACGCTTTGCAGCTTTTAATACATTTCCAATGGTTCCGGCTTCATTGTAAGCTGGAATTATTAGAGTAGTCTTATTCATATAAATAAGGTAAAGCCATTTCAAACATCAAAAAAGAAATCGATAATCCAATTATTGTACCTGCCAGAACATCTGTAAAGTGATGTAACTTTAAATGAATCCTGCTCGATGAAACCAATACTGCCCATAATAAAAAAAATGGCTGAGCAGATTGTTCATTTAATGATATTATGGAAAAAATACTCCATACCCTTGCTGAATGGCCAGATGGAAATGAATATGGATCGTTTTTTCTGATAAATACACTTTCATTCCCGTTTGGTCTTTGCTTTTTAAAAATGATTTTCAAAGTAAAAACGATGATTCCTGTAATTATTGCTGTTAACAGAATAAGCAAAATTATTTTTGATGTAAAATCCTTACAGATAAAATAAGTAATAATTAAAAGTGGAAATAATATCAAAGAATCTCCTGAATGCATTATTAAACGTTCACACCAAAGAATGTTCTGATTTGTATCAACAAAATAAATCAACTTCTTTATTTTACTTATAATCGTCATTTCATTTTTTTTTTGAAATGTAATCTCTTGCAATTTCTAATTGCTCAGGCTTATCAATATCCATACCAATTTCTGCATAATGACAGATAGTAGGTTTTGCTCTGATTCCAGTTCGTTTAAAAATAACTTCTTCAGCACTAATCAGGGAATAGGGTTTAAATATCATTCTAAGTAAAGGTACAAATCCTACAACAAAAATAAGTTTTAGGGGATTTTTTCTGTACTTAACAAACTTCTGTGCAACAGTACCGATTAAATATTTTGCATTAACAACATGCATATCTCCTCCGCAGAATAAACCTTCATTTAATCTCATGTAAGTCCTTCGTACATTTGGAAATGTTTTCAACATATTCGATTTTTCTACTATATTATAGAAAATATCGACATCAGGAAGATTTGCATTCCAGATAACACTATCGACAATTTCCGGGTAAATCAGTGGAATATCTGCTGAAACCGAAAGAAAATAATCTGACTCAGGATTATTTTTCATAATCATTCCGGCTCCAAATAATAAGTTTTCCAGAATTCCACCTTGTTCCGGATAAAAAAACATTTCTTTTACTGATGATATTTTATCAGATTCAGGTAATCCTATGACATGAATGGATTCAACAAGTTCAGCTCCGTCCAAAGCATTAATAATCCATTGAATCATAGGTTTTCCGTTAATCTGTATATACGATTTTGGATTACCATTGCATTCATCCCAAAGTGGATCATCCTGTTTTATTACTCCTCCGGCCAGAATTAAAGCATTCATTTGTTCGTTTTTATTAGCTGAGGTTCAATATTCAATATTTTTATCCAGTCATTCAATTCTTCATAAGATAATTTTCTGTTTTTACCACTTAAAGCAATCATAATTGCTTCAATTACATTGGTTCCAAAAGAACGTCTATTTATTAGTGGTGTAGTTGTGATAATATATTCTACTCCGGCATTAAAAAACTTTTTCCTGTCTGATTCAGTAGTAGTATTTGTCACGATAGTTTTACCTTCAATGTGTTCCGGCAGAGATTGCATTATATATAAGCAGTCTCCTGCAATCACAGAAACATTATGGTAATATTTTTCAAATTTTTCAATATGTTTTTCTTCGTTCTGACCGACAGGGTAAAGAAAACTAAAGGGTAATCTGGTCACCAAAGGGCAGAAGAGCCTGGTCGCAGTAAGTATTAATTTCCTGGAATATACCGGTACATTCAGCCCCAGACTGAACATAAAATCACCATAAATACAATTGTATCCTGCATCCATGAATGATTTGGCCATTCCCCAGCGGCTTACAGAGTTAACCAATAAGATTTTTCTTTCATTCTGATTAAGCCATTCAGGAATACATTCTTCCAGAAATGATGCAATATTTGATTCCAGAGTAAGCTTAATACCTAAACCATCGGTAAAAGGTGTATGTTTAACAATATCTTTTAAAACCGAGATTGAATGAATCGGGTAGTACTTACCATTTGCCTCTAAACCAAAATCGGCACCCCCAAGCCCGATAGCATCAACCTGGCCATCTATTTTTTTTAAGACTGAAATTGCTTTGTCAAAATCGCCATCGGTACCGACCCGTTCAATTAAAATCTTCTCATTAAAAAATGCAGTTTCAATACTGAAATCTCTGGAAGAAGATCCCAGACTTACACTAACAACATGTTTCATTAAATGTAATCAATAATCTTGTCAGAAATCATATATCCGGATTCAATCAATACCGTTTTAAATATTCATACTTAAAACTGAACCATCATCAGTAATTAACTCAATACCGACAAGACCAAATTTATGGTTGAAATAACCTACGTACTTGGAAATACCGGGGAACGTGGTTTTTTGTTCAACTTTAATTACTTTAATATTGTAGAAGCCGTATTCGTAATCGTCTGTAGTTGATTTGCTTACAACTTCCCTTACTATCTTGGTACCACTTGAGGTTGTAACACTATATTTGTCTCCAACAGAACAGTTGTATTTAACCAGTACTACAGGTTCTTTATCAACATTTGAGTAATCCAACCATCCATCAGATGTTATTTTTACTTTAGTTTCAAAGGAAACCTTACCTTGAGAATCTTTTAATTCATCAGGTATCAGTTCATTAATGGATGCCATCGCAGGATCTGCACCTAAATCAACTTTAACCTCAATAGTGTTTACGCCATCAACGCTATTTGTAATTACTACTGAAGGATCAATATTTACGTATTTTCCATCGATTTCTACTCCGATAGGATTTAAAGTATTACCAACAGTATTGATAGGAATGTCAGTATCACCACCTAAAGTACTTGAACTATTAAAATTCAGATCAAAACCCGTGCATGATGAAAGCAATAAGGCTAGTAAAAATAGTGGGTGAATAATTTTTTTCATAGTACATTTTGTTTTGTGATTTTTCAAATATACATATATTAACAAATACAAAAAAAATTAGTTTAATTTTTTTTGATATAATGAAAAAGGAAGCTGCCTTATTTGACAGCTTCCTTTTTAAGCGGAAGAAGGGGGATTCGAACCCCCGGTACGGTTACCCGTACGACAGTTTAGCA
>CAZCWK010000020.1:0-4047 GCA_964502355.1 uncultured Bacteroidales bacterium
TTACGTTGATTAAGAAAATCCTTTTTCATTTTGCGATAATCATTTCTTGCCCGAAAAACAGCTTTAGCATCTTTAAATTTTCCGGAAAACACAAAGACCATTAATGACAAATAATCCAGAAAAAACCTTAAAAAGAAGACCATTCTATAATCATCCTGACTTATGTTTTTATAAAGCATTAAAAGATTATTTCTGTAATTAAGATATGTCTTTCTGGGATTCTCCTTGCTCAATGTTGCTCCACCTAAATGAAAGACGCAACTTTCAGGAACACAAACAATCCTTCTACCCCTGCTTTTTAATCTCCAGCAAAGATCAATCTCTTCCATATGAGCAAAAAACCGGGCATCAAAACCTCCGGATTCTTTAAATTCATTCAATCTGATACAAAGACAAGCTCCTGTTGCCCAAAACACATCTGTTTGACTGTCAAATTGCCCATTATCTTTCTCAACTATATTCAGGATACGTCCTCTGCAAAAAGGGTATCCAAGGACATCAATATAACCGCCGGCAGCACCTGCATGTTCAAAATAATCTCTTTGATGAACAGATCTTATTTTAGGCTGGCAAGCTGCAACATCCGGATTATTTTCCATAAAAACGACTAATCTGTCAAGCCAGCCTTCAGTAACTTCAACATCAGAATTAAGTAAGATTACATATTCAGAATCCAGGTCTTTTAACGCCAGATTATAACCCTCTGCAAATCCATGATTTATCTTAAGATCAATTATATTGATTTTATTAATATAATTTTTTTTTAAGTATTCCAGAGAGCCGTCATCAGAACCATTGTCTGCAACAACTATCTCAAATGATTCACCCTGACTATATAAAATCACCTTATCCAGGTATTTCTGCAATAAAGTGAGACCATTCCAGTTTAAAATCACGACCGATACTTTCATAATCATTTATCTATTATCAAAGTACCTTTAAGTGCATTCATTTCACTATTGAATGAACCCAGCTTTACTTTTACAATTTTATTAATCAACTTCTTATCTCCGGGAGCCTCAACTCTTATATAATTATCTGTGAAACCGTGCATTAATCCTTCCGGATTAGTATGTTCAAATAAAACATTCATAACAGAGCCAGTATACCTTTCATAAAAATCTTTCCATTTATTATCCGATAATTTCTGTAATCTGATATGTCTTTCTTTCTGCTCAGACAGATTAACAGGATTTCCGATTTTGAGTGCCTGAGTTCCCGGCCTTTCAGAATAAGTAAAGACATGGAGCTGAGATACATCAAGTTGGTTTATAAAATTGAAAGTATTTTCAAATAATTCCGGAGTTTCACCTCTGCTTCCGGCAATGACATCTACACCTATAAAGGCATGCGGCAATACTTTGCGTATATGATCTATTCTGGATTTAAAAAGAACAGTATCATATCTTCGATGCATCAGATTTAGCATTGTGTCATCTCCTGATTGTAATGGAATATGGAAATGTGGCGCAAAATGCTTCGATGAGCTCACAAAATCTATAATGTCCGTAGTTAATAAATTTGGCTCTATAGAAGAAATCCTGAATCTTTCGATACCATCAACTAAATCAAGAGCTCTAATCAGCTCCAGAAAAGTTTCGCCAGTTGATTTTCCAAAATCACCGATGTTAACACCAGTTAGAACAACCTCTTTTGCACCTTCAGAGGCAATCATTTCAACCTGACCTATCAATTCAGCAATCGACCCGTTTCTGCTTCTTCCACGCGCAAAAGGGACAGTACAATAAGTACAGAAATAATCACACCCATCCTGAACTTTCAGGAAATACCTTGTTCTATCATCTCTCGAAAATGATGGATTAAATTTTTTAATATCATTCAAACCGGATACATTGACAAAAGAATTTTTTTTGGTATTCTCATTCAGATATTTAGCAATATCAAATTTCTCATTTGCCCCCAAAACCAGATTAACACCCGGAATTCCTGAAACTTCTTCAGGTTTTAACTGAGCATAACATCCTGTGACAATCATTATTGAATCAGGATATTTTCTTATAAAACGATTTATTGCCTGACGACTCTTTTTATCAGCAGTTTCAGTTACAGAGCAAGTATTTATAATGCAAACATCAGGATTCTCACCCGGCTTTATTTTGGAATATCCAAGTTCGTTCAGAATTCTTCCGATACTCGAGGTTTCAGTAAAATTCAGTTTACAACCTAAACTCAAATATGCGACTTTCTTAGATTGAAAATTTGTATTATCAGTCATAATATTTTTTCTTATACAAAATTAGCATTTTAGTAGTTATAAAAAGACCAAATTCTTTTTTTCGGGCCCCTTAACTGACAAAATTCATTGATTTTGGACGATTTTTAGTGCTTTTTTGTTATAAAAAAAAGATTTTTAATTTTTTTTTGCTTTTTGAGGCAATCATAACAAAAATTATACTTAATTTTGCCGCGATTTCAAAGAACTCCTATTTATTGTTTTAAAACAAAAAAAAATGAAAAAATTAGTATTATTCTTAGCTGTTATCGTTGCAGTTTCTTTTGCATCATGTAGTAAAAAAGCTGCTGAAGCTCCTGCTGAAGCTCCTGCAACTGAAGAAGTTGTTGCTGCTGACACAACCGTTGCTGCTGACACAACTGTAGCTGCTGAAGCTCCTGCTGAAGCTCCTGCTGAAGTTCCTGCAAATTAATTAAGCAGAAAAGAGATTAAAAAGTCCACTGATAGTCAGTGGACTTTTTTTATGCTCATATTTTGCTGACAAAAAAATGTAAACATATGACATACAAAAAGCTCCCGGCGAAATATCACCGGGAGCTTTTTTCTAATGTATTTTCTATTTCTATATAACCGAAATCCACCGGAACGGTTAATATTGAATATTACTCAGCAACGACTGTAAAAGGCATTTCTACGCTAACTTCACGATGAAGTTTTACAATTGCAGTAAAATCACCTACTTCTTTGACTGCATCTTTGATAGATATATGTTTTCTATCAATTTCGAAACCTTCTTTTTCAAGACACTCAGCAATCTGAATCGAAGAAACAGAACCGAATATCTTACCAGTAGTACTTACTTTAGCTCCAATAGTCAATTTTACAGCTTTCAATTTTTCAGCCAAAGCTTCGGCATCTTTCTTTAATTGAGCTAATTTGTGTGAGCGTTGTTTTAGATTTTCTGCAAGAACTTTTTTTGCAGATGAAGAAGCAATTATCGCTTTACCCTGAGGTATAAGATAATTTCTACCATATCCATCTTTAACCGTCACTATATCATCTTTATAGCCTAATGTAGCTATATCTTCTTTCAGTATAATTTCCATATCGTTTTTCCTTTTTTACTGGTTATTTCATCATATCAGTTACAAAAGGTAACAACGCCAGATGTCTTGCACGCTTAACTGCCTGAGCAACTTTACGTTGATACTTTAATGAAGTACCTGTAAGACGTCTTGGAAGAATTTTACCTTGTTCATTCAGGAATTTCTTTAGAAATTCAGGATCCTTGTAATCAATATAGCGAATGCCGCTCTTTTTAAAACGACAATACTTTTTCTTCTTTAAATCCACCGTAGGAGGTGTCAAATAACGTATTTCTGTTGAATTTTGTGCCATTATCAGTCCTCCTTAACTTCTTTGGTTTGTTTTAAACTTCTTCTCTTCTCTGCATAAAGTGCATGGAACTTGTCTTGTTTTACAGTGATAAAACGAAGAACACGCTCGTCACGACGGAAATTAATTTCCAACTTAGCAACCACGTTTGGGTTAGCCTTAAATTCGATCATCTGATAGAAACCGGTAGATTTACGGGCAATCTGATATTCTAGCTTGCGCAATCCCCAGGATTCTTCATTAACAATTTCAGAGCCTTCTGCTACCAGCAGAGCTTTGAATTTTTCTACCGCTTCCTTCATCTGAATATCAGACAAAACGGGAGTCAAAATGAAAACGGTTTCGTAATTGTTCATAAAAAAAATTTAAATATTTATTACTGCGCTTATTATGAGCATTTTGGAAATATCCAACCACTACCATAAAAAGCGGGGCGAAGATAGTGAAAATTTGAAGAT
>CAZCWK010000020.1:4057-42936 GCA_964502355.1 uncultured Bacteroidales bacterium
ACCAAATAACTTTTTCAAATGAGTTAAAAAAAACAATAAGAAAACTGCCCCTCTAAAGTCAGGAAACTTCAGAGAGGCAGTTTTCAGGTAAAATTATTTTTCAGAATATATTATTACTCATTCAGGTGCGACCAGTTTATATCCTTTGCCATGAATATTCATGATTTGAATGGTTTCGTCATCTTTAAGATGCTTTCTAAGCTTAGTAATATAAACATCCATACTTCTGGCATTGAAATAAGTATTTTCTTCCCAAATAGTCATTAAAGCATAGTTCCTTTCCAGAATCTGATTTCTATGACTACACAACAAAGAAAGCAGATCACATTCTTTTGTTGTAAGACGTGTCTGCTTGTCACCTAACGAAAGAATGTTCTTCTGTGTATCAAAAATGAATTTTCCAATCTCATATACAGAAACATCTTTTGCTTTCTGACCTTTAACCCTTCTTATTATTGCTTCGATTCTAAACAATAATTCTTCCATACTGAAAGGTTTTGTTATATAATCATCTGCACCCAGTTTAAAACCATTAAGAATATCTTCTTTTAGGTTTTTAGCGGTCAAAAATATAATTGGTGTTTCAGCATTGATAGCCCTGATATCCTGAGCAAGGGAGAAGCCATCTTTTTTTGGCATCATTACATCAAGGACACACAAATCATATTTAGCTTTTTGAAAAGCCCGGAGACCTTTTTCACCGTCAGCCATCAAATCAGTTACCAATCCTTTTGCCTGCAAATACTCACGCAAAAGCATTCCCAAATTCTCGTCATCCTCGCATAAAAGAATACGCAATTTTTCTTCTGTCATAGCTCATTTTTTATTAGTGGTAAACTTATAATAAATTCTGTACCTACATTATATTCACTTTCTGCCTTGATTGTACCGTTGTGATTTTCAATAATTTTCTGAACGTATGCCAATCCAAGACCAAAGCCCTTGACATTATGAACATTACCGGTAGGAACCCTGTAAAATCTTTCAAAAACCTTCTTTAAATGTTCTTTCTTTATACCTATCCCGTTATCTTTTATAGAAATTAATACTCTTCCTTTTTCATTCCAGGTTAAAACTTCCAGTTTCAAATCCCTGTCATTACTGCGATATTTAACAGCGTTATCAAGTAAATTAAAAAAGACATTAGTCAAGTGCATCTCATCTGCAGTAATTTCAGACATAGTTGCATTTAAACCGGTAACTATCTCACCATCAAAATTCTCAACCTTTAGTTTAAAAGTTGAAACAATAGAATCAAGCATTTCGTTGACATCAGCAACTTTGAATGTCAATGTTGAATTGTCTCTTTCAAACAATGAAACCTGTAATACTTTTTCAACCTGAAAACCAAGACGTTTAGACTCATCAACTATTACGCCTGAAATATGCTTAAGCATTTGAGGCGTTTTACCCACATCTGCATCCTTCAACATCTGAGCAGCCAGCGAAATGGTAGAAATAGGTGTTTTCAACTCATGTGTCATATTGTTTACAAAATCGTTTTTCATATCGCTTAGCTTTTTCTGTCTGAAAATAATAACAATCGTGAAAGCAAATACAAACAGCAAAACGAAAGAAAATAATATTGACGGAACGAATATTTTAGTTAGTTCAAAAATGTAGTTTTTTCTTGTTGGAAAATATAAAAATAAAGTGCCGGTCTTAATACCCGGATCATTTGGGAAAAGAGCCTGTTTATAGCCATTTTCAGGCTCGTTTATCATATCAGGACTCCGGTATACCTCATTATCATATTTATCCTTTACTTTGAAAAGAAAAGGCATAGTACCAAGACCATTATTTGTCAGCTCAACCTTCAGATAATGCTCAAGCTTGCTGAAATCCACACGTTGCTCAATCGGTAAATCATTTGCCTCATAAAGTATCCTGAGAACAACATCATCAAGGAATTTTTTTTGCACAAGATATCTTTCTCTTAAATTTTCCTGCATCCTTAACGTGGGGTTTGCTATCTTGTTTTTACCATTGCTCATCGAGATAAAAACCTGCGGTCCTGTCTGAGACAAAGTGAAATTTTGTTCGTATTCCCAAACAGATGAAAAAGTAATATTGCTACCTATTGAAAGCAGACGTGATGAAGATTTTTTTAAAACAATATTACTGTTGAAACCGGAAGCCTGCATCGTATTTTTTTCCTTTTCCTCCAGATTCTCTTCAAGGAATCTGGCAGTTTCATCAAGTTCCAGATTTTTTATTACCTGAAAAAGACTTCGATTGACAGCTTCATTGAACTGTTCCTTTCTTGTATCAATCAAAGTATGTATATATGAGTATTGCAACGTTAGCAAACTGGCAAACGTCAAAGCCATTACAGCTACCAAAAACCATATTACCCATTTCTTCATAAAACAAAAGTAAGTTCAAATTTTAACATTTCAACTTTAACATTTGTTTTTTGGAATAAAAAAAACACAAATTAACTTATGATATGAAAAAATGTAAAAATAAGTTATCAAAAAGAAGTAAATAAAAAAACCTGCTACATATTTCACATGAGCAGGTTTCTTTATTACGTTGAAAATGATTAATCTTTTTCTTGCTGTTGAGCTTCGTATTCTTTAAGAAGTTTATCCTGTACATCTGTAGGTACAAGCTCGTAGGAAGCAAATTTCATACTGAATGATGCACGCCCACCGGTTAATGAACTTAAAGTTGTAGAATATGATGATAATTCTTTTAATGGAACTTTAGCCATCAATTTTTCATAACCTTTTTCACTGCTCATTCCCATTATTAAAGCTCTCCTTCCCTGAAGATCACTCATAATATCACCCATACGATCACCGGGGACAAGTATTTCCACATCATAAATAGGCTCAAGAATCTTTGGACCTGCCTGCTTGAACCCATCACTAAAGGCATTTCTACCTGCAAGCATAAATGAGATTTCATTGGAATCAACCGGGTGCATCTTACCATCATATACAATTACGCGAACATCGCGGGCATAAGAGCCGGTAAGAGGACCTTGTTCCATTCTTGACATTATACCTTTGAGAATCGCCGGAAGGAATCTGGCATCAATAGCGCCACCTACAATACTGTTGATAAATATAAGTTTACCTCCCCATTCCAATGGAACTTCCTGAGTATCACGAACAGATATTTTGAATTCCTGACCACCAAATTTATAAATTTCAGGTGTAGGCATTCCTTCAATATATGGCTCAACAATTAAATGAACTTCTCCAAACTGACCTGCACCACCTGATTGTTTCCTGTGGCGATAATCAGCTCTTGCAGCTTTTGTAATGGTTTCACGATATGGTATCTTCGGTTCAATAAATTGTATCTGTAGTTTTTCGTCATTTTCCAGTCTCCATTTAAGAGTGCGGAGATGGAATTCACCCTGTCCGAATACAATAGTCTGTTTAAGTTCTTTTGATTGCTCGACAACCCATGTAGGATCTTCTTCCCTCATACGATTGATTATGGCCATCATTTTTTCAACATCAGCTTCGTTTACGGGCTTAATAGCTCTGCGATATTTGGGATCAGGATATTTAATAAACTTGAAAGTATGTTCAGAGCCTTTGGCATTCAATGTATTACCGGTTTTCACATCCTTAAGCTTTACAGTAGCTCCGATATCACCGGCTTTTAATTCTTCAACTTTAATTCTGTTTGAACCCGCAACTGCAAATATTTGAGCAATACGTTCTTTTGAACCTCTGTCACTATTGAGCAAATCATCACCTTCTTTAAGTGTTCCTGACATTACTCTGAAATAGTTTACTTCACCGATATGTGGTTCAACCGATGTTTTAAAGAAGAAAACACTGGCAGGAGCATTAGAATCAGCACTAACTTCTTCACCTTTGGTGTTTTTATACTTAGGCATATCAGATACAAAAGGTACAACATTGCCTAAGAATTCCATTAGTCTTCTCACACCCATATCTTTAGCTGCACAAACGCAGAATACAGGGAAAAGACTTCTTGAAATTAAACCTTCACGAACGCCTTTACGTATTTCATCTTCTGAAAGAGTATCTTCTGCAAAGAATTTTTCCATTAACTCCTCGTCATTTTCAGCAGCAGCCTCAACCAGGGTAGCATGCATAGCCTGAGCTTTTGCCAATTCATTTGCCGGTATTTCATCAATTACAGGGGCGCCACCTTCGGGTTTCCATGTAAGACGTTTCATAATCAGAGCGTCTATTATGCAGTTAAAGTTCGGGCCACATGCAACAGGATATTGAACCGGCACACAATTATTACCGTATGTTTCTTTAAGTTGTTCTATCAGTTTATCATAATCAGTTTTATCATGATCCAGTTGATTCACAACAAAAATGACTGGTTTATTATATTTTTCGGTATTTCTGAAACTGTTTTGAGTTCCTACTTCAACTCCGTACTGACCATTAATCAGAATTAATGCCTGATCAGTTACATTTAAAGCTGTAACAGAACCTCCAACAAAATCATCCGATCCCGGACAATCAATAAAGTTTAATTTTTTACCATTCCATTCCACATGAAATGGAGTAGGAAATACAGAATAACCATATTCATGCTCTACCGGGAAATAGTCGCTTACTGTGTTTTGAGCCTCAACGGTCCCGCGACGTTTTATCAAACCACCCTCGAAAAGCATAGCTTCTGCGAGTGTGGTTTTCCCGGCTCTTGAACTTCCCAATATGGAAATGTTCTTGATTTCATTAGTTTGATAAACTTTCATAATACAAAATCTTTATGGTATTTTTGATATAACAGTTAACATCGCCTTTTTTAAAAGGCCACGCAAAGTATAAAAACTCGAATTGAAATCCAACTCAAACACAGTGTTACAAAACAATGTTGTAGAGCATATTTAATAACTTAGTGATTAAATATCAATATGTAAAACGGGTGAATATTATTTGATTATTTTTACAGTATAAATAATAGTAAATGGCTATAGAAATTGAACGCAAGTTTACTGTAAAAGCAGACTTCAGTCTACTTGAAACAGGCAAAGTATATTATAAACAAGGATATATTCCTTCTGAAAATTGCAGTATCAGAATAAGGATTTCAGATAAAGCAGGTTACATTACTATTAAAGGTCCCGGCGATGAATCGGGTATCTCACGTTTCGAATGGGAGAAACAAATACCAAAAGAAGAGGCTGATGAACTTTTCAAATTCTGCACAAGAGGTAGTATCGAAAAGATAAGACACTATGTACCGGCAGGAAAACATATTTATGAAGTAGATGAATTCCTTGGTGAAAATCTTGGTCTTATTATTGCTGAAATTGAGCTTGATAGTATAGACGAAACTTTTGAAAAACCTGATTGGCTTGGAAAAGAAGTAACAGGAATTAAAAAATATTACAATGGCAGTCTGGCAAGATTGCCATATTCCAAATGGACTAAAGAAATGAAAAATGAACACGAACTTTAATCAGCTTATACCTGAAGGAATGCCGGACTTTCTTTTAGTCCTTGTTTTTTCTCTACTGATAGGTCTTTCACAAAGAAGACTTAATTTAAACAGAGAAAAAACTATTTTTGGATCTGACAGAACTTTCACGTTTATCGGACTTTTGGGATACTTACTATATATTTTCAAGCCCTCTGACATGTCACTATTTGCAGGTGGAGGTCTGGTAATTGCCTTGTTCCTTGGTATTAATTACTTCTTTAAGATAAGAGCCCTTGAGGATTATGGTCTTACAGCAATAATAACTGCCCTGATTACATATTGCATGGGACCATTAGTTAAACTAACTCCCTCATGGTTTTATGTTTCGGTTGTTGTAGTTGTTTTACTGCTTTCCGAAATGAAAACTACTTTTGTTGAGCTTGCACATAAAATGAATAATGATGAATTCATCACACTTGCCAAATTCTTATTAATTGCCTTCATCATCCTCCCAATGTTACCGGATGAAAGAATTATCTCAGAAATAAGTCTTACCCCGTACCGCATTTGGCTTGCAACGGTAATCGTATCAGCTATATCTTATACAAGTTATATACTAAGAAAATACGTTTTCCCGAAATCCGGAGTAATTGTTTCAGGTCTTATCGGAGGTTTATATAGTAGTACTGCAACTATTACGATACTGTCAAGAAAATGCAGAACAGCTCCTGAAAAGCTTTTGCCTGAATATATTTCTGCAATGTTTATTGCGGTTGGAATGATGTTTCTCAGATTACTGATTGTAATAGCTATTTTTAATTCTCAGGTTTTCTCAAAATTATTAATTCCGATGGTAGTTTTGATGATAATTTCCATAGCTGTGGGAATAATAATTTTTGTAAAGTTCAAACATTCAGAAAGAGCTGATATTGAAGAAGAAATGAGCAGCACTTCAGACAATCCTCTGGAATTCAAAATCGCCTTAATTTTCGCTTTTCTTTTTGTACTGTTTACTATACTTACCTATTATACAATAGAGTATGTTGGCAAAAGCGGGGTTTCACTTTTATCCGTTCTATCCGGGTTGGGAGACATTACTCCATTTATCTTAAATCTTATTCAGGGTAATTCAGCTTCGATTGATTTAAATCTGATTGCTTCCAGCTGCCTCCTGGCAACTATGAGTAACAATATTGTAAAAATGTTTTATGCTATTGGTTTCTCCAAAAAAAGGAAACAACTTATAAAACCTTTAGCGACAGGATTCACCATAGTAAGCGTGGTAAACCTTATAATAGTTATTTTATTTATTTAGTTTATCAGTACTTTAGTTGTACCTGAGAAACCATTGGTATATTTAATTTTTACAATATAAACGCCCTTGTTCATATTTGAACAATCAAAAATATGAGCTTTAGTCCTGCTTAATTTGACATGTCCGGTGATTTTGCCATCTATTGAAAATAAAAATAATTCATCAAAATCATCCGGAGCCACTATTTGAATAGCATTCAAGCCCTTAACATAAAACGCTTTTGGACTTTCAATATTAACCATTGGTAACAGAATACCTGAAATTACCGTTTCAGAATCCTGATTCTCAATTATTGATGAAACCAGACTGTTTAGATATACCTCCAGATATGTATAACCTTCAGAATTAACATCTTTAGCTTTCTTACCCGGGCAATTTGCATCAAGCCATCCATCAGGAATTCCATCAATATCAGAATCAGCAGGTGCAGGTAATGAATTATATTCAGGCCATCCACCAACATCAGACTGTGTATCAATAATACCTTTTGTTCCCCCTTTTGAACCGGTATAAGTATAAGTACCTGTCCTGGTTTCACGTGCTATTCTGGCATCTATAGTATCTCTTTTTAAGCTTGCACCTGCAAATGCCACAACTTTATCAAAAGCCTTAGCCGCCGTATGCTGCATTATTGGAAGAACGACATAGGGTTCTTTTACCAGACAAGTATCCAGTGGGAAACCTGTATTATTCCTGATACCGTTTCTGTTATTCGAATTTACAGAGGTATTATTGTGAATAATATTCCCTGCAACATAAAATTTACCATGTCTCGGTAATATTACTGTTGTACCCTTATCTATATCAATTTGTAAGAATCTACCAGTTACGCTGCTACTTGTTGCAGCCCCGGGCCTGTAATAATTGTTTACAACATTGTACTTCCCGGCGGATTCACCACCATAGCCTCCATTTGATCCATAATTATAAATAACATTATTTCTGAAATCCATCCTCTCTTCTTCAAAAGGATTTGTATAATCTAACCCATCTCTTTTCCATCCATTATATCTCGGATTTCTGCTGTCGTGATGAGCCATAAGATTATGATGAAAAGTTGCATTTTTGCCACCCCATAAACCACAAAATCCATGAGAACCTTTGTCATGCACCGAAACCTTAAGCGATTCAGACAATATGCACCATTGCATAGTAAAGTTGCTATTACTATAAAACGAAGAACATTCATCTACAGACCAGCTCATAGAACAATGGTCAATAATTATATTTTTCCTGTATCGTCCCCAAATTGCATCTGATTCAACATTATTAATATCTCCCATACGGAATCTCATAAATCTGATTATTACATTATCAGCATCAACACTGACTTCATTGCCTTTAAGGCAGATGCCATCACCGGGTGCTGACTGTCCGGCTATAGTCAGGTTGCCGTTTTTAATATTCAATCTGCTGGTAAGATTGATTAAACCTGAAACTTTAAACAAAATAGTTCTGGCTCCGGACTGACTGATACACCATCTTAATGAACCTTCTTTAGTTACAGAATTGCCTGTATTATTATCAGCAAGAGTATTTACATAATAAACAGCACCGCCTCTGCCTCCTGTTGTATACATACCTCCTCCCCATGCTCCCGGAAATGCAGGAACTTCAGATTTGACAACATTGGTTGAAATTATAGAAGTTAATAATAACAGAAAAAATGTTTTAAGACTAAAGTTTCTCATTTGTAAGTAATAATTATTAAAAAGCCCACTCAAAGTGGATGGTCAATTATAAATCCGGATGCAAATATGCGATTAATGTGTAAATCTGATGGAGAATTTTTGTCAATACTTGGGGTACAAATCATCTTTACCCAAAAAGTTGACTTCAAAATCCATAAAAAAGAGCCATTTTCTTAAAAAAAAACGCGAAATTCAATTTTTTTTTAAAAAAAAGGCTCTTAAGTATTTTCTAATTGAATCTAAGTTATAATTTTGCAATATTCTTAACAAATAAAAATCCAATGTCATGAACGCATTACTCGAAAAAGCTAACGGTCTTATCGCCGAATTCCAGAAAAATGCAGCTTTACAGGCTGGAAATGGTAACAAAGCAGCAGGTGCCCGCGCAAGAAAGGCATCACTGGAAATTGAAAAGGCTATGAAAGAATTCAGAAAAATTTCTATTGATGATTCAAAGAAATAAGAATTAACTTTCAAAGACATTTTTTGATAAGGCTGTCCGGCTTGGATAGCCTTTCTTTTTTTATAATATTTCAAGTGCAATCATAGCGCATGCTTCAGCATCCGCAAGAGCATGATGGTGATTTTTTAAAAAATATCCGCAATACTCAGAAACGGTTTGTAACTGGTGGTTTGGCAGATTTGGCAAAACCTTTCTTGATTTCTGACAAGTACATTTGAACTCATAATCCGGATAATCCATTGAATAGGTTCTGAATACTGCTTTTAAACAGCTCTCATCAAAGCTTTTATTATGAGCCACAAGAGTCAGACCTTCTATTAATGGAACAATTTCAGACCAGACTTTAGGAAATATCATGGCTCTGTCTGTATCTCTGGCCTTAAGACCGTGAACTCTTGTATTATAGTAACTGTAGTAGTTTGGTTCAGGCTGTATAAGACTGTAATACTTATCAAATATAGCTCCATCACGGACGATTACAACTCCGACACTGCAAACACTTGAAAGACTCTGATTAGCGGTTTCAAAATCAATAGCTGCAAAATTATCCATCTCTCAGAAGCCTAAAATGTTTATAATCTTTTCGAGATACTGTCTGTCCAGCTCATCAAAATAGCTTAATCTGTCGCTGTCAATATCCAGGACCCCGAATACTTCTCCATCAGAATACAGAGGTACAACAATTTCAGATTTTGACAGAGAGCTACATGCTATGTGACCTTCAAACTTTTCAACATCAGGTACTATTATTGTTTGGCCCTTTTCCCATGATGTACCGCAAACACCTTTTCCTTTATGAATCCGTGTACATGCCAGAGAGCCCTGAAACGGGCCCAGCAATAATTGATCATTCTTTACCAAATAAAAACCTATCCAAAAAAAACCAAATGCTTCTTTGAGTATTGCAGACACATTTGCCATATTCGAAATGACCATTTCCGGTCCGGGTTCAACGATGGAAGTAATCTGAGGAAGCAATTCTTTATATATTACTTCACGTTCGGCATTTTCGGATATCAATAATTCATGCATTGCAATTTTATTTAAATTTTCAATGCAATATTACATATTATCTTTTTTCTGACAATGTGAAATATATCAGAAACTCATTTTGTGATTTTTTGTTTACCCAATAATCAAAACCCAATCCTGTTGCTTTGTCAATCAGAGGCACAGTCAAAAACGGGGCTTTTACTTCAGTGATTTCACGCAGGTTCATTTTACTCAATGTTGCAAGTACCTCATGAACTGGTTGTTCTCCGGCATCAAGCATTCTCTTTGCATCAATGCTGTATACAATGGATTTATTATTAAACCATTCAGGCTTTTTTGAATTTATTACGGTCTCTGTACAATCAGTGATTTCTATTTTATCCTGACCTATTGCTTCTCTTAGTTTGTTTACAACAACATCAACTTTCAAATTTCCTATCATTGCAGCCTGACTAATTGTTGTAATCTTGCCAATAGTTTTCCTTAGCACAGGATTTTTAAGCTTCCGGAACTCAGGAGCCATATTTATAATAACCTCCTCCAGTTCAGGAAAAGTTTCAATCAAATCAAAAATTTTTGTTTTAGGTGTTATGATTAGTTTCTCCATAATCATTTTTCAGAATAAGAAAGAATTCGTTTTTCACCATCAAGATTCCGTAATTCCGTAAGGTTTTGTGAAACCTCCAGCGTACCAAGATAGTCACCATTTTCATCCCGTAAAGCATAATACTCAATGTGTATAAATTTACCCTGCATCTGAATCCAGAATGGAGCAACACTTGCTTTACCGGACTTAAAGTCCTCAAGAATTTTTTCTACAATATGAACACTACCCGGAGGATGGCATAGACGAACATCACGGTTTATAATAGACCGGTTTCGCGTAAAGATTCTTTCCTTCCCCTGGGAAAAATATTTAACCTTATCATTCTTATCAACAAAAGTCAGGTCTACAGGCAGTGAATTCAGTATTGCCATGATTTCTTTTGCAGTGAAGCTTCCGGATGGGAGTTGCAAAGTTCCGGTTTCATTCAATACACTTTCACCTGAAAATGAATTAATAATTTCAGCAGATGGTTTCCATTCAACCTGTGGATCATAAAGCGTGAAACCAAACTCCAGTGTCTGTTTATGTATTGCCCACCATTCTTCTTCTGTCAATAAATCCATTGCCATCGGAAATAAAATATCCTTCTCTTTTGTAGTCATGTCAGACATTGACATTAATACAGGATTAAACAAAAGATCAAGAGCATCATTAAGATCTCCTTTTGTCAATGACTTATTTCCTAATAATTCTATACATCCGTTAAGCTGCTCACGTATTTCATCATGTTTACCCCACATTACTTTTGGAGGTCCTGTAACTTCATTTCTCTCCAGATAAGGGAAAAGCAGGTATTCCTTCCTTTTGTAATGCTTATCGACATCCATTAGTTCGTTGAAACACTTCTGAAGTTTTAAAACATAACCTGAGAAATCTTCATCTTTCACGCTGTCAACATTTCGTAAAAATTCCTGTGTAAGTTTTAAAACTTTAATCAGCTCTTCATTTTCCTTTAAGAAAACGTCCAGAGGATGGCCCTCAGGAATCTCTTTAGAACCGCTTTGATCAATATGTCCATCGAGAACCTGCCCGTGAATATCACATAGCCTCAGCACTTCAGATTCAGGAAGTCCTTCGGAAATGAGTTCCTGCTCAACCTCTACAACTTCGCCATAAGGGATGTTTTGCAAAGTGTTAATAAGCTCAGAACGTACCTTCTTTGCGTCCTCACCATCATGAAGTTTAAGAATCAGACTTTTAAGCCTGCTCTTACGAAAATCTGAATTATTAATCAACTCACTCATTGTTTTATAAAAGTTTGGTTGTTGCAACAGGCCTCGGGGCCTTAATTACCATAATCCTTGTATCAGCGGATCCTTCATTACTAAGGCAATGAACAATATACGCAGGGCTTTCAACAAGAGTATCCGGTCCGAAAGTCATTACCTCTTCACCAACCTGTACTGTTGCATTTCCTTCAAGAATATAAAACACCACATCAACCGGAGTTTTATGAGGTTTAAGACTCTGACCTGGTTTAAGCGTCATATGCATTATTTGTGCACTTTCTTTGTCATACATTTTCCGGACATCCACCATATGCGGATTGTCCTTAACTTCTTCAGTTAAATAATTTCTTGTTACCATAATTGAATCTCTTTTTTTGCCAGTGATTGCACCGTTTCTGTATTAACTAATTTATCTATTGAATCCCTGATTATTGCATATTGCTCGTGTAAAGGACACGGTTTTTCGTCTGTACAATACTTTAGTCCGAAACCACAACCTGTGAAAATCTGATCACCTTGTACCGAAACAATAACATCGCGTAACGGTAGCTCAGACTTATCAGGGTCAAAAAAGAATCCTCCACCTTTGCCTTTTGCCGATTTTACAAATCCGTTTCTAACCAATCTTTGAAGAATTTTAGCCACAAAAGAACCGGGAGCATCAATTTCCCTGACAATTTCTTCAATACCCGGCCTGTTACTTTTGTAGTTTTGAACCTGGATGTATACCAAAGCTCTTAAAGCATACTCAGTCTCCTTATTAAACATATGCAAAAATTTATAATGCAAATATAATTCTTTTTTCGGTATTATAAGACCTTTTTATCTTTTTATGCTTTGTTTTTTTATTTTTTTTACCCTTTATTTGTAACAACTATTTGCCAATATTGTTTTATATTTAGTCATAAATATTGATATTTAACAATTTAACTAAAATAATATGTCAGAATTAATACAGAATTCAGGATCAACTTCAGACAAACTTTTAGAATTTGCCAGACGCTTTGTTAATGGAGAGAACGGGAAAAAACTAATCGATGAGTTTGATACAAATATAAAATGTGTCAGTGCTGAAGACACAATGATAGTTCTAGATCAATTAATAACTGAAGGTATTGCTTTTGAGAAGGTTAAATATAATGTTGCAAAAATCATCAACGTATTCAGCAACTCTCTGTTATCTCAACAACCGGTTTCACCAAAAAAAGATCATTTCCTTTACTACCTGATGCTTGAAAACAGGGAAATGGAAAAAAGAGTAGCTGAAATAAGACCTGTTATAAGATCCGTTTTTAAAGACAATAACGAAAATCTGACAGAATCTCTGAATCGTCTTCTTGGTTTCATTGAAGAGATAAAACAATACGAGCTTCACTACATAAAAAAAGAAAATATTCTCTTCCCCTATCTCGAAAAAACTTTCACACATTATCGCTGTCTTCATTTAATGTGGTCATTCCACGATGATTTCAGAAATAGCTTAAAAGCTCTTGAATATATACTTAAAACAGGAAAACCGGATATTGAAACCGTAAACAAGGAACTTGGAAAGCTGTTTTTTGTCATTTTCCCTTTGATATTCAGGGAAGAAAAAATAATTTTTCCGGTTGCAATAAAAGCTGTTCCTGAAAAAATATGGGATGAAATGCTTTTACAAAGTGAAGAAATCGGATGGTGTTTTGGTATAAAACCTGATATTAGTAAAAAAGTTAAAGAAAATTTCGGAATAAGTGATCTGATCGACCTTGGAACGGGATTTCTCAAAGCTGATCAATTAATTTGTATGCTGGAAAGTCTTCCTGTTGACATAACGTTTGTTGATGAAAATGATGAGGTTAAATACTTTTCGGGGCTAAAACACAGGATTTTCCCAAGGACTAAAGCTATTATAGGCAGGAAAGTTCAGAATTGTCATCCCAAAGAAAGTGTACACATTGTAGAGAAGATAATCGAAACTTTCAAAAAAAGAGAGCGAAAAGAAGCAGAGTTCTGGATTCAAATGAAAGGCCGCTTTATACATATACGTTATTTTGCACTCTTTGACGATTTAAACAACTACAGAGGTACAATTGAAGTTAGTCAGGATGTTACAGATATCCGTGTTCTGGAAGGTGAGCAAAGGTTGTTAAACTGGGAAAACTGAAAAATTATATGATAAAAAAACGGTTTCAATATAAATTACTAAAACCGTTTTTTCAATATTTAAAACCTAATTATTTATCTTTAAATATAAGTGGAGCAAATTCATTCAGACTTCTTCTCCATGAATGCCATTCGTGAGCTGTTTCAGGTGAAATATAAGAAACGCCCTTTATGCCAATTTTGTTCCATTCTTCAGCAGCTGAACCGATTCTTGCCGCGCCACCTTCACGACCGCCAAAACTCATAAAAACTAATTTTGCTACTTTTTTAAGAGCTTCAATATCCTTGATTTCCGAAGGAGTAATTGTTCCGCTACTGAACATTCCAATATACGAAAATAACTCAGGATTTGATATTACAATAGATTTTGTCTGCATTCCACCCATTGAAAGGCCGGCCATCGCGCGATGTTTTTGATCAGCATATACACGGAAAGTTGTTTCAATATAGGGGATAAGATCTTCCTTTAATATTTTTTCAAACTGACCTGCAAAATTAAAGCTTCCCATTGGATTACCAGTTGCACCTTGCCTTTGTTGTCCACCAGGACCTTGTTGTCCAGCTGGTCCTTGCTGTCCACCTGGTCTTGGTCCACGTGGCCTGCCACCCAAATCAACACTGCTGTTTTCCATAACAATAATAAAAGGTACTGATTTACCTTCAGCAATCAGATTATCCATAATAAGATTTGTGTGACCCTGATTGCCCCATCCTGTTTCATTTTCACCCATTCCATGTTGCAAATATAAAACCGGATACCTTTGGTTACCTTTCTCATATCCCGGAGGAGTGTAAATATAAACGCGACGTACACTGTTTGATGTTTTTGAAAAATAATAGTTTTCACGTAATTGTCCGTGCGGAACATTCTTCAATGCAAAGAAATCCTGATCTTTTGAAGGAATTTCAATTCCACTACCCCAGCGACTTGCTCCGTAAAAATAAAGACTTCCCGGATCAGGCACTCCTGCTCCGTCAATATTTAACTGATAGTAATGGAACCCTTCATCCTGAGGAGCTGATTCTCCAGTCCAGACACCACTTGTGTCCTTATTCAAATCATATTTAACTCCACCGATATCAAGCTGAACTCTTTGAGCGCCCGGTGCTTTTATTTGCGCCCTTACACGTCTCTGAGAATTAACCTGAGGATATTGTTTCCCCTGTTGAGTTGTAGGCGTAATTTTAAAATCTTCAATTACTGCAGATTTTTCAGTCTGGGCAAAGCCCAAACCAGTTGTTGTCAGGGCTAATAAAGCCAGCAATGATTTTTTAAATAGCATATTGTATTGATTTAAAGATATTATCTATTTATACAAACTTTTATAATTTAAGTTTTAATCTGGTTCCTGAATATTTTGCGGATTTATTTTTCCGGCTTGACTCCTGACCCGGTACACTTTTTACGCTTACAAGAACAATATTAAAAATTCTTTTTTGCAAACAACCCGGATATTCACCCTTTCGTTCTGATATAGTCAGAACTTTATTCTTGTCACTCCAATTGAATGTAATTACAGTGTATTTACCATTTTCATAGTTATAGTTATCTCCTTCATCTTCATATAGTTCAAACTTAGCATCTTTCCCGGGGAAAATCTTTATTTCCAAAGTATCTGATTTACTCTCGTTTGAATTTTGTGCAACTTTAGCAAACGGTACTATTGAACCGGATTTAACGAACAGAGGAATTTTATCAAGTGGGGTTTCAACATTTATTGACTGACCACCTTCATGGTATTTTTCATTCCAGAAATCATACCAACCGACATTTTCAGGCAGATAAACTTCCTGTTGTTTTTTGCCGGCCTCAGTAACTGGTGCAACCAAAAACGATTTACCAAACATATATTCATATGGTATATTAAGAGCTGCTGTATCTTCTCTGAAATCCATAACTAAAGGACGCATCATCGTCGAGCCTGCACTTGTGACCTGCCATGCTTCAGAATAAATATATGGAAGAAGTCTGTATCTTAATTCCAGCATTTTCCGAACATTGTCTTCAACAGTCTGACCATATTTCCAGGGTTCAGTTTCTGTCTGATAACCATGAACTCTGAAAACAGGATTAAATGTACCCCACTGAAACCAGCGAATAAATGTTTCATGATATTTTTCATCTGTATATTGTGACCTCCCGGGTCTGAAGAAACCGCCGATATCAGTAGTCCAGTACGGAAATCCGGTAATAGAATAATTAAGGCCTGCAACAATCTGGTTCCTGTATACATCCCATGAGAAACCAATATCACCCGACCAGTTGATGACTCCATATTTTTGTTGACCCGGGAAAGCAGACCTTGTAAGTATGCAAACACGTTTATCCGATGATGCTGCCCGCTGCCCTTCATAAACAGATTTGCTTACCATAAGTGGATAAGTCAACCTGAGAAAATCACCCGGGCCGGCAAATGTAGTAGTGCCTTTTAACGCATCATTTTCGGGTTCAACTGCATCCATCCACCATGAATCAACCCCAACATCAAACATATTATCTTTTAATGTACTCCAGTATTCTTTTCTTGTTTCAGGATTGAAATAATCAAGCCATTTAGTACCTGAAATGAAGCGGTTTTTCTCAACAAACTGCTTACCTATCACTGAATTTTTATCCGGATTTGACCAGATTGATATATTAAAATGAGCATTCAAATTATGGAGTTCCTTAATGAAACCGGCAGGATCAGGATAATTCCTTTCGTCAAACTGAGGTACTCCCCAGCCTCTGTTACCCCAATATTGCCAATCCTGAACAATAACATCGAGAGGCAGATTTCTTTTTCTGAACTCTTTAACGGTTTCGACAAGATGTTTACCAGAAGTATAACGCTCACGACATTGCCAGAAACCGTACGCCCATTTTGGAAACATAGGAGCATTGCCAGATAAATTACGATAGGTTGAAATAACTTTTTCAGCAGAAGGGCCGTAGAAAATCACATAATCAAGCTTTTTGGAAACCGGTGATCTGAATGTCATAACATTGTCACACTTCTTCCATGACAGTTCAGGAGTATTGTCAGATTTACAGATTATCTGTACAAGATGCTCTCCTGCAGATAATTTTACTAAAGTTCCTGAAGTAGGGGGTAGCCACATATTTGTCTGGTCAATACATGGTTTCCCATCTATTGACACGAAATGCCTGTTACCCATACTCCCGAGATCAAGAAAAACAGAATATTCTCCATCCTGATCTACCGAAAACTTGCCTGTGTATAATGACTGGTTCTGAGAAATCCTTTGTGTACCTGACGTCGTTGTTACTTCTGCAAGTTGATTATTTCCTGCAGTTGGCTGTTCCATCCTGTCTAGCTTAACAAAACTTCCAGCCGGATTAAAATCTGTTAATCCATATTGATGCCACAACAAGCCATACCCCTTACTGGAATAGATGAAAGGCAATGCAATTTGAGTATTAACCTGAGTAAGTCGTCTTTGTATATTCCTTAAGTTATATTGTCCATCCTGAAATTGTCCAAGTCCGAAAATGTATTCATCACCAGGTGATTCAAAACTTTGCTCTGATGAAAAACATGCCTCACCTCCAATTGAGTCAGGTATTAAAAATCGGGAGTTTTCCTTTTCATTGAGAAAAACTTTGCCTGTAGAGTCTTTAAAAGATAATCTTCCGGACTTCTTATCCAATGATACAATTAAGTTTTTGGTTATTACTGAAATTTCATCTTTTAAATCCGAAACCTTATATGCAGGAGTAGGCAAATCAGTAGAAAGTATCAACTCAGGCAGATTTCCTTCAGAGTCCTTAAAATATTTTATTCTTGCAGCATTTTCAGCTACCGGAGCAATAATCAGAATTCCCTCAGACATATTCACAATCACTTTGTCAGTAAGTTGAGAAAAACTCTTTACAATCTGACCATTACAAATGAATGAAATAAAAACAAATACAAAAATCAGTCTGATCTTCATTGTATAATCTATTTTATTATAGTTTTATTGTTACCTTTTTACCTGCATAATTTACGCTTTTAATTTTCTGCTTTTCTGAACCTGAACCGGCTTCAATCTTAACAATATTAAACCTCCTGCCTGTAAGCATCCCGGGAAATGAACCTTTTCGGGCACCTATTGTAAGCATTTTACTCTTATCATCCCATTTAAATGAAATGGTTGAATAAATACCTTTTTCATAATTGTAGTTGTCATTTTCATCTTCGTACAAAGTAAATTCACCATTTGCTCCCGGATAAATACGAATTTGGAGATCATCCCATTTCTTTTCGGTGGCAAACTGTACTTGTGGTCCAAATGGAACGATACTACCGGCCTTAATATACAGAGGAATTATATCGATTGAGGTCTCTTTATTAATTTCCTGACCACCATTCATTTTCTCATTTGTCCAGAAATCATACCAAACAGTTCCACCAGGCAAATAAACTTTTGTGGATTTAGCTTCTGAAAAATTCACGGTTTCAGCTTTTTTTCCGCTTGTTCCATTGTTTTTATTCCATCCGGTTTCAGCATCAGTTCTCACAATAGTTTCAGGAGTATATTGAGCGTTGACAACAGGAGCAACAAGAATGGATTTACCAAACATATACTCATTCGTAATTTCATTGACTTTCTCATCTTTAAAATCCATAACCAATGCCCGCATAAAGGTTGATTGATTATTAGTTACTGTCCATGCTGTAGAATAAATATATGGCATTAAAGAATACCTTAAATTAATAGCTTTTGCCAGGGCATCGAAGATTGGTTCTCCTTTTTTACCGAAATTGTATATTTCTCTTGGAGTTTCTGTGCCATGGGAACGCATCATTGGTGTAAATGCTCCAAACTGCATCCAGCGAACATATAATTCCTGGAATAACGGATTTTTTGATCCATCTGACCAACCTCTGTTATAAGAGCCCGAGAAAAATCCACCGATATCAGTATTCCAGTAAGGAATTGCACTCATTGAAAAGTTTAATCCTGCAGGTATCTGATTGCGAAGTGATTGCCATGATGAGTTTACATCACCTGACCATGTATTTGATCCATAGCGTTGTTGTCCGGCAAATGCTGAACGTGTGAGTATGAATACACGTTTGGTGTCACACACTGCACGCTGATGCTCGGCAATGCCACCAACTGTCATTAATGGAAATGCATTTCTGACTTTACGGAAAGAACCCAGATAAGTTTTTAAGTCAAAATCAGAAGGTTTGAAATCCAGATGATCAGGTTCTGATGAATCCATCCACCATCCGTCAATACCTAAAGAGAAAAGTCCTTTTTGCAGATACTTCCAGTAAATCTCACGTGCTTCGGGATTATATGGGTCATATGGTTCCACGCCTGAAGGATATTCACGATTTGGAGGCCATGATTCTAATCCTGATTGTGGCCATGTTCCGAAATTGAGAAGCATTCCTTTTGGTTTCATCTCACGGTATTGCTTGGTTTGAGGACCAAATGAATTCCAGATAGAAATAATCAAATGAGCATTCATGTTATGAATATCATCTATCATCCTCTGAGGATTCGGAAATTCTGTATTCAGAAACTCCATTGCATTCCATAGATAATTACTTCCCCAATACTGCCAGTCCTGAATTATTCCGTCAAGTGGAACTCCCAGTTCACGATATTTTTTTACAACACCAACTATCTCATTCTGGCTTTTATAACGTTCTTTACTTTGCCAGAAACCAAAAGTCCATAAAGGGATCATGGGTGCCTGACCGGTCAAATCACGCATTCCTGCAATTGACTTATCGATATTCTCACCTTTTATTACATAATAATCTATGCAATCACCAACCTCAGATTTGAATGAGGTTTCGCCCTGTTTGTCCTGAAAATCGGTAGGAGAATAATTATCCCAAAATAATCCGTAGCCATTTGTTGAGACAATAAAAGGAACATAGTCATCAGTATTCCCCTGCACCATCCTTATTTTTGCATTTCTAAGAGATAATTTACCCCTCTGTTGCTGACCTAATCCATATATATATTCATCCTTATCCAGAGCAAATATTTGTTCAACATTATATGTTTGACTACCAGCATCATTGAATTCAGTGAAAGTTGCGCCTGATGCTTTTTCACCTAATAGCTTTTTACCAGTAACATCTTTAAAAGTAATTTTACCGGTTTCTGTTTCAATATCAACTCTTATCTTATTGCTTTTAACAGTTATGAAACCATTGCCTTGTTGTGTCAACAGTTTTGTAGCCTGAGGCTTTTTCACAACTGACAAACTGTTCTTTACAAAAGATTTTCCTTCAGGTGATTTAATAATTCTGACTATCTCAGGACTGTAAAACTGTATTTCTATATCTGTCTTTCCTGATTTCGTCTTAATACCAAAATCTGTTTTTTGAAAAGTCTGGGCTATACCTGATATTGTGGAAAATATCAGTACAGCTGACAAAAAGATAAACTTCTTCATATTATAAATTTTTTATTTATTGAAACCTCCACCAATCAAAGTTAAATAATTCTCTGCCTGCGGTAATGTTTTGCCCGTTGAAACAGAAGAATATATCATGTTTACCATTAACTACCTGTGATATCTCAGAAGTAAGAACTTTAAAATTATCCCATCCGCCTGTACGGGGCAACTTAATTGAAGAAATCAAAGAGCCTTTGACACTGTCAAGTCTGACTTCCAGAATTCCGCCATCTACACCTGCAGCCAGGGAAGCAGAAAATGATTTTGGAGATTTTTCACCAAAATTTACTTCTCTTACTTTAATGAAACCTTTCATGCGGGTCTCTGTAACAAACACTCCTTCTTTTTTATTTTGTGAAACAGAGCATTTTTGTGACCAGGCCATGGTTTCTGCCTCAATGCGGTTAAAAGGATTAATTTCACCAACAGGTGCAGGACCCTCCTTTGAAATATTAACAGCCGGAATAGTGCCATCAGAGTTGTACTCAAATTTTTCAACACATGCAGATCTTCCATAGCTGCCACCATCAGGCATTAAACCTGTATGATAGAAAAGATAAGAACCACCTTTATAATCAATTATACCGCCGTGATTGGTAAAACTGTTGGTCTTCTGGTTTTCCATAATCTTACCCTGATATTGCCATGGGCCTGTAGGGCCTTTACTTGTAGAATAAGAAAGACTCTCTCCTCCTTTTCCCATTCCTGCAAACATCATGTAATAGAGATTATTCCTTTTATAAAACCATGGACCTTCTACAAACATGTCTTTGTTTTGAACTCCGGATCCTCTGTTTCCTCTGCTACCTCCGAAAGTTTCTACTGTAAGTGGAACTGTTTCAATTTCACCTGAATAAGAAATCATATCCTTATTGAGTTTCACATAAAACAAACCACCATTACCCCAATACAAATAGGCTTGTCCATCATCGTCAATACATACAGTCGGGTCAATATTTGACCAGCTTCCATTCGCAATAAGAGGTTTCCCAATCGCATCCTTAAACGGTCCGGTTGGTTTATCTGACACGGCTACCCCTATTGACATATCATTTTTATCGCTCTGTGCGCATATATACCAATAAAACTTACCATTTCTTTCTATACACTGAGCTGCCCATGCACGGTCTCTTGCCCAGCTGAATGATTCCAGAGAGATAGGAACACCATGATCAGTCCAGTTGACCATATCAGTCGTTGACATAACACGCCATTTGGTCATATAATAAAAGTCGAAACCGGGAATATCATCTCCTGCGTACATGTAAACAGTACCATTATAAACCATAGGTGCAGGATCAGGCGCAAAATGAGCCTGGACTACAGGATTTTCTGCATTTAATGTTTGATTTAAAAAAGCAAACTGCAGAAAAATTAAACTCAGAATTTTGGTAAGTTGAAAAGAAAAGTTCCTCATTATTTGAAATATTTATTTTTATTTATGCAACTGTCACTTAAACAATAATTGTGCGTATTCTTTTAAATCTCTTCTCCAGGTCAGCCATTCATGAGCTGTACCCTGTGATTCATAGTAAGTATATTTGATGCCCTGCTTTTCCAGCATTTTACGAAACGCACCTACTGAACCGGGAAAAGGTTCAGATTCTTTAGTGCCTAATCCCAGCCATAATACTTTCAGCTGCCTGTTTACTAAATTTCCATCATTAAACTTTCCTCCAAGGAAGGTTACCGGGTCGACTTCAGCTGTACTCGGGTAATTTGAGGTACCACTGAATCCTCCGTAATAAGCAAACTTATCTGTGTTATTCATTATTATTCGCATAGTCTGGTTTGCACCCATTGATAATCCGGCAATAGCCCTGTGTTCACGATCGGCAATTGTACGAAAATCTTTATCTATCATAGGAATAAGCTCATTAATCATCACTTCTTCAAAAACAGAAGCTTGATTTCTGCCATTATCTCCGTCCGATTTTTGCTTATATGCATAACCATTATCCATTACTATTATCATCGGAACTGCCTTTTTATCAGCAATCAGATTATCAATTATAAGATTTGCTTTGCCCTGAGCAGACCAACCGGTTTCATCCTCAAAACTGCCATGTTGCAGATAGAGTACAGGATAACGGGTATCTTTATTTTCTGAATAATCTGCAGGAGTGTAAACAAAACATCTTCTGAACGAGCCGGTAATTTTTGAAAAATAGTTTTTTTCGCTTACTAAACCATGCTGAACATCTTTTAGTGCATAAAATTCTTCGTCAGGTGCCGGAATCTCAATGCCACTTCCCCAGCGACCGGCCCCATAAAAATATTTTGTTCCCGGATCAGGCACTGAAGCACCGTCAATATTTAACTGATAATAATGAAAACCCTCATCCTGAGGAGCAGATTCTCCTGTCCAGTTACCTTTTTCATCTTTAGTTAAATCATACTTAACTCCTCCTATATCGAGCTGCACTTTTTTTGCATCAGGAGCTGAAATACTGGTACGAACACGTCTTTCAGAATTTACTTTTGGAAATTGCTTACCCTGCTGGTTGACAGATGAAGATTTAAAATCTTCTTTTGTTTCATTATTTTGTGTCTGAGCAGTACCTGCTGCAGATATTGAAAATGCCAAACAAGCTATTACAATTAATCTATTGAGGTTTTTCATATTTAGATTTATTATTTACACTAAGGCCATATTTAAAAACCGCATGCCCTGAAAAGCATTATTAAAAACGCTTTGTTAAGGCATGCCGGTTTCATACTTTTTTTATTATTTAAATAAAAGTGGAGCAAGTTCACGTAAGCTGCGACGCCAAGTCTGGAATTCATGAGCTGTATTTTCAGAGACATAAGATACAGCGTTGAAACCTGCTTCTTTTAAAGCCGCAATAGAATTCTTTACTCCGTCAGGATTTTCGCGACTTCCGCAACTGGTAAAAATCAATTTAACTTTTGACTTATCTTTAATTTCTTCAGGTTTGTACATGCCACCACTAAGTAAAGCAAAATGAGAAAAAACTTCAGGCTTGTTTAATGTAATAGTATGAGTTTCCATGCCACCCATTGAGAGTCCTGCCATAGCACGGTGAGGCTGATCTGCCATTGTTCTGAAATTTGCATCAACATAAGGTATCAATTCGTCAACAAGAACAGTCTGGAAAGGTGTGATATCAAAGTTTCTTAAACCACCAATTCTAACACCATTGGTCATACCATAAGTCATGACAATAATAAAAGGTTTTATTTTGCCTTCAGCAATCAGGTTATCCATAATCAGATTCGCACGACCCTGATTACTCCATGCGGTTTCATCTTCACCCCATCCATGTTGCAGATATAGCACAGGATACTTTTTAGATGTCTCTTTGTTATAAAACGGAGGAGTATAAACATAAGCCCTGCGACAAGTATTTGTGCTTTTTGAAGGGAAAAGTATCTGTTGAACATTACCATGAGGCACATTCTTAAGAGCATAGAAATCCTCGTCTTTAGCAGGAATTTCAATACCACTTTCCCAGCGGGTAGAACCATAGTAATTTAATGTTCCGGGGTCATTAAAAGTACCGCCATCAACAGTAAGGTGATAATAGTGAAACCCTTCATCCATCGGACCTTCAGTTGTACCAACCCAAACACCGGCTTCATCTTTAGCAAGTTTTGTTCCTCCTCTGCCTCCTAATCCGAGGCTGACACTTACACTTTGAGCATTTGGTGCTTCAACACGAAAGCGGGCATATCCCTGAGAATTCACCATAGGATAGTCCTTACCGGGCTGATTTAATACTGAAGGTTTGAAATCTTCAATAACTGCCGGCGGAGTTGTTTGTGCAAAGCAAAAAATATCACAAAGCGACAAACATAAAAGCATTGTAAAAAGTTGTTTCTTCATACGTTAATTTTTATTTTTTAGTTTAAGGTCGTATGGAACGCCGCATGCCCAAATTATCCCACGCTTGGTTGCTTATACAAGCATGCTCGTTTCATAGTTCAGAGTTTTTAATAGTAAGGTTGAGTATTAAATGTTTTTTATCAATAAATTCAGTTGTTTCAGATCATTTCATTTTCCACCAGTCAAAATTAAATAATCCGGACTGGTTTCCCTTGAAAATCAGATATAAATCATGAACACCGCTCACTTTAATTAAACTGCATTTCTGAGTTTTCCATATATCCATACCGCCGGTTTCTTTGACTTTTAAAGTACCCAGTAACTTTCCGTCAGGATTATCGATACGAATTTCAATAGAAGCATTTTTATTTATTGATGCCAGACTAGCTTCAAATGCTTTTGCGCCTTTACCGAAATCCACACTTGTTATTTGAATATGATCACCATTATCAATGTCGGTTACATAAACTCCTGCTGCATCTGACTTAACGGTTTCAATACCTTCTTCCCAACTGATGGTTTCGGCTTCAACTCTGCTGAATGGGTTAAGGTTTGAAGCACTGATTTTTACACCTTCTGTTGTAGGGGTAATTAATGGAATTGAGCCATCCTGATTAAAATTCAAAGGTTCTATACAAACCGAACGTTTGAAACCGCCGCCACCGGGTAATGCTCCGTTATGATAAAACAGATAAGATTTACCTTTATAATCAATCAAACCCGGATGATTAGTAAAGGCTCCACCCTTTTTAATGACATGCATTATAGTATCACCATAGACCCATGGGCCTGTTATGCTCTTAGAAGTTGAATAAGCCAGGTGCTCGGGTACTCCACCTGCCGGGTACAATAAATAATACAAATCTTTCCTTTTGTATAGCCATGGACCTTCCTCATATGAAGAAGGTCTTTTGATTGTATCTTTTGTCCTGTATGAAAATCCTTCTTTGGTAAGCTCAACCTGAACAATGCCAAAGTCTTTGTTATAAGAAACCATATCTTCATTTAATTTCACATACCAGAGATTCGGATTACCCCAATACAAATAAGCCTGTCCGTCATTGTCAATAAAAACTGTCGGGTCTATATAGCCAAAACCTGTAAGCAACGGTTTACCTATTGCATCCTTAAAAGGACCTGTCGGGCTGTCGGAAACGGCAACACCGATAGCATTACCTCCATTCTTTTGATTTACAGGCAGGTAATAGTAAAACTTACCATTCCTGAAAATACACTGACCAGCCCAGGCATCTCCTCTTGACCAGTCAAAAGTCTTGTAGGATAAAACTGAGCCATGATCTGTCCAGTTAACCATATCTTTTGAAGAATAACATTTCCAGTCATTCATGGTAAAAAAGTTACGAACTGTGACATCCTCATCATGGCTGGTATAAAGATATACGGTACCATCATGCACCATTGGAGCCGGATCAGCGGTATAATTAGTCTGAACAATGGGGTTGCGTGCATTTGCAGTTAACGCAAGTAAAAAAAACAACGATAAAAATTTATTTGACATTTTGTAACTTATAAAGTAAAACACCATGAGCAGTAACATTCAAAGACAACTCTCCACCTTTTGTATCAACAACAGATAAATCTTTTTGTCTCCATAAATCCCTTACATTGAATTTCCCGGATAATCCAAGTTTGTCAAAATCCTTGTATGAAATATTAACAACTTCAAGACCGAAATTACAGAAACCTACAGCAACACCACCATCTTCAAGTTCCTTTTTATAAATACGCAAATCACCTATGTTCTGTACACATTTCGCTTGTTTGCCAAGAGGATCCTGATTGATATCGATGACTTCATCGTTTGTAAGAAGATTCAGAGTAAAATCGTCAAATTTTTCCATATCACAACCGATCAGAAGTGGAGCAGAAAACAGACTCCATAAACTTATATGAAGATATTGTTCATCAGGTTTAAGTTTGCTTGGATGAGGATTTCCCCAACCTACCTGACCAACAACCAACATATCAGGGTCATTCCAGTTGCCCGGTTTAGCATAATCAGCAGAGGCATCCTGAGCCAAAGCAATACCTTTTACGCTAGCCCATGTATCAGTAATATCATTAGTAGTTCTCCAGCAACTGCCATTAACAGAATCTCCCCATTTCCAAACATCAGACATTCCATACTGACACAAACTATAAACTATGTCACGAGGTTGCTGACGCAAATACTCTCCCATCAATTTAAAAGGTTTAATAGCAGTGGCTAATTCGCTTCCACCATTATATGATAATGAAGAAACCTTATTAGGGTCATTATCAGGCAAACCATTGATTACATTACCATAGCTGCACCAATCATATTTCAAATAGTCGAAACCCCACTTAGCATAAAGCTGAGCATCTTCCTTTTCATAACCATAGCTTCCGGCACAACCACCGCAAGTCCATGGGCCCGGGCTTGAATATAGACCTATTTTCAATCCAAGACCATGAACATAATCAACTAAAGGTTTCATATCTCCAAAACGGGAATTGGTCACAATATTACCGGTTTCATCACGAAAAGGACCACGTATAGACTGGTCTTTAGAGTTTCTGTTATTCTGCCAGAAATCATCAATATTAATATATGTCCAGCCATGATTCATAAGTCCGCTGTTTACCATTGCATCTGCCGCACGTTTAACTTTATCAGCAGAAACCTCACCCGCAAAACAATTCCAGCTGTTCCATCCCATAGGAGGAGTGAGAGCAATCTTATCGCCGCAAACAATACGAAGAGTTCTTTGAGCTTTACCTTTAGCATTCTTTGCAGTCAGAGTTACGATATAAGTACCTTGTTTTGACATCTTACCTGTTATCAAACCGGTATTTTTATCTAATTTGAGTCCGGCAGGTAATTTTGAAGCCGAATAAGTAACAGGTCTGTCACCGGTTACAGGTATTTGAAAGTGGAACGGAGAGCCCGGACGAACACCGAAAACTCTTGCACCATTAATTTTAGGTGATGCCGAAGGTTTTGGTGTCAATATGTAAGGCACGTTTGAAATCGGACTATAAGACTTTAAAGTTGTTACTTCCGAAGATTCAAAACTTGCATCAACCCATTCAGCATGATCATAATAATTACCATTTCTTCCATCTTCTACAAGCAATTCAACTTTTTTTACACCGGAGAGTTGCACATTGCAAACTCTTGCAGTATCTCCCTGACGCATTATGCCACTTGACCATAATTTCTTTCCGTCACCGTTGATTACAAATTCCACAGCAGATTGTCTGCCGGCAACTTCATCATCAACACCAACCTTAGCATTAAATGAAGAAACTTTTCCATCCAGTATAATAATCAATGAACTAACTGAATGCGTTCCAAAACCACGTTCAAAAGTTTTACCACTAATGGTAAAAGTTCTGTTATCTATTGTTTTATTTTTTTTGGGAGTACCATATCCCTGAGTAGCAGCACTCAAATCCAGTTCATCAAGCCAGATTGTATTGGCAGATAATTCAGCAATACCAATCGATTGAAAAATAAGAATAAGACCTAAAATGGCCGCCAATCTGATTTTGTTAGTTTTTTTCATTAGTACAAATTAAAAATTTACTCAATTATGTTATGTTTTGTTTTCTGTTTAAGACTCTTTTACGTTTGCGGAGTATAACTTCAATTAAATTTCCACCAATCGAAAAACAATAATTCTTTTTCTCCTTTGAAGACAAAGTACAAATCGTGAACTCCATTTATTTTACTTACAGGAGTTGACAAAGTTTTCCAGATATCTCCTTCGCCTGAAGTATTTATACTGATCTCAGCCAAAACCGGACCATCAATTTTATCAACATGTAATTCAATCTTACCTCCGTTAAGAGATGCAATATTTAAATCGACAGATTTTGCACCTTTAGAGAAGTCAACACCCTGAACTTTCAGGTAATCTCCATTATTTACAGAAGTAACAAAAATTCTGTCAGCAATCTTCTTCCCTTTGTTCCATGATACATTCCTTTCCCATTCAGTTTTAAAGTCTGTTTTCAGCCCATCGCTGTAAGACATGGTTTCAGCCTCGTTACGCACGAAAGCATTGACAGATCCGACTTGTTTTACACTGGTCGTTGACCAGAAAGGCAACTTTTGAATAGTACCATCCGGGTTGTAGGTAATATTCTCAAGACAAATAGAACGTCTTTCGTAATGCTTAGACATTGTTTGTTTTAATATGGCATAATTAAATCCGAAGACATATGAATTACCTTTAAAATCGATGATTCCGGGATGGTTTCCACTTGATCTGGGGTCTCCTTCCATAATCATACCTTTATAATCCCAGGGTCCTGTTGGAGAATTACTCATTGCATAACCAATGCCTTCAGGACAACAGGTTGAAGCATATGCAAGATAATAATGACCATTTCTTTTCCATACCCAGGGACCTTCCTGATAGTTTGCTGGTTTTGTAGATTCTTTCATGATTTCGCCGGAATAAGAAACCATATCATCGTTTAACTTAACATAATACAGATTTGGATTACCCCAGTAAAGATATGCCTGCCCATCGTCGTCTATAAAAACAGTAGGATCGATATCCTGATTACTGTTTTTTATCAGTGGTTTACCAATCGGATCCTTAAAAGGTCCGTAAGGACTATCAGAAACCAGCACTCCTATACCCAATCCGTTCGGCACCGGGCAATACAAATAAAACTTATTATTACGTCTGATACATTGTGGTGCCCATGCTCCATTATCAGTAGGTACCCATTTGAAATTTTTCAGAGAGGCTACAACTCCGTGATCGGTCCAGTTAACCATATCGGTAGAAGTATACAGCAACCAATCCTGCATTTTGAAACCAAAAGCATCGTCTTCATCATGACTGGTATAAAGAAACACAGTGTCATTATAAACCAGTGGAGCCGGGTCTGCGGTGTATTTAGTTTGAATAATCGGGTTTTGAGCAACAGATGCAACCGGTAAATCGAGCGCAACAGAAAAAATTAATAATATGACAAAAAGTTTATTTTTCATGATTAAAGTACTCAGTTATATTAAAACAACTTAATAGTGTATGTAAATGTTGTGGGTTCAGCAAATATCTGAAACTTTTCAAGTGGTCTTGGCCCGCAGCTTCCCGATCCAACTCCAAGGGTTTTGGTTGAAATACAAAATACGGTTGAAGTGCTTGCCGGTAAATCGATTTTATATTCAACAGGATGCATTTGCTCATCTGTATGAGGAAGAGCAGATACCTGCATTAAGTTCTCATCAGATTTCACCATTAATGAAGGCATATCTTTACCACTAAGTTTTGCCCATCTTACTTCCTCATGATTGCCACGTTCCATAGGCTTTTCATATTCATACTGATCATTTACACCTATTTCGTAAATGCCAACATCGGCAGAACTCTTACGGTCAGAATAATTTTCAAATGGCCCACGACCAAAGAATGACATACGATCAAGCTTTTTATCGAGCAACATACGTACTCCGATACGTGCCAGATTTATACGAAAACCAACAAAATCTACCTTATTATCGACTTTAACCGTACCATCACTTTTCACCAGATATGTTGCACAATGATACACGCTGAAACCTGACTTACCTTCAGCTTTTGTTGTCGAAACTACTTTTACAGAAGTGTTATCTACATTTTCAATTTTAAAATCAACGAAAGAATACTTCAGAGCATTAACTCCAAATTTTTGCCATTGCTGATATGCCCAATCATCGTCATTGCGGTGAGAAGCACGCCACAAGTGAATCTTTGGTGAACCATCAGCTGCAAGCATATTAGTCCCATTTGAAACCAGTTGATTCATAAATCCGGTTGTTTTGTCAAAACTTACCGAAAAATCTTTTGCAGAGATGATTACATTTTGCTGATTTTGAACCAGTTTAATAGGTTGAACAGCTTTTGTTTCCGTTACGGGAGGCGTGCTGACAGGAAGTTTGAATTGTTCGGAAGCCACTTCATAACCTTTATCAGCCCAAAGAGTCTTTTCTTTTAGTTTGTATGAAACCCTCAAGAAGTATTCTGCTCCGGCTTGTGGTTGTTCAATTTTATACGGCACATTAGCTCTGCCGGTACTACGCGGAAATATTGGTCGCATCAGATTGATAACGCCCTTGTCAATTTCTGTACCATTTTCTGTAATACTCCATGTAACATCCACCCCGCTTAACGTGATAAACTGATATTTATTTCTGATTGAGATCATCCCCGAAATCGGATCAGACAATTCAGTTTCAATCCACTGGAAAGCTTTTTTCATTTCAGGATAATGCGGCTTAACCTTATTACCTTCAGTAGAACGATCGAAGGAAAAAACTCCCTTATGTATAAAATAATGGTCATTTGGATTCTCTCCGAATCCACCTCCATAAGCTAAAACCGGATGCTTCGGATCCCGCTTATTCCACAAAGCCTGATCCTGGAATTCCCAAATCGCACCACCCAAAATCTCAGGATTCTTGTCAAACGCTTTAGAATAATCTTCTAGTGAACCCATGGAATTAAACATTGCATGTATAAACTCGCATACGTAAAGAGGTTTTGTCAAACCCCAGTTCTTTACCATATCAACATAATCCGCTGCTGTACCGTACATACGACCATCAAAATCAGCAGGATTTCTACTTCCGCTGCCAAAACGTTCATAATGTACATAACGGGTAGAATCAATTGACTTCACAGTGTTCAACGCTGCCACAAAATTGGAACCTACTCCTCCACATTCATTTCCAAGTGACCATATTATAACTGACGGGTGATTCTTGAAGTTCTCCACATTTGCTACATTACGATCAATAATTGCAGCCTTCATAGTGGCTTCTTCATCAAATCTTCTATCATAACCATGAGATTCGCAGTTTGCTTCAGCAACAAGCCAAATGCCATACTCGTCGCACAATTCATACCAACGGGGATCATCTGAATAATGGCTTGTCCTTACATGATTACAATTACCTTGTTTTATTACCTCAAGGTCGCGGATCATTTGTTCTTCTGTAATGGCATGACCCACTTCTGACCAGTGTTCATGACGATTTACACCTTTCAACTTGATTGGCACACCATTAACCGTAAAAACACGGCCTTTTATTTCCAGTTTGCGGAAACCAACTCTTGATGATATTATTTCACCTTCAGAATTTGTCAAAACAACGGTGTATAAGTTTGGAGTTTCGGCAGTCCATTTAAGCGGGTCAGAAATCTGAATTTTCACATTTAAAGTTTCTTCCTGACTGGGTTTCATAGATTTGCCGGTTGCAGAGCCTTTAGCAATTTCCTTTCCATCTTTATCGTAAAGAGTAGCAGTAAATACTTGTGCCTTGACTTTATTATCACTGTAGTTTTTTATTTTTGCCGAAACGTCCAAAGTCGCATCCTTGTAATCTTTGTCTAAGACTGTTTTTACAAAATAATCCCGAATATGTACCTGCGGAGCACTCCAAAGAGTCACATTCCTGAAAATTCCGTGTAGACGCCACATATCCTGATCTTCCAGCCAGGTACCGGAGCTATATTGATAAACTTCAACTGCAATCATATTTTTACCCGGTTTCAGGTATTTAGTAAGATCAAAATCAGCAGCATTACGACTATTCACGCTGAAACCGACTTTTTCACCGTTTACCCACAAAAAGAAAGCGCAGTCAACACCATCAAAAGTGATAAAATTGCGACGGCCAATCCATTCAGCAGGTACATTAAATTCCCTGCGATAACTTCCAACAGGGTTTCTCTCATTATAAGATGTATACCATTTCTCCGGTTCACTCATTATACGTGGAAAATCTTTCTTTATGGTATAACCAAGATTACGATAAAACGGTGTCCCATATCCGTGTACTTCCCAGTTTGAAGGAACGGGTAATTCTTTCCATCCGGAAACATCATAATCGGGTTTATAAAAATCAACAGGTCGTTTATCGGGAGTAGGAACCCAGTTGAATTTCCATTTTCCATTGAGCGTTTGACAAAGCGATGATGCATGTCGTTTTGCAATTAATGCTTCCTTTAAATTGGCATAAGGCATCAAAGTAGCATGATATGGCTCTTTATTAATCCCCAAACATTCAGGATTTTCAATTTCGGCCGGATAGTCAATACCGGATTTCAGGGAAATCGGATCGGCTCCGGATACGCTGACAAATGTCCCTTCTACCAGAAAGAGAACAGTCAAAATCGCACAAAATTTCTTAAACATATATTTGAGTATTATATTTCATTTATTTGTTTACTGTAATAGTTATTGATTTTAAATCCTTTGAGCGGGAGCTGTTACCATACAATATTTCGTATTCTCCCGGGGTAACCATCATTTTCCTGTTGCTCCAGTCGTAAAATGCGAATGAAGATGACGGCAAACTGATCTTAACTGATTCTGTTTTGCCGGGATTAATATTTACCCGTTTGAAGTTTCTTAATGTTTTTAACGGGCCATCAATATCATTGATTTTCCTTATATAAACCTGTAAAATTTCAGTCCCGTTACGTTTACCTGTATTTTTCACAGGTACAGTCATAACAAGTGTATCGTTAAGATTAATGCTTGATTTAATGATTGTTGCATTGCCAATATCAAATTTGGTATAGCTTAAACCAAATCCAAACGGGAAAAGGTAGTCTTCAGTATATCTGTATGTACGGCCTTTCATTGAATAATTTTCGAAATCACCAAGTATATCTGAGTTCTTATAAAAAGTAATCGGCAACTTACCTGAAGGATTATAATCTCCAAAAAGAACATCTGCAACAGCACGACCTCCGGATTCTCCGGCATACCATGCTTGTAGAATTGCATCACAACTTTCTGTTTCAGGAGTCAATGCAACTGCAGATCCTGAACAATTTACAAATACAATCTTTTTACCTGCTTGTTTAAGAGCCTTAAGGCAATTTCGCTGAACAGACGGAAGTTCAATATTTGTACGGTCACCTCCTTTGAATCCTGGATAGGACACAGGCATTTCCTCACCTTCGAGACTGCCTGATAAACCTCCTACAAAAATTACTGTATTTACTCCTTTTAGCTTATTTATCAGGTCTGTATAATCCACGTCAACCTCTTTTCCGAAATCGAACTCTATATTAGCCTGCCAATCATTGAGTTGTGCATATCTTATTTCGATTTTATACTTTTTACCGGTTTCAAACTTATATGATATACGGGATGGCAAAGTCCTCCAGTTATTATACATCTGAACTTGTTTACCATTCACAAGTAATTCAAAATAACCTGTTGCTCCCCCTTTAAATACAAGTTCTTCATCTTTAACCGGAGTAAACTCAGTTTCATATAATGCTGAAAAAGCTTCAAGCTTCACTCCTGATGCAAATTCGTGCTGCCCTGCAGTGGTCATTTTAAAGGAATTTGTCAACTGAACTTCAGTAACAGCTTTACCGCTGCGATCGCGATTATTCCAGTATGTAGCTTTAATACCTTTTTTACCTTCAAATGAAAGTTGATTAAAATAGCTTTCTGTTACCTTGTCTTCTACCAGATCACAACCTTTATCATAGAATATTTTACCACCTGATATCTTTGATTTTATACCATCTAAAATTGTTATTGTACTAACAGGTGTACCGTTATAATTACCCCAAAGCATAACTTTATCATTTGCATTTGGTCCGACAACAGCTATTCCCGATGCATTTTTCTTAAGAGGCAGTATGCTGTTTTTGTTCTGCAACAATGTCATTGTCTGCTTAGCCATTTCATATGTAAGTTGCTGATGCTTGGTATTATTCAAAACTGTTGCAGGTATATTTGCATAAGGCACAATTGACTTATCATCAAAATCTCCAAGATCAAACCGTCCTTTGAGGACTCTCATAAGACTTTTGTCAATATCTTCTTCTTTGATAAGACCGGACTTTACACCCTCAGGCAATGTTTTAAACGGGTAATTTTCCCAGACACATTCCAGATCCGTACCTGCCAATACAGCCTTTGATGCAGCATGTACAGGTGTTGATGAAACCTTATGAGAAGTAAAAAAGTCTGTAACTGCTCCACAATCTGAAACCACCAAATGCTTGTAACCCCACTCATCTCTGAGAATTTTCTGTAGTAAACGGGTACTCCCGCAACATGGTTCATCATCAAGTCTTTGGTATGCACACATTACCTGCCTGACATCAGCCTCTGTAACCAGAGCTTTAAAAGCCGGTAAATATGTTTCGTATAACTCTCTGGGACTTATGCTATTAAGATTTAATTCATGGCGACTCCACTCAGGACCAGAATGGACAGCAAAATGCTTGGCACATGCCAGCAATTTAAGATATTTTGCATCAGCAGGGCCTTGTAAACCTTTTACGACCTGAACTCCCATTCTGGATGTTAAATATGGATCTTCTCCGTAGGTTTCCTGCCCACGTCCCCATCTTGGATCACGGAATATATTCACGTTTGGAGTCCAGACAGAAAGACTTAAAAATCTTTTATTCTGTTTACCGCTTTCAATCCATTGATTATATTTTGCACGGGCTTCGTCTGAAACCGCGTCATATATTTTAAAAATCAAATCATCATTGAAAGATGCAGCCATCCCTATTGGCTCCGGAAATACAGTAACATTATCGTTATTGGCATATCCATGTAAAGCTTCGCTCCACCAGTTGAATTTTTTAACTCCAAGTCTTGGAATGGCATCACTTTGATCGCACATTAATGATGCTTTTTCATCAATCGTCAATCTTGAAATCAGGTCCTTCGACCTTTCTTCAGAATTTAAAGATGAATTCTGATATGGGTATTGCTGGCCAAAAATTGGTACAGGGATAAATAAGAATAATAGAAGAAGTTTCAAACTACTTTTTCCATGGTTTTTCATTGACAATCGCATATGAATATATTTTAGAACTAAGGCCGGCATCAAAATATATGATCCGATTTTGAAATACAAACAAAATTATATTTCTCACTTGTAAAAGTATATCTCAAATGATGCAAAAACTGTCAGATTTGTTGTTTGTCTTACAACAAGGCAGAAAAAAACAAAATATTAAAAGTAAGAAACCGGGAATATTGAAATTATTAAAAATTCCATTTAAGACCCAGAGTCGGATTAATCATCAAACCGTGGGTTCCTGCAAAGTTGCTTGAAATCTCAACTTCACCTCCGGCAGAGAGATGTTCATTTACATTATACCAAAGTTGAGGTTCTGATATAAATACTGTAGTTGTTTTTGATAAATCAGTATTTACGTTGTCTTCCAGCCAGAAATCAGCAAATCCTGAAAATGTCAGCTTATTCTTAAAAAAGTTAGTACCCCAGACAGCGGTAAACTGGGCAGATGCTTGTTTACCCATAATATGCTTGTAGAGCAGCTTCAGATTTAGTGTTTTTGAAAAATCTTTACTGTGCATGAAATAGTCAAGTCCACCAAGCCAGGCATTATTGATGCCATATCCTCCGAATAAGCTTCCTAATCCGCCATTGTATTCTACATGTGCACTTAATGGTCCTCCCCAAGTGTTGATGCAACGTGCTATTTCCATATAACTGCCTCCGGGAGCATGAGTCCCGTTAAAATCCATATCCACAAAAAAGAATGTATTACCCCACTTATCTGTTTTAAACATTTCAAGTGTGGTGGTTATATACTTCCTGCCTTCTCCAAAATCATAATTAACCTGAAGATTTGTTTGTGCGAAAGTGGTAAATGTGGATAAAAGTAAAAGACCAAGTATAAATTTTTTCATGTTAATATTTTTGGTTAAAGTGTTTGACTTTTAATAAGGATTATCTTATCTGATTTGTTTCAACGGCGAAAATAGTATTTTTTTCAAAGATAGAGCTAATTTTTGAACAACAAATCTACATTAATATAAGTCTCAAACTGTACTTCTACGATACTGAGGCAGTATTCTCGCTTTTGAAAAAAAATGGAACTTGGAACTAAAATAAAGAACGCCCCCCTAGTATAATGTCAAAAATGACAAGCCCGGGAGGCTTATTATCGTTAAGTTTAATGCTAGTTCTTCTTAAGAGTTCACGAAAATATATCTTATTTTTGTAATTTCCAATATCCAGACTTCTTAGCACCCATGCGTTCAATTATTCCTCGCATTTTTAGGTTTGCAATAATACGTTCACATTGACGCGGACTTATTCCCAATGCATTTGCGAGCTCTTCGGCAGATAAACGGTTGTTTTGACGAAGCAACGCTACTAACCGCTCATTTATTCCGACATTTATTCCGACATTTATTCCGACATCATCTTTTTCCGTCGGAATAAAGTTACGTTTAACAAACTGTACTTGAAACGATAAGCCTACTTCTTTCCAACGAAGTTCGATGGTTGGATACGCTTTTAATTCGTCTGCAATCAATTTTAAGCCATTACCCCATTGGTCGATTATGCCGAGCCGTTTAAATACCGGAGCAATCACTTTGTTTCGAGCATCGCTCTGGCGGCTTTCCATTGCAGCATAATCAATTGACGGTGGAAGAAGTCCCGGGCTTGTAATTTCTACCATATCATCATAAACAGCTACTTTTACATCTTTTCCGGTGAGCGAATAATCCCGGTGCACAACAGCATTACGGATCACTTCACGAATGGCTTTAACCGGATATTCCCATCGTGACACCGTATATACTCCCTCAACAGTCGCTCCTTTATTAATATGACGAAGCACAAAATTATAGGCTTCCTCTGCTTGTGTAGCGATATTTGTTGTAATACTCTTTTGGTCAATGAACTCGTCGGAACTTACGCCCTTGAATCTCGCACACTCTACCTTTGCATAATGGAACATTGAATTCCGCAACGGATCGTCCGAGAATAGAATCAGTGCATTGGTCGGGTATTTCGTGCCCTGCAATTCCTTAATAAGCTCCAGCTTCCGTAATGCCTGCTCATTTAACTCCTCGTCTGTTTTTTCCAGGAAAGTGGTTTTAAAGTTTTCAATAGTTAGTTCTTTGGTTGTTTTATCAGGTACTATCTCACTATCAAAAGATACGTTACGTTTTTTACGCTCCAGCTCGGCAATAATGGCTTCATCGGCAAGACGATTCGTTGAGCCAACACGGATATAAGTTCCCTGTAATTTACCTTTGTCTATTAAATAATATGGCGGAGTGCTTCCCCGGAATATGGTAACTTGAATCAAATGCTTATCATCCTGACTAATAAACTTAACTTCCGGTAAAATAGCCGGATAGCAACGGTCAAAAATAATATGGCTTATTTTCTCTTCCATTTCCATCAGCTTGCCTTCGTCTACTCCCGCTACTTCACGTGGATTATCGACAACACCGATAAACAAATCGCCTCCAGCATCATTGGCAAACGCCACAATGGTCTTGGCCAAATCAGAGTTTTCCGGCAATGCTTCTTTAAACTCCAATCTGCGGCCTTCCGGTTGGTTTAGTATTTCTTCTAAATTCATATCTATCACTTTTATACAATCGCCACTTTCAGCCCCAACTTCAACGCTTCGGAAATCCGTTCTATCTGTTGGCGTTTCTGTACCGTTGAGCTGTGCGTAATCAGGTACAGCCCTTTGCCAATTTCCTTTTGATTGTAGAAATTGTCGAGCGTGTTGGAAACCAATGGAACGCCACACTGAACGATGCCCAACGCCCTGACCTTTTCTGTACCGGCCAACTTGACAACCTCGTACAGCGTCTCGTAGGCAAAACGGTTTTCAACGACTTTACCATCGGGAAAGGTGACCCGCAGATTTGTTTTGGAACTCTTTCTGGTCGCATTGCGCTTGATGGTACCGATGTTATGCTCCACTTGCGGATCGGGAACAATCTCAATCGTTTCCATCTCTGCCGAAAAGTTCCGCTTGCGTGACAAACGCACACTCAGCGGTTCGTTCGGCACGTAATCCACCACCAAAACCAGTTCCCGCTGAATCTGACCGATGATAGGTTCGATCTTTTCGCTTATAACCGGAAGAATCTCCTTTTTGATGATTTCCTGCTCCAGTTCATTCGTCTGTTTTAACAGGTCCTCCCCTAATTCCAAACCTAATTCCTTTAAGTTTTTGATGGTGCTGTAGAGTTTTTCGAGTTTGGTCATGACTTTGTTCATTAAATAATTACATAATAAAGCAAAGCTAATCATTAAAATAATCCATACAATCTCAAACGTAAGTTTATATAGTTTATGTGTCAAAAATAATTATATTACAAATAAAAACATTATGATTTACGGATACATTCGCGTAAGTAGCGACAAGCAAACAGTAGAAAATCAGCGCTTTGAAATTAACGGATTTTGCAATAAAGAAAATCTTTGTATCGATGGCTGGATAGAAGAAACAATTAGTGGAACCAAAGCGTACAATAAAAGAGAACTAGGTCGACTTTTAAGAAAAGTGCAAAAGGATGATTTAATAATTTGTGCTGAATTATCACGTTTAGGACGTAACCTATTTATGATTATGGAAATCCTAAATATCTGTATGACCAAGGAATGTCTGGTATGGACGATAAAAGATAATTACAGATTAGGTGAGGATATTCAAAGCAAGGTTTTGGCATTTGCCTTTGGCTTGAGCGCAGAAATTGAACGAAATCTTATTAGCCAAAGAACAAAAGAAGCATTAGCACGAAAAAAAGCAGAGGGAATTATCTTGGGACGTCCAAAAGGTAGGAAAAGTTCACATTATAAACTTAGTGGCAAGGAACTTTTGATACATAATCTCTTAGAAGAAGGTATTTCAAAAAATAAGATTTCAGATATTTTGAAAGTTGATAGAAATACACTCGCGCGTTTCCTAAAAAATAATATTTTTCTGCAAGCTTAATTTGAGCGTTTTTGTGCAGCAAACAGGAACAATAAACAGTTTTAGAAATTCTGA
>CAZCWK010000021.1:0-41979 GCA_964502355.1 uncultured Bacteroidales bacterium
CCCAATTCTGTTCAACTTCCCTAGAACCGCTTACTTTAATTTCACCAAAAATATGAGGATGTCTGAAAATTAACTTTTCAGAAAGTTGTTCTGCTACATCTTTTATATCAAAAAGTGATTTTTCTTCTCCTATTTTAGAATAAAATAAAATATGCAACAACAAATCACCCAACTCTTTACAAATAAGCTCCGGTTCATTTTTAATCAGAGCATCACTAAGCTCATATGTTTCTTCAATTGTCAGAGGTCTCAGAGTTTCATTGGTTTGTTCTTTATCCCATGGACATTTCAGTCTTAATTCATCAAGAACATCCAGTAATTTGCCGATAGCCTCCAGTTTTGATTCTTTAGTATTCATCTGAGTAAAATTTGAATGCACCATTCCAGCAAATACCGGCGATAAATGCATAGTTATTACCATACATTTTTCCATTATCACCTGAAAAACCTAAGCTGAGTTTTAGGTTTCTGCCTATATTTTTTTCAGTCTCTATTTGCCATGAGAACTGGTCTTTGCTATCATGAACCCAGCCGGGATTTCCGAAATTTTGCGAATAAGCTATAGTTGCTTTATAATTAATATCTTTTATTGTACCTAATCCTGAAAAATAATATAATCTGACCATATTATTCTGGATGTCGATAGCACCTCCATCATTATATTTTGGTGATGTCAGCCATGGATTTCCTATAGTCATTCCATAAAAAGACCAGCCATTAGGATATACTCCATTGTTATAATAACCATCCATTCCACCATAAATAACTCCATCCAGATCGTGCCAGGGGCCACTCATATCAGTTGTTGATAAAAATTCAAGAGCAACTCTCTGCAATGGCCTGAACTTTGGCATTTTTATAGATAGCCCCCAAAGTCCATCTTCTACATTATATGCCAAACCTAATGGTCTCATTGGTGTGTCTTCAAAAAGATTTTGCCAATAGAATTCGACATTGAAATTTTTGGATTCATATTCTATGCCATAGTATTTTGAAATAATATGGTTTCCAAGCACGTTATATCGCTCTGTGGCAGGCGCATTTGCATCTCCGCTCTGTGCCTTAAAAACTCTTATAAAGTTGCTTAAAGTCGCCGGACTGGTTCCATAATATGGATTAGTACCTCCCCACTGAGCGGCATGATTTAATACGTAGCTTAATTTTACCGGGAACTTTCCACCCAGACGTAATCCACCATATTTATAATGTAAAAGCGTATTCTTTGTTACTGTACTATCCGTGAACCATCCATGTGACATTCCCCCCATACATTCCAGCAGGCCAAAAGTAAACGGAACTTTAACCCAGCCGACAGATTTGCAGGTTAATGATGGTAATGGACGGCTGTTGTGTGAATAAAGCATCCCTCCACTTGAAAGCAAAGCATCACTACTGCTGAAATTTTCTCTTTTCAAACCAGCTGTAAATATAAGCAGCCATGCTTTGGCTTCAGCGTATAACTCCCCGGGGAAAATCCGGTTTTCTTTTGATGAAACGTTTCCGTCAATCTCTGCTCCGAAACCGTAATCAAAGAACTTTTTCAAATTAAGATCTTTATGGATATTTCCCCAAACAGAAAGATTATTTGAATATATTGAATGCCTGTCATACTGATTTGCAGCAGTCAGGAAAGGTGCATGTTGTCCGGAACCTAAAACTGTACGTGTACCCAAACTATATGTTATAGAATCGGTTTTTAAACTTAAATCAGTTTCTTCAGCAAGAATGTATGTATTCAGGAAAAACGCCAAAGTCATCAGTACTGAAAACTTTTTCAAATACTGCTGAAAAAAAGGCTTCCTATATGCCAGGTATCTTTTATTGAAATCAGGTTTATTATTCATTTCGATAAGATTCAGGGTTTAAAACACCAAACATCAGCTTTTCTATCAGTATCATCTTCTCCCATTACAATATAGCCCTTGCCATCAATACAAAAAGTAACGTGATTTTGTCTGGCACCTCCGGGGAAATTTCCTTTTTTTGTCCATGTATTACTTGCAGGATCATACTCAACAATATCGGACAGAAGCATTCCTCCGTTCATTTTACCATTCCAGAAACGTCCAAGTGTAATATAACCCTTATCTCCTATGGATAAGCCCTTAGAAAGCATTCTGCCATCAGGCAGATCCGCAAGTCTTTGCCATTTGTCAGTCTCTCTGACATATTTATAAAACTTTTTCTGATTGAGATTAAGGAAACCTGATCCTACATAAAAATTACCCCCTATCGAGAAACCGGCTGCGCTTGAAACAATATTGGGATATGGTGCAATACTCGTCCAGGTATCTTTTTCAGGATCGTACATCCAGGCGTCACCAAGTCTTGTTATGCCATCGAAACCTAAGGCTGTGTATATTTTGCCTTCAACAACAGCGTAAACCATATCATTCTTTCCGGCACCAGGAAACGAAGCTTTTTGAGTCCATACATCTGTTTGGGTATCATATTCCCATAAATCCGAAAAAAGATTGGAACTTTCATACGCTCCGATTGCACCCATTCCAATATATGCCTTTGTCCCTATGGAAACACATACTGCTTTAACTCTTGGATGACCGGGAAAATCTGATTTTCTGGTCCATATATCAGACTTGCTGTTATATTCCCACAAATCATTAAGCTGCCCGCTATTCCAGGCACTGCGTCCGAGACATATATAGCCCCTGTCTCCAACTACAAAACCTGATGCAGAAGCACGGGGTGTACCCGGAAAATCATTGAGTTGCTGCCAGTCTGTAATTTCTTCAGTTTCAAATTTTTCACAGGAGTAAAAACTTAAAGCTAATAAAAGACAAAAATAGATAACTGTTTTTTTCATCTGAACGAATTTGCCTTTAATACCTGTTTTAAAAAAATTCAGAGATGAATAATCATCCCCAAATCGTCAATTTATGATAATGCAGCGATACTTTCCCTCAAAGAGGTAATCTTCATTTCTGCATCAGCTTTTTTCTTTTTCTCAGCTTCAACAACCTGCGGTTTCGCATTGGCTACAAACCTTTCATTATTAAGCTTATTCATCACAGAAACAAGAAATCCTTCCAGATATTTGATTTCAGCTTCCATCTTTGCAATCTCTTCTTCTTCATTAATCAGACTGCCAAGAGGAACAGCATATTCAGTAGTACCGATCATAAATGATGCAGCACCGGGAGCTTTTTCTGTTACCAAAACAATGTTTTCTATATTACCCAGCTTTAACAAAACAGAATCGTTTGCCTTATCATGCTGACCAAGTATGTGTAAATCAAGAACATTTTTAGGAGCAATACTCTTATCAAGTCTGATTGTCCTTAATGAAGATATTATGGCCTTTGAATTTTCGAACCTGTCAAGTAATTTCTGATCAAAGCCTTTTACTTTAGGTTGTTGTGAAACCATTATACTTTCACCATCCTTCCTTTCATACAAATTTTGCCAAAGCTCTTCAGTAATGAAAGGCATGAAAGGATGTAGTAATAAAAGAAGTTTCTCAAATAAACCAAGAGTCTGTGATAATGTTTTCTGATCAATCGGATGTTGATATTGTGGCTTGATCAGCTCAAGATACCAGGAAGAAAATTCATCCCAGAAAAGCTTGTATGCTGTCATCAAAGCCTCAGAAATCCTGAATTTACCAAAAAGGTCATCCATTTCATTAACAGCCTTTTGTAACTGGTTTTCAAACCATTCGACTGCAATCCGCGATGCTTCAGGCTGAGGAATGGTTTCATCAACCTGCCAGCCTTTTATCAAACGAAAAGCATTCCAGACCTTATTATTAAAATTACGACCCTGTTCGCATAATTGTTCATCAAAAAGAAGATCATTACCTGCGGGAGCCGCAAGCATCATACCCATTCTTACACCATCAGCGCCAAATTCCTTAATCAGGTTTAATGGTTCAGGCGAGTTACCCAGAGATTTTGACATCTTACGTCCTTGCTTGTCACGAACAATACCGGTAAGGTAAACATTTTTGAAACACATTTCTTTCTGATATTCATATCCTGAAATAATCATTCTGGCTACCCAGAAAAAAAGAATATCAGGACCGGTAACCAGGTCATTCGTAGGATAATAATATCTTATATCTTCGTTGTTCGGGCGACTGATTCCATCAAAAACAGATATTGGCCACAACCATGATGAGAACCATGTGTCAAGACAATCTTCATCTTGTCGCAGGTCATTAATTGTCAGTGGTTTTTCTCCGCAGCAACAAGGACATTTGCCGGCAAACAGTTTTGCATTAGCAAGTTTGACAGCTTCTTCAGCAGATTCGGCTACAACAAATCCTCCCTGTGGCAAAAAGTATGCAGGAATCCTGTGACCCCACCATAATTGTCTCGAAATACACCAATCTTTGACATTTTCCATCCAATGCCTGTATGTATTCTTGAATTTAGGTGGAACCAGTTTAATATCATCATTCATAACTGCATCAAGGGCCGGTTTAGCCAGATCAGTCATTTTAAGAAACCATTGCATTGAGAGCTTGGGTTCAATAGGTACATGAGTACGCTCTGAATAGCCCACCTTGTTGGTATAATCTTCAACTTTTTCGAGCAGTCCGGCTTCTTTCAGATCTTTCTCAATCTTCTCACGAACATCAAAACGATCCATACCTGAATACATGGCACCATGCTCATTAAGAGTACCATCATTATTGAATATATCTATGGTTTCAAGATTATACTTTTCACCCAGCATATAGTCATTAACATCATGTGCCGGAGTAACTTTCAGACAACCTGTACCAAACTCAATATCAACATACTCATCCTCAATTACAGGTATTGAGCGATTGATCAGAGGTACGATTACACGTTTACCCTTAAGACGAGCGTTTTTTGGATCATTAGGATTAATACACATAGCGGTATCACCTAAAATCGTTTCAGGTCGGGTAGTAGCTACTACAGCATAACCTTCTTCTCCTTCAATCTTGTATTTTAAATAATATAATTTGGATTGCAATTCTTTATATAAAACTTCTTCATCAGAAAGGGCAGTCTGAGCTTTCGGGTCCCAGTTAACCATCCTGACCCCTCTGTATATTAATCCCTTGTTGTACAAATCGATAAAAACCTTTATTACACTTTCAGAGCGTTCTTTATCCATTGTAAAACATGTACGGTCCCAGTCACATGAAGCGCCAAGCTTCTTTAATTGTTCCAGTATAATACCCCCATGTTTTTCAGTCCATTGCCAGGCATGACCCAGAAATTCATCACGAGTAATATCTGTTTTTGCAATACCCTCAGAAGCAAGTTTAGAAACAACTTTTGCTTCAGTAGCTATCGACGCGTGATCTGTACCCGGAACCCAGCAGGCATTCTTACCCTGCATTCTGGCTCTTCTTATAAGAATATCCTGAATGGTATTGTTGAGCATATGACCCATATGAAGTACACCGGTCACATTTGGAGGAGGGATTACAATGGTATAAGGTTCACGTTCATCAGGAACAGACTTGAATAACTTGTTATTCATCCAATATTCGTACCACTTGTCTTCAACTTCAGCAGGGTTGTATTTGCTGGCAATTTCCATATAATAAATCGTTAGTTTTTACTTTAAGTTGGCAAAATTAATAAAAACCAGTGAGTTTGTACGGGTACAAACTCACTTTTCCATGATGCAATTATTAATTATTCAGAATTATCTAATCCTGTTGCAATAAAAGGCCGTGATGGAGTTCGCTTTGTTTTAAGTGAGTATCATCAGCTAAATACGGTTTATTCTAAAACTCCGCTGCCTCTTCTTTCTATACAGATAGACTAAAGCTGTGAAAGGGTAATGAATTATCATTTTGGGACCGGAATATCTCATAGCTTTTTTAACAGCTTCTCTCATTTCAGGTTTGAAACAATGTACAGTACAATCAGAACAATTACTCTTATTTATACCAAACTGACATTTTTCAACTCTTTGCAGAGAGTATTCAAGTAAGGCATTGCATTCTTCACAAAGATTCTTTTTTAAAGTCAGGGATTTTATAGTCCTGCTATTATGATTGTCACGACAATACAAAGCTATCATTTTTTCTATTGTCTCTCTCTCCCATTTGTTCCAATCAATTTTTAAAAATCGGGAAAATCCGGCAATAACTTTACCGGCAGTCATTTATGAAATCCTCTTGTCATTACCTTCCATGTAGTTTATAAAGGCCTGATTAACAAGTCTTACTCCGCCCGGAGTGGGATAATCACCTGTAAAATACCAATCTCCGGTATCATTCGGACAGGCTTTTCTTAAATCTTCAGGCGTCTGATAAACCAATTGAATTTTTGCAATAGTACCATCCGGAGTAAGCATTTTTGCAATTTTTTCTGAAATCTCTTCAATAGTAAAAGGAGCATAGATATCTTTTACAAAATTTATGGTCTGCTTTTCCCTTGGTTTAAGCTGCTGAGCCTTTGCTTTATTATAAGTATCATTGATGATTTTCTCCTGATGGTTTTCAATCAACAATTCTATTGCAGCCCTGAATGCAATAAATTCACTAAGGCGCGACATATCAATACCATAATAATCCGGATATCTTACCTGTGGTGAAGATGATACTATAACTATTTTTTTTGGGTGCAACCTGTCAAGTATCTTTATTATACTCTGACGCAGAGTAGTTCCCCTGACTATTGAATCATCAATTATTACAAGATTGTCTTCAAAAGGCACAATTGATCCCCACGTAACATCGTATACGTGTGCCGCAAGATCATTCCTCCCTCCCTGTTGAGCTATAAAAGTACGGAGTTTAATATCCTTTAGTGCAACCTTTTCTGTTCTTGCTCTTAACGCAAGAATCCTTTGAAGATCTTTTTCATCCAGATTTTTGCAATTTTTCCTGATATAATCTTTTTTTAGATTATTCACATAAGCCTCGAGACCCTGGCTCATTCCAAAGAAAGCAACTTCAGCAGTATTCGGAATAAATGAAAAAACAGTGTGCTCAATATCATAATCAACAGACTTCAGTATCGGTTCTGTTAAAAGAGATCCAAGCATTTTTCTTTCTTTATAGATAGCTTCATCACTTCCCCTTGAAAAATATATTCTTTCAAATGAGCAGGAGCTTCTTTTTTGAGGTTCCCTTACCGTTTCGGTGAATAACCTGCCATTTTTCTTAATTATCAAAGCCTTGCCCGGATCAATCTCATGTACATTTTTACCATCAACACCCATAACTGTTTGTATGACAGGTCTTTCTGAAGCTACTACTACTATTTCATCATCTGCATACCAATAAGCAGGTCTTATACCCCATGGGTCTCTGAATACGAATGAATCTCCATGTCCGATTAAACCACAAATTGTATAACCTCCGTCCCAGTCAGCAGAGGATTTTTTTAAGACTTCAGTAATATCAAGCCTTTCTTCTATTATTCTGGCGATATTCTGAGCTCCTGAATTTTCTAAATCATCATATTCTTTTTGTACTTCCCTGTCAAGATAATGCCCTACAGTCTCAAGCATAAGAAACATATCTCCATTATCCCGCGGGTGTTGACCTTTTTCAACTAATCTGTTTGTAATGTCAGAAACATTTGTAAGATTAAAATTACCGCACATACAAAGATTTCTGGATTTCCAGTTGTTCCTTCTTAAAAAAGGATGAATATATTGCAGACCTTCTTTGCCGGTTGTGCTGTAACGCAGATGACCCATATAAAGCTCTCCACAAAAAGGCAGGTTACTTTTTGCCCATCCCGGGTCATTCACCAAATCAGGACTATATTTAGAATATTGGCTGTTTAAACCATCAAACAAAGCATTAATGGCTTGTGATCCTCCTTCACGCTCACGGTTGATATATTCTTCTCCCGGTTTCATATCAAATTTTACACATGCAATTCCGGCACCTTCCTGTCCCCTGTTATGCTGTTTTTCCATAAGAAGATACAACTTCTGGATACCATATTGCCATGTACCGTATTTCATATGATAATATTCCAACGGTTTTAAAAGACGTATCATTGCGATACCGCATTCGTGCTTTAACTGATCACTCATAAATGCTCAATTATTATAAAGTATTTAAGTAGCTTTTATTCCACTGTAACTGATTTGGCAAGGTTTCGTGGTTGATCAACGTCACAACCCTTTACTATTGCTATGTAATAAGCCATAAGCTGTAAGGGCAGTGCTGCAAGCAACGGCACAAAACATTCATCTGTTTCAGGTATTTCAATGTAAAAATCCGCAAGATTCCTTATCATTTCATCGCCTTTAGTAATAATGGCAACTACTTTACCTTTTCGGGCTTTAATTTCCTGAATATTACTGACAACTTTGTCATACATTCCTTTATTAGGTGCAATGACTACAGTCGGCATTTCAGAATCAATCAGTGCAATCGGTCCATGCTTCATTTCTGCTGCAGGATAACCCTCAGCATGTATATAAGAAATTTCTTTCAGTTTGAGAGCACCTTCCAGAGCTACAGGATAATTATACCCACGGCCTAAATAAAGGAAGTTTTTCGCGTAAGTGTAAATCCTTGAAAAGTTTTCGATGTAACCGGCAACTTTCAGGGTTTCCTCCATTTTATCTGGTATTGAAGCCAACTCAGCAACTCTTTCTTCAAAAACATCCTTAGCCATTGTGCCTTTTTCAAGAGCAATAGTCAGGGCTATCAATGCAAGTACAGTGGTTTGAGCTGTAAATGCCTTGGTTGAAGCCACTCCTATCTCAGGGCCTGCATGAGTATAAGATCCTGAATGTGTCATTCTTGGTATTGAAGAACCAACAACATTACAGATTCCATAAACAAATGCACCCTGACTTCGGGCAAGTTCAACGGCTGCAAGAGTATCAGCGGTTTCACCTGATTGGGATATAGCTATTACAATGTCATCTTTGCTTATAATAGGATTTCTGTATCTGAATTCAGAAGCATATTCTACTTCAACAGGAATCCTGGCAAATTCTTCAATAAGATATTCACCAATAAGTCCTGCATGCCATGAGGTTCCACATGCAACTATGATAATCCTTTTTGCATTGACAAATTTATCTTTGTTGTCGATAATACCTGACATCGCAACTGAATTACGATCAATGTTGATTCTGCCGCGCATACATTCACGAATAGTGTTAGGCTGCTCGAAAATCTCTTTCAACATAAAATGAGGATAGCCGCCTTTTTCAAGTTGACTCAAACTCATCTCAAGTTGTTTGATCTCATGGATCTTCTCAACATTACTAAGATTAAAAATGCGTGGTTCTTTACCTTTTTCAAGCTTAACCACTTCATCATCTTCAATATAAATTACCCTGTTTGTGTATTCGATGATTGGAGATGCATCTGAACCAAGGTAAAAATCATTATCACCAATACCAACTACAAGCGGGCTGGCTTTTCTGGCTGCAACAATACAATCAGGATTATTCTTCTCGATAACGGCTATTGCATACGCGCCAATCACCTGAGTCAAAGCCTGTTGTACTGCATGAAACAAATCGAGATTATTATTAGTCATTACATACTCTATAAGCTGTACCAATACTTCTGTATCAGTCTGACTTTTAAAAACATAACCTCTTGAAATGAGATCCTTCTTTAATAAGGCATAATTTTCGATTATCCCGTTATGAATTAAAGCAATATTCTCTGATTGTGAATAATGGGGGTGTGCGTTTGCGTCATTTGGTTCACCATGAGTAGCCCAACGGGTGTGAGCTATACCAATGGATCCGCTAATGTCTTTGGACTTTACAAATTTTTCAAGATCTGAAACTTTACCTCTGGTCTTGTAAACCTGTAGTTTTTCTTCGCCGGTTATTAATGCAATACCTGCACTGTCATAACCACGATACTCAAGACGATGTAATCCTTTAATTAAAATGGGATATGCATCTTTGTCACCAATGTATCCTACAATTCCACACATATAATATTTTATTAATGATATTCGCTCCAGCTTTTTATCTGTATATCATCTATTGATACGTTACAAAAAGCATATATAAAAGCGGCTGCAAGTCTCGAATTTGTAATCAACGGTATATTGAAGTCAATAGCTCCACGCCTTATCTTGTAGCCATTAGTCAACTCCCTCTTCGTAAGATTTTTCGGAATGTTTATGACCAGATCCAGTTTCTTGTTACTAATCATTTCCATAGCTTTCAGCTCACCTTCTTCATCAGGCCATGAAACCAAACTAACATTGACACCATTTTCCTTTAGGAAAGTATATGTTCCGCCTGTTGCATATAAATTATAACCCTTGGAATCCAGTAATCTGCATGGTTCAAGTAATGAGACTTTGGATTTTGCAGGCCCTGAAGATATCAAAATATTCTTTTCAGGAATCCTGTATCCTACTGACAACATTGAAGTCAATAAAGCATCATCAAAATTGTGACCAATACATCCAACTTCTCCTGTCGAAGCCATGTCAACACCGAGAACAGGATCTGCTTTCTGCAAACGTGTAAACGAAAATTGTGATGCCTTTATTCCTACATAGTCAAGTTCAAATTCAGATTTTTCCGGTTTCTCAACATCTTTACCGAGCATTACCTGAGTTGCCATATCAATAAAGTTCAGTTTCAAAACTTTTGAAACGAACGGGAAACTCCTGGATGCACGCAAATTACATTCGATAACCTTAATCTGATTATTTTTGGCAAGGAACTGAATATTAAAAGGGCCAGTGATTTCCAAAGCTTTAGCAATATCTCTGGCGACTCTCTTAATCTTCCTTACTGTTTCAATATAGATTTTTTGAGGAGGAAATTGCATTGTTGCATCCCCGGAATGAACACCGGCAAACTCAACATGTTCAGAAATCGCATATACAATTATCTCACCATCTTTTGCAACAGCATCTATCTCAATTTCCTTGGCATTTTCAATAAATTCACTGACAACAACAGGATGTTTTGAGGAAACCTCGGTGGCAACCTTTAGGAACATGTCAAGTTCTTCAGAATTTGAGCAAACGTTCATTGCCGCGCCTGAGAGTACATATGAAGGCCTTACCAGTACAGGGAAACCAACAGCATCGACAAAACTATTTACATCGTCCAGAGTTTTAAGCTCTTTCCATGCAGGTTGGTCAATACCCAATCTGTCAAGCATAGATGAAAACTTATGACGATCTTCAGCATTATCTATCGATTTTGCTGAAGTTCCAAGAAGTTTAACTCCGGCTGCATCAAGTCTTACAGATAAATTGTTTGGAATTTGTCCACCTACAGAGACGATTACGCCCATAGGATTCTCAAGTTCTATTATATCGAGCACTCTTTCGTAACTCAGTTCATCAAAATATAATCTGTCACACATATCATAATCAGTCGATACGGTTTCAGGATTATAATTAATCATAACCGAACGCATACCCTGTTTACGAATAGTATTCAGAGCGTTAACGCTACACCAGTCAAATTCAACGCTTGAACCGATACGATATGCACCAGAACCAAGTACTATAACAGATTGATGGTCTCCAAGATATTTTACATCATTCGCAGAACCGTTATAAGTAAGATACAGATAATTAGTTTGTGCCGGAAACTCACCAGCCAGAGTATCTATCTGTTTTACAACCGGGGTAATGCCCACAGACTTTCTGAACATTCTTAAATCTTCAGCAACACCATCGACCTGAGTTTTATCAACCATGATCCTTGCTATCTGATAATCAGAAAAACCACTTTGTTTCAGATTTATAAGAAGTTCAACCGGAATTTGTTCAGGTTTTTTATAATTTTTGATTTCTGCAGCCAGATCCACTATATGCTGACACTTTTGCAGAAACCATTTGTCAATTTTAGTAAGATCATGTATCTGATCAATCGTATACCCGGATTCAAAAGCTTGTGAAAGGAAAAAAACACGCCTGTCAGTTGGTTCTGACAAATCCTTTTCAAGATTTTTAGTATACAATTCTTTATTACCGATGAAACCATGCATACCCTGCTGAATCATGCGCAACCCTTTTTGGAAGGCCTCTTCAAATGTGCGACCGATGGCCATAACCTCTCCGACACTTTTCATTGAAGAGCCGATTTCACGTGAAACCCCGTGGAACTTGGCTAAATCCCATCTTGGAATTTTCACGACTACATAATCAAGTGCAGGTTCAAAAAATGCGGTAGTTGTCCTGGTTACAGAATTTTTAAGCTCGTGTAAACCAAATCCAAGTGCTAATTTAGCAGCAACAAAGGCCAAAGGATATCCTGTAGCTTTTGATGCAAGTGCTGAAGATCTGCTCAATCTTGCATTAACTTCAATAACCCTGTAATCTTCAGATTCAGGATCAAAAGCATATTGTACATTACATTCACCTACGATTCCGATATGACGGACAATTCTGACAGCAATTTCACGAAGCTTGTGATATTCACTATTCGTAAGAGTCTGAGATGGAGCGACAACAATACTTTCACCAGTATGAATGCCAAGAGGATCGAAATTCTCCATATTACAAACTGTAATACAATTATCAAAACGGTCACGCACAACTTCATATTCAATTTCTTTCCAACCCTTTAAGGATTTTTCAACAAGAAGTTGACTTGAATAATTGAAAGCTTTTGTAGCTAATGCCTCAAGTTCTTCAGCATTGTTACAGAAACCGCTACCCAGACCACCTAAAGCATAAGCAGCGCGAACAATTATCGGATAGCCCAGTTCCTTAGCAGCTTTATGTGCATCAGGAATATTTGATACAGCAGTACTTTTGATGGTTTTTACATCAATCTCATCCAGCCTTTCGACAAAGAGCTCACGGTCTTCAGTGTTTATGATTGATTGGACAGGAGTACCAAGTACCTGCAGATTGTATTTCTCAAGTACTCCACTTTCAAACAGTTTTACGCCACAATTCAGCGCAGTCTGTCCGCCAAAAGAAAGCAACAAGCCATCAGGATTTTCCTTTTGAATTACTTTTTCAACGAAATAAGGAGTAACGGGCAAAAAATAAATCTGATCCGCAACACCTTCAGTTGTTTGAACTGTTGCGATGTTTGGATTTATAAGGATGGTATAAATACCTTCTTCCTTTAATGCTTTCAGAGCTTGCGAACCGGAATAATCAAACTCTCCGGCTTCTCCGATCTTGAGTGCTCCGGAACCTAATAAAAGTATCTTTTTTATCTTGTTGTCAGACATGTATAATACTTGATTTATAATATTTACTTATTAATACGTTTTAAAACCCTTACTATCATTTATTTATCGAATCCAGAAATTCATCAAAAAGGAATTCTGTATCCGTTGGTCCGCTTGAAGCTTCAGGATGGAACTGAGCGGAGAAAAAGGGTTTTGATTTATGTCTTATACCTTCATTAGTATTGTCATTCAGATTTATAAATAAAGGCTCCCAATCACTACCAAGACTATTATTATCTACGGCGAAACCATGATTTTGAGATGTGATAAAACACCTGTTGGTTCCGGCCATTAGTACAGGTTGATTATGGCTTCTGTGACCATATTTTAGTTTATAGGTTTTGGCTCCACCGGCTATACTAAGCAATTGGTTACCCATACATATTCCAAAAATCGGTTTATCCTCAGATAAAGCCTTTTTTATATTATCTACTGTAACCTTACAATGCTCCGGATTTCCCGGTCCGTTTGAAATAAACAAACCATCGTAATCAATTTTGCTGAAATCATAATCCCAGGGAACTCTGTAAATCGTTACATCTCGTTTAAGAAGGCATCTTATGATGTTATGTTTAACGCCGCAGTCAACAAGAACTATTTGTTTACTTCCATTTCCATATTTGATTACTTCTTTGCAGCTTACTTCAGCTACCCAATTAACATTGTCAGTATCCAAAAAAGGAACTTCATCTTCTTCAGGAAATACAAACTTACCCTTCATTGAACCCGCTTCACGAAGAAGTTTAGTCAGCTCACGTGTATCAACTCCGTAAATACCGGGGATTTTTTGTTCTTTAAGCCATTCACTCAAACTCCTTTGAGCATTCCAATGGCTGTAATTAAAAGAATAATCGGAAATAATCAGTCCCTTGACATGTATTATTTCCGATTCATAAAACACTGAAAGTTGATTTTCTACTATATCAGCCGGAACACCGTAATTCCCAATCAAAGGGTAAGTGACCGTCAATATTTGCCCGGCGTACGACGGATCTGTCAGGCTCTCCGGATAACCAACCATTGCTGTCGAAAAGACCACCTCACCTGCCGTAGGTTTTTCATAACCAAACGACTTACCGTGAAAGATGGTACCGTTTTCAAGCACAAGCTTTACAGGCTTTGAATTATTCATGCGAAACTATCTTGATTTTATCTTTTTCAGGACGCAAAAATACAAAATAATTCGCTTATTACAATTCAATTAATCAGTATATAAGAATATTTAATTTAAAAATAACAAAAAGACGTTTTTTACTTTCTTTTTGAAAGTATTACTTCGATTTTGCTAGCAAAATAATTATAATGGATACTCTTCAAATGCATACAAAACACTGGAAAGATATCTTTCACCTGTGTCAGGAAGTAAAGCAACAATCAGCTTGCCGGCATTCTCAGGTCTCAGAGCAAGTTCAGAAGCAGCAAACACTGCAGCACCAGATGAGATACCTACTAAAAGACCTTCTTTTTGAGCAAGCTCCCTACCCGTAAGGATAGCTGAATCGTGCGGAACCCTTAAAATTTCATCTACTACTGCCGGATTAAAAGTCGCAGGTACAAAACCTGCCCCGATACCCTGTATTTTATGTGGCCCCGGTGTTCCACCTGATAATACAGGAGATTCATTTGGTTCCACCGCTACAATCTTAATATTCGGATTATACTTTTTAAGCGTCTCGCCCACCCCGCTTATTGTACCGCCTGTACCAACACCGGCAACGAAAATATCAATCTTACCATCCGTATCTCTCCAGATTTCTTCGGCTGTAGTTTTTTTATGAATTGCAGGATTAGCAGGATTTTCAAATTGCTGAAGTATTATCGAATCAGGATTTTCCTCATGAAGTTCATTAGCTTTTGCTATTGCAGCCTTCATACCACCTGCACCCGGCGTTAAAACCAATTGTGCCCCCAAAGCCTTCAATAAGTTACGTCTTTCAATACTCATGGTTTCAGGCATGGTCAAAATAAGTTTATAACCTTTAGACGCAGAAACAAATGCAAGACCAACTCCGGTATTACCGCTTGTAGGTTCAATGATGGTTGCTCCCGGTTTCAACAAACCTTTCTCTTCAGCATCATTTATCATTGCAAGAGCTATCCTGTCCTTTACACTTCCGGCAGGATTAAAATACTCTAATTTTGCAACAAGTCTTGCCGGCAAATGTTTATACTTATTATAATTTGTCAATTCCAGTAATGGTGTATTACCTACCAGATCAGTTAATTGTTTAGCTATTCGGGACATATATTTCAGTTTTAATTATTACATTACAAATTTAGTTTTCATCATAACCACAAATATACCCTGTATATGGTATTTTCGGTAAATAATATATGGTATCATTGAAACCAAAGCATTTTTTTGCTGCAAATCTTAATTTTCAATTAATTTTGTAAGCCATGTCCGGTCCTGATGCAAGTACCGGTAAAAAACTACTTATAATGAAATATCAACATACATCATTTCCGAAGCCGGATCCATATAACGCATTACAAATACCTGTATATAATTCAGTTGCATACGAGTTTAACTCAGCGGAAGAAATGGAAGCAGCTTTTACAGGTAAAAGTTCTGATTTCTGCTATTCACGTATAGCCAATCCGACTGTCCAGTTTCTTGAAGATCGTGTTAAAAGTATTACAGGTGCATACAGTGTTACTGCCCTGAATTCCGGCATGGCAGCAATAAGCAATGCAATTATCACATTAGCCAGAAGTGGTTCAAATATTGTAACTTCTCCTCACCTGTTTGGAAACACATACTCCTTTTTAATAAATACCTTAAAATCATTTGGTGTAGAAACCCGTTTTTGTGATTTGACAAATCCGGAAGAAGTTAAAAATAGTATAGACACCAACACATGTGCAGTTTTCCTTGAAATTATAACAAATCCTCAGCTTGAAGTTGCTGATCTAAGGGTATTATCTTCAATATTAAAAGAAGCCGGTGTTCCTTTGATTGCTGATACTACTATAGTTCCATTCTGTGCATGGTCTGCAAAAGACTTCGGTATTGACATTGAAATCGTTTCAAGTACCAAATATATATCAGGTGGTGCAACCAGCCTTGGTGGTCTTATAATAGACTACAAATCTTTTGACTGGAACAAATCCGAAAAACTGTCTGAACTGGCGAAACAATACGGCACTGAAGCGTTCACATTTAAATTACGCAGAGAAATACATCGAAATCTTGGGGCTTATATGACGCCGCAGGTTGCTTATATGCAGTCTCTTGGACTGGAGTCCCTTGAAACAAGATTCGCGCAGGCTGCAGGTACATGCCTGAAACTAGCTGAAGAAATGTGTAGTATTAAAGGAATTGTTTCTGTCAACTATACAGGTTTAACGCAAAACAAATACTACGATATTAGTTGTAATCAATTTGGCAAACTTCCGGGAGCTATGTTAACATTTGACTTGAAAGATAAATCAACATGTTTCAGGTTTCTGAATAATTTGGAAAGAATTAAAAGGGCAACTAACTTATTTGACAACAAAACTTTGATAATACATCCTGCGAGTACCATTTTCGGTACATTCGATCAGGAAACAAGAAGTAAAATGAATATAAGCGACAGGACAATCAGATTGTCAGTTGGACTTGAAAATCCTGATGCCCTTTTAAATGACATCAATGAAAGCCTGAATAAGCTGTAATCGTAATCTATTCCGGCTTGAATGTTAGTTGAAACCAATTTTTATTTTTAATATAATGAGATCAGTAATAATCACCGACAAACAGGATATAACAAAAGCCGGAATGATTTATTTTCTGGAAAGATTTAAAGATATCGTTGAAATTACTGAAGCTGATACCAAAAGGGAGCTAATCGAAAAGATTGCCAAAAAAACTGACTCCATAGTTATTATTGATTTTACCTCTTCTGATTTTACCGGAACAGAAGATCTGATAAATATTTGTTACAGATTCAGGGATTCACACTGGATTCTTTTTACTGAAGAGCTTAGCTTTGATTTTGTAAGAATAATACTTTCAAACACTTGTAATGTCAGTATTTTATTAAAAGATTCCGTAAAAGAAGAAATAAATACAGCAATAGCATTGTCGCTGAAGAATGAAAGATATGTTTGCAGTCATACAAACAATTTGCTGATTGGCAGGACAAAAGACAATTCTGAAAAACAGGATAAATTACTTACAATTACCGAAATTGACATTCTCAAATCGATTGCATTGGGTAAAACGACTAAAGAAATTGCCACTGAAAGGTTTTCCAGCGTTCATACAATAACTACTCACAGGAAAAATATTTTTCGTAAACTAGAAATCAATTCAATACACGAAGCCACCAGATATGCATTGAGGGCCGGTTACATCGATTCTGCTGAGTATTATATATAGATGGATATACTATATTTGTGGTATATAAAATAATTCATTAATGTGATTTCTGATTTATTCAGAAACCCATAAGTTTGCAAAACATAAAACAATAAAAATATGGCATCATCAGAACAACTACATTTTGAAACTCTTCAGATACACGCCGGGCAGGAAGTAGACAAAACCACTCATTCAAGAGCAGTACCTATTTATCAGACAACGTCCTACGTTTTTGAAAATGCAAAAGACGGAGCAGATTTGTTCAGTCTCAGAAAATTTGGCAATATCTATACACGTTTGCAAAACCCGACAACAGATGTGTTTGAAAAACGTATGGCAGCCCTTGAAGGTGGAGTAACGGGACTTGCCACATCATCAGGTCAGTCAGCGCAGTTTATTGCATTAAACAATATTCTTCAGCAGGGTGACAACTTCGTTTCTACCTCACATTTATATGGAGGTACATACAACCAGTTTAAAAACCAGTTTAAACGTCTTGGAGTTGAAGTAAGATTCACTAAGGATGATGAACCAGCATCATTTGAATCACTGATTGACAATAATACCAAAGCATTATATATTGAAACAATTGGCAATCCCGAACTTAACGTTCCTGATTTTGATGAAATTGCTTCAGTTGCAAAAAAATATGATATCCCTTTGATCGTTGATAATACATTCGGAGCAGGCGGATACTTCTTTAAACCTATTGAACATGGAGCATCCATTGTCGTAAACTCTGCAACAAAATGGATCGGAGGTCACGGAACATCAATCGGAGGTATAATCATTGACAGTGGTAATTTTAACTGGGGCAACGGTAAATTTCCTTCGTTTTCAGAACCATCTGAAGGTTATCATGGAATGGTTTTTTCAGATGTATTTGGAGTTAACAGCCAGTTTGGCAATATTGCTTTCAATATTCGTGCCAGGGTTGAAGGATTAAGAGACTGGGGAAATGCAATAAGTCCTTTCAATTCTTTCCTGCTGCTTCAGGGTCTTGAAACCCTTTCTCTTAGAGCTGAACGTCATGCGCAGAATACGCTTGCAATAGCACAATGGCTTGAAAGTCATCCAAAAATTGAATATGTAAATTATCCGGGGCTGGAAAGCAGTAAATACTATAATCTGGCAAAAAAATATTTCAAAAAAGGAGCCGGAGGAGTACTGACTTTTAAAATTAAAGGTGAACCCAAAAATGCAGATACACTTATCGATAATGTTAAGCTGCTAAGCCATCTGGCAAATATTGGTGATGCAAAATCATTAATCATTCACCCTTCTGCAACAACTCATGAACAACTTTCAATAGAAGACCAGAAAGCATCGGGAGTTGAACCGGGATTAATAAGATTATCTGTAGGAATTGAACATATTGAAGATATAAAAGCTGATCTGGAACAGGCTTTTTCACATATTAAGTAGTAAAGAATCCTGTTAATCAAATAAAAAGCCGGACATTTGAAACTGTTTACGTTGTCAAATGTCCGGCTTTTTAATTTTAAAAACTACATCTTATAGACCAAAGCATTTATATTCATACCTGCACCAACTGAAGCAAAAACCAATAAATCTCCCTCATTAATTTCTTGTCTTTCCAAATGACCTTTTAATATCAAATCCAGTAAAGTAGGTAAAGTGGCAACTGACGAATTTCCTAAGTATGAAATAGTCATTGGCATTACATCATGTGGGATTTTTTTTATGCCGTAAGAAGCATACAATCGTTTTAAAATTGCATCATCCATCTTCCCGTTAGCCTGATGAATTAACACTTTGCTTATATCATTTATATGAAACCCTGCTTTATCCAAACAAGATTTTATTGCTTCAGGGACTTTTTCAATTGCATACTGATATAATTTGTGTCCGTTCATTTTTATATACAATTTACTTTTATTCAAGCTTTCCGGATTAAAAGATTTGCCCATATATAATAAACCGGAATATTCTACTGAGTCTGTTCTGGTTTTGTGTGATATAATACCTACAGGAACATCGCTTTCTTTGGCTTCCAAAACAACAGCACCTGCACCATCAGCATAAATCATCGAATCCCTGTCAAAAGGATCACTCATTCTTGAAAGAACTTCTGTGCCAACCACAAGCACTCTCTTTGCATCACCGGATTTAATATAATAATCAGCCTGTATAACAGCCTGAAGCCAACCCGGACAACCAAACATTATGTCATAGGCTACTGTTTCGGGATTCAAAATCTGTAGTTTTCTTTTTATCCTTGAAGCTATGTTAGGAACGTAATCAGATATCCCTGAATCATGTTTAACATCTCCGAAATTATGAGCAACGATAATATAATCCAAAGTTTCCTTATCTATACCAGAAGATTGGAGAGCTTCAAGTGCAGCATTATACCCCATACCTGATGCGTTAATATCTTCCGAAGCATATCGTCTTTCTTCAATAGTTGTAATTGATTTAAATTTTTCGATTATCTCATTATTCGACTTATCAATCTTTTCACCTTTTGAGTCAAAAAAATCCTTGTTTAAAAATTCACTGTTAAGTACATTAACAGTTGGAATATAACTCCCGGTTCCGGTAATAACACTAAAAATCATGCTTTTTATATCCTTTATTGTAAATAATGCTGCAAAGAAATAACTCTTATATGAAAACTATACTACTTAAGGGATAATGTAGTTTAAATGGGGGCAAATTGATGTTTTCAGGGATAAAAAATACAAATACGGGGTGATTTTATAATAGTTTACATTGCCATCTGATAAGATAATACCGAAATTAAAGAGACACGATAACCCTTGCAGGGAAAGTTCCCGGTAAAAATAAATTATATTTGTAAATATCAATTCGGCAAAATGATAAAAAATATGGAAATACAATACAATCCATTAAAATATCCTGTATATGTGACAGCCAAACCAACCGGTTCATTTTGTAATCTGAATTGCGACTATTGTTATTATCTTGAAAAAGAAGAATTACTTGCAGATAAATCTTCCAGAATGGATGATAATATCCTGGAACTGTTCATACAACAACAAATAGATGCCCAACCGGGTCAAAATGTTTTGTTTACATGGCACGGAGGTGAACCTTTGACTTTGGGAACCGGCTATTTTCATAAGATTATTACTCTTCAGAATAAATATAAAAGAGACAAGATCATAAATAATACCATCCAGACTAATGGATTGCTGATAAATGATGAATGGTGTAAATTATTCATAGACAATCATTTTCTGGTTGGTTTATCTCTTGACGGACCTCAACATATCAATGATTATTACCGGAAAAATTTGAATGGCAGCGGATCTTTCAGTCAGATAATAAAGGGGCTTGATTTGCTTAAAAAATACGGTGTTGAGTTCAATGTTCTTGCCGTAGTTAACAATTATAGTGTAAAATATCCTGTAGAGATTTACAGATTTTTCAAATTAATTGGAGTAAGATATATACAGTTTACTCCCATTGTTGAAAGAATCGATTCAAAGACCGGTCTTTTGGTTTCTCCGGAACATTCAGGAGGAATTATTGCACCCTGGACTGTCCCCGCTTTTTCTTATGGAAGATTTCTTTGCGATATATTTGATGAATGGATTAATGGTGACATAGGTAATATATTCGTTACAAATTTTGACGCAACTTTGGCGTGTCATTTAAACATGGAACCCGGCATTTGCACTCATACTAAAACTTGCGGACATGCCGCTGTTATTGAAACTAATGGTGATGTCTATTCCTGCGATCATTATGTTTTTGAAAAGTATAAACTGGGAAATATCAGAGAAAAGACAATCACTGAAATGATGTTGTCTGAAAAACAGCTTTCATTTGGAAATTCAAAATTCAGTTCATTACCCGATAAATGCATTGATTGCAGAAACCTTAATCTTTGCAACGGAGAATGTCCAAAAAACAGGATAAAGAAAAACAGTATGGATGACAAGCCATTGAATTATTTATGTCCGGGGCTTAAACAATATTTCAATCACACCCGGGACAAGATGAGAATCATGGCAGATGACATAAGAAAAAATCAGGGAATATTATAAGGTATTGTGAAAAAGAAAGTTGATCCCTGTCCATATTTGGATTCCACCCAAATTTTTCCATTTAATAATTCAACAAAACCCTTTGAAATAGAAAGTCCCAGGCCTGTACCATTATAGTTTTTTTGAATGGTAAGATCACATTGATAGAATCGTTCAAAAATTCTTTCTTTATTTTCCTCGCTGATACCTATACCAGAATCTTTAACATGAAATACCAGATAATTATCTTTAAGTATATATCCGAATTCCACAAAGCCTGAACTGGTAAATTTCAATGCATTATAAATTAAATTAGTTAGTACTTGGTTTAACTTGGTTCTGTCAGTTAAAACTACGGACTGTTTATCATTTAAATGACAAACAGAATATATTTTAATTTTGGCATTAGTATTCTGATGTTGAAAAATGACAAGTAATTCAGAAATCAATTCATTAATACAAACTTTTTCTATATCCGGTTTAATCTGGTTGGCTTCAAGAGAAGATATCATCAGAATATCATTGACAATAGAAAGCAACTGATTACTACTGTTTTGTATCACAGTAATGTAATTATTCCTGAGTTCTGGTGTAAGATCATCATTTCTCAAAAACTCTGAAAAGCCACAAATAGCATTCATAGGAGTTCTGATTTCATGTGAAATATTCTGTATAAAAGCAGCTTTGAGATGATCACTCATTTCGGCTTCTTCCTTAGCTTTTCTCAGTTTATCTTCATATTCTTTCAATTCAGTAATATCTGTAATTGTACCAATATAACCAACCAGATTATTATAAATATCAAATTCAGGAACAGCATGTCCCATAACCCATCTTACAGATCCGTCCTTTCGAAGAAATCTGTATGATGCAAATGAGTTCTCGGTTTTACCGGATTTTCTGACCCAACCAACTTCAGTTTCAACCTTATCATCAGGATGAAGACCATTTAGCCAACCAAAGTTTAAGCCCTCTTCCTGCGACATTCCTGATATTTGACACCATTTTGGATTAACATATAATGTAGAACCTAAAGAATCAGTAAGAAATACTCCTACAGGAGCGCTATCGACAAGAGTCTGATATCTGATCTGGCTTTTGCGTATAGCAAATTCAGCTTCTTTTGCAACATTCTCTTTTTGCATCTTTTCCATTTCATACTTTTGCCGGTATGATAATGCATAAAACTTACTTCCCGGCTTCAGGTTTTCAAGTATATAAATATCCTTGTCAATAAATCTGAGGTATATAAAAAATATTATCGAATAAATTATTACAGCAAAATTCTTGGAAATCAGGCCTGAAATTAAAATCGTCTTCATGCTTTCTGTATTCCAGAACGTTAAAATAACAAAAAACAGTGTATCAAAACTGACAATTATAAGCATTGTTATCAGTATGCGTAAAAAAAGACTTTTCAAGTATTTAGATAGTCTTTCAAATAACATTATTAAAAGAAAAGTATCCAAAACAAGAGCTACCACACCAACTATTACAGATCGGGCATTGAATAAAAAGAATTCAACTGATATATTGAACAGATTTTTAAATTCTGAAAGATTTATATTCCAGCCAAAAAGAAATAATAAGAGCGAAAGTATTAGATTTGTAAAAATCAGAGTTAATATCACTTTTCTGGTCTCTGTCGCATCCTCTTTTACGTATATTAATAAGACCGAAAATAATGACCCTGTAAATATTACTACAGAGCCTGGACTAACCATAATATTATCAGCTACTGTAACATAAACAGTACTGGATAAGAAATTCTGTAAAAACTGGAATAATCCCAATGCAGCATAAATCGGACCCAGTCCGATTAATTTACGTAATCTGAACAACGAAAGAATCAAAACAGATATGAGAACACACTGCAGAGTTAAAATAATAATTTGCGCTATTTGAATATTATGCATTTAATTTAATAAATCGGAATTTATAAACTGTTCTCAGCAATAAATTTTAATTTCGTAATACAAATATATATAATTATGCGATTTAATAACAGAACGTCTCTAAATGCAATTTTGTTTAATATACTTGCTATTTTAACCGTAATTATATGGGGAACCACTTATATATCAACTAAGGTTTTGTTGAATAACGGAATGACTCCGTCTGAGATTTTTATATCGAGATTTATTATAGCCTATGTTTGTATTTGGTTATTTTCTTATAAAAAGTTGTTTTCAAATAATATACACGATGAATTTCTGCTTCTGATAACAGGTATGACCGGTGGTTCTTTATATTTTCTGGCAGAAAATACAGCATTGAGTTATACGTTAGCATCAAATGTATCACTGATTCTCTGTACAGCTCCGATACTGACCATGATTGTTAATTACCTTATCCATAAAAATGAAAAAGTACATTCTAACTTTATAATCGGATCAATTGTTGCATTTGCTGGTGTTGCATTTGTAATTTACAATGGAAAATTTATTTTGAAGCTTAATCCGGTTGGAGATTTTCTAACAATTTGTGCTGCTTTAATGTGGGCTTTTTATAGCATTGTCATTAAAAATCTGAATGGAAAATACCCGGCTACTTTTATTACAAGAAAAGTCTTCTTTTATGGTATAATGACTATTCTTCCTATTTTTATTATTAAACCCTTCAAGACAGAGTTTGCTACCATTCTAAAACCTGAAGTACTTTTCAACCTTATATTTCTTGGATTTGTTGCATCAATGCTTTGTTATATGATTTGGAATGCAGCGGCAAAAAAACTGGGTATCATAAAAATTACCACTTATATCTATTTCTCACCTATTGTAACAATGGTTGCGTCTTATTTCATTATTAATGAACAAATTACTCTTACTGCGATAATAGGTTGCATACTTATTCTTTTAGGAGTATTTACAGTTGACAGGGGGATTATTTTTAAAAAAATACTATTTCAAAAAAAGAATTAGTGGAAACATTTTTTTGATATATTTTTATTTTGATGATAAACAATTTATGTATTCGATTTGTTTATCTTTTAATGGGATTGATTCAAATATGACATTTTTCTGTTTTTGTGATTTTCATTTAGATAAACGCAATTACGAGTTTTGGTTTTTGTAAACAATTATTATAATGAATATTTGTATTATAATAATATTTTTAATTTTCAATTACTTCAGATTCTTCAGGAAGAATTTGTTTATAGCTTTTTGTATATTGACAATGTTTTCTTTCTCATCGATTTTGTTTTCTCAGGAAAGAGAAAAGTCCATATATGATATGGACCTGCATCAATTATCAAAACTTAAAATTACGACGGCATCTAAGTCCAATATTTCAATTGAAAAAATCCCTTCAACTGTATATGTAATCACTTCTAAACAGATTATCGAAAAAGGTTATCTCACTCTGGATGATGCTCTTTCGGATTTGCCTGGATTTCAGTTCAGGAATATTCAGGGTTTCAACAGTTATATTTTCCAAAGAGGAATACCTAACCAAAACAACCTTACGATACTTTTGATTGACGGAGTACAAATAAATGAGTTGAACTCTGGAGGATATTATGGTGGAGGGCAATACAATATGGCAAATATTGAACGTATTGAAGTTATTTACGGTCCGGCTTCTGTCGAATATGGTACAAACGCGTTAACAGGTGTTATAAACGTTATTACAAAAAAACCGGAAGATAAAAAAGCTGAATTAAATGTTATGAAAGGTACTTTTGATACTTATGAAGGAGATTTTTCATTTCATCATTCAAATGGAGAAAATTTTGGATTTGTTTTTTCAGGTATGTATAGAAGTACAAATAAAGCAGATTTAAAAGGTGAAAACGGAGATAACAACTGGACTGATTTGATGGAGAACTTCGAAAAAGACAAAACTCTGGATGTAAAAATAAAACTGAATAATTTCACTTTGGGTTCAAATTATATAATGAAATCAGCATCCATGACTACTTACTATACTAGTGATATTTCACTTGATCATGGTACTGTCTGGAATATTCAGTTTATTAATAATTATCTTAAATACCAAAAGCAATTCAACAATCATTTTAATCTGTCTGCTGTGTTATACAACAGGAATTCCACAGTATTAAAAAACACAATTTACAGTATAAGTGATACTTCACAAGTAGGCTACTACCGGCCAAATAATCTGACAGGACTTGAAAATGTGCTGAATTTTAATATTAATGAACATACTTTAATAAATTCAGGAATAACATGTGAATTTGAGTCCCTTGCAAAAAAACCAAGTTACAGTTACAGCACCTCTCCATCGTCAGCACCTGATTACCCCAAAAAGCCACAAATGGTAAATAATTTTTTGTTGAGTTTTTTTACTGAACCAAGAATAACCTTATTTGAAAAATTAGACCTGTCAGGTGGTATCAGATTTGATTTGAGTAGTTTGTACGGAAAAGTCCTGACCCCAAGGGCTGGAGCAATCTACAATTTCAACAATTACAGGATCAGACTTTCTTATTCTGAGGCTTTCAGAGCTCCCAAAGCCTGGGATTATACAGATGGTATAGGAAATCCGGCACTTTTACCTGAAAAAATGAAATCTCTGGAATCCGGATTATCGATAACAGCATTGGATAATATTAATATTGATTTGACTGCATATGCAAATATTCTGAATAATTCAATCAACAGAGAAATTGTCGGAAACAGTTACAGATGGGTAAACCGGGGTAAAATCAATGTAAAAGGCATGGAACTGTTTTTGAGATATGAAACCGGCAAAATCAATTCATCTTTAGGTTATACCCTTAATTACAGCGAAGATGCTCTCGGAAATCAAATTGATGAAATAAGCAGGCATTCCGGTAACGGCAGTATTACATACTCCTTCAGTGATAAAGTAAAAATGAATGTCAGAGCTTCTTATATTGGTAAAAGGAATAATCCTGTAGTAATTAGCACTGTTAACTCCCGGGAACTGGGTCCATATCTGATTTTCAATGGGACTTTGAGTCTGCTGGACATTAAGGGCATTAATATCAGATTAATTTCAACCAACATTTTTAATTCAAAATATTATCATACATCTAACCGCGTTCCGCAGAGGTACAGACAACCTCAAAGGATGCTATTGGTCTCATTAGGATATGACATTTAAAAGACGATTTAAAATACTTTATTTGCTTCTGTTTTTTTTAATTTCATCTTTAGAAGCCTCTCCTCAGAAAATAACCCATGAGGCTGCAATTAGTGCGTATGTATACAATTTCATAAAAAACATTCACTGGTCTGACGAAAGTAATCTTAGCGAGTTCAATGTGCTTGTCTATGACAATACTGATTCTGGTTACAAAGATTTTTATGCTCTTTCAAAACTAAAAAAAATCAGGGATAAAAAAATAAATGTTCTGGTTTCAACATTACCGGAGAATATTTCAAAAGCACAATTAATCTTTATTCCTAAAAAAAATGAATCAGGATATATCAATATATTTGATCAGGTCGAGGGCAAAAGTTGTCTTATAGTGAGTGACAGATATAAAGATAATCGATTGATAATGATTAATTTTATTTTGTCCGATGAAGGAAACTTATTATTTGAAATTAACAGGGCAAACATACTTAATCAAAAATTGCAGACAACTGCTGAACTTGTACTTATGGGAGGTTCTGAAGTTGACGTCATTTCCTTGTTTCAGGAAGGTCAGGTTAGTTTTAGAAGTTTGCAAAAACATAGCTCTGATCTCGAAAATAATATTGAAAAAATGAGAAAGGGTTTGGTTTCACTGGAAGAATCAATACAGATTAAAAATAATGAAGTTAAAAAAAGTAAGGATAGTATTATTATTTCATCCTTATTTATAGCTCAACAGGAAAAAACTTTAAAAAACCAAACCTTGTTACTTGAAAGACAGCAACAAAATATTAACATGCAAAACCTTCGGCTGACTGAACAAAATGTATTTTTTAATCTCCAAAAAAAGGAACTTGAACAACAAAAAATATCACTCAAAAAAGGAGAAAGAAAACTCAGTGAACAGGAAATAAAAATCAGACAAAGTGATAATAAACTTCGGGTCCAATCTGAAGAAATGAAAAATCAGGGTGTTAAAATCAGCAGACAGAGGTTGTTGTTATATACACTACTCGTTTTCGTACTATTTATAATTTTATTGATAATACAATTATTCTTAAACAACAAGCAAAAAAATAAAATTAATAAAGAACTTGAAGAAAGAGTTTCTGCCAGAACTAAAGAACTTCAGGTACTAAATAATAAACTTCAAATTGAGCTGGATGAAAAAGATAAAGTTGAAAAAAAACTTCGCACTTTCAACGAAGCTATTCAACAAAGCAATTCTTCAATAATTTTCACTGATATTTCGGGGAATATAGAATTTTCAAACAATCAGTTTAAGACTGAAATAGAAAATACATATGAGTTCAATTCCAAAGAAGATCTGTTTATATTCAAGGATGGTAGAACAAATGAAACCATTTTCAACGAAATAAAAAGTTGCATTATAAAAAATAATATCTGGAAAAAAGTCTATGAACTGCACCTGATAGATGGTTCATCAATATGGATTGATAATGTCATATTTCCTATTTTCAATAAAGCCGGTGTTATCAGTAATTATGTTTTCGTTTTTGAAAATACAACAGAAAAGAAAAAAACACATGACGAATTACTTGTTTCAAAAGAAAGAGCTGAGGAAAGTGACAGGTTAAAAACAACATTCCTTCACAATATATCTCACGAAATCAGAACACCAATGAATGCTATTATAGGTTTTTCTGAATTTTTGAGAGACGAAAGTTTATCCGCTGAAAAAAGAGATATGTACATAAATATCATAAATCAGAGCGGTAATCAATTACTGGCAATAATCACCGATATTCTCAATATTTCTTCTCTGGAAGCCGGTAGTGAAGTAATCATTCAAACTACGATTAATCTGAACTCTGTTTTAAGATTACTTTATGATCAGTTTTCTCAAAAATGCACTGTTAAAAATTTGGTTTTAAATTACAAAACAGGTCTTCCGGATAATAAAGCCAATATAGTTTGTGATGAGTTAAAATTATCGACAATTCTTGCCAACCTGATAAACAATGCTATAAAATTTACTGAAAAAGGCACAATCGAATACGGATATTCTATAAAAAATGGAAATATAGAATTCTATGTCGAAGATACCGGAATTGGTATACAAAAGAATATGCAGGATCTGATTTTTAAAAGATTCAGACAAGTTGAAACCAAAAATATTGTAAAAACAGGTGGTTCAGGACTAGGACTTTCTATTGCAAAAGAATATGTAGAATTGATGGGTGGAAAAATATTTGTAGAGTCAGAACCGGAGATGGGATCAGTTTTCACATTTATACTCCCCTTCCAAAAACCTGAAAAAGAAGAATTTTCAAACAAGAAAGAAGATGTTCTTAAATATTTTTATAGCATAAAGGATAAATCTAAAAAAACGATCTTGATAGCTGAAGATGATGAATTTAATTTCAAACTACTAAAAGAAATACTACAGGAATATAATTTCAGGATCGTAAGAGCATCAACAGGACTGGAAGCTGTTGATTATTGCACTAAAGAAAAACCAAGTATCGTACTAATGGATTTGAAGATGCCCGTAATGGATGGTTATGAAGCCACGAAAAAAATAATGATTCTTTACCCTGATTTACCTGTACTTGCACAATCAGCCTATAACACAGATTCTGACAGAAAAAAAGCCTTTGAATCAGGTTGTTCCGGATTTATAAGTAAGCCAATTAAAAGAAAAGAATTACTTACTCTGATAAGTGAAAAAATCTAAAGTATAAAAATCAGGCAATTAACAAATCAAGTAGCGGAGTCGGGAATCGAACCCGGGTCTCAACCGTGAGAGGGTTGCGTGCTAGGCCACTACACTACACCGCCGTTTGTTTATTATACAAATTTAAAAAAAAATCATTTGAATAGATAAAAAAGTGAACAAAAACAAGATTACTCCTTGTTCGGAAATCTTATATGAAAGGTTGTTCCTTCTCCGGGTTGACTTTCAACCCACAACTCTCCTTTATGCTTCTTCACATACTCCTTACATAAAAGTAAACCAAGACCGGATCCTTTTTCTTTAGATGTTCCTGGTGTACTGATATTTGCATCAATCCTGAAAAGACTCTTAATTTTTTCTTTACTCATACCCACACCATTATCTCTGATCATAAAATGTACACCGGATAAACTATCATTTTCTCCAATCATAACAGTAATTGGGCTTCCACCCACAGGTGTGAATTTTAAAGCATTAGTTAGAAGGTTTCTGATTATGGTTGAAAGCATATTCTCATCTGCATAGATCTTAGTGTTTTGTGGAATATCATTTATAATCGATACTCTCTTGTTTTCAGACGTGGCTATATTTATGCTTATGGAATGTTCAACACAAGCATGGAGAGAAATAACTGAAGGATAGAAATTAATAAAACCTCTTTGACAACGCGACCATTCAAGTAAATTTTCAAGTAAAGTATAAACTTCCGTTGAAGAATTTTTCATCGACAATAAAGACTCTTTTTTTTGTTCTTCATTTAAAGAACTTTCAGACTCATAATACAGTTGAATAAAGCTTTTTAAGGTACCTAAAGGATTTCTCAGGTCATGAGCAAGAATCGAAAGGAACTTATCTTTTTCAGCAATTGCCAGCTCAAGTTTTTTTGAATACTGATATACTTCTTCTTCAGCATCCTTTATTCTTGATATATCCTTCAGCATTTTCTTAGCTGAAGTTCTCCTGCTTAATTCAAAAAAATAAATACCAGTTACTGAACTTACTGTTGAAAATAAAATATTAAAAATATCAATCAGATTAAATCTCACAGGTCCGATAATATCAATTTTGATTATAAGGAAACCGATAATATAAGTATAAAAAAGAGCAACAATAAGAAAAGATATTCTGCCACCAATAAGAAAAAATGACATTATTGGAACAACAATTAACCATAAAAGGTATGATTCATCAAAATCATTTAAATGGAGATTAAAAAGTAAAATAAAAATTATTACAAACACAGAAAAGTAGGAGAAGATTCTTACCTGATGAGTTCTGTGGAAGAAAAACAAAACAAAAGCTGATAATAGAATACCTGTGATGTTGACAATCGCTAATTTATAGTTGTCAAACATAAATAAATTAAAAAATGAATAAACACAACAGAATACTAAATTCAACATCAAAGAGACATTGATCATAACGACTATCCAGTACTCAGGATCATCTTTCTTAAAATGATTATCGTTTGAAAAAAAACTATATAAGTAACCAAGTTTCATTATCTCAGTTTTATATCATTTATCGGCAAACCAATATACACTTTATAAATCAAAAAAACTGCTAAATGCGAACTATTTTATTTATTTAGATCTTGTTTTATAAAGATTCAAATAAAGCTCTGATATTTACAGGTGGTATATCCTGTAAAATTGCCTCATGACTGGGAGATATTATCAATCCGGTCGGAAAAATATTTTTTAGCTCTTTTACCTTTTGTTGTATATCTGACGGAGTTCCGTTAACAAGTAAATATTGAGCATCAACTCCACCGCAAAAAGAGACTTTGTCACCAAAACTATCTTTAAGACCTTGCGGTTCCATTTTGGATGCAAGTGCCTGAATAGGATGTATAACATCAACACCGCTATCTATCAAATCGGGAATAATATCAAATATTGAGCCACAGGAATGATGAATTACCTTTAGTCCATACTTTTTTGCCTGATCAACAAGTTTTTTAGTGCCTGGTAATACAAATTGTCTGATTGAATCAGGGTCAACCATAAGACCACACTGACTTCCCAAATCATTTCCTATTAAAACTGCATGTAACTTACCCTTTGTCGCTTCGTAGAATATCTCATTAGCCTCAAGATAAAAATCACAAATCCTGTCTATTACAGCTTTAAACATTTCAGGCTCAGTCATCATACGCATCAGAGCCTCTTCCATCCCAAATGCAGAGCATGCATCCTGGAAATGAGCAGACCATATAACTCCCAATACGGCATATCCCTCAGGAACTTCATTTACTGACTTCAAACATTCCGCAGGGTCAATATATTTTTTCGGATCCGGCCAGGGAAATTTATCAACATCCTCAGGATTATGATAATCCTCAAAAAAACCAGGGGCAGTTAAAGTCCTTTCATCTACAGAATTGCCTTTTTTCTTTGCAAAATCAAAAGCTGCATAAATTGCATCAGAGACTGGAGAATGATATGGCATCTCCACAGGATAAACATCATCATCAATCAACTCCTTAAGACCTGACATATCATTCACCCCAAAATGTTCAAACAATTGCGGTATGGCCTTACTGTCAGGAATTCCAAGCCATGAGGCGGGCCTGTCAACAGGTTTTCTTTCAAGTGTGGCAAAAAAACGTTCAATATGATTCATAATCTACATGTTTGTAAGTTGAACGGTATGAGACGCAACAAAAGCAGCAGTCTCAGTACGAAGCCGGGTTTCACCGAGAGAAACAGAAAAAAAACCAAATGATTCAGCAAGATTAACTTCTTCCTGACTAAAGTCACCTTCAGGTCCTATAAGAACAAGCACCGGTTCTCCTCCTTTGCAAATATCTTTTAGTAATGGTTTCTTACCCGGAATACAATGACATATATATTTTTGTCCGGCAAAAGGTTTCTTTACAAATTCGTCAAAATCCGTCAGCTCCTGTAATGAGGGTTTTAAAGCTTTTACTGATTGTTTTAAAGCTGAAATAATTATTCTGTCAACTCTTTCTGTTTTAATGGTCTTCCTTTCAGAATAACGTGATTTGATAAAAGCGAAACCACCAACTCCAACCTCAGTTGCCTTCTCAATAAACCATTCTACCCTTTCAGGATTCTTTGTAGGACAAAGTGCTATATGTGAAAAATATGGCCCGGAATTATCTTTTACAGTTTCAGTAATTTCAAAACTGCAATGCTTGTGATGAGCATCTAAAATCGTAGCTTTATAAAAAAAACCTTTACCATCAAGCAAACCAATCTCATCTCCGGATTTCATCCTAAGAACTTTGACACAATGCATCGATTCCTCTTCTGAAAGACAAGGACAATTTTGTATATCCGGACAATAAAAAAGAGCCATAAGAATTATATAAACATACCAACAATAGTAGCAGACATACAAGATACCAAAGTACCGGCAAGCACAGCAAATACACCATACTTTGTAAGCCATGGTCTGGTAGAAGGAGCAAGCGAACCAATCCCTCCTATCTGAATACCGATAGAACTAATATTTGCGAAACCGCAAAGCATATAAGTTGACATGATAACAGATCTCGGATCTGTCAGTAAGCCGTCGTGAATCAACCTGTTTAAACTTTCGTAAGCTACAAACTCATTCATAATCGTCTTTTCTCCGAGCAATTGTCCAACAGCTATAGCATCTTGTGGAGAGATACCCATCACCATAACCACAGGTGAGAACAAAAGACCTATAATAAACTGAAAATTCAGCTCAGTATATCTACCTGACGAAACTTCAGAAATAAACCTGTTTAGTATAAAATCACCACCAAGATTTACACTCAAAATATTTATAACGGCAACTACAGAAAGACCCGCAGAAACCCAGAAAGCAATCTTAAATTTGACAGCTGTCTTCTTTTTTACCCACACCAAAGTACCAAAAACGAGCAAACAAAGCAAAGCCAGACCCATAATTACTCCTGCAACAGAATAACTTCCAATAAATTTTGATACAATATAATTTGCAAATGCCACGAAAGCAATAAAAACCAGCAACATACCCGCAACATTTACAGCAAGCTTCAAGCCATCAGTGGTTCCGTTAGAAATAGCATCAAGAATATTAGTGCCAACCTGATTTTTCTCGACAGTAGTAGTCTCATTAACCTTCTCAGTTTGAGGTAATATTATTTTAGCAAAAACTACAGCACCCGGAGCCGCCATAATAGAGGCTGATAATAAATGTTTAGCAAAAGCCAGCTGAGTAACAGGATCACCGCCTCCAAGCATTCCGATATATGATGCCATAACACCACCCGCAATAGTAGCCATACCGGCTGTCATTACGAGGAAAATTTCAGAAACATTCATTCTACCCAAATAGCCCTTTATTAACAAAGGTGATTCTGTCTGTCCAAGAAAAATATTACCTGCGACAGTCAGCCCCTCAGCACCCGAAACTTTAAGAATCTTTCTTAAACACCACGAAATAACCTGAACAACCTTCTGAATCACATTCAGATAATATAAAAGACTTGTAAGAGCAGAAAAGAAAATAATAGTAGGTAATACCTGAAATGCAAAAATATATCCGAAAGACTCAGTATTCAGGATTGAGCCAAAAAGAAAAGAAGCCCCAGCACCTGTGAAGCTCATAATCTTAACAAATATCTTTCCGACAAAATCAAAAACAATTTGCACTGGTGGAAAATATAAGACTGAAACAGCTAAAACAACCTGAGTTAACAACCCTATTAAAACTATTTTCCAGTCAATCTTCTTACGATTCCTGCTAAAAGCAAAAGCAATAAGTAAAAGAATAAAAATACCAACTACCCCTCTTAACAACGAAGAAAAAGTTATACCAGTCAGCTGGTTTATATTAAGTTGTTCAAACATGATATTATTTTATAAAATTATCAGCGACAAAAATAAATAAAAAAGACCGCCATTTAAGACAGTCATATAAATTATTTTTAATCTTTCCTTTTATAATCCAAAAATGGAATGGCGTAAAAAAAAGAAGGTTGTCTCACGACAACCAATCTTCCTTAACCTTAAATCTAATACCATGAAAAACACAGTACAAAGATACGAAAAATATTGATATTCACAAATTTTCCGCTGCTAAAAATTCAAATATTAACACGATTTAACTATTGGTGTATTTTATACACTTATTAAAGCTTTTGTCAGATAATTTCTTCCTGCGATTCAGCCGAATCAGATACAAATGAAAGATCCCCGCTTTTTAATTCATGATAAATCTTAAGACATGCGTAAGCATCAAGTGCTGCATAATTTTGTTGAGCTGTGGTAAGTTGAGATGCCTCCCAATTTGACAAACGTTGAGATTTGGAAATTTTTTTATTAAAAATCAGAGCATAAATTTTCTGAAGACTGCTGTCTTCTACTCCAAATGATTTCACATAATCCTGAAGATCAATAAACCCTTTAGGTTCCAGATTATTATACCTGGCTCTTAACATTATAAAATCATCCTTCAAAGACAATCCAATTTTTTTTATCCTTGTATTTCTGAAAAAATCATTTAGTTCTTCCGGAAATCCCAGAACGTTTAATCTGAATAAAAAACAAACGTCTCCGTTTGATATCTGGAGTAAAGCAACTTTATTTTTTTTCCCTTTTGTAAATACCGGTTTGGTTTCAGTATCAAGACCCACTATTTTTTGTTGATTCAAAAAATTCATAGCGTTTTTAAAACCTGAAACATTGTCAACTACCAATATCGATCCGGGATAAAATTCATGAGGATATTCGTTGACTTCTTCTTTTGATATGGATGTCTTACATGTCCTCATCTTGTCCTTCAGTATCGGTATAGTATACTTCATGTAATGCACGTAATACATTTACAATCGATCTACCCCAAAAAGATGCAAAATTATTTTTGCATGTATATAGAGCTTCATTCATAGCATATTCATTCCCCTGTCGGAATGTTTCGACGAAATTGTAAAGATCCTGCCAGATATCAGCAATATCTTCGGATATGCTGGCCAGATAATTATCAGTTTCCTGCGAAGGAGCATTTCTTAAAATTTCAAGGTAATTATCATCAGAGCCCAAAAAATCCCTTACAGATGATGCAATACTTTCATATTGCATTTCAGTAGCAAATATTTCGGGCTGATTTTCATCAAAAGATTCAGTTAGAGGAAGAAGCGAACCTTTCAGATACAACAAAGGAAGTAAACGAATCATTGTTTCCACAAAACTGGATTTTTCGATTACTTCAAGTTGATCTAAAAAATCACAATAAGATTTTGCCACAGCAACAAATTCTATAGTGTTTTTCGAATATACCGGATCAGGGTTATTTTTAGAATCCTTCATCTCAAATCTGTAATTTATTGCAAAATTAAAAAAAATGCTCATTCAAAATTCACAATGTCCATTTAAAAACAAAAACTGTACTAATTCCAATTATTGTTTTTTGTATTTTTGTTGTGAGTAAATCAAGTAATGATAGATGGAAAAAACTAAAAAACGAAGAACAAAGGCACCCGTGGCAGGAAAAAGTCCCGCTTTTTTGGAATTCTGGACAAAAAGGGAAACAAAAATTGCATCCGGGGTATTGGTGCTTAGTATAGCATTGTACCTTACTATTATTTTTCTGTCATTTATTTTTACCGGAAGTTCTGATTTCAGTTTAGTTAAAGATCTGCAATTTTCTGAAATAAATAAACTTGATGGTGATATCAGAAATTTCGGCGGGTCTCTCGGAGCATGGACTTCAAACAAAATAATCAATCACTGGTTTGGTTTCCCGTCAATATTTATGATAGCATTTATCTGGCTTGGTGGTTTAAAGCTAATCGGCGTTTTCCGGGCCAGCCTCGTTAAATACTTTCTTCTTTTCACTATCGCAATGATTTGGCTTTCACTCGCGCTTGGCTTTTTCTTTAAACCTATTTACAGTGAAACCTTTCTTTCATGGGGTGGTGCACATGGTTATTCGGTAAGTGAGTGGCTGATTCAAAAAATTGGTTACCCCGGAACCACCATTATTGTACTTGCGTCATTAATTATTTTTCTGATATTCTCAAAACCGGTTTCATCCAAACTTTTTATAACTAACAGTAAAAAGAATAATACTGATAACCTTGATATCTCAGACTCAGGAGTCAATGAAAAGTTGAACGGAGAAATTCCTGACGAGTATGAAGAGAGCTGGACAGGGAAAACAACAGGAAACAATAAACCAGCAAATGCAGATTTGGAAAGCAGTGATTTTTCAGCCTCCGAAGCTGAAGAGCCCCTGATAACCAACATGAACTCAAAAGTCGTTGATCCTGAACCGGTTTCAAAGAGTATCGTTGTTGAAGAAATACCTTTTGAAATAAAGTCCGGTTCTACAGACATACCTGAAGACGAAGCTGAGGACTTAGAAAATTTCAGCAATAATCCTTTGCTTAAACAGGATAAAAAATCCGAAGATGAATACGATGCATCCTATCTGGGTGAGTATGATCCAAAACTGGATCTGTCTTCTTATAAATATCCTACCCTGAATCTTCTGGCAAAATATGAAAACTCAGAAACTGTTATTAATACCGAAGAGCAAAACAGCAACAAAAGAAGGATTCAGGAAGTTCTTGAGCAATTCAGTATAAGAATAAGTTCGATTACTGCTACTGTCGGAGCAACAGTAACATTATATGAGATTATTCCTGAACCAGGTATCCGAATTTCCAGAATTAAGAGTCTTGAAAATGATATTGCATTAAGTCTTGCGGCATTAGGGATACGTATAATTGCACCAATTCCCGGAAAAGGTACAATTGGTATTGAAGTACCAAACCGTGATCCTCAGATAGTTTCGATGCACAGTGTCCTGAACTCAAAGAAATTTGCCGAATCAAAACAGGATTTACCCATGGTTTTGGGCAGAACGATTACAAATGATGTTTTTATGGTTGACCTTTGTAAAATGCCTCATATGTTGGTGGCCGGAGCTACAGGTCAGGGTAAATCCGTTGGATTAAATGCCATGATAACTTCGCTTCTGTATAAAAAACATCCTTCAGAACTGAAATTTGTAATGGTCGACCCGAAGATGGTCGAGTTTAACATATACTCCACTATTGAAAAGCATTTTCTCGCCAAATTGCCTGATGATGGTAATGCGATAGTGACGGATTGCACTAAAGTAATTCTGACATTAAACTCACTGACAAGAGAGATGGATGACCGCTATAAATTGCTTATGATGGCTAATGTCCGCAATATTAAGGAATACAACACCAAATTTATCAACAGGCACCTTAATCCGGAAAAAGGTCATAAATTCCTACCTTATATAGTTGTTGTTATCGATGAGTTTGGAGATCTTATTATGCAGTCTGGTAAGGAAATCGAATTACCTATTGCCAGAATTGCTCAAAAAGCGAGAGCTGTCGGAATGCATATGATAATTGCGACTCAAAGGCCTACAACGAACATCATAACAGGAACAATTAAGGCTAATTTCCCTGCGCGTGTTGCTTTCAGAGTCATCTCTGTTACTGACTCAAGAACAATTCTTGATGCATCAGGAGCAAACCAGCTTATCGGACGTGGTGATATGCTGTTTTCACAGGGAAGTGATCTTGTACGTGTACAATGTGCTTTTGTAGACACTCCTGAAGTTATTAACATTACTAATCATATCAGCAATCAACGAGGATATCCGACAGCATTTTTCCTGCCTGAGCCTACTACTGATGGTGCAGGAGGGAATGGTCTTGTGAGTGATATTGGTGAAAGAGATCCATTGTTTGAAGATGCTGCAAGGCTGATTGTCATTCATCAGCAAGGTTCAACTTCACTTGTTCAAAGGAAACTTTCTCTTGGATATAACAGAGCCGGAAGAATTATTGACCAGCTTGAAGCTGCCGGTATTATCGGGCCAAATGAAGGCAGCAAAGCCAGACAGGTGCTTGTCGAAGATGAGTATCAACTGGAAAATATTTTATCAAGATTAAAATAGAAATGAGAAGAATTCAGATAATTATACTAACTATATTCAGCCTTGTATTTTTTAATGCTAAGGCTCAGAAAATCAATACGCAGAAACCTAAGTCAACTGTAACTAAAAATGTCATCAATTCCAAAAATGACCCTAAGGCTATTGCTGTATTAGAGAAAGCTTCTACTGCTTTTAACAATGCAGGTGGAGTTAAAGCCGGTTTCACACTGAAAACTTTGGGAACAGGTGGGAGAATTGACAATGTTATTAACGGAACGATTAAATTAAAAGGGTCAAGATTCAGACTTGATGTGAAAGAAATGATTACATGGTTTGACGGTAAGAACCAGTGGGTTTATCTTACAGATACTAAAGAAGTAAATTTAAGTAATCCAACTGAAGATGAATTACTTATGATTAATCCCGTCAATGTATTTCAGCTTTATAAACATGGTTATAACAGTAAATATTCTGGTGAAAAAAACGAAGGTGGTAAAAGTGTAATTAAAATTCAGCTTGTACCTTCTCAGAAATATTCTACGCTCCTGAGTATTGATGCTTCTTTTGACAAGGTTTCACTGAGGCCTGTCAAAATAATAATAACAAACAAGGATAAATCGGGCTCAACGATAGATATTACTAATTATATTACAGGACAATCCTACCCTGATAAATATTTTAGTTTTCCTCAGAATGAGTACCCCAATCTTGATGTAATTGATTTGAGATAATATAAAAAAAACATATGATGAGTGATAACGAACACGTAAGATGTCTTATAATAGGCTCAGGGCCTGCAGGTTATACAGCTGCTATTTATGCCGGCAGGGCAAATCTTAATCCTGTATTGTATGAAGGCATGCAACCAGGAGGTCAGTTGACAACCACAACTGAGATAGAAAATTTCCCCGGATATCCTGATGGTATTTCGGGAAATGAAATGATGGAAGATTTAAAAAAACAGGCTACCAGATTCGGCTGTGATTCCAGATGGGGAGTTGCTACTGCTTCTGACTTATCTTCAGCACCTTATAAAGTAATTATTGATGGTGAAAAGACTATCACCTGCGATGCTCTGATTATTGCAACCGGAGCTTCAGCCAAATACCTCGGGCTACCTGATGAAGCTAAATATTCAGGAATGGGTGTATCAGCATGTGCTACCTGCGATGGTTTCTTTTATCGTAAAAAGAAAGTAGCCGTAGTCGGCGGTGGAGATACAGCCTGTGAAGAAGCCACATATCTTGCGGGTTTGGCCTCACAAGTATATCTGATTGTTCGCAAACCTTTTTTAAGGGCTTCTAAAATAATGCAGGAAAGAGTAATGAGTACACCAAATGTCACAGTATTATTTGAACATGAAACTGTTGGTCTATTTGGAACAAACGGTGTTGAAGGTGCTCATCTTGTTAAAAGACGTGGTCAGCCCGATGAAACAGCAGTAGATATTGAGATAGATGGTTTCTTTCTTGCGATTGGTCATAAACCTAATTCTGATATTTTCAGCAAATATCTTGAAACCGATGAAACCGGTTATATCATGACAGTACCTGGTACTCCAAGAACTAATATACCAGGAGTATTTGCTGCAGGTGATGTTGCGGATCCTCATTACAGACAAGCAGTAACATCTGCCGGTAGTGGTTGTGCAGCAGCGATTGAGGCTGAAAGATATTTATCGGCTAACAAATTATAAAAAGAGCAATATTTTTTTGCAAATCACATTGATTTTGCATAATTTTGCACCTCGATTCGTGAAGGGTATAATCAAGTGGCGCTGCTTATAGCATCCCACCCACCGGAGATAACTTAATAAACAGTTAGTTACACATGTACGCAATTGTAGAAATCGCAGGACAACAGTTCAAGGCAGAAGCCGGGAAAAAGCTGTTCGTTCATCGTTTAGAAGCAGAACGTGGTTCTGTTGTGGAATTTGAAAATGTTTTTTTGATTGACGCTGATGGTACAATTAAAGTTGGCGCACCGACAGTCGAAGGAGCTAAAGTAGTTTGTGAAGTACTTTCACATCTCAAAGGTGAAAAAGTTCTCATATTCAAGAAAAAACGCAGAAAAGGCTACAGGAAGCTTAACGGCCACCGTCAATGCCTTACTGAACTCAAAATCAATGAAATTATTGCTTAATCCCTTAAAATAAAGAACAATGGCACATAAAAAAGGAGTCGGTAGTTCGAAGAACGGCCGCGAATCAGAAAGCAAGCGATTGGGCGTAAAAAAATTCGGTGGTGAAGCCGTTTTAGCAGGAAATATACTTGTTCGTCAACGTGGTACAGTACATCATCCGGGAGAAAATGTAGGTATTGGTAAAGATCATACATTATTCGCTTTGATTAACGGTACAGTTTGTTTCCGTCGCAAAAAAGATGATAGATCATATGTTTCTATCTTACCTTTCGAAAATTGATAAATCAATTATAAAAATTCTAAAAAATGCTGCATGTTTAATGCGGCATTTTTTGTTTTATGTCTGTAATTGTTACCTTTGAATATCGGCGCACATTCACCACTGCTCAGCTAAGGTTTTCGCGCAAAAAGGTTTTTCAAACGAAGTCGACTATTTCCTGCTGATTGCTTTGGGGGGCTTCAAAAAAAATACAATTACAATGACATACTACAACAATAAAAAAAAGTACTTCCTCACCGCTTTACTGGTTTTCCTTGCTGCAATTATAAATGTATCGGCTGAAAACGCCTGGCTCAAACCTTATAATATTGTATGGGATAGCCCCGGCTCTGATTCAGAACAGAGTATGCCATGTGGCGGAGGAGATATCGGACTTAATGTATGGGTTGAAAATGGCGATATTTTAATGTATGTAGCCAGAAGTGGTACATTTGATGAAACTAATGGTTTCCCCAAACTTGGCAGAATAAGACTTAATCTTAATCCTAACCCATTTACTGACGGAGATTCTTTTAAACAGGAACTTAAGCTGAAAGAGGGTTATGTGGAAATTACAGGATCTAAAGATTTCCTGAGATCGACAGTTAATATTTGGGTAGATGTTTTCAGACCTGTGATACATATAGATATTGAAAGTACTATTAAGACTACAGCTGTTGTTACATATGAAAACTGGAGACAAAAAGATAAAGTGTTATCAAATGCTGAAGAAGAAGTTTGCAGGTCATGGATAGGTTCAAAATCAAAAGCAATTCAAAAAAAGGATGATATAACATTCCTGAGTAGTAGTGCCATACTTTTTTATCACCAAAACAGAAATACTGATACAGCTTTTGATCTGGTTGTTAAGCAGCAGGGTCTTGATGCAGTCAAAGACCAGATGTGGAATCCATTAAAAAACCTTGTTTTTGGGGGTATCATAAAAGGACGAAATTTTATTCCTGACGGAGAAATTGATGGAAGATATGCCAGTACAAATTTCAGAGGATGGAGACTGATTAGCCGTAAACCATCTTCAAAACATCAGATTGAAATGATTCTGCATACTGATAATGTAGAAAGACTTGATGATTGGGATGCCGGATTAGCTAATACAATGAAAAATGTTTCTCAGAATGAAAAGAAATCAAGAAAAGAAACTCTGGATTGGTGGAATAATTTCTGGTCAAGAAGCTTTATAAGATTGAACGAACAAAAACAGGATCCTACTTCGAGGATTTGGCAAGCCGGGAGAAACTATCAGATATTCAGATATCAGTTAGGTTGTAATGCGTTTGGAAAATATCCAACCAAATTTAATGGTGGCTTGTTCACATTTGATCCACAGTACATTGATTCGAAAAGGGAATTAAGCCCTGATTTCAGAAGATGGGGTGGCGGAAGTTTTACTGCTCAAAATCAAAGACTTGTTTA
>CAZCWK010000022.1:0-17008 GCA_964502355.1 uncultured Bacteroidales bacterium
TTGCGATCCTTTAAATTCCTTATTATAAAGAACAATGTCTATTTTTTCACGGCCTTTTACAGAAATTTCCCTCGTGCCATATTCAAGACCTGTAACTCTGATTATTACATTCTTTGAAGGTATTTTTAGTGTATAAGTCCCATTGTCTTCAGATATAGATGAAGATATTCCGATAACATCTAAATGTATACCGGGGATAGGAGCCCCTGTAACAGCATTAGTAACTTTACCTGAGATGCTAAAGGGAAGTACAGATTTGGTTGATTGCGCATTTATGGGCAGTGCCAGCATTCCGAATAACAGAAATATCCAACTATATATGTATATTTTATTTTTCATTGTATTCATGATGTTCATTTTTTAGTAAGCAAGTTACTCGTTAGGGTCAACCATTGGAACCAGTCGGATATAATCAAGGAATATAACACCTGCATTTGTATCTTTTTCTCTGATTGTATTAGATACAAAAATTGTTGCCTTACCATACGATGGACATTTTAAAATATCATTTTGTCCGAAATCATCTTCAGTTATATATGGTATAAGTGGACTGGTAAGAGAAGTTGCCAACATAAACATGTTATCAGTAGCAGCCGTTTTATATCTGGTTAACTTAAGTTCATCCATTACTCCTGCAACAGACTCTGTAGCCATTACAGAGTATGAATTAAAATTATTCAAAAATGTAGCATCATTACTTCTTCTTAAAGCAGGTTTACCAGGGAAACTAATAAGCATCTTTTGCTCCATTTTCATAGGTAATCTTAGTGTGTAAGCAATTGTATCATTTCCATTTACGGTAAATAAAGGAACAGTATCATTACCAGTAATAGAATAATGCAAGCCTGAAACAGAATATATATGTCCAGATTTGTCATCATATGTTCTCCAGTAAATCTCATAAGGAACCGAAAACATTTCAGGTTCGTACTTTAAATAAGAATTATTGCTCTTGCTTACAAATCCTTCATTAGATCTGTGAATCATATTAAAAGTTCTGGTTTCAGATCTGGGCTGAATAGAATCACCAGCAACATTCCATAAATAATACTGAAAGGTTGTCCTGGTCTGACCTTTAAGAGTAACATCCTTACCTCCACTTGCCCATGAACGATATCTTACCTCCCATCCATCCTGACCATCCCAACGCTCAGTATAATCTTCTGCTTCAATAATTTGTGTTTTAATCTTATTGTTGTACATTTTTATATCTATGTCATTAACTTTATAAACCTTACCGTTTGAAGCTTGATAAGTATTAACAACAGAAGATAGTTTTACATCAACCAACAGAGAGTCTCCATGCATTGACAAATAACGACCGTCAGCTTCTATATTTTTTGGAAACAATACAAGGTCACTTGTAATATGCCTTATAATTTCTTTTGCCTGGATCTCAGCTTTTTCCTGTTTCATATATTTTGCATATTTTGCTTGCAACTTCTGTAATGCAACAGGTTCTAATAAAATAATATTAAAGGCTTGTGTTTCATCATCAATTGGGAAAGCATCCAGAAAATCATTTTGTACAGTCCATATAGTATCATAAATTGGACGACCTGTAATATCGACTCCTTTTTGAATACTTTTTTCTTTGTCCATTATTTCCTTATTTTGAGAAATAATATAAGCAACCTGATCATAACCATTCAAGGTTGACAAATATTCAAAAATATTCAACCTGTTAATTATGATATTATCGATTATATGTAAAACACCATTAGAACTGACTAAATTATATTTTACCAGACCGGCTCCTGAAATACCTGCTGCATTTACCGGAATATTTTTATCGTTTATCATTCTGATATTTCCGGTTTCGAACTTACCTGATTCATCAACATAATAAGAGTAGTATGCAATATAGTCTTTTACCCACTCTTTAAGTTTTTCTACATCTGTTAAAGACAACCCGGAAAGAACGCTGTTTTTTGGAGCAAAAACAGTCAGAGATTGTTCTTCCTGCAGGTATTTATCATAGCCGGTTAATTGTAGTATCTGAGCAAAAACCGACAAATCCGGATTTGATGTTACGGCCTCATAAAGGTTTTTACTTCTGGCTTCATCATTCAATCTTATATCATTTTGCCAGGCATCACAACCAATGAAAATGGTTGTAACTGTTAATAACAGCCCTATTTTAAACAATGATTGTTTCATAAATAAATTTATTTTTGTTCTTTTTATTCAACAACTGCGCTGTCAGCCACACATTCGTCTTCCGGGAATATTTGACAATTCGGGATTTCAGGACCAATCCAGTTACCTTTAATATCAACTTTCGGCCAGAGTTGGTCTTCTTCAATAGGTATAAATTGTATCATATCCCAACTGCCTGCCTGCTGACCACGACCTCCGGTTGTTGCTTCAAAACGAAGTACATGCCTTCCCGTGGACTGAACATCAATTATTCCTAACAGGTGTGAAATTACAACAGAATTATATTTCTTTGCGTTGTATTGTTTCCATCCGTCTATTTCAATTGCTTCTTCACCGCTTGTTGCAGGATTAGGCATATATGCAGACATATCAAATATATAAGGTAGTACCTGATCATCGTAACCTTCTTGTTTAAAGATAGATTTTAACTTAAGTTCAAGTTCTCTTCGGTAGCAAAGCCAGACCTTATATTTCCCTTCTATCAGTACTGGTGTTTTAAATTCAATCCACTGGTTAGTAAGACTATACAGATTAAAACGTAATGCATCGGCATAAACATATTGTGCTTTTTCATCAAGTACTTTCGGTATACCGCTACACCAATAATTAATTGATGTTGGAGCTCTTCCGCCCCATGTTACTTCTGATAAATCTCCGGGGTTAAAATTTGCATTTGCACCTTGTTTCCTGAAATTCTTAAGTGCTATGATTTCAGGTTGTTCGGCAAGATCCCAATATATGCGATATGCCGTGCGGTTTTTAATCTGGATATTCCCATTAATTTTATGAATCACACCATTAGAGCAAGCTAAATCTGAAAACTCGCTGGCTCTGTCTAAAGGGATACCGGCTTCGACCATTTTACCCTGATTAAGTTCATTCAGCAATATTACATCCAAATCACGCTTAAATGTAATAACCTGTTTTGGAGCAATAGTTTGCATACTAGAAATATATAGTAAGTCAGCAATATATAAAAGTGATTTTACCCCATGGTAAGCAACGTAATTTCTCAACAATGTGTCTGGATTTTCAACCGCAGGTGTGTTTGCAAATAAATCTGCAACCAGCTCTTCAACAGAATGGATACCGGCATCTATAAATGCATTATCATCCTGAATAAAGAAAGTATACCATAAACCTTCTCTATTTACCGCAAACGAGTCAGCCAAACCTGAACGCTCGAAAACTTCTTTCATAAGCGAGAAATCGTCCGGTAAAGCTCTGATTGTTTGAGTAATTGTTTTTTGAGGAGGGGTCAGCACCTTGTCAATAATATGTAATATCCCGTTAGCTCCTCTTAAATCTTTAACTGTGATTTTTGCCTGACGGTTCACGATATAATTCTCATCGAATTTCGTTGTAAGATATTTTTTGGCAAAATTTGGCGAGGCCAATCTTCCGTCGATAAAGTCAGAGGTCCTCAATGTATCTTTAATAAGATGGTATTTTACAATATCTTCAGCTTGTTCTTTAGACAAGGCATTTAAATCAGAGATATTCTTTTCTTTCAAATAGCTATCTACTGCTTCGTTAGTTGGTGCAAACAATGTATATGCACCATAAGCGTGTATAGTTCCGGCATATTCAGCTTTCTCGACAATTGATAAAAACGAGGTCAACTTTTGATCAGACATAATCTCGTCAATCATTTTGTCGTCATATACCCTGTATGTTTCGCCTTCCATACTTTTTTCGAAAAAACTATCGCAGGAAGTCATCCATACCGTCCCCATTAGAAGGAATGTCATCCTAAGTAAAAAAGGAACTGTTTTTTGAAATAATGTACTTTTCATATGATTATATATTATTTGTAAAACTCATTTTGTACGAGATTCTTATTTGTATCTAATTCATCCAGATTTATTGGCAAATAATGACTTCCGGTATTATTAGACCATTTATTTTGCAAACTGTAAACTTTTTCAGGTGGTGCTGATAAAAGAGCAAGTCGCATAAGATAATTCATATTTTTTGTACTGTAATTGTCTCTTTTTGCATGACGTAAAACATCAAACCATCTTTTTCCTTCAAAAGCAAATTCCCTTGCTCTTTCATTTAAAATAAATTCCTCTAAAGTTTTTCCGTCAAGATCGCCACTATGCTGATAAAGCAAGTTTGTAGATTCAGGAGCATTTGCTCTCTCTCTAATCTGATTGAGTAATTTATATGCTTCAGTTAGCAAGGTCTGGTCATTATCCTGTAGAATCGCCTTTTGAGTAAGTGCTTCAGCTTTCATCAAAATCACATCAGCCAGTCTGTAAAAAATCCAGTTACTAAAAGAACTACCTACAGGTCTGTAAGTATATTCATCTTTAGAAAGACCTATCCATTTCCAGATATAACCCTGTTTATAAGATACACCTTCACCTCTCATATCAAACCAACCTCTGTCAATGCCTGATGAAATAAAAAACTCAGAGTTGAAATTATCCATTTTGGCTTGTAATTTGGCATTACCACCCGGCAAAAACATGTTACAGAAAGGATTTTCTTTTTCAGTATCAAATTGTAATTCAAAAATACTCTCCACGCTGTTTCCCTGAACATACATTTTAGAGAAATAAGAAGAGACATCTCCTTCATTAACATAATATACTGTATCGAAGACTCCCGGATTTTTACTTTCAACCAAAACCATTTCTCTTCCAACAGGAACTAACGAATATTGTCCGGACTCGATCACCTGAGAAGTAAGAGTTATACAGTTATCATAATCTCCTTTCCAAAGATATAAATCTGCCAGCAATGTTTTCAAACTCAATGCATTGAAACGGCCTTTGTTAGAAATCAAATCATTGTAACTGTAAGGTATATCATTTTCAACTTGTCTCAGAGAGGCAATTAAAGAATCAACAATTGCTTCCTGCCTGGTTGCCGGAGTTGCAAAATTCTGATCATCATAAATACTTGCCTTTGTTATATATGGTACATCCCTGAAAGTTCTGATTAAATAAAAATAAGCTAAACTACGAATACAAACCGCTTCTGCTTCATATTGTTTCAATAAAGCTTCAGAAAATGACATGTCTTTTTTCTGAGCCAATTTTCCGAGTTCCAAAACAGTATTGCACTGATTAATAGCTCTATAAAAATATGACCAGTCTGTATAGGGATTTGAACTAACAATTTCACCGTTGTTTATAGCGATAATGTTTTCATTTGCTGTTGGTGTTGGCATAACCATATCTGCTCTTAATTCTCCCCACAAAAAGTAACGTTCCATCATGTTACTTTCCATCAAAGCTGTATAACACCCCATTACTGCTGAATGAGTTTCTTCTTTCGTTTTCCAAAACCTATCTCTGATTACTCCATCCTCTGGTTCAAGATTAAGCCATTCAGAGCAGGATGATAGCGATAATAACACTATCAAAAACATTAATCCTGATTTTATTATTGTTTTCATATGTTTCAAGTTTCTATTGTTAGAATGAGATATTTAGACCGAAAGTAAAAGACCTGGCAACAGGAGCACGAGAGTAGTCTCTGCCTGAACCTAAAGAGACTTCAGGGTCTTGTCCTGTATAATTAGTCCATACATGAAGATTATTTACTGTCAGGTAAAGGTACAACTCTGAAACATTAATCTTTGACAATAACTCTTTCTCGAAATTATACTTCATCGTAGCTGATTTCCAACGTAAAAAAGAACCATCTTCTACAAATCTGTCAGAAGCGAGCCAGTTATATCCTTCTCCATACAATGCTCTGGGTAACAGGCCAGCCGGTGCATCTGCTTCACTTTCATAAGAATGGCGCCAGCGTTTCAATACAGCCTTGCTTTGATTATCATAGTTATACATTTTTTCAAGTTCCATGCGGGTCATATTTATAACGTCGTTTCCGTAACGGAAGTGAAATACAGTATTTAATGAGAATTGTTTGTATTTGATTGAAGGAGTTAAACCACCATAAAACAGAGGATTAAAATCTCCAAGGTATGAAATATCCTGATAGTTTATATTACCGTCATTATTCAGGTCAACGTATTTTGCATCACCTGGCTTGAATGTATAGTCAACTGACGGATATCCGAATCTCATATAAACCGGGACTTGCATACCTTTATCGTCAACAGTATAAATAGGCTGGCCGTTTTTACCTTTAGCAATAGTTTGAGATTCATTCAAATATACTCCATCATATTTATAGCCATAAAAAGATCCAAGAGGTTGATTCAAAATTATTCTGGTTAAGTAAGAACCGTTTGCATCCCATGTACCGCCATAAAGATTTGCATATTCATGTACTTCTTTAACAACATTTTCATAGCTTGCAACATTAAATGCCAAATCAATACTCAAATCTCTGGTTCTTACTGGTTTATAATTAATGTTTAATTCCCAGCCGCGATTTTCCACAATACCATGATTCATACTCATAGAGGAGAAACCTGATGAAGATGGAATACTGACACTTTCAGTAAACTGGTCTTTAGTTGTTTTTATAAAATAGTCAAATTCCAGATTAATTTTGTAGTCCATTGCTACAAAATTTAAACCATAATTTCGTTGTGTACTTTTTTCCCAACGTAACTCTCTTAGTTCAAGATTTCTGGGATAAGTTGCACTAGAACCAAGATATGTCCAATCGTAAGTATCATAATTATTAAAGAACAAATAGTTTTTACCCGGGGCTTTACCGGAATAACCATAAGATGCACGTAATGATAAATCGTCAAGCCATGAAATTTCTTTCATAAATTTTTCACCTGAAATACGGTATCGTCCTGAAATAGCAGGAAATATTCCAAATCTGTGATTCCTGCCGAAACGAGAGCTACCATTATAGTTCAGATTTCCGTAAATAGTATATCTGTCCAGATAAGTATAGTTAACATTGATAAATGACTCAATAATTCTTTCACGTGAAGATGGAGAGCTGCTGCCACCTGCAGGATAAGTACGGGATGGAATTGAAGGGTCCTGTAATTGCGGATTTGCAAGGTTGGCTGAATTTGCATTATAAGAATAACTGCTTCCCTCGTAAGTATGAACCCCTAAAACACTAATCAAACGGTGTATATTTGAGTTTGCGAAGTTAGGCGTAAAATACAATTTGTTAAATGTATTGATTGTAAAACTCTCACTGTCACTATCAGAAGCACTGTTGGTCTGATTATTTGACCAAGGCAAACCGGTTGCAGACTGAGGCAGGAATTTCTTTCTTTTTTCATTTAATGTCTGGAAAGAAACATCAAAAGTATATCTCCACTCAAGGTTTGGCTGATACTGAACAGAAAGTTTTGGTAAAATGGTTTCACTGAAAATATTATTTTGTCCATCTCTTGCCATCGCTACAGGATTGAATACATTAGGATAGCTACCCTGAGGATTGTTTATCGGTGTAAAATAGTTTGGAGTCTGTTGACCAAACTCATTGAAATAATAAATACTCTGGTTTGGAGCTTTTGTATATGCATGTGAGCGAACATCTTCATTTGCGCTGTTACTGTTTGGTACGTAATTCCTTTCAATATCAGAGTGTGTATATGCCATATCAGCACTAAATCTGAGCTTGTCTGATACAAAGTAATCAAGATTTAATCGGGTATTTATTCTCTGCAGCCCGGTTTCGATAGTATTACCAACCTGACTATAATAACCTGTAGAAAATGCATATCTGACTTTGGTACTACCTCCTCTTACCGACAAATAGTAGTCCTGAGCAGAACCGTTCTGCGAAACCGCATCCACCCAGTCTGTGTTTTGAGAATAATTATAGTAATATTCGGGATTGTTAGGGTCGTATGCAAATTGAGGATAATCAAGCGGGTTTAATACAATACCCCTGTTCAATTGTGATTCGAGTATAAGAGTAGTGTATTCATTACCACTCAAAGTTGGAATGTGCTGTGGTTTTGGATAATAAGAATTAGTCAAACGAAAAGACACCTTGGGAGCTGATATTGTTCCTCTCTGTGTTGTAATTTGCAAAACTCCATTTGCAGCTTTAGAACCCCAGATTGCAGTAGCAGCAGCATCTTTCAGGACCATAATTTCCTTAATATCAGATGGTGCTATATTCAATAACTGAGAAAACTCTTCTTCAGTTGCAGTAGCAAAGTCAAAGTCAGAACTAATAGAGGTTTCCAAAGGAATTCCGTCAACAACAATCATAGGCTGATTGTCTCCTGAAAAAGAAGTAATACCACGAATACGTATTGCCATGCCACTACCCGGATCTCCGGCATTTGCCGTGATATCCACACCAGCCATTCTACCTTGAATCATTTCATCAACAGAAGCAGCATGAAGGTCGGCAATCTCTGAAGCATCCAGCTTTGAAATTGACATAGAGATGTCTCTTTCATCAATTGACATACCACCCACATTACGTGTAGGTTTGGCAGATACAACAACTTCACTAAGTATATTATCTTCAACCATTGAAATCTTAAGATTGGTATTTGAACCAATAGAAACAACAGTCCTTTTGTATCCGATGTAGCTTACTGCAAGTTTGTTATTTATATCAGTAACATAGAAACTGAAATTTCCGTCAATATTAGTTACAGTACTCGACACGACCCTGTTGTCTTTATTTATTTCCGTGATGGAAGCTTGTATAAGCGGTAGCTTGTCATTTGCAGAAATAACATTTCCACGTATCAATACTTTTTCCTGTGCATACAAACCTGCAGAAGAAAAAAACAAGATACCGAACAACAAGCATATTTTTAGGACAAGTCTTTTCATGTTGTTATATTATATTTAAAGTTATTCAATTAATTAGCTTGATTGAGAGTAAAAGTAAAGAAGTTATTCACCTCGTGTAGTACAGCTTTACATGCAATACGGTTACTTCTGTAATTGTTTGGAATAGTAGTGCCCGTAACTGCCCCTCTTTGTACACGCATTATTGAACTTAAACCAAAACCTCCGCTAACAAGTATCCTTGTTCCCATAGTAATATTTTGTGGCATAAATGTTAAAAGCCCACTTGTTGTTTTTGTAATTTCAATACGTGTTGAAGCACTTGTAAGACCAAGTTTTTCATCAGTTATCTTTAAAATTGTAGGAGCTAAAAGTCTGTTTGGAGACATTGGATTTACGGGGTAGATAAAATTAAAGCCATCATCCGGAAGTACTGTTCCCTGGATAAAATGAGCATTTAAAAACTGAGTCGCTTTTGCTCTGGCTAAAAGATCACCACCTTCAATAACGCTGAGTGCTGGTAGATAGCCTCTGGTAATAGCCTGATTCATAGCAGAGTTATTTACCATTAAGACTGTGTAAAAGTTTTCAGTTTTAATTCCATCAAGATCATCAGTATCAGGATTTTTCAAACAGGCTCTCACATAATCCACAAACATACCTACGTTAGGATGTTGTTCTTTTGCTCTTACAAGATATTGCCACAGAGTCAATTCCTTCCAACGAGCCTCACCAATAGCAGTATTTCGGGGCGAATACTGAAGAAGTTTATCCACATTGAAGACTTTACCATTATTAAAAGGTTCCTGAACTTCTGTTACATTTACAAAAGTTCCTTCTTCAATATTTCCAGCTGCCTGTAATTGATTGTTTTTGTAACGAACTAAATCTCCATAAGCATTAACAAGAAATCCCCATCCCCCATAATTTGAAATTGGAGTTTTTGTAAAACCTGTTATTTCAGAATTAACTTCATTATTATTCAAACCCGGGAAAATATGCATTCTGATAATTCTCTTTAAACGGTCATCAGAGTTGGCACCTGAAACTTCAGAATTAGAAAATGTAGGAGGACTTGCGGCTGAGTTTATTGTATAACCATCTTCTTTAAGTAAGGCATCTGAGAAATTAAGCATTGTAAATCTTTCTGAAGGATATCCGTTCAGAATACTTTTCATCAAATCTTCACGTAAGCCGTTATTATAGAAATTTACATACGCCTGATTTAACCACGCATGAGTCGGATTAAGAAATATTTCTGAATATACTGTTTCAAAAAACCGGCTTTTTATAACGTGATCAGTCAGAAAAACAAAACCATTACTTGCAAATCTTTTTTCTAAAATACCTGCATCCTGAAATGATTTACCATAAGTACCTTCACCATTAACATACTCACCAGTAGAATTCAAACTACTTTTATATTGTGAAGGCCATACCAGTCCTTTAACCATATGAGTGTTTATCAGAGTTGAAACAGCTTCTTCCGGCAATTTTTCAATGCTACCATAATATTTTAAAAGCTTGTTTTGAATATATTCCTGCAAAGCTTCATTTTTCGGAACAAAAAGAGTATTTCCGATTTTCTCAGTTTCGTATTTACTAGAGGCATCAGAGTAAATATTTTCTAATATTGGAGAGAATGCAAGCTGACCGTAAAACTTTAGATATACTTTATCAATATTTTCACCGGGCTTAAGCTTTCTGAACATATCCAACCAATCAGCCGGAGCTTCAGAGTACCTTCTGAAAACATTCTCACCTTCACTATTCTTAAATTCCAATAAGGATTTAAAACCCGAATAAGCCGGTTCTCGTAATATCTCATCCATATTTTTCATAGGCTCGTTTACAGTAGAAACCTCATGGATAAGACCATTTTCTGCAATAATATCCGATTTAAGTATAGTCCCTTCCTGAACATTTTTACCTGTAAAAGTCGAATTAGGAAAGAAAGTATTATAATCGCTGACATCTAGCGGATCAGGAAAAGAATTAAAATATGCATCAGAAAATACAGGCAAATATTTATAATTGTTTTCAGCTAAGCGAAATTGGTAATTCGTACTATATGACGAAGCACCTCCGACCGTTGTCTGATTGAAAACCCAATTACCATCAAACTCATCATCTTTATATGGTAAAGCATAACAATTAGTTTTTCTTTTAAAAGCTCCGGTTAAATAAAGCCTTTCATCGAGATAATCTCCCAGATGTTCTGTAGGCCATTTGCTGTATACAATTGAGTAAGCTACCAAATCTTTTAGTTCCTGCGCCGGAATATCATCTACCGATACATATGACTTTTTGCTTAGATAAGCAGCAAAAGCCTCATCGTTTGGTGCAAAAACCGTATAAAGTCCTGCACCTTTTAATACAAGAGCATATTCAGTTTTATCAACACATTGCAGGTATTTAGTAAAACGACCTTCTTGCTCCAATACCTCATAAATTGGCTTTTCCAACCAATCCGGTCTTTCATAGTACTTTTTCGTATCATCGCACTGTATGAAAATTACAGCAAAAACAAGGCACAAAAAAAACTTATAATTCATGTTCGTGTTTTTTATAGTGTTACATCCAAAATTCAACAACAAAAGTAAAAAATGACAAAATCATATTACATATAATTGAGTACAATAACATGGAGAATTGTACAGAAGATGTATTATTGTACCCGGTATATTCAATTAAGCTATTAAAGTAAGTATATTATAACAGATTTTCAAAATACAAGTTCATTTATTTCATGGCATAAATACAATAACCTCAGTAAAATAAAAAAACAACAGAAAGAATATAAATATTACAACAGTGTCTAAAAATATATGTTTTTGAATAATATTACATTTTTAAATGTTATTGGATAAGTATTTTTGCTTTCCTGAATCGATAAGAAGTTTTTTTATACCTCATTACATTAAAAATTTAATACTTCATGAGAAAAGTAATTTTTGTCCTGTTTGTGCTATGTTCAATTTCAGTCCTGAATGCCCGTGATATATTCCCGGACGGCAGCATAATTCCGGATTGGTTTAGTGATAATAATATCACTGATATAAACAGACTGGGTAAACAATATATTATTTCTGACTTTGACATTGTGAATGACAGCACTGTTTTACAAACCGAAGGAATACAGGCCGTTATAGATAAAGCAGCAGAAACCGGCGGAGTAATAGTTATTCCTGAAGGAACATTTTTGAGCGGATCACTTTTCTTTAAACCGGGAACACATTTGTATCTCCGAGAAGGAGCAGTACTTAAAGGAAGTGACGATATTTCCAACTTCCCATTAATTAATACCCGAATTGAAGGACAAAGCCTGAAATATTTTGCAGCACTGATAAATGCCGATAAAGTTGATGGTTTTACTATTTCAGGAAAAGGCACAATAAACGGAAACGGACTTAGATACTGGAAGTCATTCTGGCTTCGTCGTCAGTTTAATCCTCAATGCACAAACATGGATGAAATGCGTCCAAGACTTGTATTTATCTCCAATAGTAAGGATGTACAATTATCGGGGGTGAGTCTTATAAATTCCCCATTCTGGAGTACTCATCTTTACAAATGTGAGAATGTTAAATTACTGAACCTAACTGTATTTTCACCAGAAGCACCCGTAAAAGCGCCAAGTACAGATGCTGTGGATATTGATGTTTGTACAAATGTATTAATAAAGAATTGCTATTTCTCTGTAAACGATGATGCAGTTGCCTTAAAAGGAGGAAAGGGACCTACAGCAGACAAAAATCCTGACAACGGTGGTAACTACAATATCATAATTGAAGATTGTAACTATGGGTTCTGCCACGGTGTACTCACTTGCGGTAGTGAATCAATACACAACAGAAACATTATCCTCAGACGTTGCAAAGTAAATAAGGCTCAAAGATTGTTATGGCTGAAAATGCGTCCCGATACTCCACAAAAATATGAATATATATTGGTTGAAGACATTACGGGAGACGCTGCCAACTTTCTTTATATTAGACCCTGGACCCAGTTTTTCGACATGAAAGGACAAAGTGAAAGACCTCTGTCATATTCAAAATATGTTACAATGCGCAATATAAATCTGAAATGTGAAACATTTTTTAATGTAGGAAAATCTGATCAATACATTCTTTCAGATTTTGTCTTTGAAAATCTAAATATTAAATCCAGCAAAAACAAAGAAATTAATGCAGATCAAATATCAGGTCTGATTCTTAAAAATGTTATTGTCAATTAAATCAAGCTGATCTTTGGTTTCACTCACATAAAATGTTGTAATTCTTTTTAAAGAAATGAAACTAAACGTTTGGCGAATCACCGGATAGAGGTTTTGTATCAGCTATAATCTTATTCCTTTTTATTCTTTGACCAATATGTGCAAATATATTCGTTTCTTTGTATAAAGATATTTCATATATGACTTTCGAAGAATTAAGTCTTGAAGAAGAGGTCCTTGACGGCCTTTGGGCGATGAATTTCAGGACCTGTACGCCTGTACAGGAATTGTCTATACCTGTATTACTTGAAGGTAAAGACCTGATTGGTTGTGCCCAGACCGGTACAGGTAAAACTGCGGCTTATTTGCTGCCTATACTTAACCACCTTGTACTCAATGATCATCCTGAGGAATCCATAAATGCAGTTATCATGGTACCAACCAGAGAGCTTGCGCAACAAATTGATCAGCAAGTGACAGGTTTTGCATATTTCCTGCCTGTATCTTCTGTTGCTGTATATGGAGGAAGTGATGGAATTATCTGGGAACAACAGAAAAAAGGTCTTCAGGCTGGTGTTGATATTGTGATAGCAACTCCCGGCAGACTATTATCTTATCTGAAGTTAGGTTTAATCGATCTTACCCGGGTACAATATTTTATTCTTGACGAAGCCGACAGAATGCTGGACATGGGATTTTTTGAAGATATCATGCAGATTGTCAAGGAGCTTCCACAAAGAAGACAAACCATGTTGTTTTCTGCAACAATGCCTCCGAAAATCCGTGAGCTGGCCAGAACTATCATGAACAAACCTGAAGAAATTCAGATTGCGGTTTCAAAACCAAATGAAAAGATATTACAATCTGCATACGTCTGTTATGAAAACCAGAAAGCATCTCTTGTAAAATCTTTGTTTGAAGGTTCACTCCCTGATAAGGTTATAATTTTTGCATCCTCAAAAATCAAGGTCAAGGAAGTCACCAGGATTTTACGATCCATGAATCTGCCTGTTGCTGAAATGCATTCTGATCTGGAACAGGCAGAAAGAGACAGGACAATGCAGGCTTTCAGAACCGGTAAGACAAATATACTCGTTGCAACCGACATTGTTTCGAGAGGCATAGACATCGAAGATATAAGCGTAATCATTAATTATGATGTACCTTATGATGCTGAGGATTATGTGCACAGGATTGGAAGAACTGCACGTGCAAGTGCCGAAGGTTTAGCAATAACTTTTGTTTCTGAAGATCAGCAGGAATCATTCTCAAAAATTGAAAAGTTCCTGGGAAAAAGCATCTATAAAATAGCAGTCCCCGATGAACTTGGAGAAGCGCCCGAATGGAATCCAGCGAAATCCGGGAACCGTAAAAAAGGCAGAAAACCCGGTTTCGGATCTGGCAGAAAAAATCATAAACAACCCGATAATCGTGGTAATAACTGAGATTACCGAAGTCTGATCAGTCTTGGCGATTTTAATTGATTTATAAATATTCTGTTATAAATAAGCAACTTAACAAGAAAAATCATGGATAAAGATAAAACCATCGTTTTCATGGAATTCGCTACATTAGGTGAAGCTTCAATAGTTAAGGGTGCACTGGAGACAAACGGCATTCCCTGTTTTATTTCCAACACTGACAATCCTTATGTCGGAGGTATCTTAAGCGACAGATTTCTTAATGTCAGGCTTCATATTTTTGAAAAGGACAAAGAAAATGCCGAAGAACTTTTGCAACTTTTGCATTCTTCGGCAGATGATGATTTTTATACAGAGGAAACTTCAGACCCTGAAGATTGATCAATATAACTTTTCCCTTTGTTCTTTTACAATCGGATCAAGAATATAACTTTCATAGTCGGTCATCTTATCGATTATGCCATTTGGTGTAAGTTCAATTATCCTGTTACATACAGTCTGGATAAATTCCCTGTCGTGCGAAGCCATCAGTATATTACCCTTAAATCCTACCAGAGTATTATTAAAAGCCTGGATGGATTCCAGGTCAAGATGATTGGCAGGAGAATCCAAAACCATAACGTTTGCATTCTTTAGCATCATTCTTGCTATCATACAACGCATTTTTTCTCCTCCGGAAAGAACAGAAGCCTTTTTAAATATCTCTTCACCTGCAAAAAGCATTTTCCCGAGAAAACCTCTGATATAACTTTCACTGGTATCATCAGAAAACTGGCCCAGCCATTCCACAAGATTCAGATCAGTATTAAAGAAATCATTATTATCAAGAGGCATATAGGCATTTGTAATGGTTATACCCCAGTTATAAGTACCTTCTTCAGCATGTCTTTCTCCGCTTATTATATCAAAAAATGCGGTCATTGCTCTTGCATCTTTAGATATAAAACAAATCTTGTCACCTTTTTCAACATTGAAGTTCACATCACTGAATAAGACATCTCCATCTACAACAGCTTTTAGCCCATGAACTTCCAGGATAGTGTTACCAGGCTCTCTTTCAGGTGTAAAGATAATTCCCGGATATCTCCTGGAAGAAGGTTTAATATCTTCGACATTGAGCTTCTCAAGCATCTTGCGACGACTTGTAGCCTGTCGTGATTTTGCAACATTTGCCGAAAACCTTCTGATAAACTCTTCAAGTTCTTTTTTCTTATCCTCTGCTTTCTTGTTTTGTGTCTGTTGCTGACGCAGAGCAAGCTGGCTGGATTCATACCAGAAACTATAGTTACCGGCATACATCTGTATCTTGTTGAAATCTATATCTATAGTATGTGTTGAAACCGAATCGAGGAAACGCCTGTCGTGTGAAACCACAAGAACAGTGTTTTCATAATTTGCAAGATAATTTTCCAGCCACATCACGGTTTCGACATCAAGGTCATTGGTTGGCTCATCAAGCAGAAGATTGTCAGGTTTGCCAAAAAGAGCACGGGCAAGCAGTACACGAACCTTTTCTTTACCGCTTATATCCGCCATTTGCATATTATGTTGATCTTCTTTAATACCCAGACTACTAAGTAAGGCTGCAGCATCACTTTCAGCATTCCATCCTTCCATTTCAGCGAATTGTTCTTCCAGTTCTGCAGCACGCATACCGTCAGCTTCAGAAAAATCTTCCTTTAGATAAATCGCATCTTTTTCATTTTTAACAGCCCAGAGTTTATCATGACCCATTAATACTGTATCAAGAACCGAGTAAGCATCAAATTTAAAGTGATCCTGTTCGAGGACCGATAATCTCTCACCGGGACCAAAAATTACATTGCCACGGGATGGATCAATTTCACCTGCCAATACTCTTAATAATGTAGATTTCCCGGCACCATTAGCACCTATTATGCCATAACAGTTGCCCGGTGTAAATTTTAGATTCACATCCTGAAACAAAACTCTCTTACCGAACTGAACCTGTAAATTACTTACTGTAATCATTTAATACCTTTTTTAGTAGCCTTTCACAAAGCTAGTTATGAATAAAATTCTCTTTTCTCAAAGAGCGTGCAAAGATAACCATTTTTTGGTGTGATTGTTTAGGCAGGATAGTTAAAAAAATAAGACTGCCCTTTAAAAAAAGACAGTCTCATTTTGGAAAATATGGAATCAGATTTATTCTTCTTTTCTGTAAGGACGATCACCGCGATCACGATAAGGTCTGTCACCATGATCTCTGCTTTGACCCTGACGATCACCACGATCATGACTTGGGCGTTCCGAACGTTCACGTTCAGGACGTTCTACATAGCCTTCGGGTTTAGGCATCAATACTTTTCTTGAAAGTTTAAATTTGCCTGTCTTCTGGTCGATATCAACCAGCTTAACTTCGATTTCATCACCTTCTTTTAAACCGGCAGCTTCAACTGTTTCCAGTCTTGCCCAATCGATTTCAGAAATATGAAGTAATCCGTCTTTGCCCGGCATAAATTCAACAAATGCACCATAAGGCATTATTGAACGAATCTTACCTTTGTATACTTCACCTGGTTCAGGAATAG
>CAZCWK010000022.1:17018-39874 GCA_964502355.1 uncultured Bacteroidales bacterium
CAACAATACCTTTGATTTTCATCATTGCTGCATCGATTACTGCTTTATTGTTTGCAGCTACTTCAACACGGCCTTTGCCTTCGAGTTCTTCAATTGTAACAACAGCACCGGTTTCTTCCTGAATACCCTGGATAATTTTGCCACCTGGGCCTATTACAGCTCCGATAAATTCTTTAGGAATCCAGATAACTTCAATTCTCGGAGCATTCGGTTTGAGGTCTGCTCTAGGAGCTTCCAGAGTTTCGGTAATCTTACCAAGTATATGAAGACGGCCATCATGAGCCTGCATCAATGCTGTTTCAAGAATTTCATAGCTGAGCCCATCAACTTTTATATCCATCTGAGTTGCAGTAATACCATCTTTTGTACCTGTAACCTTGAAGTCCATATCTCCAAGATGATCTTCATCACCGAGAATATCTGAAAGTACAGCAAAGTTTTTGCCTTTGTTTTCAGAAATCAAACCCATGGCAATACCTGATACAGGTTTTTTAATCTGAACTCCTGCGTCCATCAATGCCAGTGTACCGGCACAAACAGTTGCCATTGAAGATGAACCGTTTGATTCAAGTATGTCAGAAACAACTCTTACAACATATGGATAGCCCTTTGGAAGCATACCTTTTATAGCACGATGTGCCAGGTTACCATGACCAATTTCACGACGACCTACTCCACGGCTTGCTCTTGCTTCACCTGTTGAAAAAGGCGGGAAATTATAATGCAAAAGGAATCTTTCTTTACCCTGATTCAAAACATCATCAATCATTTTTTCATCCATCTTTGTACCTAAAGTAACAGATGTCAGTGATTGAGTTTCACCACGAGTGAACACGGCTGAGCCATGACATCCCGGCAAATAATCGACTTCGCTCCAGATAGGACGAATCTCAGTTGTCTTACGACCATCAAGACGTTTGCCTTCATCAAGGATACAACGACGCATCGCTTCTTTTTCAACAGCATGGTAATAACGTCCTATCATCTCTCCCTTTTCAGCGAGAACTTCAGGATCCAAAGATTCTTTATATTCTTTAAGAATGTTTTCAAAAGCTGATATTCTGGCATGCTTGTCGGTATTACCTGATGCAGCTACAGCATAAGCTTTCGCAAAAGTTTTTTCTTTTACATCATTCTTAAGTTCTTCATCATTAACTTCATGGCAATAAGTCCTTTTAACAGTCTTACCAACCATTTCAGCCAGTTCAATCTGAGCCTGACATTGTACTTTTATAGCTTCGTGAGCTACTTTGAGTGCTTCAAGCAAATCAGCCTCCTGAACTTCGTCCATCTCACCTTCAACCATCATGATATTTTCCATAGTTGCACCAACCATGATATCCATATCGGCTTCTTCAAGATCATTGAAAGTCGGGTTTACTTTAAATTTACCATTTATCCTGGCAACGCGTACTTCAGATATCGGACCATTAAAAGGTACGTCAGAAACCGCTAAAGCGGCTGAAGCAGCAAGGCCGGCCAATGCGTCAGGCATATCAACGCCGTCTGCAGAGAACAATATGACATTAACAATAGTGTCAGCATGATAATCATCCGGAAACAATGGGCGTAAGACCCTGTCTACCAGACGTGAAACAAGGATTTCAGAGTCTCCTGCTCTTCCTTCCCTTTTCGTGAAACCACCCGGGAAACGCCCGTAAGCGGCAAATTTTTCTTTGTACTCAACCTGTAAAGGCATGAAATCAGTACCGGGTGTTGCGTCAAGTGCAGAGCAAACAGTAGCAAGTAACATTGTATCTCCCATGCGTAACATGACAGAACCATCAGCCTGCTTTGCTAATTTTCCGGTTTCGATGGTGATGGTCCTTCCGTCACCAAGATCAATTGTTTTGACAATTGGATTGATCATAAAAAGCGTCTTTTTAAATTGTCTTGTTTTTTTCAATAAAAATCGTGCAAAGGTAGTAAAAAAACAGCATTAATTCTTAAATACTTAAAGAAAAAGCTTCCACAAAATTGACAATGAATCCGGTACGAGAATTATCTGATTCTCTTAAGCGGAAAGCTTCAATATATATTCAGAATTATTTATCAGCGCGGAGAGACTATTTACACTTTCAATTTGCATAAAATCATATTATTGAGTAGGTTTGCGGTACATTTACGAAAAAACCAACCGATGAAAAAAAATCTGATATTCACCGCAATTTTGCTCCTGATTTTAGCCGGATGTTCTAAAAATAACAATATTAATGTAGAAGGAGAAATCAGTAATGCACAGGGTAAAATGCTTTATTTTGAGCTTTTCGGAATGAACTCCACAGAAACTTTAGACTCGGTTAAGCTTAACAGCAGTGGTAAATTCCATTTTGAAACCAAAATACCTGAATCGCCTGAATTTTACAGAATCAGGATTGACAAGAGATTTATCCATCTTTGCGCAGACTCAGCAGTTGTAATAAATATAAAAGCAAATGGTGAAGATTTTGGGAAGGATTATAAAGTGGAAGGATCAAGAGATTGTGAGTTGATAAGACAATTATCAGTCCTGCAAGGACAGACTCTTGTACAAACTGACTCCGTAAAGAAACTTTACGATCAAAAAAATCTCACTCCTGAAGGATATCAGGAATCTCTTTTCAAAATATTCTCTGACCATCGTGAAAAAGCAAAAAAAGTAATTTACGAAGACCCACGTTCTCCGGCAGCATATTTTGCTCTGTTCCAGCGATTTCATAATTATCTTGTATTTGATCCCTATGATGCTAATGACAGTAAGTGTTATGCTGCAGTTGCGACTTCATGGAGCACTTACTATCCTGATGCTGTAAGATCAAAACATCTTGTTAAACTTACATTGATGGGAATAAAGGAAATACGAAAAGCCAGAGACGCAAGGGATATAAAAATCACTGAAACAGATAAGATTTCAATTTTTGAAATATCACTGCCTGACAAAGATTCAAGGGTTATTAACCTTTCGTCTTTAAAAGGCCAGGTAATTCTGCTGGATTTTACAGCTTATCAAACTGATTTCTCTCCATCAAGAAATCTTAACATGAGAAGCATCTACAACGAATTCCACTCTCTTGGATTTAACATTTATCAGGTTTCACTTGACAATGATGAACATTTCTGGAAAACCGGAGCTTCAAATCTACCGTGGATCTGCGTATGGGACAAGAACAGCACATCTTCTGAATATCTCAGATCTTATAATGTAAGTCGGGTTCCAACTTACTTTCTTATTGACAGGCAAGGCAACATCATAGCCAGAGATGAACAGATTAAAGATTTAAAGGGGGAAATCAAGTCAATGCTTTAAAAAAAGAAAAGATGTTTTAAAACAGGACATTAAAACTTGACATCGATATTTTTAATTACTATATTTGCATTATTACATATGAGAGTTCCGGCCACTATGGTCGGAATTCTCTTTATTTTTATATTAAATTTAAAAGGAGGTTTATTAATGGCAGTCAGTTACATGACCGAAGAAGGTTACAAGAGATTACAGAAAGAGATTGAGCATCTTGAAACCGTTGAGAGACCACGCATTTCACAACAGATAGCAGAAGCCCGTGACAAGGGTGATCTATCTGAAAATGCAGAGTATGATGCAGCTAAGGAAGCACAGGGAATGCTTGAGATGAAAATTTCACAACTCAAGGAATTATTTCTGAATGCAAGAATTTTGGATGAAACCAAGATTAATACAGATTCTGTTCAGATCCTGACAACAGTAACACTATTGAACACAAAAACTAATCAGGTTTTTGATTATACCATTGTATCCGAATCTGAAGCCAATCTTAAGGAAAAGAAGATATCAGTTAATACACCTATTGCTAAAGGTTTGTTAGGTAAAAAACCTGGTGATAAAGTTGATATTTCTGTACCGGCAGGGGTTCTTTCTTTACAGATTCAGAAAATTGAACTTTCAAAATAAATAAATATGCCAAGCATTTTTTCAAGAATTGTAGCCGGAGAAATTCCTTGTTACAAAATTGCTGAAAACGAAAAGTTTTTTGCTTTTCTTGATATAAATCCTTTATCAAAAGGACACACATTGGTTATTCCAAAACAGGAGATTGATTATCTGTTTGACTTATCTGATGAAGATTACCTTGGTATGTCTCTATTTGCTAAGGAAATTGCAGGAGCCATCAAGGAGGCAATCCCCTGCAAACGTGTTGGTATGGCAGTAATCGGATTGGAAGTACCTCACGCACATATTCATCTGATTCCAATTAACAAAGAATCAGATTTGCTCTTTTCCAATCCAAAACTTAAACTTGAAACACAGGAAATGGAAAGTATAGCCGCCTCAATAAGAGAAAGGCTTTAAATCCAATTCTAATATTTATAAAAAGAGCGTTCAAAAACCAATTTGAACGCTCTTTTTTATATTTCTTAAAATTTATTTCGCGAACCTGAAGCCTAAAGAACCGGCGTTGGCTCCCGGTAGGTTGGACGCTCTGTTACTTACCCTTAGGTTTGCAGCACTGGCATCAGCCCAGCCCCCTCCTCTTCTGACCTTATTGGTAATACCGGAATCCTCAACTGCAGCGTCATCATCAGTTGGTCCGGACGGATTCGTCTGTGCTGCTGATGTATAACCGGAATACCAATCATTACACCATTCCCAGACATTTCCACTCATATCAAATATTCCGAGCTCATTAGCTTTTTTCTTACCAGAGACCTGAGTGTAATATTCCAGGTTATTAATATCATATAAATCCGGCTTATACCAGCCAATTTCTGATACATCATTACTACCACTATAAACGAGTCCTTTGCTGTTGTTACCTCCCCTTGCGGCATATTCCCATTGAGCCTCAGAAGGAAGTTTTCCCCCGGCCCACAGGCAATATTCACTGGCACCGTACCAGGTAACATTTATGACAGGACAACCTTTATACGCAACAGGCACAAGCCATTTTGCACTGTCATTATCATAATACAACCCCTTAGGGCTTGTATAAATAAACTTATAGCTGGAACCATCTGTTGAAATCCCGGTTCCACCGGAATTGATTAATCTACTATTCAGGAATAACGCAAACTGCTCGTTGGACACTTCATATTTCCCGATATTAAAATCGCTCAGCGTTACAGAATGAGCAGGTTTTTCTTCATCCGAAGCAAAAGCAGATTGCTCAGAAGTTGCACCCATTGTAAATGTTCCCCCTTTAACAAATATGACTTCATTTGATATATCTACAGGCCTGAAAGAATATAAAGTCCCATAATAAACAGTATCTGCATTCATGGCGTAAGTCCTGTATTTGTAAACAGAGTCAGGGCTAAGGCCGGATAAACTTATTTCAAAATCAGAAATATCACCTTTGCTTACAATATACTTGCTATTGGTTATTTTAGGATAAGACAAACTTGAAGAATAACAAATACCGGTTTCAATAAATTCAGGATCCCCACTTTCTATGGTATATGAACCTTTTATTGTACATGAAACAGAAGTGACATTATTAGCAGGATAAGTTTTCACTTTCACTGATACTTCTTCTTTAGAGCAAGACGAAAAAATCAAAAGCGAACAATAAATAAACAACGTATAAGCTAATCTGGCAATAATCTTCATTTTCAAAATATTTGGTCAATTAAACTAATTTATCAGGTTTAAGCCTGATTGAATCATAAGTGATATTTACAAACGTGCAAATTTAGATAAAAAGAACTCTTTTTTATGATTAAGCGCGTAATTATATGATTTTTTATGAATTTGTGAACAATAAAACCGGTTATCAGGGCAAATCTCTCAGTTTTTAAACAGGATCCACATCAAATACAAACTGTACATTTTTAAAAAAAGCGTTTTGCTTAATTTCATCCTTTACTGAAAGTAATATATGTTTCACATCATTTGGCCTGGTTCTGTTATCCATTTTAATGAGAAGAGCCTGCAGGTATAATCCGCTGATTCTTGAAACAGGAGGCTGATCAGGGCCAAGCAGCTGAAGTCCGCTAATTTCCCTGCATTTTTCAGTATATTCGATAGCGGCTCTCCTTACAACAGCCTGATCTCTGTGTTTAAAACTAACCTTAATAATTCTTGAAAACGGAGGGTAATTAAACGCTTTTCTGATTTCTGCCTCTTCTTCAAAAAAAGATTTAAAATCATTTGAAACCACATGCTGGATAACATGGTTGTCCGGTTGTGAAGTCTGTAATATTACTATGCCTCTGGCTCCGCTTCTCCCTGCCCTGCCGCTAACCTGGGCCATAAGCTGAAACGCTCTTTCATTAGCCCTGAAATCAGGAAAATTTATCATCTGATCAGCATTGACTATTCCGGCCACTTTCACTTTACTAAAATCCAGCCCCTTTGAAACCATCTGGGTACCAATAAGAACATCTGTTTTGCCAACTTCAAATTCATCAATTATCTTTTCAAACGAATTTTTAGATTTCGTCGTATCAGTATCCAGTCTTGATGTTTTTGTCTGAGGAAATAAATCTCTGACCACTTCTTCGATCTGTTCCGTACCTATACCCGAAAACTTCAGATTCATACTTCCGCAATCAGGACATAAAAAAGGCACATCATATTCCGAACCACAATAATGACAACAAACCTTGTCCCTGCTTTTATGAAACGTTAGTGTCACATCACAATTTTTACATTTCGGGATCCATCCGCAATCACGACATTGTAACACAGGAGAATATCCTCTTCTGTTTTGAAATAGTATTACTTGTTTCCCGGAATTTAATGTACTATTCATCTCCTCTATGAGTACAGGAGACAGAATATATTTCATTTTTTTCCTTTTTTTCAGATCCTTTACATCAACTACCTTAATTTCAGGCAATTCAGTATCGGAATATCTGTTGAAGAGCTCAGTAAGACCGTACTTTCCCGAAAGTGCGTTAGCATATGACTCCATTGAAGGTGTTGCAGTTCCCAAAAGAGTATTTGCATTAAAAAAAGAAGCAAGTACTATCGCAGAATTTCTTGCATGATATCTCGGTGATGGATCCTGCTGCTTATAACTGCCATCATGTTCCTCATCAACAATAACCAAGCCAAGAGAATTATACGGAAGAAAAACCGATGACCTTGCCCCAAGGATGATCATAGGCTCGCTACCTGAAGATAACTTTTTCCAAATAAGGGCTTTATCCTGTTCAGACACATTGGAATGATAAATCCCAAGTTTGTCTCCAAATACATTTTTGAGCCTGTCCGAAAGTTGAGTCGTAAGCGCAATTTCAGGTACAAGAAAAATAGCATTTTTACCTGAAGACAAACAGTCCATAATCAGGTGAATGTAAATTTCAGTCTTTCCTGATGATGTATAGCCATAAAGAAGGCATACTTTTTTGGTAAGGAAATTGCTTTTAATGGAGGCTAGTGCATTTTTCTGGAACTCATTCAGTATTGACGGGTCCTTAGGTATAATCCTCTGAGAAGCACATACTGTGGCCTCCTTTTCATAATACTCCAGTATCCCCTTCTTACATAATGTATTTATGGAATCATAATTTACACCGGTATTTGAAACAAGATCCTTCCTGAGTACAGGTAGTATCTCTTCATTATTATGTTCAAAACCGGAAAGCTCAAAATATTTTAAGAGGACTTCATGCTGCTTTTTAGCTCTAGCCAAAGCTGCTTCAGCAAGATTCAGTAAATCAGCATCATTTGCAATTTTTTGAGTTAATCTTACAAAAACATCTTTTCTTGTTTCGCTGAAACCAATACTTTCAGTATCATTACTTTCGAGCCTGAAACCGGCCGGCATCGCTGCCTTAAAAACTTCCCCTAAAGGGCACATATAATAATCAGAAAGCCACTTCCAAAAATCAACAATAATATTGTTTACGATTTTTATCCCTTCAACAATACTATGAATGCCCTTTATTCTGAAACCTTCTGGCTTATTATCGCTTATTCCCATGACTACACCGGCATAATATTTCCCGGCTCCAAAAGGAACTATAACTATATGTCCGGTTTGAATATCTGCTTTTAATACATCAGGTATCAAATATGTAAAAGTGCCTTCAAGAGGTAACGGCATTAATACTTCTGCATAAACCGAAGTTGTACTCATTTAAGGACCAGTTTTGCCCTGAGCGGATAATGATCTGAATATCTGACTCTGTCAATCCTGCATTCAACACACTCCAGATCTTTTGAATGAAGAATGTAATCAATCCTGAAAAGAAATAAATTGTCATGGAATGTATTCCCCCATCCGAAACCTTTTTCAATCCATGCATCAGACAGGCCATTACGAATCTTACGATAAGTATATGATCCGGGAACATCATTGAAATCACCACAAACAATTGTTCTGGAGTGAGAATCTGAAATTGCCTCATGTACTTTTAAAGCTTGTTGACCTCTGATAGATGTTGCTGAGCCTACTTTATTTCCAAGAATTTTTGCGAGTTCAGAAATATTTTTTGATTCCCTGTTTCTAAGCGTAGCAGAGTATTTCTTTTTCTCAACAGGATCCAGTTTATTGGATTCAAGGTGGTTATTAACTATTTTGATTGTGTCATCACCTACAAGAACTGAATACCGGAAAGATGAATTCGATTTGCTTTCATATTTTATCCTGTTCCTTTTCAAAAAGGGATATTTCGACAAACAAATAACAGAATACAATCCTTCCGAGGAGCCTGAAGTAATATAAGGATATGCTTTTAAAGCTTTACGATACTCTCTTTTGTTTTTAATCTTATTTAAGACGATATCTCCCACTTCCTGTAAACAAACTATATCTGCATCAGCTTTTTGAATATACCTTATAGCAGGATGCACATTATCACCATTATCTTCAAAATCATATTCGAGATACTGGATATTATAAGTCAATATTGATAAAGTCTTTTCAGGCATTTCCTTAGCTGAAAATGCAATAGGAAACCATGCTCTGTGAACGCCAAAAGTTAATAAAATGCCCGTTACAGGAATAAGTATCCAGATTTTAAATCTGAATAACCAGTAAAAAAGAAAAAAGAAATTTGCAAGCGAAATAACCGGGAATAAATAGCATAAAAATGGAAACAATATTGAGTTTTCAGGTTTCACCAAATAAGAATATCCTGTCAACAACAATAAAATAACCACAACCACATTCACAACCAATATTACTGAATGCAGAAAACTGAAAGCTCCTTTCAATAATGATTTTTTCCCCACAATAAAATCAATACATGATCAACAAATCAAACAGATTTATTACTGAAATCAAACAATTCTTTTTTCTCTTCCTGAGACAAACTGTCATATCCGGACATTTTTATTTTATCCAGTATTGAATCCAGACGCTCAGAATCGTTTTTCTTTTTTTTATTGTATTCTCTGTCAATATCATCAGCACGGTTGGCCTTTTCATTTCCGGATCTGTTGTACTTCACTTTCATAACAGGTTTTCTTTTGAATATGCCAGATATCTTTTCAGACAAAATTTTCGTCCATGAAAATATATCTTTGCCTTTTCCGGCCGGAAAACCATAAACAAAACCTAACAAACCACCTCCTAAATGAGCTAAGCCAACTCCCGAATTGACTTTCGTAATACTTAGCATGTCCAAAGCTACAAGAATTATTGCAATATATTTCAATTTTATGTTGCCAAGCATAAACAAACTTATGTATTCATTAGGTTTGTATGCTGTAACTGCCAGACATACAGCCATTGCTGAAGCTGAAGCACCAATCAAAGGAGACTGATCTGCTGCGTTACTTAATCCCGGGAAAAGCAAATATCCTGCTATAAAAAAGATCGCTCCTGCCAGCCCACCAGATAGAAAAATTATATTAAAAGCTGATTTACTAAACCATTTTATAAAAAAACCACCAAAGAAATAAATCATGAAAAGGTTCATCAGCAAATGAGACAAGCCGAAATGAACAAACATATATGTAAATGCTGTCCATGGCTTAGCCAGGAAGTTATCAATGCCGGCGGGCAATTGTAACAGATTTAATAGTAGTGAACCATCTGCACCAGTCATACCCATTACAGCGTAAACAATCCTGATAAGCAGAAAAATACCTGTCAGAATAAAAATATATCTGACAGCTGCATTTCCTTTCAAATACGCGTTTTTAATTTTATCCCATAAAGAAGCCATTCCCTATACCTTTCTTTTTCCAGTATCTTATCAAAAAATAACCAAATAACATTCCACCTAAATGTGCAAAATGTGCCACATTGTCACCCGAGAAGTTTGCAACACCGGCAAACAATTCAATCAGACCATATCCTATAACCATATATTTTGCTTTAATGGGTATCGGTATGAACATGATATAAAGTGGAGCATTGGGAAACAACATTCCAAAAGCGAGTAATATACCAAATACAGATCCTGATGCACCTACGGTCAGCATATTGTTAAAGAACATTTCCTTCGCTGTAATAATAGAACTGGTGGAATAATTAATCCCTTCCTGAACATTCAAATATTGCGACAAGGATGAAATGTCATTATTAACCAGGTAAGCATTAATTGATTCGATAAATGGTCTGGCATTTATGTACCATGTTGCCTCCTGTATCAATCCCGCACCTATACCGGTAACAAGGTAAAACAATAAAAACCTCTTCGGACCCCAAACCTGTTCAAGTACGCGCCCAAAAACATAAACCGCAAACATATTGAAAAATACATGTCCGAAACCATGAGTATCATGCATGAACATATAAGTAATCAACTGAGTAGGCAGAAAATCCTTAGCTTGAAAATAATGTAATCCAAGATAATTCTGAACATCGACACCTGACCTACCCAGAATAACTGTCGCAAACCAAGCGATAACGTTAATAATTATAAGGTTTTTAGTTACCGTTGGTATAGAAGACAAAAAACCATTTGAAGAACGAAATTGTGACATAGTGTATTATAATGCATTTAAAAAATTTATGGCAAATACCATGCCACTTTTTTTTATTCTCCACAAAAGTAATAAATGTAAGAAAATTCTTATCAGTTATCACAAACTGTATTTTAAATATTATACCTTTCTTGTTGTAAAACAAAAAATTAACTCTATTTTTGCATGTACTGACAAAACACCGGATCTATAATTTGTTTAACTTCATATAAATATCTAACCATGAATAAAGCACAACTTATCAGCTCTATGGCTGAGAAATCTGGTTTAAGTAAAGTTGATTCTAAAAAAGCACTCGAAGCTTTTATTTCAAGTGTTTCTTCCTCTCTGAAAGACGGTGAAAAGATTATATTGGTAGGATTCGGTACATTTTCAGTTGTTAACAAAGCTGCTCGTATTGGTATTAATCCCGCAACAAAAAAACCTATAGAAATTGCAGCAAAAAAAGCTGTAAAATTTAAAGCCGGTTCAGAATTGTCATCAGAAATCTAAGTTTGCATCATTTCTGATTTTGAGTTAACTTCGCGCCCAAAACGATTTAATATGACTATTTTACAAGTCCTTGAAAATAAATTAATTGAGGCTATCGGCATTTTATATGGTTCAAAGGTTGAAAATAATCTGATTCAAATACAACCTACCAAAAAAGAATTTACGGGTGATTTTACGATTATTGTCTTCCCTCTTACCAGAGTTTCAAGGAAGAAACCGGAAGAAACCGGAGAAGAGCTGGGGCAATGGTTAACTGAAAATACTGAACAAATAAAACAATTTAATGTTATCAAAGGATTCTTGAACATCTCCCTTGATGACTCATTTTGGATTGAATCATTAAATGATGCATCTGGATGTAAAACTTTTGGAATTGTTGACCTGTCAGAAAATTCACCACTGTATATGGTCGAATTTTCTTCACCAAATACAAACAAACCCCTTCATCTTGGTCACGTAAGAAACAATCTGCTGGGTGACAGTCTGTGCAGGATTCTTGAAGCTGACGGGAAAAAAGTAATCAGAACCAATATTGTAAACGACAGAGGTATCCATATCTGCAAATCAATGCTTGCATGGCAGAAATGGGGCAATGGAGTAACTCCTGAATCTTCCGGTAAAAAGGGAGATCATCTTGTCGGTGATTATTATGTTGCTTTTGACAAACATTATAAGCAGGAGCTTAAAGAACTTGAATCCTCAGGCATGAGCAAAGAGCAGGCTGAAGCTTCATCTACTCTCATGGCTGAAGCCCGTGAAATGTTATTGAAATGGGAATCCGGAGACAGCGAAGTTCGCAACCTCTGGGAAACCATGAACTCATGGGTCTATGCCGGTTTCGACGAAACCTACAAAAAAATGGGTGTACGATTCGATAAAATATATTACGAATCACAAACATATCTGCCAGGTAAAGAAAAAGTATTGGAAGGGCTGGATAAAGACATTTTCTTCCGCAAAGAAGATGGATCTGTCTGGGCTGATCTGACCTCGGAAGGACTTGACGAAAAAGTTCTGCTCAGATCTGACGGCACATCGGTTTATATGACGCAGGATATTGGTACAGCCAGCCTGAGATTTTCGGAGTATCCTATCGACAAGATGATTTATGTTGTCGGAAATGAACAAAACTATCATTTCCAGGTACTTTCAAAACTTCTGGACAAAGTTGGTTTCTCATGGGGAAAAGATCTTGTACATTTTTCGTATGGCATGGTCGAACTACCTGAAGGCAAAATGAAATCCAGGGAAGGTACAGTGGTCGATGCCGATGATCTCATGGAAGAAATGATTGGAACAGCCAGAGAAACTTCCGGTGAGCTTGGCAAGCTGGAGGGCCTTTCTGAAGAAGAAGCTCTTGCAATTTCAAGCATGGTAGGTCTGGGAGCTTTAAAATATTTCATTCTGAAGGTTGATCCCCGCAAGAATATGACCTTTAATCCCAAAGAATCTATAGACTTTAACGGTAATACAGGCCCGTTCATACAATATACTCATGCCAGAATCTGTTCTGTCCTGAGAAAAGGTGAAGAAACAGGTATTCTTGCACCGGTTTCAGCTGATACAACATTGAAACTTTCTGATAAAGAGCTATATCTGATAAGGTTGATAACTTCATTTCCGCTAATAGTTATGGAATCGGCTGAAACTCTGACACCTTCAACTATTGCTAACTACCTTTATGATCTTGCAAAAGAGTACAATCAGTTTTATCATGATTTTTCAATATTAAGGGAGCAGGATTCTGAAATACGTTCATTCAGATTATTACTTTCAGTACTAACAGCCAGAGTCATACGCACAGGTATGAACTTACTTGGTATAGATGTACCGGAAAGGATGTAAAAAACAACAAAGATGAAAATCACATTTCACGGTGCCACCCAGACAGTGACAGGTTCCAAGCACCTTATTGAGCTTGAAAATGGCAAAACTATTTTGCTTGATTGCGGAATGTTCCAGGGTATGAGTGAGAAAACCGCTGAATTGAATGCTGATTTGGGATTCCAGGCTTCTGAAATTGATTTTCTTATTTTGTCTCATGCACATATCGATCATTCAGGATTAATTCCCAAACTTGTTAAGGATGGTTTCAGAGGCAGGATTTTCGGATCATCAGCTACACTGGATTTGACAGATGTTCTTTTGAGGAATTCAGCTTATATACAGACTTCGGATGCAAAGTTCCTGAATAAAAAAAGGCGTGAAGGTGAGCCTTTGATTGAGCCTTTATACACGATGGAAGATGCTGAAGCTTCAGTTGAATTTTTTGAATCGCTTCAGGTTGGTTTCCCTGCTAAAATTGATGAAGATATTGAAGTAACTTTATATGATACTGGTCATATACTCGGCTCAACATTAGTCTATCTGTCAATAACTGAAAACGGGAAAAATACAACCATAGCTTATTCCGGAGATGTAGGCAGATATAAAAATCCTCTGCTCAAATCGCCGGCTGTTTTTCCTCAGGCTGACTACATCCTGATTGAATCGACATACGGAGACCGATTGCATGAAGATGTTGAAAGCACTCCGGAACAACTAAAAGAAATAATTGAGGAAACCTGCATTGGGAAACGTGGCAAGCTGATAATTCCTGCATTCAGTGTGGGCAGAACTCAGGAAATATTATATGACCTCAATGAACTGGAGCTTGATTATCGCCTGCCTGATGTTCCTTATTACGTGGACAGCCCTCTTTCAGTTGAAGCAACCGAAGTGGTAAAGAGACATCCTGAGTGTTTCAACAGGGCTTTACAAAAAATACTCAGATACGATAAAGATCCTTTCGGTTTCAAAGGGCTACGTTATATTGAAGACAAAAGAGAGTCTCAGGCGTTAAATAATTCGGAAGTGCCATGTGTGATAATTTCTGCTTCAGGCATGGCAGAAGCCGGAAGAGTTAAGCATCATATTGCGAACAGCGTTTCAGATCCAAGAAATACTATCCTTATGGTCGGATATTGCGAAGAACATTCGCTTGGTGCAAGACTAAAACAAAAACCTGAAGAAGTCAGAATATTCGGGAATTATTTCAGGGTTGAAGCTGAAATTTTATCCCTTGAGTCTATGTCGGCTCATGCTGATTATAATGATTTGCTTCAATTTATTGCTCCTCAAAATACTGAAAATGTAAAAAAGATTTTTGTAATTCACGGAGAATACGAGTCCCAGCTTGCTTTCAGAGTAAGACTTATGAAGAAGGGTTTCACGGATGTAGCTATCCCTGAACACCATGAATCATTTATTCTTGATTAATTTTAACAAATAAGTTCAGACCTTAATTTAAACCATACCATATAAAAGCACTCTAATCTATTTAAAGTGTTATTTAATAAGTATGATGTCAAAAAAGATTGTTTTAATGGCTGTGATAGCCATATTCTCAGGTATTTTTAGTTCTAATGCGCAAAATTTTCAGACTACAGGTTCGGTTTCAGGTAAAATCATTGACAAGGAAACCGGTACAGCATTGGATTATGTTAGTGTAACTATTTTCAGGTCGGGTGAAACCAAACCTCAGAAAGCAGTTGTAACCGGTTCAGATGGTTCTTTTACAATAGACCAGGTTATAGCCGGCAATTACAGACTTGAAGCCACATTCATAGGTTACAAGAAATACTCTCACGAGATTAAAATTACTCAAAGCAACAATACAAAACTATCAAATATTCAGCTTGAAACTGATGCAAGAGTCCTTGGCTCGGTTGAAATTACCGGTATCCGCTCTGCCATGAAATTTGACATTGATAAAAAGGTCTTTTCAGTTGATCAGGCTGTGGCTTCATCAGGAGCAAATGCCAGTGAAATACTTAAAGAAATACCTTCAGTTGAAGTCGATCAGGAGGGAACAGTTTCATTAAGAAACAGTTCTAATGTCACAATCTGGATCAATGGCAAACCTTCAGGGTTGAATTCTGACAACCAAGGTCAAGTGCTGGAGCAAATGCCTGCTGAAAGTATTGATAAAGTTGAAGTTATTACAAACCCTTCTTCAAAGTTCAGTGCTGAAGGATCTGCGGGTATCATTAACATAATCCTCAAAAAAGAGAGGAAAGCCGGATATTTCGGAAGTTTGAGAGCAGGTGCAGGATATCCTGAAAGCTACAATGCAGGTGGAACTTTTAATTACAGCAGTTCAAAAATAGATTTTAATGCAAATATCGGGACAAGATACAACACGCATGATGGCTCCGGAACTTCTGATAGAATGACTTTTTCCACAAATGAAGGCCAATTGATTGATACTACCTGGTTAAATTCACAAAGTAACAGGAACTCAAATATGAAAGGATTGTTTTTCAGAGGAGGCCTTGATTACCACATTAATGAGAAGCATAGTATTGGTCTGTCAGGTATGGGCAGAACCGGAAGTCATTATGATGAGAGCGATATTACATACAATTACCTTGACAAGAATAAATTTCAGAACCGGACAACTAACAGAAATTCTGAAACTGATGATAGTAACACCAATTATGATGTTACTTTGGATTATATGTGGGATATCGCTGATGAACATAAATTTCAAACCAGCCTGTCATATGGCCAAAGAAGCGGTGATGATGAAAGTAAATTCGACCAGAAAGATTTGTACAATCCGGGAAGTTTTATTTTTATAACAAACCAGATTCAAAAAGATAATTCATCCAATAAAGAACTTGAATTTCAGGCTGACTACACGAGAAAAGTATCTGAAAAATTCAGACTTGAAGCCGGTCTTAAAAGTGAGTGGTCAGTAAGAAACAGCACTGATATGATTTATGATAATACATCAGAGGTTATATCATTACATCCTTCATATAAGAATGATTTTGATTATGACGAAAAAATTCATGCTGTTTATGGTACGTTTACAGGCAAACTCAATGATCATTTTGGATATCAGCTTGGGCTCAGAGGTGAATTGTCAGATATAACTTTCAGCTCTTTTAACTATACTGAAAATTCAGGTATCAACAAGGATAAAAACTATTTTAATCTATTCCCAAGCATTTTCCTGACATACAGTTTTGAGCAGGGAAGTGATATTCAATTAAACTACAGCCGTAGGATTAACAGACCAAGAGGCCGTAGTCTGAATCCTTTTGTAAATATCAGTGATTCTACAAATATCAGGTCGGGAAACCCGGACCTTGACCCATTCTTTGGAAATTCTTTTGAATTGAATTATATCAAAACCTGGGATAATCATATGCTTTCAGCCTCATTATATCACAGGATTGACAACAATATAATTCAGGAAATCAGATATATAAAAGACAATGTAATGTTCCAGTCCCCTGTAAATATTACTGATAATATTTCCTCAGGTCTTGAGCTGGTATCTAAAAATTCTTTTACAAACAAACTTGAAACCACTGCAACATTCAATTTCTACAGAACAGCTCTTAAAGGTTTCACTTATGATAATTATTACTATGAAGGTAATGAAGGCTTTTCATGGAATGCCAGACTTAACAGTACAATAATCCTTTCCAATACGATGACTGCCCAGTTATCCGGTTTTGTAACTTCACCAAGGATAGTTGCTCAGGGTGAAATGAGTGGAAGTTATGCAATTGATGCCGGGATTAAAAAGACATTCTTTGATAAAAAGCTTTCGGTTTCACTAAATGCCAGAAACCTGCTTGATTCATTCAGATTTGAAAACAAATCATGGGGTAAAAACTTCTATCAGGAGAGTTCAAACAAATTTTTCAGAAGATCAATCCAATGTAGCGTTACATGGAACTTTGGAAATATGACGCCCAAAAAGAAGAATCCGGAAGAAGAAAACGGAGACTCAAATGGTTATTCAGAATCTGAATAATCATTATATGAAACGAGCATGCTTAAACAAAACGTCCAAGTCAATGATATTTTTGGCATGCGGCGTACCATATGGCCTTAGTGTTAAAGATTAAAAATAACATATGAAAATGCATAAATAAAAAGTTTTTAATATATATACTTTATTTATGCATTTATTGCATATATATGCTGTAAAATCTGCCATTTTAACGTTTATTTTTGCAATAATGAATTTTTTTTCGTTCATTTGCGGCCGAAATTAAAAAACATTTTTCAAATCCAATTATGTCAGATACAGCAAAAGTGACCACGCTTGATCAGGTGGTTATTCGTTTTTCAGGTGACTCAGGAGATGGTATGCAACTTACGGGAAGCTTGTTTTCCAATCTGTCCGCTATTTATGGTAGTGAAATATCCACTTTCCCGGACTATCCTGCAGAAATCAGAGCTCCACAAGGAAGTATTGGCGGGGTTTCAGGTTATCAGGTGCATATAGGTTCAAAAAAAATTCATACTCCCGGCGATCTTGCTGATGTACTTATCGCAATGAATCCTGCAGCTCTTAAAGTCAATCGTAAAGCAATCAAACCAAATGCAATCGTAATTGCTGATGAGGATTCATTTGATAAGGCTAATATGGATAAAGCCGGGTTCGTAACTGAAAATCCATTTGAAGAACTAAATCTTAAATCTGTCCAGCTTATTATGGCTCCTATTTCAACTATGGTCAAACATAGTCTTGCCGATAGCGAAATGGATACCAAGAGCATCCTCAGATGCAAGAATATGTTTGCTTTGGGTCTTCTATGCTGGCTGTTTAACACGCCTGTTGACAGAGCCATGCACTTGCTTGAAAATAAGTTCAAAAAGAAACCGGCCATCCTTAAAGCTAACCTGAAGGTTCTTACTGACGGTTATAATTACGGCAATAATACGCATACTATTGTATCAACATACAAAATTGATTCTGTTGATAAACCAAAAGGTATGTATACTGATGTAAAAGGTAATCAGGCTACAGCATGGGGGCTTATAGCAGCATCAGAAAGATCAGGTCTCCCGCTTTTCCTTGGTAGTTACCCTATTACCCCTGCCACTGAAATACTTCAGGAACTTTCTGCAAGAAAAGATCTTGGAGTCAAGACATTTCAGGCAGAAGATGAAATTGCAGGTGTATGTACAGCTATCGGAGCAAGTTTTGCCGGATCATTGGCAGCTACTTCAACTTCAGGACCGGGACTAGCCTTAAAAAGTGAAGCAATAGGTCTTGCAGTAATAGCTGAATTACCTTTGGTTGTCATAGATGTACAAAGAGGCGGTCCTTCTACAGGTTTGCCTACCAAAACTGAACAATCTGATTTACTGCAGGCGCTGTACGGCAGAAACGGAGAAAGTCCCTGTGTTGTAATTGCAGCAAGTACTCCTTCCAATTGTTTCGATTATGCGTTCATGGCTTCAAAGATTGCTTTGGAACATATGACTCCTGTGATATTATTGACTGACGGATTTCTGGCAAACGGCTCTTCAGCGTGGAGGATTCCTTCTATTGACAGTTATCCTGAAATCAAACCTCCTTTTGTCACCGCTGATATGAGAGAAAGCTGGAAACCATATCTCAGAAATCCTGAAAACGGTGTCCGTTATTGGGCTGCTGCAGGAACTGAAGGTTTCACTCACAGGATAGGAGGTCTTGAAAAAGACAATAAGACCGGAGGTATTTCAACAAATCCGGAAAATCATCAGTTGATGACAAATCTCAGACAAGAGAAAATTGATAAGATTGCTAATTATATACCTGATCTCGAATTATATGGTAATCCGGATGCTGAGCTTCTCATGATTGGTTGGGGAGGTACATTCGGCCATATTTATACTGCGATGGAAGAGCTTAATGCTTCAGGCAATAAGGTTGCAATGGTACACTTTAACTATATAAATCCTCTTCCGAAAAATACTGCTGAAATCTTAACAAGATTCAGTAAAACAGTTGTTTGTGAACTAAATAACGGACAGTTCGCCGGATATCTCAGGTCAAAGATCGCCGGAGTCAATCCTTATCAATACAATAAAGTTGAAGGTCAACCATTCACTGTTAACGAGCTGACCACATTCATAAAAACATTGTTATAAGTCAATCATGGAGCAAATAAAATATATTCCTCAGGATTTTAAATCTGACCAGGCTGTACGCTGGTGTCCCGGTTGTGGTGATTATGCGATGCTGAACAGCCTTCAAAAAGCGATGGCAGAAATAGGTGTTTCTCCCGATAAGACTGCGGTAATTTCAGGCATCGGGTGTTCAAGCCGCCTTCCGTATTATATTAATTCTTATGGCATGCATACCATCCACGGAAGAGCTGCAGCAATTGCATCCGGAGTAAAAGTGGCTAACCCCGAACTTACCGTTTGGCAAATCACTGGTGATGGAGATTGTCTCGCTATAGGTGGAAACCATTTCATACATGCAATAAGAAGAAATATTGATTTGAATATAATTCTCTTCAATAACGAGATATACGGCTTGACAAAAGGTCAGTACTCTCCTACTTCCAGATATGGTTTCGTCTCAAAAACATCTCCTTATGGCACTGTTGAAGAACCTTTCAGGCCTTCTCAACTGGTACTGGGAGCAAGAGGATCATTTTTCGCACGTACACTTGATGTGGATTTGAAGACTTCCCAGTCAGTACTGGCTGAAGCTGCACGTCATAAAGGCTGCTCAATCGTTGAAGCACTTGTAAATTGTGTTATTTTCAACGATGGCACTCACAAAGCGATATCCGACAAGGAATTCAGAGCAGACAAAACTATAGTTCTTCAACACGGTAAACCAATGATTTATGGTAAAAATAATGACCTTGGTCTTATTATTGATGGTTTTAATCTGAAATCTGTGAAAATTGGAGAAAATGGTATAACTGAGAAAGATATTTTGGTACATGATGCAAAAAACATCGATCCTACTCTTCATTTCAAACTCGGTAATATGTGTGGTGATCTTCCGGTTGCACTTGGTGTTATCAGAAACATAGACCAGCTTTCATATGATGAAGCTGTGGAAAATCAAATTGCAGAAGTTCAGGCGAAAAGGCCGATAAGAAAACTTGAAGATTTTCTGAACACTCTTGAAACCTGGGAAATAAAATAGACATTATTTATAAAAAATAAGCTGTATCAAAACTTTTTCATAAGTCCGGGTGAATTGACTATTGGAGTTTGGTCTCAGAAATGTTTACGAATAAAACGAGGGTGTCTTTGAGACACCCTCGTTTTTTACTTTGAAACCTATTATTTCTTTCTGCTAAATACTACGGTTTCACTGTTATCAAAGTTTTTCACCATAAGCCAAATCACCTGCATCGCCTAATCCGGGTACTATATATGAATGACTATTAAGCGAAGGATCAATCGCACCACACCATAAAGTTGTATCTTCAGGAAAACAATTCTTTACATAATCAACGCCCTGCTGACTTGCAATAACTGTAGCTAAATGAATTTTTGCTGGATTACCTCTTGTAAGTAATGCTCCATAAGTAAGTTCAAGTGAACTTCCTGTTGCCAGCATAGGATCAGTAAGTATTACAGTTTTTCCTTCTATTGAAGGTGAAGCAATGTATTCAATGTTAATGTCAAACTTCAGAGCATCCTTATATTTCCTGTAGGCAGAAACAAAAGCATTTTCAGCTCTGTCAAAATAACTCAGAAACCCTTGATGAAAAGGAATACCGGCTCTTAAAATTGTTGAAATTACTATTTCATCATCAATAGTGTTTATTGAAGATATGCCTAAAGGAGTTTGAACAGACTTTGTACTGTATTTAAAAACTTTGCTCATCTCATAAGCCATAATCTCACCTATTCTTTCTATGTTTCTTCTGAAACGCATACGGTCGCTCTGTATCTCAACACTGCGTATCTCAAGAAGATATTGGTTTAGTAAAGAATTATTTTCTGAAAGGTTGTTAATCTTCATTTTTTATAATTTTCTTATTGTAACTTTTTGCATGACAAAGGTATAAAAATGCAATTAAACGGTATATAATCAGACTTTTTTTTCTAAAAAAACTTAAAAAACCGGATATTAAGGCAAATAAAGAAATTTTTCTTTAATTAATGCCGTTCTTTCTGTTTTTTTCATTATTTTTGTTCTTGGAATACAAGGTTTTCGATAGAAGAGCAGTTAAATAAGTATAAATCAAATCATTAAATTTAAAATGGCTAATTTGGATTTAAGCAAGTACGGTATATCGGGAGACTTCGAAATCGTACACAACCCTTCGTATGAAGTTCTTTATCAGGATGAGATGAATCCTGCAAATCAAGGTTTTGAAAAAGCCAAGTTGACAGAAACCGGAGCTACAGCTGTATATACCGGTAAATTCACAGGACGTTCTCCTAAAGACAAATTTTTTGTCAAAGACAGCGTAACTGAAAATACATTATGGTGGGACGGAACCATCAACAGACCAACAACTCCTGAAGTTTTTGAACATTGCAAGAATCTTGTTACTAAACAGCTTTCTACTGCAAAGAAACTTTATGTAGTTGATACGTTCTGTGGCACAAATGAAGATACAAGAATGAAAGTTCGTTTTATCATGGAAGTTGCATGGCAGGCACATTTTGTAACTAATATGTTCATCCGTCCTTCTCACTACGAACTTGCTAATTATGGTGAACCTGATTTCGTAACTCTTAATGGTTCAAAGACTACAAATCCTGACTGGAAAGAACAGGGTCTGAACTCAGAAAACTTCACATTGTTTGACCTAACCCGCAAGATGCAGGTAATCGGTGGAACATGGTATGGTGGTGAAATGAAGAAAGGTATCTTCTCACTTATGAACTACTATCTGCCATTGAAAGGTATTGCTTCAATGCATTGTTCAGCTAATGTTGGTACAGAAGGTGATGTAGCAGTATTCTTCGGTCTTTCTGGTACAGGTAAAACTACTTTATCAGCTGATCCTAAACGTTATCTTATCGGTGACGACGAACACGGTTGGGATGATCACGGTGTATTCAACTATGAAGGTGGTTGCTACGCTAAAGTTATCAACCTTAGCAAGGAAAACGAACCTGACATCTGGCGTGCTATCAGACGTGATGCACTTTTGGAAAATGTTACAGTTGACGACAATGGTGAAATCGATTTCGCTGATCAGTCAGTTACTGAAAATACCCGAGTTTCATATCCTATCTACCATATCAACAAGATAGTTCTTCCTTCACGTGCAGGTCATGCTACAAAGATTATTTATCTTTCCGCTGACGCATTCGGAGTACTTCCTCCTGTTTCAATCCTTGATGACAACCAGGCTCAATATCACTTCCTTTGTGGTTTCACCTCAAAGCTTGCCGGTACAGAACGTGGTATCACAGAACCTGTTCCTTCATTCTCACCTGCATTTGGTGAAGCATTCCTTACATTGCACCCAACAGTTTACGCAAGTACACTTGTGAAGAAAATGGAAGAACACGGAGGTAAAGCTTATTTGGTAAATACCGGATGGAACGGTACTGGCAAACGCATTTCTTTGAAAGATACACGTGCTATCATCGATGCAATTATTGATGGTTCAATTGAAAAAGCTGAAACTAAGGTTATTCCTATCATGAATCTTACAGCTCCTGTTAAGTTGGAAGGTGTTTCTGATATCCTTGACCCACGCAACACTTACTCAGACGTTAAAGTTTGGGAAGAAAAAGCAGTTAAACTTGCCGGTAT
>CAZCWK010000023.1:0-38943 GCA_964502355.1 uncultured Bacteroidales bacterium
AAGGTGATTGAGGTAAATGTGTGCATCACCAAATGTATGTACGAAATCGCCTGCTTTCAGTCCGGTTACCTGAGCCATCATCTTCAGCAGAATTGCGTAAGATGCAATGTTAAAAGGCACACCCAGGAAAATATCAGCACTTCTCTGGTATAGCTGCAGGCTTAATTTGCCATCAGCTACATAAAACTGGAAAAATGCATGGCATGGAGGAAGATTCATGTTTGGCAGGTCTGCAACATTCCAGGCACTGACAATAATTCTTCTTGAGTCCGGATTGTTTTTTATCGTATTTACCACTTCTGAAATCTGATCTATGCTGCCTCCTTTATAATCAGGCCATGATCTCCATTGATAGCCGTAAATGTGTCCGAGATTGCCGTCTTCGTCAGCCCATTCATTCCAGATGCGGACTCCGTTATCCTGAAGATATTTTGCATTTGTATCACCATTGAGAAACCAAAGCAATTCGTAAATAATCGATTTCAAATGGAGCTTTTTGGTGGTCAGGCAAGGGAAGCCGTCATCCATGTTAAACCTCATCTGATGACCGAAAATGCTTATTGTACCTGTCCCTGTGCGGTCTTCTTTGTGTACTCCTTCATCGAGGACACGTTGTAATAAATCCAAATATTGTCTCATCTGTTAATGTCTCTTCAGTGACACAAACCTACATAAAAAAACCGAGTATTAAAAAAGTTTGTAAGTCGTTTTAAGAACTTTAAACTCACATCTTCTGTTGATTTGATCAGCCACCGTCTGTTGCTCAGGAGTAAGGCTCATTATATATCCTTCGTCCAGGTAAGTCCCTTCAACAAGGAAACGGTTTTTGTCCTGCATATAACTATCGACTTTGGTAGGCTGTGTTTTGCCATAACCTTTTGCCACCAGTCTTTCGGATTCAATTCCATGCTCTTTGAGGTATTCTGTAACCGATTTTGCTCTTTGTTCAGACAGATAAAAATTGTATTCGTCTGTACCAATGCGATCGGTATGTGCTCCAATTTCCACAACTATATGTGGGTTATCCTGAAGTAGCTTCAATAATTCGTTCAGAGCAGTGAAAGATTCGGGCATTAGGGTTGCCTTGTCAAATTCAAAAAATATGTTTTCAAGTCTGACAGGTCTGTGTAATGGTGTAAGCACGAAATCGGCAAGATATACCGTATCTTTATCCTGATTAAGAGCATAAAATCTGTTGGAATAATTCAGATAGGAGCGGGCTGTACCAAGCATTACATAATCCGAACCTTTTTCAATTTTAAAGGAATATTTCCCGTTTTTGTCGCTTCTTGTTTTTGTATTCATGCCCTTATCGTTGACAATACGGATGGTTGCATCAGGCAATAGCTCGCCGTATCTGTCTGTTACTGTTCCTGCAACAATAATTTGGGGATTAGGAGTCTGAAAAGTGTATATTTTATCCCATCCTCTGACTTCTTTTCTGTTTGATGAGAAGAAACCGTTGTCTTCCGTCCCGTTGAAGGTCATACCGAAATCATCAGCGTTAGAATTTATCGGAGACATTAGGTTTTCGACGATATAAGTGACGGAATCAGGCCCCAGGGCAGCTTTAAAAATATCAAGTCCTCCGAAACCGGGATGTCCGTCAGAGGCAAAATATAATGTGCCGTTTGGTCTGAATGAAGGGAAAAGCTCGTTTCCTGAAGTGTTTATTTCGGGGCCTAAATTCTCGGGTGGGCCGTAGGCATTGTTGCTCAGTTCGCAGCGCCAGATGTCTTTTCCTCCTTTACCTCCCGGCATATCTGAAACGAAATATAAGTATCTTTCATCCGGTGAAACCGCGGGGTGTGCAAACAAAAGTGTAGAATCGCGATGAATGGTTACTTTTTCGGGAGCGCCCCAATCTGCTCCGGATTTAACAGATTTGAATATCTCGGCTCTTGAACTGGATTTAATCGAATCTGACTTAGTAACACATCTGGTAAAAAACATAGTTTTACCGCTTGGGGTAAATGCAGGCGTGCCTTCGTCAAATTCGGTATTGATTTCACCGACAATTTGTTTTGGTTTCTCCCATTTGCCGTCTTTGTCCATGCTTGATGTCCAGAAGTCATTATCCGGCAAGCCTGTAATGCGGCTTGGTTTCAGATCTTTTTTGAGGATTGCCGATGAAGTATAGATAATTGTTTTGTATTCTACAGGCACAAGACAGGGTGAAAAATCTCCTTTGCGGGAGTTGAATATATTTGATTTGCTTACGGTATATCTGGCCGGGAGTTCCATCCATTCCTTGATACGGTGGCAGGCATATATGCCGTTTAATGCAAGTGTGTCATCGGGATGGCTTGCAAGATATTTGTCATAAGATTTTTCGGCTTCACTATACTTTGCGTTTTTGTGCAATATCTGAGCCATTCTCAGAACTAAAGTGTCGTTAGGATAATTGTATTTGAGCGACTTGCGGTATTCGGTTTCGGCTTTGATGGGCTGATTAAGCAGTCTGAAACATTCTCCTCTGAAAAATGCAACCTGGGCTCTTTCTTTTTTCTCGTCGCTTTTCAGCCTTCTGTAAGCTTTGCCATATTGTGCTGCGGCTGCAAAATATTCTCCGTCTTCGTAAAGCTTGTCGCCTTTACGAACTGCCATACTTGTTCCGCACGAATAAAAAATACCCGTCAGTAATAATGGCACTATCAGAAGTAATATTTTTCTCAAACGCATGCCAAAATAACGCTAAATACGGTGGTTTATTGTTTTTCCATCAATTAACTTGCGATGTGGCAAATCTGTTTACAACCTTATTTGTTTGCCCTGATATTACTGAAATTCTATCGATTGTACTTTGGAATATCATTATATTTAAAACCAATACTTTGGATTGTCATCAAAAATATGAGGTGTGACATAGTATAAATGCATTCAAAAATTGAAGTAGAAACTCAATCAGAAACGATTGAATTCAGTTTGCTCTTTGTTGCTTTCATTTAGTTGCAACGTTGCAAAGGTTGCCATCGTGGCCCGGATATTTGCTTCCAATATCAGGATTTGATTTTCACTGACAATATAATCCAGCCCCATGAAACCGGTGTAATCTGCCAATAGGGGGTCAAGCCTTTTCAGGGTTTCTTTTACTATAGATTTTATATTGTCATCGATAGAGTCAGTCTTTTTAATCAATCCTCCGGCATACAAACTTTTATTTCTTATATTCATGGTAGTATGCCCGAAAACCGTATATTGCCCTTGTTTGTGCCTGTAAATCTGTACACTGCAAGGCTCTCCACCGACAGCTTCCTCTTTATACCATCTTACAGGATTTTTAATACATGCCTCTTTGAAACCGCTCATATCAGAGGAATGTAAAGTTGCATAACCTCCGGCACCAATCTCTCTCTTGTAATAAACGTCCTCAGTATCAATAAAAATATGATCTGCAGAGTCGATGATTTCCCATTTTGGTGTAAGGTCACCAAGCAATTGTTTCTGACTTATTTTGTTGTTGAAAACAAGAAAGTCCTTGTAACTGTAATTTATTCCCCAACTCATACTTGAAGTCAGTCTGTCTGCCTCAGGATGAGGTACGGCAACATAAAGCTTTTTGATTTCAGCGGGTTTTGAAATGGCTTCCAGACGTTTAAAAAGCGATATTCTTGGGTCTTCTGATATCTCTGCAATCAACAAGTGGTTTCTTGATGATTTATTATTTTTGAGTGCATATTGATTAACCGCAATATGCTGGCCTGTAAGTATAAATGAAAGCAGGTTTTCACACGATACAATGAACCTGTGTTTGCCAATACATTCATCAATAATGCTTCTCGGGTCAAAAGTGTACAGTGTTTCATAGTCACTTAAAACCGCTAGATCCTTTAAAATCAGATTGTAATAAGACAAATCAATTTCCTGCATGTCGTTTGGTTTGGCTTGCAAAGTTAGTTATTTCCCTTTGCCGGATTCAACTTCTCAAAAGTTAATGTCTTAATTCTATAGTGTTGCTTTGATGGTTTCGATATTAAACATGCACCTAGAGCTATTATATTCATATGTCAGTTAATTATAGTAAAATTAATTTGCATTTTATAAAAAAAAAGGTAATATTGTGGTGTTTTTGAAAGAGGCATTCCTGTTGATATTTAAAAGTTTATTGCCATGAAAAGAGCATGCTTGTATTTGGGCAAGCGGCATTCCATACGACCTTAGCTTAAAAAATAATAATTAACGTATGAAAAAGCTGATAATTATTTTAATTGTAGTCCTGTATCCTTTTTCCCTGATTTTAACTGCTGAGAATATTGATAATAATCAACATGAGTGGTTTCCGATAGGTGCAGAATGGTTTTATGAATCCGGCAATGACTTAGATCCTCAGAGCATACCGGTAGTAGAACATTATTTTGTTGAAAAAGACACCATAGTTGATGGTAAATCATGTAGAATAATCCGGAGTTCTGATACAAAGGATATTATGTTTGAAGAAAATGGAAGAGTTTACTATTATTTCAAAGGAAAATTCAGGAAAATTTATGACTTTTCAGTTAATGTAAATGATATCGTAAATCTGGAGTTCAAGACTGCTTTAAATAAAGATATGAATCTTGACAGTACAGTTGTAATACCCTGTACTATTGAAAAAATTGATACTGTCTACTGTGGTAATGTTAGTTTGAAGAGGGCAAGAGCAAGATATAGTACCAGTTTTGGTCAAGGTCTTTATATTTATATTGAGAAAGTGGGATGTGAATTTCCCGGTATGTTTGTTAAAGATTTTGTCCCATACTTAATACCGGGATTAGTGTATATTCCTGAATCTTATCGTCGGTTAAGATGCTATCACGATAAATATTTTGATTTTATTACTGATTGGTGCCTTTCTGTCGAAGCCGTTTACAATCAGATAAGTGGAGTTTGGTATAAAGTTTTTTCTTATAGTGGATTGACAGGTAAGAAGGATACAATTTATTCTGATGAAGTAAACGAAATCAAGAGAATTTCAGGGACTGATAGTATAGCATGGACTATATCTGAGAATAATATTGTTAAAAGTATTTCAAAATTCAGGCTGACTTATGTTGATTCATATCTTCATGGTGATAAGCGCTGGATGCTTACCAGTGATGGACTCAAATTACTTTTCGAGGCAGACTCACTATTTATGACATGTGGTATTGATGCATACGATGCCGGAGCTTTAGGATATTCCAGAAAAAAATTAGTTTCCGGTTTCAGCCTGCCTGATAAAGATGAATTCAGGTATTATGTCGATCCTTTAGGTTTAATACTGAATATTTCCGGATTACCAGATATTGAGTATGTTAGCTTTTATGACGTAAATGGCCGTTTGCTTCACAAAGCAACTCCTTTACCAAACGGATCTTTCGATATCCGCAGTCTTGAGAAAGGACTGCACATCTTTCAGGTGGTTTCAAAAAATACGGTTTATCCGGGCAAAATCATTAAGAAGTAAAACATTTACTTTAGTGAGATTGTAATACCGTTTGATTTCGCGGGAAATACTTACTATTATCGGAAAAACTACATTTGAGAAAGTGGCTTCAACCTGATTTTTATTACTTTTGATACCGCTTCAAAATTTATTTATTGAGTCTGCTTTATTGGGCTGAGTTGTACTTTTAATACTATGAGAAAATTATTATCGATTGCGCTTTTGCTGGTTTTTATTTGTGGTAGTGTGGCAGGAGAGAAGACTGCAAAAGTTACAAAGGAAGTTCTTGGTAAGCACAAGGATAAGGATGTGAGTCTGTTTACTTTGATAAATAGTAAAGGTTTTAGCATTAAACTGACCGATTATGGTGCAAGGATAGTTCAGATAAATGTCCCCGATAAAAACGGAAATGTTGACAATGTGACGATGGGTTCTGAAAAACTTGAATCGATAGTAAGAGATGCTTTCGGTGGTGCAACTATCGGAAGATTTGCTAACAGAATAGCAAACGGGAATTTTACACTTGATGGAAAAGAATATACTTTGCCGATTAATAATCAGCCAAATACACTTCATGGTGGCAGAAACGGATGGTATTCAATTGTATGGTCTTCGGAAATATTAAAAGGAAAACAACCTGCTGTAAGATTTTCTTATCAGAGTCCTGATGGTGAGGAAGGGTTTCCCGGCAATGTCACTGTTAATGTGGTTTATACCTGGAATGACAAGAATGAAATTGTAATCGATTATACTGCTGTGACCGATAAAAAGACCGTTATCAATTTAACCAATCATGCTTATTTTAATTTGCATGGTGCCGGCAAGGGGAACGTATTTGATCAGACTTTGACTATAAATGCTTCGGCTTATACACCTGTAAATGCAGTTAAGATACCTACAGGTGAAATCAAGTCTGTAGTTGGCACCCCTTTTGACTTTACTTCTCCTCATCAGATTGGATATAAAATCGGTGAAACCTTTAATAATGAGGTTGTTGAAGGTTATGATCACAATTATGTGCTGGATAAAGGCAAAAAGATAAATGCTACAGTCTTTGACTCGGTGTCAGGTCGTAAGCTTGAAGTTATAACTGATGAACCAGGAATGCAGTTTTATTCAGGTAATGGGATGAGGTGGAAGAGTTCTCTGGCTGATGGCAGTGCTTACACTAATCCAAGAGGAGGATTTGCTCTTGAAACTCAGCATTTTCCTGATAGTCCTAACCAACCGGGATTTCCCTCAACTGTACTTGCTCCCGGTAAAAAACTAAAATCCAGGACAATTTACAGATTTTCTGTGGTTAAAAACTGATTTTTTTCTCACGGTCTGAGCAAGGAGCTGTCGCCGTAACTTAAAAATCTGAAGTCATGTTCGAGAGCGTATGTGTATATGTCTTTCCATTTTTCATCTCCGATAAATGCTGAAACCAAGAGGAGCAAAGTGCTTTTAGGCTGATGGAAATTTGTAATCATCGTATTGACTACGTGAAAGACGTAACCCGGAGCAATCAATAATCTCGTTGAGGCTGTAAATGTATCTGTGCGATTTGCGTCAAGATAGTCTATAATTGCATTAAGAGCATCGTTTGTGCTGATTTCGCTGACTGCATTATGCTTTTGGTCATCAGACATTTGTTCATAAGCATACCATTGGTCGAGAGTCCATTCTTCAGGACTGTTTTCCTTTGAAGTAATCATTTTATATCCAAACCAGTAGAGACTTTCAAGTGTTCGTACTGATGTAGTGCCTACGGCTGAAACGTGTCCGAGTTTAGTTATTAGCAGGGTCAGAAAATCTCTGTCAACAGAAATAAATTCGCTGTGCATGGTGTGCCCAAGCATTTGCTGTGACATAACAGGCTGAAACGTACCTGCACCAACGTGTAGAGTGACTTCACTTCTTATGATTCCTTTTTTATCTATTGCATCAAGTACTTCGTCCGTAAAGTGAAGCCCTGCTGTAGGAGCAGCAACTGAACCTTCGATTTTGCTGAATACTGTCTGGTACGTAACTTCATCAGATTCAACTGTATCTCGGTTGAGATAAGGGGGGATTGGTAATTGCCCGGCGGTTTCAATAAGGTCTGAAAAAAGGATATTTTCATCTGCATAATCTGATGACCATCTGAACTTTATTATATGGGCTTTTTCTTTGGTTTCGATAAACTCCGCACTAAATAACACCTTTTTTCCTTTAACTTCAATAGTGCGTTCGAGCGAGCCGTTTTTCCACTTTTTCAGGTTTCCGACAAGACATAACCATTCGCAGCTTTGATGTGACTGAAAGTTTTGAGCATAGTCGGCAGGAGAGATGGGCTCGAGACAGAATATTTCAATTTTTGCTCCGGTTTCCTTGAAGAAAATCAATCTTGCATGAATGACTTTAGTATTGTTATATACAAGCAGGCTTCCGTCTTCGAGATAATCAGGCAGGTTTCTGAAAATGGTTTCACTTATTTTTCCTTTATCATACAGAAGCAATTTGGATGAATCTCTGGGTGCAACGGGAAATTTTGCAATCCTTTCATCCTTCAGGTCATACCTGTAATCTTCAATCTTAATAGATTTTATTTTTTCAGATAAGTTACTGCCTTTCATTTTTATTCATTCTTTAGTTGCTGCCCGGTTTCATCCTTTTTGGATTTTTTGGAAAACGTCCCTGTTCCACTCTTTTGACTTGTTCGAATACTTCTTTTATCGACCAAAGACATGAGAAACCAAAAACTCCCAACAAACTCGATATAATCAGGTTTTTTATAATAAGTGAGATTGTAATAGTAATAATGCCGAAAATCAGGAATATATACCAGAATTTAACGCCAAAATGATACTCGGCCCAAATGACTAATGGGTGAAATAATCCGATAATAATGAATGTTGCCATTCCGATAAGCAATCCTGTGAAGGTCATATTTATATAAAAAAAGCCTCTTTCCGAAAGCGTATTTAAGGAAAGAGGCTGAAATGTTTATTATTAGTTAAAATGTGTATCTAACGCCAAGTGCAGCACCCGGGAAAAATCCGTTAGCATTACCAAAATACCAACCCGGACGTGTGTCAAGAGTCAATTGTAATGGAACATCCGGAATTTTGTATTCAATACCAATTTGTCCGTTAAGACCAAGGCCGAAACCGTCAAATATGCGTAGTCCTCCGCCAACACCTGCAAACCAACCGAAACCTTCTGTAAGGTCATTAAGTTCCCATGTCCACTGGTAAATACCTGTCAAAGCTACTCCGCTACCGTGAGCTGCATTATTTATAAAGCCCAGGTCTAATTCAAGTCTGTTGCTGCCACTCAACATTTTTTGATAGGATATTTCACCATCATAAGAGGTTCCTCCGCCTAAACGAAGACCAATAGCCTGTTCTTGCGCGCTCATTGTTGAAAATAAAGCAAAAGCCAAAACAAGAGTTGTAAATAATTTTTTCATAATCATAAAATTTTAGAGTTTAATCTGAAACAGGGTTTAAATGAAGAAGTTTCAGAACTTACTAATTCATGCAAATGTATTCAATCTTTGACCCTTCTGCAAATATTTTTGTAGTCACACCATTCGCATCTTTCGGCTTCAGAGGTTTGCAGAAACGGCACTTCATTATTAAACAGATTTTTAAGAGAAGAGTTTAAAATTTCATAAAAATCGCCGGCGACAGATGTAAAATCATGAATCAAAATCTTATTATTCCTGCTGCCGATTTTGACAGATGAATCAAAATTTTCACTTTCAGCCATGTTCATATATAAAATGTTTGGCGTAATGACTTTGTCAGGATATTTCTTCTGAAGTATTAAGCAATAAAGCAAAATCTGAAATATATGTGAAGCCCTTTTCTTGTCTGAGATAAATATATCTTCAACTGAATCCGGTGATGCTGCTGAGCCTCCGGTTTTATAATCAATGACTATTAGATTACCGTCTTTCAGGTCAATCCTGTCTATTATACCACCAACGGATAAACTGACCTTACCGGAGTCGGTTTCAATATCAAGTGTTTCGCTGACATTCTTTTCCAGTGAAAAAATGCTGAAAGGTGTTCTGCTTATGTCGTATTTAAGCAGAGACTTAATGAAACCGGTAATAATTTTCTTTTTAATAAGTTGTTCTCCGTTTAATTCAGGCATGGGTTTATGCTCATCAATCCTGAAAAAATCTTTTTTAAGGAATTGGTCGACCACACTTTCTATCTGATTATTATTTTTCAACCATTCCTCAAGGTCTTTGGCTTCAATCTGACCTGAAATACTACCGGTTTCTAGTGCTTTATTTAAATCGAAATTTTCAATGAACCTGTCTGCTTCTTTTTTGTCGTATGTAATTTTGTTTTTGTCCAACAGGATTTTTGTGAAAATATATTGGGCGGAGTGGTGGAAAATGTTTCCGAATAATGCTCCGTCAATTTCTTCGGATATTTCATCAGGCACTTTTAAGTCAGCTATATATCTGAGATAAAAGCGCAAAGAGCAATCAAGAAAAGAGTTTAAGGCAGTAGGTGAAATGGTTTTGGCCCTGGCTGTAAGGTTTCTGTCGTATCTTTGATGCAGGGTGTTAATGATTGTCTCTGATTTTTTTATGGACAAAACTCTGGACTTGCTGAGCTCTATGCCGGAGTCAAGGTTAAAATGTTCAGTCGGATGTCCGGATTCGACGAGCAATTGCAGCATAAATCTGCTCATTTCTCCTCTGTTGATGCCTTCTGTCGAGGTATTGTAAACCAGACAGATATTTTCTGCTCTTTGCAGAATCCTGTAAAAATAATAGGCAAAAATTGAATCTTTATATTCTGATGTGGTCAGTGAGAAACCTTTTCTAAGATTGTAAGGAATAAATGAAATATCTGAATTGCTTTTGGGCAACATCCCTTCGTTGACTGAAAGCATCATTACGTTTTTGAAATCAAGATTTCTGGTTTCAAGCATACCCATTATCTGAAGGCCGCAGACAGGTTCACCCGAAAATGGTATTGATATCGATGTCAGGATTTTAAGTAACAATTTTCTGAATGTGGTTTTGTTGACTTCAATCACGCCTTGTTTGATTTGATCACTCAGCCTGTTTAGAGCTGTGAAGCATCTGAATATCGCTTCGGAGTACATCGGGTCGAAGTCGATATTGTCATCTTCAAATGTTTCATCGTTGTTCCCCGGATTGCTGTTTTCTTCTTCTTTTTCAAATGAGTTTTCAGTGGCAAGCTTTTTAAGCAATTCAAGCATCAAATCAGATAGTTGCACTGAATCTTCTGTTGTAGTGAATATTAGTTTGAGGTATTCGTCAGCTTGCAGATCAACAGCACGGGGCATGAAAGTATTTGTCCTCCTCAACTGCTTCTCGATTTTTTCGGCTTCAGATGATATCTGCCTAATGAACGGGTGTTGCAAAACAGGTAGTACATATCTGTAATTGAACTTTTCTTCTTTGCCGGTTTTGAAACCTTCAGAATGTAAGGCTGCTATTTCGTTTAAAAGATTAAAGATGGGTGTTTGAGACAAGGGAAATCCCATAGTCACATTAAGTTCGTTTATTTCGTCGGGAATGCTGTGAAGTACAGGTAATAAGAGATTTTCGTTGCAAAGCACTATTGCTGTTTCTCCCGGATTGAAGTCTTTGCCGTATTTTATCTTCAGCTCATTTATCCACTCGGGAAGGTATCTTGCCTGGGCATTTTCCGTGGAGGATGATATGAATCTGATATTTTTAGGCTTTTCCTCAAAATTTTCAGGTGCAGTTTTACCGGTTTCATTACCAAAAAGCTCCAGATTTTGTCTTATAAATCTTCCTGCTTCATGTCTGGGGTTGTTCAGATAATATTTGTCGTAATCCCAATAGAATAAAGCCTTACCTGAATCTTTCAGGTGCTTAAAAAGCATGGTTTCACTATTACTTAAAAAGTTGAAACCGACAAAGGCGTATTTTTCGAAATTAAAGCCTGAAACTCCTTCGTTTTTAATCTTTTCAATTACTTTTCTGTAAATCATGCCTTCATAAGCCAGTCCTACATTTTCAAGAGTGTCTCTGAAACTTTCATATACGTCAGAAAGGATATTCCAGTTGTCAATAAATCTTTGTTTGAGTTCTGTCTTACGGTCCGGTTTGAAGTTCTTGAAAAACATTCTTATCGACGAAACCTGTTCTTCTGAAAGGTGTTCCAGAGTATCTGTATAGCGTGCCTGATCTTTTATGTTGCAGAAAAGTTGTTTTGCATCGGCAAGATTTTTATCTGTATCATCAAAATCACTTAACAGGATTTCTCCCCATGGATAAAATTCGTCAAAGGTTTCTTCCTTGTTATTGCTGAATCTTATGTATTGTTTATATAAAATGCCGTTCAAGGTAATCGCATCAGCAACTTTCAGAGTGCTTTGTTCTTTAAAAAGATCACTGATAGCTATGAAACCGGGAGTCCAGACTGGTTTGCCTGCGGCTTTATACAGATGTTCGCTGAAAAATAGCTTTGCCCTGTTGTTTGGGAAAACCACGGCAACTTTAGTAAGGTCTTCGCCAAATTTCCGGTATAAGTCATTAGCTGTCTGTTGAAGAAATGTTTCCATCCTGGTAATGTAGATTAGCTTCAAAATTACTGTTTTTCCCGTTGTGAACAAAAGAAGATTATTTTTTTCAAAATGTTATTATTGTATGTGATTTTATAACATTAATGATTATTTTCGGGCTTTTAATAATGCTTTTGTAAACAATGGAAATATCTAAGCCTAAAATTTCAGGTCTTTTTATAAGGAAACCTTTATCTCAACTTATCGCCGAATCAGAAAATAATGAGCACGGATTAAAGAGGCATCTTACCGCCTGGAATCTTGTTTTATTGGGTATAGGTGCTGTGGTTGGTGCCGGGATTTTTGTTCTGACCGGTACTGCCGCAGCTAATTATTCCGGCCCTGCATTGGTTGTATCATTGATTTTGTCTGCTGTAGGATGTGCATTTGCCGGTTTGTGTTACGCTGAGTTTGCTTCAATGATACCAATTTCCGGTAGTGCTTACACCTATGGATATGCTACGATGGGTGAGTTTATTGCCTGGATTATCGGCTGGGATTTGATACTTGAATATCTGTTTGGTGCGGCGACTGTTGCTGTTGGCTGGGGCGGTTACGCAATGAGTTTTTTGAGTGATTTTGGAATCACTCTTCCGGCATCCATTTCAAGTGCTCCTTTTGCTCATGGCAGTGATGGCTGGTATATGACCGGCTCTATCATAAATTTTCCTGCAGTATTTATTGTTGCAATTATTACTACTATCCTGGTAATCGGTATAAAGGAATCTGCTAAGTTTAACGACGTAATAGTTCTGATAAAGGTCGTTGTTATCCTGCTTTTTATCGGTTTCGGCATTTCTCACATTGATATTTCAAACTGGACTCCTTTTATTCCTGAAAATACAGGGAAGTGGGGCCATTTCGGTTTTTCCGGAATCCTGACGGGGGCAGGTGTAATATTTTTCGCGTATATTGGATTCGATGCTGTATCCACTACAGCTCAGGAAGCTGTTAATCCAAAACGTGATGTCCCGATTGGGATTTTGGTTTCATTAGCAATATGTACTGTTCTTTATATTGCTGTAAGTCTTACGATGACCGGCATTGTGAACTATACTGAATTAAATGTTCCGGCTCCTATTGCTTTGGCTATCGACAAAGCCGGTGACAGTCTGAGGTGGCTGGCTCCTGTCGTGAAACTTGGTGCAATTGCCGGATTGACTTCTGTAATATTAGTTTTACTTCTCGGTCAGACCAGGGTGTTTTTCACTATGGCTAATGATGGTCTGCTGGGCAAGAATTTTTCCAAAGTCCATCCCAAATTTAAAACACCATATCTGGCTACTATTCTTACAGGGACTTTTTGTGCATTGTTTGCCGGTTTGTTTCCAATCGGAATTTTGGGTGAAATGGTTTCGATCGGAACTTTGCTTGCATTTGTAATTGTTTGTACCGGTATAATTTTATTAAGGAAGTCTGAGCCTAATGCTCAAAGAGTATTTAAAACTCCCTGGGTGCCATTTGTTCCGATAATGGGTATAATAGTTTGTTTAGCTCAAATGCTTTCTTTACCTTTAGGCACATGGATGCGTTTGATTGGCTGGATGTTAATTGGTTTCGTTATTTATTTTACATACGGCCGTAAACACAGCAAGGTGAGAAAAGTTTCAAAATAAAATTAATGCCATGAAAAAAATTATTCTGACACTATCTGTATTAGTATTTGTTTTTGCTTCCTGCAACAAAAAATCTTCTACGACTATTGATGAGCCCACCAAATTGAAGGCTCAGGAAATTTTATCTGCTGAGCTTGCCAACAGTCAGGCTGACTCGGGTGAGATCATTGTAATGTCAACCACTACAGGTCAAATCAGGACTCAGCTGAAAATGATTAAGGATTTAAGTCTTGGTCAGTTTGTTGTAGCTCCTGCATCAAGCGCCAATACCAAGGGTGAACCCGGTCCGGTTTTTATCCCGTTAACTGTAATGGCAGCGATGGAGCAACTTAATGTTGGTCCGGATTTTCAGGTTGATGCCGGTGATGGGATGCTGGTACTTAATGGCAGGACTGTCTATGATGAAGAAGTTTATGGAAAGGGTGGTTATGGAGTTATCACACTTGGTCAGGCTATAACTTATCAATCATTTATTGGTGCTATAGAAGCTGTTCAGCTTGCTTTTCAGGGTCAGGTAGATATATTTGAGTTTAAGATGACTGAAATGTCTTTTGGCCTTCCTCAGGATAGTAATGTTTTTAAAAATGTGCCTTCTTTTACAAGTAAACTGAATGCTTTTACTTTAGGTTCTTATTGCAAAACAACATCATTACAATTGCTGACTGCTTACAATGCTATTGCTAACAATGGTAAAATAGTTGCTCCTGTTTTAGTGCCGGTAGATACTATTGTGATTAATCCTGCGATGTGTTCTGCAAAAACTGTTGACGCGATGAAAAAATTAATTGTAGAAACCGGTGCGAAGGAATTTCCGGAGATACCTGACCTTGGTTTCTACAAGGGTTTCAGCAGTGTGAAGAATACTTATATGAGAGAGCTTGTTTGGACAGGGATTGGTTTTATGCCTGCTTCAAAACCTGAGTACTCTGTTTTCCTTCGAATCTACAGGTCAGAGTCACCTGTTTCAGATGCTAAAATTGGTGCTGCCAAAGTAAAGGATTCAGCCAAAAAGGCTTTCAGCCAGCTTGCGTCTTTCCTGCTTGGTGCTAAGTAGTTTGATATGTTACATCCCTGCTATATAGTTATAAAAAAATCCTTCTGAATTTCAGAAGGATTTTTTGTAAATGCAGATTTGTTCAGACAATCTTTTGATTAGTTCTGAAATTGATGTTCATTACCTGAATGTTGATTTCCTCTTGTGTACGGGCCGCGTGCTTTAATAGCGTCTAGCTTCTTTATTTGTTCGTCATTAAGTACCGGTTTGATTTCTTCAAGATTGCCATGTATTCTGGCGAACTGTGCATCACGCTTCTTTTCGAATTTCTTATACCTGGCTATTTCCTTTTTTGATTGTTTCATCCTGATATCTTTTACCTGAGATGATTGTTCAGTGGAAAGGCCGAGTTGGACTTTTAGTTTTTCAACCTGCATATCAATTCTTTTTTCAGGATTCATCATCGGCATCATCTTATGGTTTCTTCCACTTTTGAAACCTTGTCTGCCTGCCATAGCATAACCATTTCTACGCAGACCTTGTCTTTCACCCATTCCTGCGCCATTTCTGTTCATGCCCTGTCTGCCTGCCATTGCGAATCCTTTACCCTGCATTCCTGGTCTCCTGTTCATTGCGAAACCATCTCTGCGAAAATCCTGTCTGCCATTGTTTGCAAAGTTTCCTTTGTTAATTCTCTTTCTGTTTTCCTGTGCAAATTTTTTCTTGTTCAAACCTTGCTTACCTTCCTGAGCAAAACATTTTCCACAATTTGTACAGTTAGCACATGGTCTCTGGTTTTCTGTCAGATCCTGTTGCTTACAAATGTTTTTACCTTCGATAACCTGATCTTTTTCTGCTTTTCCAAGTGGAAGATCATTTGCATTTTGTGCTGCCAGTGTAGTGGCAAAAGATGTCAATGCAATTGCTAAAATACTAATACTCTTTTTCATAAGACTAATTTTTAAAAAATGAAGTTTTGTTTTTTGCTTTTATTTATTGGAGTATTAAAAGCCTTCAAAGTTCAATTCCCGGTCTTAGAAAAACTGTGAACGTATGTTTTTTATCGGTAGACAACTAGCAGTGACCGTAAAAAATGTATTTCAGCAATTGCATTTCCGGCCGCTTTCAGATAATGGATTTAAATTATTTGAAAATTTTATTTATATCGCTTGCGATGTAAAATATTATTCTTACATTTGTATCGCAGACGATATTGTCTGGGAAGATTTAAAATTAATAAAAATGGATGCTTTATTTTATAATTTCAAAGCTAATAATCTTAAGGGCAAAGAAGTTTCAATGAGTGAATTTAAAGGCAAAACGATTTTAGTCGTTAATACTGCAAGTAAATGTGGTTTGACTCCTCAATTTGAAGGTCTTGAATCAATTTACAAAAAATATAAGGATAAAGATTTTGTTATTCTTGGTTTCCCCTGTAATCAATTTGCCAATCAGGAACCAGGTGATGAAAAATCAATTTCAGAAGGATGTTTATTGAATTATGGTGTATCTTTTCCAATGTTTTCAAAAATTGATGTAAACGGTAAAGAGGCTCATGAGATTTATAAATATCTCAAAAATGAATTAAAAGGAACTTTTGGCAATGAAATTAAATGGAATTTTACTAAATTCATCATTGATAAAGAGGGTAAGCCTTTAAAAAGATTTTCACCTTTTTCGAAGCCTGAAAAAATTGAGAAATACCTCAGTAAGATTATTTAATTCAATTTATTATGGAATCTGAACACTTAAAATTAAGTAACCAGCTATGTTTTCCTGTTTATGCTGCTTCCAGGTTAATTACGAGGGAATATCAACCATTTTTGGATAAGCTTGGAATAACTTACCCGCAGTACCTGGTACTTTTGGTCCTTTGGGAAACTGATGGTGTTCCGGTTAGTGATATTTCTGCAAAATTAATTCTCAATACTAATACTTTGACTCCTCTTCTTAAAAGAATGGAGGCAATGGACATTATTAATCGGAAAAGATCTGATGTTGATGAGAGAAAGGTTATTATTAATCTGACAAAAAAAGGTTTGGAAATGAAAGAAAATGCTCTGCAAATACCTCTTGAGTTAGTCAAGGGGCTGCAGAGCAGTACTTTATCAGTTGATGAGTTGCTTGTTTTAAGATCAAATCTTAATAAGCTGATTGATTATCTTAAACAAAAAGGGGATATGATTGAATGATTTCAGAGATCTACTTTTTCAACATGTTCTTCATCAACATACCACAGGAAACCTTCGACTTTTTTATATCCCATATCAAGAAGTAGCTTGCTGTAAAATCTGATTTGTGCTTTATACTTTGGCGAGGGTTTCCCGAATTTGAAATCTACGATTTTTACTGAATCATCAGAAATCATAACACGGTCAGGTCGTTTTTGCTGAAGTTTGCCTGCCTTGTCGGGAAAGATGATCGAGCACTCATTGAAAGTTTTGTATTTGCCCGAATACCAGTCAGATACTTCAGGGTGTGAAAGAGCTTTTTTAGCGGCTTCAGCATATGTGATAAATTCCTGACTGTCTATCAAACCTTCATTGAGCATATTTGATAAAGCAGAATCGAGGTCTTCTGTTACGCGAATTGAAGAAAATAATCTGTGCAGAGTATTCCCCCTGTCAATGTATTTGCTTTTGAAGCCTTCCGGATCTTTGCCTTTGCTGAACTGGATTGATTTATGCGATTGCCTGAATTTTGTTTTGTGGGCAAAACTCCTGAAAGGAATTTCAATATCATTTCCTTTTATGAAAAGACCTTTCTCATTTTTCCTGATATCATTTTCTGTAAATAGCTTGCCGTATCTGAGTAGTGATACCCGTATTTCCTGATTATCAGAATCTCCATCAGAGCCGGATGGCGTATATGCTTTTATAAATTCTTCATTCAGACTGTTTTCACCGGCCTGTTTGTTGAGAATGGTCTGAAGTAAATGACCTATCTTTTGTGGCTCTTTTTCTGTTTTGCCCTGGTTTTGTTCTTCACAATAGACAAAAAGGTTGTGCCTGGGGCGTGTAAATGCAACGTAGAGCAGATTGAGGGCATCTACCCAAAGTTGCAGAGTTTCTTCTTTATAATCGTTATCAAATACAGATTGTTTAAGCTCTTTGCCGTAATTTACCGGAAGAAGGTCAAGTTCATTGTATGGTGCTGTTGCCGGTTCGCACCAGATTGTTGTTTTTTGAGTCGGAATCAGATTCCAGTCACAGAATGGTAAAATGACTGTATGATATTCCAGCCCTTTTGATTTATGAATCGATAATATTCTGATACCATTTACAGCTGTTCCTCCGGGTATTTTGGTCTTGCACATGGTTTCATCCCAGTATTGTATAAAAGATGAAATGTCTGCTGAGGATCTTGAAAGATATTCGTCAAGCTTGTCCATAAAACAGAATAGGTAGCTGTCCTGAGACGGTATCCTTTGGATTTCAAAAATCCGGTGCAGGTCTTCAATCAGTTCATGAAGGGGCATTTTTTGAAGTTTATCAATATTTTGGGTAAACTCTTCAGGTAAAATTGATTTTTCTGTACTGAATATTTCTGTGCTTTCCGGATTTAGTCCCAGTATATCAACAGCATAATCAAGCTTCAACATTGCCGGATTTATGAGATTTTGCGGATCGTTGAGCAGTTTTAATGCATCAATTAAAATCTGTGCCCCTTTTGATGATTCAAGTAAGAATGCTTCATCCGAGATTATGTCATAACACAAATCTTTATCAGCTTTTTCACTTGTTTTGTAGTTTGCAAAGTGTGCTGCTATTTTAGTTATTTGTTTGTTTACACGAATGATGATTGCTATCTCATTTGGCTTAATTCCCGACCTTTGCAGATCTTCAACTTTTTGTATAAGTCTATCAAGTACGGTTTCCTCATAGGAAGTATCCTTGCCCGTTTTAATAAATGATATTTCGACCAGACCGTTTTTTTCTGTTGTATTTGACTCCTGGCTGATATCACTATAGGCATTCGAAAGTTCAATACTGTTTTCCCCGAATTGTTCCAGATACATTTTGCTGATAATCCGCTGCAAACTATGGAAAACCTCATTGTTGAAATGTACAATGTTCAGGTCGCTCCTCCAGTTTTTCCCGAGATTTTCTTTTTTAACCTCAAAAGGGTGCATTTCAGCAGGCATGCTTCCCAGTATTCTCCAGTCTCCGTTTCTCCAGCGGTAGATAGACTGTTTTTCATCTCCGACTATCAGGCTGTTATGATTATTGGCAAGTCCTTCGGCAAGCAGTGGTTTGAATGTATCCCATTGCATTCTTGAAGTATCCTGAAATTCGTCAAATAAAATATTGTTGATTTCAGTGCCTGTTTTTTCGTAAATGAATGATGAGTCTCCTTCTTCCAGAAGGCTTTTAAAAAGAGCATTTGTGTCTGAAAGGAGAAACCTGTTGTTGTCATAATTAAGTTGCCTTACCTGCGCGGCTATATCTGAAAGCAAACCAACCTGATTCAGGTGAGCTGATGCAGCTTTTGCAGAAATCCATTCAGGGTACATGGCTTTTCTGGTTTCTTCAGTACTGACCAGTAACGGGTAAAGTTTTTCGTTGATAAGTGAAACCAGTGTTTTGTCTTTTGCTTTTGCTGCGGTCAGCCAGTTTTCGGGATTATCCAGACAATCGTTTGTGGTTTTATTCAGAAGCCTATCAGGATTGAATTCCCCTGAAAGAACTTTTTTGAAATATGAGCTAATTCCTCTGTCTCCGTTTTTTAAGTCATTGACAGAATATCCGCGATCTTCCAGAAGTTTGAGAAAATCTTTTGCCGGTTGTTTTATTTTTTCTTCAGCTTCTCTGGTGATCTTATTTAGTTTGTTCCTGTAATTCTTAAGGAAATTTTTATCGCTGAGTTTTTCCTCCAGCTGTTTTTCCTTATCCTTGAATTGCTCTTTAAAAATGGACTTTCCAAAATCGTTGAGAGTGCTGTTAATCTTCCAGCTTTTCCCGTCAGAAAGCATTTCTTCCATGTAATCAGTTATCCACTTCAGTAATTCAGGATCCCCCGAAGCCTTATCCATAACAGCAACAATGGCATCTGAAAGAACTTTTTCGTTATCCAGCTCAATATTCAGCCATGCTCCCAGACCAAGCTCACGGGCAAGGTTCCTCAATACTGATTGAAAAAAACTGTCTATGGTTTCAATCCTGAATCGTCCGTAATCGTGCAGAAGCAGTTCGATTGCAAGCTTCGCTTTAAGTCTGGCCTTGTCCGGAGTGATTGAGAGATCATCACAAATAGTTTGTAACATCGGAGATACTGTCCCTTTATTGTCTTCAGCAACAATTTCATAAAGTCCTCCAAGTACACGCTCTTTCATTTCCGCAGTAGCCTTGTTTGTAAAGGTTACGGCCAGAATATTGCGGTATGAATAAGGATCGTTTATCAGTAGTTTAAGCATCTCTACAGAGAGTCGCCATGTTTTACCTGATCCGGCAGAAGCTTTGTATACTACTAGGTTGGACATCAATCAGATATTAAATTTACAAGAAATCAGTTTGTATTACTGTTTCTTTGAAACCAAAAATAGTGGTATTTTTGCAATCCCCGTCATGTTCGCTAACGAAAATATTAACTGCATTCAATATTAAAAAGGAATTGTGAAAGTCTGTATCGCTGAAAAACCGAGTGTCGCCCGTGAGATTGCTACCGTTCTGGGAGCAAATCAGAAAAAAGACGGCTATATCGAAGGTAATGGTTATCAGGTTACATGGACTTTCGGGCATTTGTGTACACTTAAGGAGCCTCAGGATTATACGCCCGGCTGGAGATTCTGGAATATTAGTACTCTTCCCATGATTCCTCCAAAATTTGGTATAAAACTGATTGAAAATGACAGTTATAAAAAGCAGTTTGAAACCATATCAAAATTAATCGCCGGAGCTGATGAAGTTATAAATTGTGGTGATGCCGGGCAGGAGGGGGAGCTTATCCAAAGATGGGTAATGCAAAAGGCAGGGTGTAATTGTCCTGTTAAAAGATTATGGATTTCATCTTTGACAACTGAAGCTATTAAGGAAGGTTTCACCAATCTGAAACCTCAGGATGATTATAAATCTCTTTATGAAGCAGGCTTGCTGAGGGCGATTGGTGATTGGTTGCTCGGTATGAATGCCACAAGACTTTTTACTGTCAGGTTTGGTAAAGACCGTCAGGTTTTATCGATTGGCAGAGTCCAGACTCCTACATTGGCCCTGATAGTTAACAGGTATGCTGAAATTAAAAATTTTGTCCCTCAGACATATTGGGAGCTGAAGACTGTCTATCGTGATACGATTTTTAGTGCTGTCAAGGGTAAATTTGATGACATGCAATCAGGTTTGTCTGCGCTTGAAAAAATTCAAAATGAAGAGTTTACAATACTGGATATTTCACTCAAAAAAGGTACAGAAGCTCCTCCCAGACTTTTTGACCTGACTTCGTTGCAGGTGGAATGTAACAAGAAGTTTTCTTTTACTGCCGAAGATACTCTGAAACTTATTCAATCTCTGTACGAAAAGAAACTTACTACTTACCCTAGAGTTGATACAACTTTTTTAAGTGATGATATTTATCCAAAGGTAGAACCGACTTTAAAAGGCTTGAAAGAATACTCTTCTTTGACTCAGTCCGTTCTTGCAGGGAAAATACCAAAGTCAAAAAAGGTTTTTGATAATAGTAAAGTTACAGATCATCATGCCATTATTCCGACAGGGGTGACTCCTGTGAATATTTCTTTTGAAGAAAGAAAGGTTTATGATCTTGTTACGCGCAGGTTCATAGCTGCATTTTATCCGGATTGCCGTTTCTCTACTACAACTGTTAATGGTGAAACCGGGGGTCTTGGTTTTAAAACTTCTGGAAAACAAATACTTGATCCGGGATGGAGGGTTGTTTTTGAAAAAGAACAGAAAAACGCAAAAGATGATGATGAGCTTACTGGTAAGGAGGTTGATGAAGAAAAAACTTTACCTGAATTTGTAAAGGGAGAAATGGGCCCTCATAAGCCTGAATTATCTGAAAAACAGACTCAGCCACCAAAGCCATACACTGAAGCTACGTTGTTGAGGGCTATGGAAACTGCAGGAAAACTGGTCGATAATGAAGAGCTGAGAGACCTTATGAAGGAAAATGGCATAGGAAGGCCTTCTACAAGAGCAAATATTATAGAAACACTTTTTAAGCGTAATTACGTTGTCAGAGAAAAAAAGAATCTTGTTCCTACTCCTGTAGGCGTTGAGCTTATTAACCTTATCAACGTGGATTTGTTGAAATCTGCTGAGCTGACCGGTTTATGGGAAAAGAAGCTCAGGCTCATTGAACGTTGTGAATACAGTCCGTCAACATTCCTTGAAGAGCTTAAATCAATGGTTGCTGAAGTGGTTTCACAAGTAAAATAAAAAATCTGCATATTCATGCGTTTTTGCAATCTCCAGTTTGCAAAATAGAAGTATTTTTATTTATCTTTGTCTTTCCAAGAATCGTTTAATTATGGGAAGTTTCTATCGTACCCACAAATATTTGGTCGAACATGTGCAGACTCCTGTACAGAGACAGTTGATGCATGAAATCGACTGGAATCACAGGCTTATTGGTATAAAGGGTAGCAGGGGAGTTGGTAAAACGACTTTTTTGCTTGAATACGCCAAGCAGAAATTTGGTACAGATCGTTCCTGTCAATATATTAATCTCAATCAATTTTATTTTACCGAACACAGTATAGTTGATTTTGCTCTGGAATTTTCCCGTAAAGGTGGAAAAACTTTGCTTATTGACCAGGTTTTTAAGGATCCTGAATGGTCTGTGCATCTCAGGGAGATATACGAGAAAGTTCCTGATTTACACGTGGCTTTTACCGGATCATCAGTTATGAGACTTAAGGAAGAAAACCCTGATTTGTCAGGTATTGTTAAGTCATATAATCTTCGAGGTTTTTCATTCAGAGAATATCTGAAGTTAATGACTGGTGCTGATCTGCAATCATACACAATTGAAGATATACTTAGAGATCATGAAAATATTGCTGCCGGAATACTGGAGAAAGTAAAGCCGCTGGATTATTTCAAAGATTATCTGCATCATGGTTATTATCCTTTTTTTCTTGAGAAAAGGAATTTTTCTGAGAATCTGCTCAAGACTATGAACATGATGATTGAGGTTGATATATTATTAATTAAACAGATTGAGCTGAAATATCTTTCCAAAATCAGGAATTTATTATATTTGCTGGGTCATGATGCTCCGTGTGTTCCGAATATCAGTAACCTTAGCAAGGATATTGAGATTTCAAGGGCTACAGTTATGAACTATATGAAGTATCTTGAAGATGCCAGACTGATTGATCTTATGTATCCTGTTGGCGAAAGCTTTCCAAAAAAACCAAACAGGGTATTCCTGCACAATACAAACCTTTTGTATGTACTTCAGGATGAGGTAAATCCACAGGTTGTTTGTGAAACATTTTTCAATAATTCATTACATAAGACACAAAAGGTTTATCAGGGTAAAAAAGACTCACATTTTCTTATAGACGGGAATATTGAGTTTCAGGTATGCAGCGCGAAAAAGGCCGGTAAGATGAAGCCCGGTTTATATTATGCCATAGACAATATTGAAAAAGGGAAAGACAATATTATTCCTTTATGGCTTTTCGGCTTTTTGTATTAAGATTAGAATGATTAACATAAACTATTAATTTTTTAGCTGTATGACAAAACAAAAAAAGTTTTTGACATGTGACGGAAACCAGGCTGCAGCACACATCGCTTATATGTTTAGCGAAGTGGCCGCCATTTATCCGATCACTCCTTCTTCAACAATGGCAGAATACGTAGACGAATGGGCTGCGAACGGAAGAAAGAATATCTTCGGTGAAAAGCTTGTCGTTGAAGAAATGCAGTCTGAAGCAGGTGCTGCCGGAGCTATGCATGGAGCATTACAGGCAGGAGCCCTGGCGACAACCTTTACTGCTTCTCAGGGTTTGTTGCTTATGATACCAAACATGTACAAGGTTTCAGGTGAACTTCTACCGGGTGTTTATCATGTTTCAGCAAGAGCTATTTCATCACAGGCATTATCAATATTTGGTGACCATCAGGATGTTATGGCTGTTCGTCAGACGGGTTGTGCAATGTTGGCAACCGGTTCTGTACAGGAAGTTATGGATCTTGCAGCTGTTGCTCATTTATCTACTATCAAGAGTCGTGTACCCTTCGTACATTTCTTTGATGGATTCCGTACATCTCATGAAATTCAGAAAATAGAACAACTCGATCAGGAAGAGCTGGCCGGACTTATTGATCAGGATGCATTGAAAGCCTTCCGCGAACGTGCCTTGAATCCTGAGAAACCTGTTTTAAGAGGTACTGCACAAAATCCTGATATTTATTTCCAGGCTCGTGAAGCTTCAAATCCTTTTTATGACAACGTTGTAGGAGTTGTTGAAGATTATATCAATGAGATGAATAAGCTTACAGGCCGTAAATATGGTTTGTTTGACTATTATGGTGCTCCTGATGCGGATCGCGTTGTTATCGCAATGGGCTCTGCTACAGAAGCTTTACGCGAAGGTATAGACTACCTTACAGCTAATGGCGAAAAAGTTGGTCTTGTAGCCGTTCATCTTTATCGTCCGTTCTCTGCCAAACATTTCCTTGCAGCTGTTCCAAAGACTGCAAAGAAAATTTGCGTTCTGGATCGTACAAAAGAACCCGGAGCAACCGGAGAACCATTGTATCTTGATGTTAAGGATTGTTTCTATGGTCAGGAAAATGCTCCATTGATTGTAGGTGGTCGTTATGGTTTGTCTTCAAAAGACTTTACACCTGCTCAGGTACTTGCGGTTTACGAAAATCTTGCAATGAATCTTCCAAAGAACCATTTCACAGTAGGTATAGTTGATGATGTTACATTCACTTCACTTAATATGAAGGAAGAAATCGCACTTGGTGGTGCCGGTACTTTTGAGGCAAAATTCTACGGTCTTGGTGCTGACGGTACAGTAGGTGCTAATAAAAATTCTATTAAGATTATTGGTGATAATACTGATAAAAAGGTTCAGGCTTACTTTGCTTATGACAGTAAGAAGTCAGGTGGTTTCACCTGCTCTCATTTGCGTTTTGGCGATTCTGAAATCCGTTCAACATATCTTGTTACTACTCCTGACTTTGTTGCTTGTCATGTTCAGGCTTATCTGAATCTTTACGATGTAACAAAAGGCTTGAAGAAAAACGGAACATTCCTGTTAAATACTGTGTGGAATCCTGAAGAAGTTCAAAAAAATCTTCCTGCCAAAATCAAGAGATATTTTGCCAAAAACAACATATCATTATATATAATTAATGCAACTGAGATAGCTCAAAGTATTGGTCTTGGTAACCGTACAAATACTATTCTGCAATCAGCATTCTTCAAAATTACAAATGTAATTCCTTACGAACTGGCTGTTGAAAAGATGAAATATGCTATTAACAAGTCTTATGGCAAAAAGGGTGAAAGCATTGTGAAAATGAATTACGCTGCTGTAGATCGTGGTGGAGATTATGCAAAGGTTGAAATTCCTGCAGAATGGGCAAATATTGTTCTTGAAGATGAGGTAGTAAATGAAAAAATTCCGGCATTTGTACGTGATGTTGTTCAACCTATGAACGCTCAGTCAGGTGACGATCTTAAGGTTTCTGCATTTAAGGGACGTGAAGATGGTACATGGGATCAGGGTACTTCCAAATTTGAAAAGCGTGGTGTTGCCAGTCATGTTCCGGTTTGGAATGCTGAAAATTGTATTCAATGTAACCAATGTGCATACGTTTGTCCTCACGCTACTATCCGTCCTTTTGTTCTGGATGAGGCTGAACAAGCTATACAACCTGAAGGTTTTACCACTTTAAAAGCAAATGGCAAGCAGTTTGCGGGAATGACATTTAAGATTCAGGTGAATGTAATGGATTGTCTTGGTTGTGGTAACTGTGCTGATGTATGTCCTGGTAATAAGGGTAACAAAGCTCTTGAAATGGTTCCTATTGAAACTCAATATGCTGAACAGTTAAACTGGGATTTCTGTACAGATAATGTTAAAACTAAACAGCATCTTGTAGATATTCAGGCAAATGTGAAGAACTCTCAGTTTGCAACTCCTTTATTTGAATTCTCGGGTGCATGTATGGGCTGTGGTGAAACTCCATATGTAAAACTAATTTCGCAGCTGTTTGGCGACCGTCAGATTGTTGCTAATGCAACAGGTTGTACTTCAATCTATTCCGGGTCAGCTCCATCTACTCCATATACAACTAATGATAAAGGACGTGGTCCTGCATGGGCAAGTTCATTGTTTGAAGACAATGCTGAATATGGTTTAGGTATGACTTTTGCTACAGAAGTTATGCGTGATCGTCTTGCCGGTCTGTTTAACAAAGGTTTGGCTTGTGATTGTTGCAGTGACGAACTCAAAGGTTACTTTACTGAATGGCTTGAAAACCGTGAGAATGCGGCTAAAACAATCGAACTTGAAGCAAAAATCACTCCACTTGTAAACTCATGTGATTGTGATGTTTGTAAGAGTATTCGTCCATTAACAAAGTATATCATCAAGTTGTCTCAATGGATAATTGGTGGTGATGGTTGGGCTTATGATATCGGTTACGGAGGTCTTGACCATGTGTTGGCTTCAGGTAAGAATGTAAACGTACTAGTCGTTGATACTGAGGTTTATTCAAACACAGGTGGTCAGTCTTCAAAATCAACTCCTGTTGGTGCTGTTGCTAAGTTTGCTGCTGCCGGTAAACGTGTTCGTAAGAAAGATCTTGGCCTGATGGCTACCACTTACGGTTATGTTTATGTGGCTCAGATTGCTATGGGCGCAAATCAGGCTCAGACATTAAAAGCGATACGTGAAGCTGAAGCTTATGATGGACCATCTTTAATAATTGCTTATGCTCCTTGTATTAGTCACGGTCTGAAAGCTGGTATGGGAAAAGCTCAGGATGAAGAAGCTCGTGCTGTAGAATGCGGATACTGGCATCTTTATCGTTTTAATCCAGCTATGGAAGCAGAAGGAAAGAATCCTTTCCAGCTTGACAGCAAAGAGCCTGATTGGACCAAGTTCCAGGATTTCTTAATGGGTGAGGTTCGTTACAACTCTCTGAAGAAGGTCTTCCCTAAAGAAGCTGAAGAACTGTTCCAGGCTGCTGAACTAAATGCAAAATGGCGTTATAACGGTTACAAGAGATTGTCTGAACAGACATTTTAATCTTTAGCATAAATATGAAAAAAACGGGTCGTCAGTTTTGGCGGCCTATTTTTTTTGTGCTTTTTAGGTAATTTATACCCTTAATCTATTGTGGTTTGATTGTATATTTGCAATGCAGGCTGCCTGATAAAATATACTGATTGAAAAACATTCTTCAGATGATTGGAAACTTGAAAAAATATTTGCTGACATTATCAATAATCTTTTTGTTGTTTCTTTCGTTTACTGCCGGAGCTAACGAAAATCAAATGGTATTGACACATCTGACTACTGATGATGGTTTGTCTCAAAACACGGTAGTTGCGGTTCACAAAGATAAAAAAGGACTTTTGTGGTTTGGCACCTGGGATGGCCTGAATAAATATGACGGTTATCGTTTTACTGTTTTTAAATCAAACCAAAATCCTGATGATGAAAATAGTTTGCTTCAGACCAGGGTGGACTGGATAAGGGAAGATAAGTTTGGTTTCCTGTGGGTAAAAACATACGATGATTTGCTTTACAGATTTGATCCGTCCAAAGAATATTTTTTAAGAGTTTCCGGTAAAACTTCAACAGGTTATGAAAAGATTAATGATGTCTGGGTTCTTGAAAACGGTGAAGTATGGTGCTCTTTGCAAAAAGGTGGTTTTTACAAAATACTGACTGATAATCTGGATAAATCATTGACCATCATTAACAGTACAAAAACGTCAACTATTAAAAGTAAGGGTAAAATCAATCAGGTTCTTCTTGATGCTGCAGGAAATACATGGATACTTGCTCAGGACGGACTTGTCAGACAAATAAAAGGAGAATCCACTCCATCTCCGGTTTTTAAGGAAAATTCTGAAAAATCAAACATTACTTCTTTTGTCTCATATCTGGAAACCTCAAAAAAAATATTTTTTGGTACTGATAAAGGCGATTTGTGGATTTATGAAAAGGCAGATAAGTTTTTCAGGAAGATTGATACTGATTTCAAAACAGGTATTTATTATTTACAGTTGTTATCAGATAAAAGAGTTTTCGTTGGATCAAAGGATAAAGGATTCATGTTGTATAATCAGGCTTCTGATAAATCAGATTATTATAACAAGAACAAATATCCCCAAATGAAGAGTAATAATATATTTGGTGCTTTTTCAGATGATTCCGGCAATGTATGGTTGTCGCTTGATATTCCGGGAGTTCTTTTATTTAATTCTGATTCAGGATCGTTCAGCTATTTGTTGCAGAGTACTCCAAACATTAACAGATCGCTTTCGCCGGAAGCAAGATTTTTTGTTTTTAAAGATATTCACGGAACTTTTTGGGTTCATACCAGAGAAGGCTCACTTTTTACTTATAATAAAAAAAATAATTCTCTTGAATGGTTTTATAATAAACCGGGTAGTCCGGATTGTATTTTCAGGTCTAACATACAGGTGGCCTATTCTGACAGAGAAGGTGTCCTATGGGTTTGCTCAGGTAATCAGGGTATTTACAAATGTGTAAGAAGAAACAATGAGTTTAATTTTACATCGATGGAACCCTGGATTAAAAATGGTACTCCTGATATAAGAAGTTTGTTTATGGATCCTGCGGGGAATATCTGGGTTTCTTCAAAAGCCGGAGAGTTGAGGCTCTTTGACAAAAATATGAAATCTTTGGGTGTTCTGTGCCGGGATGGTGCCCTGAGATCATCCGGAGACTATTACATTTCTGTATATAAGATTCTAATGGATTCAAAGAAAAGGATATGGCTGGCAACAAAAGGTCAGGGGTTGATAATGTTGAAACCAAAAAAACCGGACTTCAATTCATTTGAAATTTCATTTTTCACAAAGAACTCTTCAGACCCTTACAGCATATCCAATAATAAACTTTATGATATTTTTGAAGATGGTAAAGGCAGAATCTGGATTGCCTCATATGATGGTGGTTTGATACTTTTGGATGAAACAGGTGAAAAGTTCAGATTTCTGCATTCAGGAAATAAGATGAAACAATATCCGTTTGAGGCATTTTCCAGAGTAAGATGTATTGAGGCAGATAAGAAAGGGAATATATGGATTGGGACTACTAATGGTTTGCTGGCTTTCAGAAATGATTTCAGGAATGTTGAAGATTTAAAATTCGTAAATTTTGGAAGTCGTTTGCAACATGACGATGAAATTTTTAAAAGCGACATTTACGACATTATTTGTGATTCAAGAGGCTGGTTGTGGATGGGTACTTTTGGCAGAGGATTGCTTGCATGTAAAAAACCTGATATTAATAAGACTCCTGACCTTGTTTATTATAATCAAAAAAACGGATTTCATACTGATATAGTTTTGTCGTTGACAGAAGACAGAAATAAAAATATATGGCTTACTTCAGAGAATACTATTGCAAGATTTGATCCGATTAAAGGTAACCGGGATCTTTTCAATAGTTTTAACGGACTTGAATCGGTTGGTTTTCTTGAGTCCTCGGTTTTCAATACAAAGGATGGTAAATTTCTTTTTGGCAATGCTTCTGGTTTCTATTATTTTGATCCTCTATCTGTTAAGTTGAATGGTTTTAAGCCGGGAGTGATTTTTACCAGGTTACAGCTTTTTGGCAGGAATGTTCAGATTGGGGTGAAAGGCAGCCCTCTTAAGACTCAGCTTGATGACTGCAAAGTGCTTAAATTAAACCACAGACAGAAGACTTTCAATATTGAGTTTGCTGCCCTGGATTTTCAGACTCCTGAAAATATTCAATATGAGTACAGACTTGATGGTTACGAAGAAGAATGGAATATAGCATCAAAGCAAAGGATTGCCACATATACAGGACTACCTAAAGGTAAGTACAGATTGCTGGTTAAAAGTACTAATAGTGACGGATTATGGTCTGACAATATAAAAAGTCTGGATATTGAGATCCTGCCTTCCTTCTGGCAAACCGGTTGGGCATATCTTATATATGTTATTTTAGGTCTTTTACTAATTGCAGCAGGTATTTATATGTTGTCGTTTTATCTTAATCTTAAAAACAAGGTCATTCTTGATCAAAAAATGACAGACCTCAAACTAAGATTTTTCACTGACATATCTCATGAACTCAGGACTCCGCTTACATTGATTTCCTCACCTGTTGAAAATATTATAAATAACGAAGATGTGTCTGAACCTGTCAGAAACCAGCTTCAGGTTGTCCATAAGAACACAGAAAGGATGATAAGACTGCTCAATCAGATACTTGATTTCAGGAAATTACAGTATAATAATCTTAGACTCAGGATTGAAGAGACTTTGCTTGCTGATTGTGTAAGAAAGAGTTGTTCTCATTTTGATGAAATTGCCAGAGAACAGAATATAGATTTTAAGATTATTGATGAAAGTGGCGGCGTTTTGGTCTGGCTTGATCAAAATGCTCTGGATACAATCATTTTTAATCTGGTTTCAAATTCATTTAAGTTTACTCCGGGAGGGAAGTCTGTAATAATCAATATACTTGTCACAGATAATGAAGCGATTGTAAGGGTTACAGATGAAGGTATAGGTATGTCAAAATCTTTACAGTCAAGAATATTTGAAAGGTTTTTCTCAGTAGATGAATCATTTGATGCTTCAAAAAGGAGTACAGGCATTGGATTATCTCTGGTAAAGGAACTTGTGACTTTACACGGAGCCACAATTAATGTCAACAGTAACTCCGGAGAAGGTACTGCTTTTGAGGTTCGTTTCAAACTTGGAGCCGGTCATTTTGGAGATAATGTTGATTTCATTATTGATGATAGTGCGAGTGGAACTTTTACTATTATTGATGCAATTGAAACCGGTGAAAAAAATGCAGATGGTCCTAATATATTATCTGAAGACTCGCAGATGGTTCTGATACTTGAAGATAATAAAGACTTGTGTGATTTTCTGAGGACAGTACTAGGTAGAAAATTCAGAGTTGCAGAAACATCAGATGGGACGAAGGCATGGGAAATGACTCAAAGTCTGATGCCTGATTTTATTTTGACAGACCTTATGCTGACCGGTATGACTGGTAAAGAGTTTATAAAACTTGTAAAGAATGACGACAGGACATGCCATATACCGGTTGTCGTTCTTACTGCTGTCGCCAATCTTGAAACCAAACTTGAATGTCTGGATATGGGAGCTGATGATTATATAACCAAGCCTTTCAGTGCCGCATTTCTTGAAGCAAGGATTCATAATATGCTTGAACAGAGGAATCGCATGCAGACTTATTACAGGGATAATTTACTGGTTTCACCTGATAATTTTGAAATAAATGTACCTATGCCAAAGGCTCATAAAAGAGATGATGAGTTTATGGAGAGACTTATGTCTGTAATGGAAAGCAACATATCAAACGGCAATTTTACTGTAGATCAGTTATGTACTTTAGCCGGATACGGGAGGACAGTCTTTTTTAACAAACTTAAGAGTCTTACCGGACTTTCCCCAAATGAGTATATCAGAGAGGTAAGAATTAAAAGAGCAGCACAGCTCCTGGAAGTTGGTGAATATACGATTTCTCAAATTACATATATGGTCGGAATGAATGATTCAAGATATTTCAGTAAGTGTTTTAAGCAAAAATATAATATGACACCAACTGAATACAGGGATAAATATCATTTAGCCTGATAATGTTATTTGAAATCTTTTTTAGATATATTTGCATATGTAGTATAATACCAGGAAAAAACAGTTTTAAAATGAAATATCTCAGGAATTATCTGATTCTGATACCTGTATTATTTGTCTTTTGTATGCCATTACGTGCCGGGGGACTTGATTTGGGTAATGATTTTGTAAGCTCGTACATTTGGCGTGGACAAAGAGTTGGGGGCATAAGTATTCAACCATTTATGGAATATACATATAAGAACTTTACATTAGGTTCCTGGTCATCTGTTGATATTCAGGACAGAAATAATACAGAGCTGGATTTTTATTTGGCTTATTCTGTTTCCGGATTCACTCTGACATACACGGATTATTTCTTTGATTGGGAAAACAAGGCTTATTTTGGAGACTGGAATAATAATCATACAGGAGAAATCTCAATCGAATATGATTTTAAGGAAAAAATTCCGTTCAGGTTGCAATGGGCTACTTATGTATTTAATGATGAATATTTTTCAAGTTATGCAGGATTAACATATCTTTTTAACTCAGGAGATATTGATTGTGAGTTAACTGCCGGTTTAACACCCTGGAATGGTATTTACAGTGATAAATTCAGTCTTGTGAATCTTGAGTTTAAGGCAACTAAAAATATATTGATAGGTAATTTTGAATTACCTGTTTCAGGTAGTTTGATATTTAATCCTGTTGAAGCGGATTTGCCAAAACAGATAGGACAGGATGGTGCTTTTTTTGTTTTAGGGATCACTATTTAAACTTTTGCCGCGCTTTTAATTAATCTGTCAGATGCAAAGATATTTTTTTCTGTTTCTTTTATTAATAACTGTCAGTGTTTCAGCCAAAGAGTATGATATTCTTGTTGCTGCTGACGGAAGTGGTGATTTTGTAAGTATTCAAAAAGCAATAAGTTCTGTCAGGGATTTTCGTCCTGAAGGAAGTACTGTCATTTTTATTAAAAAAGGCGTTTATAAAGAAAAGATTGTTTTACCTACAAATAAAACTGAGATTACTCTTGTTGGTGAAGACAGGGACAGTACGATTATTACATGGGATGATCACGCCAATATTGATAAAATGGGCACTTTCAAGTCATATACTTTTTTAATTCAGGGTAATGATATCATTTTAAAAAATCTGACTATTCAAAATAATGCTCCACAGCTTGGGCAGGCTGTTTCGCTTCATGTCGAAGGAGACAGGATCTGTATTTTTAATTGTAAAATACTTGGTAATCAGGATACTATTTATCTTGGTCGTGAAGGCGCAAGGATGTTTTTTTCAGGCTGTTTTATAGATGGCACTACTGACTTCATTTTCGGACCTTCGACAGCCTGGTTTGATGATTGTGTAATTAACTGTAAAAGAGATTCCTATATTACTGCTGCATCTACTCCTGTAAATATTAAGTATGGTTTCATCTTTAATAAATGCAGGATAACTGTTGCCTCAAGTGTTAAAAAAATGTATCTGGGCAGACCATGGCGAAGATATGCTATGACAGTTTTTATGTATTGTGAACTGCCTGTTGAAATACTTCCTGAAGGTTGGGAAAACTGGCGAAACCCTGAAAATGAAAAGACTGTCAGATATTCTGAATTCATGAATTATGGCCCCGGATCAGACATATCCAAACGTGTTGCATGGAGTAACCAACTTGGCAAAAAAGAAGCAAAGTCAATCAATATAAAGAATGTTTTTGGAGATTGGAATCCGATTGCGTTTGCGTTTGTTAATCTGAAGTGATATGAGACCGTATCTGAAATTATTATATACTGTTATACTGAGTATTGAAATCTTTAGCGTAAGTAATGTTTCTGCAAAAGATAAGTATTTGCCTTTAGCGTGTAAGGTTGCGGATTCTGAAATGAAAAGAAATCCTGAAGGATGGATGATAGATTTTTCAAAAACTCCAAGATGGAACTACACTCATGGAGTAGTTTGTAAAGCTCTTCTGGATTTATATGACGTAACGGGGAATGATAATTATTTCAGTTATGTCAGACAATATGCTGATACAGCTTTGAACAAAGATGGTTCGGTAGGTCTGAATTACAGGAAAGATAATTTTAATCTGGATTATATTACACCTGGTAAGATTATGTTCCGGTTAAATAAAATGACTGGTGATGAAAAATATCTTAATGCTCAAAAGTTTCTGTATGATCAGTTAGTCAATCAGCCAAGAACATCAGAAGGCGGATTTTGGCATAAAAAAATATATACTCATCAGATGTGGCTTGACGGATTATATATGGCGACTCCTTTTTTAGCTGAATATTCTGTAAATTTTAATAACAAAAAGGCTATGGATGATGTTATACTACAAATAACATTAGTGGCTCAAAGAACTTTTGATGAAAAAACGGGATTGTATACGCATGCCTGGGATGAAAGCAAACAGCAGGCGTGGTGTGATAAAAATACAGGAAAGTCTCATCATTTCTGGGGCAGAAGTGTAGGGTGGTATATGATGAGTCTGGTGGATGCTATGGATTTTATTCCGTTAAATCATCCCGGAAGATGTGAAGTTTTGAGTATTTACAGAAATCTTTGCGATGCTATTGTTAAATATCAGGATGATGAAACCGGTTTATGGTACCAGTTGCTTAATCTTAAAGACAGAAAGAATGATGGGAATTATCTTGAATCTTCCTGTTCTGCGATGTTTATATATGCTTTTGTAAAAGGGTGTAATAATGGATATTTAGATAATTCTTACATGAAATATGCCAATAAAGCTTTTAATGGTTTCATGAAAAACTTCATTGAAAGTAACTCCAACGGTACTCTCAGTATAACAAAGACTTGTAGTGTGGCAGGACTTGGAGGTAATCCATACCGGGATGGATCCTTTGAATATTATATGAGTGAGCCTATACGTAAAGATGACCCTAAGGCTACGGGGCCGTTTATTATGGCTTGCATTGAATTATCAGAATTCGGAAAAACACATTAATAAGACAAAAAAATGAAGAAGCAATTCCTTTTAATGATATTGATTTTCCTTACTGGAATTGAATCGTTTTCTATTACTAAAATCCGTTTTACTCATTATACAGCAGATGACGGTTTGTCTCAAAACAGGGTTATGGATATCCTCCAGGATCAGAAGGGTTATATGTGGTTTGCCACATGGGATGGATTGAATAAGTTTGACGGACGTCACTTTAGTGTTTACAAAGGTGAAGCCGGAGATCCTAATGGTTTCACTAATAACAGATTGAATAGTCTTGTTGAAGATAAACACGGGTATTTGTGGATAATAACAAATGACTTCGAAGTCTACCGCTTCAATCCCAAGAATGAAAGGTTGCGAAAGCTTTCTTATAGTCCGGATAAAAAAGATGTTGTTGTTAATCAGCCTGTCCGGCAAATTGTAATATTAGAAGATGGAAATGTCTGCATCCTGACATTGGCAGGCTGCTATATGGTTAGTATTAATGAAGATGGTTCATTAAGTTCTTTGAAATACTATAGTCAGGAAAACGGTCTGCTCGCCGGAGATGATGTAAGAGCTGTTATGAAAGATAAAAATAATAATCTGTGGTTCCTGACAGAAAAGGGTATAACTTACTATAAAACGGGTTCTTCTGAACCTCAGCATTTCTTTCACCAACGTCAGAACGAAACAGCATTTTATTCAAATCTTGAAACAGGAAGCTTTATTTATTTTGGATCTGAAAATGGTAAGCTGTGGCGATATAACAAAAAAACACTTGCTTTTAATCTTGAGTCTGTCAATGCTGCTTCTTCAATAAATGGCATCTGTGCTTTAAAAGGAGGAGAAATTCTTTTGACAACATTGGGAGATGGGATATATTTTTTAGATGCCAAGGGGAGAGTAAAATCTCATATTACGGTTGGTGTTGACAAGTCTCTGGCCAGTAATAGTATAATATCCTTTTATAAAGACATGGCGGGTGATGTATGGCTGGAAGCTGATGCTCCTGGAGTAGTTTACCTTAACTCTGTTGATAAAAAACTTTATCATTTTACTCCAAAAAGTGACGAATTGATAGGATTAGCCCAGACTCAGCCTAACTTTTTTGTTATTGAAGATAATATTAACAGGCTTTGGGTTCACCCCCGTTCAGGTGGATTCTCCGAATTCGACAGAATTAATAAAACGTTGAAACCATTTTTTGGTGACAATAGTGAAACCGGAATCAGGCTTTTCAATACGATGCATAATGCCTATTATGACAAGCATGGAAATCTGTGGCTGAGTACAAGATCTCCGGGACTTGAAAAATGTACTTTTCACCAGACAAGTTTTATTTTTAATGAAGTAAAATCCCTGGTGCAGAAATCCGGAGGTTCTGAAGTAAGAACAATTTTTGAGGATAATTACAAAAGAATCTGGATAGCTGATAAGGAAGGTAAAATAGAATTGACTGACCTGAACGGTAAAAGTATTGGTTTTCTAAACATGAACGGTAAAATCTCTTCTGGCAGATCTGTGACAGATATGATTGCATATGATATTATTGCAGACAGGAAAGGGCGTATATGGCTGGCATGCAAGGGCGCAGGAATAATACTTCTTGAAGAATCATCGGCTAATGGTATGTCTTACAGGATAACCAGATTTAATCAGCTTAAAGATGTTGAATCAAGACCATCATCCGCATCCTTTTATGCTTTGCTTGAAGACAAGGAAGGACGCATTTGGGCAGGCAGCTATGGCGCAGGATTAAATCTGATTGTTGAGAATAATGGCAAATTCAGATTTGTTGATTATGGCAGAGGGCTTGATGGTTATCCATATGAAAGATGCCGGAATATAAGAGATTTGAATCAGGATGAAAATGGGATTATATGGATAGCAACTGTAAACGGTATTGTGGCTTTTGATTCAAAGTTCAGAGATCCATCAAAAATTAAATTCTTTGAATACAGGAAGGAAGGTCTTGATGCTATGAGCTTAAGAACCAATGATGTGCATTTTATTCATATCGACAAAAGCGGAAACAGGTGGTTTGGTACCTTTGGAGGTGGATTGAATATGTTAAAATCCGGTTTTAAGCTGGGTCAAACACCAAAATTTGAAGCCGTGACTCAGAAACAAGGTTTATCCAGTGATATTATCCTTAGCATAAATGAAGATTCTCAGGACTATTTGTGGCTGACGTCAGAAAACAGTATAACCAGATATGATAAAAAGTCAGGAAACGTTGATATATATAATAAAGATTATGGTTTGGATCCTGTAACCTTCTCCGAATCATCATCTTTTCTTGCAAGTAATGGAAATATCCGGGCAGGAACAATGAATGGATACTATGTTTATAATCCTGCAAATGTAAAAACAGCAACATTTACACCATCACTGGTCTTCACCCGTTTCTTTCTTTTTGATCGTGAAATTCATGCAGATAAAGAAGATTCACCTCTGACATCTAATATTGATGATATTGGTAAAATTGTTTTAAAACACGATCAGAATGTTTTCAGTCTTGAATTTGCAGCATTGGATTTTAAAGCACCCGAAAATATTCAGTATTTGTACAGGCTGGATCCTGTTGATAAGGATTGGATAAAAACACAGAAAGTAAACAGAGTAACATATACGAAACTATCCCCCGGAGATTATACTTTAAGAGTCAAATCGACTAACAGTGAAGGTTTCTGGATGAATAACGAAAGAAGCATTGATATTGTCATCAAACCATCATTCTGGCAAACTTCCTGGGCCATTTTATTTTATTGTATTACCGGCATTGCTGTTTTTGTAATTGCATTATATTTTCTTACAACTATATATAAACTTAAGAGTGAGGTGGTTGTTGAGCAAAAGGTTACTGATATGAAACTCCGGTTTTTCACAGACATGTCGCATGAATTAAGGACTCCTTTAACCCTGATTTCGGCACCTGTGGAACACGTTATAATGGATGTCAGCCTTTCAGCCGACTCAAGAGCAAATCTTGTAATTGTACAAAGAAATATTGACAGGATGCTCAGGTTGATAAACCAGTTGCTTGATTTTAGAAAATATCAGGAAAAAAAGATGAAACTAAAAGTAGAAGAAACGCCTTTCGGATCTTTCACTACCAAGATTGCATCAAATTTTAATCCTACTGCAAGCGAAAGGGGTATTAAGTTTATAGTGGAGGATAATACTGAAGGTGCAACAGTTTTTATCGACAGGGAGAAATATGATACTATTGTGTATAATCTGCTCTCAAATGCATTTAAATTTACTTCAGGAGGCAGAACAGTAACACTGACAACAAGAGTTACAGAACTTGAGGCTATACTAACAGTCACTGACGAAGGTAAAGGTATTATTAAAGACAAGCAACAGCATCTTTTTGACAGATTTTTTTCTGACGATGAATCTAATAAATTACCAGGAACAGGAATAGGGCTTAGTCTGGTAAAAGATATAGTTGACCTCCATAAAGGCAGGATTGAAGTAGAAAGTGAACCCGGATCAGGTTCAACTTTTGAAGTAAGGTTTAAGCTTGGATACAAACATTTTAATGATGATGTCGATGTAATCATAGTTGAAGAACCTTCTGAAATGCAAATCCCTGTAAATATTTCTAATGTAACCGACAATCCGGAAAAAGTTAGTAATGAAAATCAACCTTTACTATTAGTAGTTGAAGATAATGTTGAACTAAGAAATTTCCTTACTTCGGTTTTGTCAAAAAAATACAGAGTTGCTGATGCTCCTGATGGTCTTTCTGCCTGGCACCTAATCGGAAACCTGTTGCCCGATTTTGTAATTACTGATTTGATGATGCCTGTGATGGATGGTCTTGAACTCACCAGGAAAATTAAGAATGACGAAAAGACATGTCATATTCCTGTAATAATACTTACAGCTAAATCTGATCTGGAAGCTAAAGTTGAAGGCATGCATGCAGGTGTGGATGATTATATAACAAAACCCTTTAGTGCTGCATATCTTGAAGCCAGAGTGGATAATATCTTTACACAAAGAAATACTCTTCAGGAAAAATACAGACAGGATATTTTTGGTACAAAATCTGACAATTACAAATTGCCTGATAATATACAATCTCAGGATTCTGCTTTTCTAAACAAGATTATGGAGTTTATGGAAGAAAATATTTCCAACAGTGAATTAACAGTCGAAATGCTTGTTTCGGCCGCTGGTATGGGAAGGACAGTATTCTTCAATAAATTAAAAGGTATCCTGGGCCTTTCGCCTATTGAATTTATTAAGGAAACAAGGATAAAAAGAGCTGCTCAGCTGCTTGAAACCGGGAAATTTAATGTTTCTGAAGTTAGTTTTCAGATTGGTATGAATGATGCGAGGTATTTCAGCAAATGTTTTAAACAAAAATATGGAGTAACTCCTTCTGAGTATAAATCCAAAACTTTACCTGTATAATAAAACAACCTTGGAATAAACGTGAAGGAATTCTCTGCAGATGCGGTTAGTTTATTTGTTAATTAAAAAATTGATTGAAAAAGATAATAAAATTTGTCGTTACGCCGGGTAAAATTAAATTTAGCCGGCGTGTTTTTGTGCGCCATGCATGGCGCATTACTTGACGGTGAGAGTCCGTTAT
>CAZCWK010000024.1:0-37332 GCA_964502355.1 uncultured Bacteroidales bacterium
CAGGGTTAGTATTACCTGCTAATTCAGGAGTCTTATCCCAGCCAATATTAGGTTTGACAGTTGCTTTTTGCCCTTTTTTGACAAAAGCACTCATTCCTCCCATTTCTGCGATTGCTTTTCTGAACATTTCGACAGGTTCACCACCCATTACGGCGACCATGTCATAACCACCTGCTTTTGTTTTTACAGTTTTCTGAGCCAGGATATCCATACCGTCACTGACTTTGATAACTGAAGCAACTCCTGTTATGGCTGCAGCTTTTAAAAAATCTCTTCGCTTCATATGACACTTTTTATTTTACCGGAAGTATTTAATACCGAATTATTTGATTAGCCAAATTTAAAAAACAAAACGACATCATAAATCATTCCGAAGATTAAAGATGTTATTATTTACTAAATTCGTGGATTGAAAATTATCAATTACGTTTTTGACAGTTAATTTGTAATAAAGTTCAAAACCAATGTCCTTAAAAAAAATATTATTAACCTTTTTGTTGAGTGTCCCATTATTATTTTTTGTAAAAGGCTCTGAAAAATCTGCTGATTATTGGCATGGTATAAAAAGAGAATTGCGTTATACTCCTGTTGGCAGCGGTTTCTCAATAACTAACGGGAATAAAAGATTTTCGAGAGCAATTTATGGGACAAATTCAGATTTCAGATTTGAAACAAGTGATTATCCTGAAGTTGGTCTTTATATGCCCAATTTCGGAGGCAGCATGTACTTTGCGATTTCAAGAAGGGATACTGTGATTTGGGTTAAAGATTTATACAGAGTTGAATCTTATTTTGAGTCCGGTATCAGGAAATGGTTGCTGACAGATTTAAACATACTTGGAAAAGGAAATATTGAAATTTCAGTACTTGCCCCGAGTGATGGGGATGGTCTGATAATCAAGGTGAAACCCAATAAAATTCAGAAAGATTTGAAGTTGGTTTGTATTTTTGGAGGGGCAAATGATAAAAGGTTTTCAAGGAGTGGAGATATCGGAGCTGATCCGGTTAACAGTTTTTATATTGAACCTGAAAAATGCAGAGGGAATATTTACAAGCTGAATGGAAACGAATTTAATCTGGAGTATGGCAAAAATAGGAAAATTATAAAAGGTATTTTTCCGCCTGAAGCATCACTTAGTGTACATGACGGAAGTTTAATAACAAATCCTTTTGATTTGATAAAATCAAAAGCTTCAGATTTACCTGTAATTGTCTCTGCAATTTCACTTGGCATGGGAGATTTTAATATTTCACTATACAATCCGTTGCAGAGCAAGGAAGATGATTATACAAATTTGGAAAAGTGTTATCAGGCCGCTGATAATTACAGGAAAACTATTTCAGGAAGGGTTAAAGTGAATACTCCTGACCCATTTTTAAATACTCTTGGTGGGATTTTAGCTGGCGCCGAAGATGCAATTTGGGAATCACCAAGCTATTTGCATGGAGCAATAGGATGGAGAACACCGCTTACTGGATGGAGAGGAGCATATGTTGCTGATGTTTTTGGTTTCCACGATAAAGCAAGATTACATTTTGATGCGTATGCAGCATCTCAGGTTAAGAATGTCCCGGTAATATATCCTCATTCACAGGATTCAGCAAGCAATCTTGCCAGATCAGAAAAGAAGTGGGGCACTCCGATGTACAGCAACGGCTATATTTGCCGCAACCCGAACAGTACAAAAGATATGCATCATTATGACATGAACCTGGTGTATATTGATCAGTTACTTAGTCATTTGAACTGGACAGGCGATCTTGAATACGCGAAAAAGATATTTCCTGTTATCAAGAGCCATCTTGCATGGGAAAAAAACACATTTGATCCTGATGATGACGGACTTTATGATGGTTATTGTTGCATTTGGGCTTCTGATGGGCTTCAGTATAATGGAGGTGTTGCAACACATTCATCTGCATATAATTACAGAGCTAATCTTCTTGCAGGTCAGATAGCCGGCAAAATCGGGGAGGATGGCAGTATTTATAATGCTGAGGCCGCAAAAATACTCAAAGCAATTAATGAAAATCTATGGTTGAAGGATAAGGGCTGGTGGGCTGAATTTAAAGATAATATGGGCTACAGGAAAGTTCATGAAAATGCAGCCGTATGGACAATCTACCATGCAATTGATTCGAAGATACACGATCCGTTCAAGGCGTATCAGGCTACAAAGTATATTGATAATAATATTCCTCATATTCCTGTTTTAGCTGAGGGGCTTAATGATATCTCAAACTATGTGGTTTCGACTTCAGACTGGCAACCTTATATATGGTCAATTAATAATGTTGCTTTTGCTGAAGTTGCACATACAGCTTTGGCTTACTGGCAGTCAGGGAGATCTGCTGAAGCATTTAAACTATTCAAGGGAGCATTACTCGATGCAATGTATCTGGGCTCAGGCCCGGGAAATATCACTCAGGTCTCTTTTTATGATGCTGCCAGAGGTGAAACTTACCGTGATTTTGCAGATCCTGTTGCTTGTGCAGCAAGGGATCTTGTTCAGGGCTTATTTGGTATCAATCCTGATCTTTTAAATGATAAATTAGTGGTACAACCCGGTTTCCCCGTTGATTGGGATCATGCATCTCTCGGGACTTCAAATTTCTCGTTCAACTTCAAAAGAAAGGGTAACAGTGATTATTATAATATATGCCCGAAATTTCGTAAAGATGCAAATTTGATATTTAAACTTGATGCCATTAAAGACAGAATTGTCAGGATTAAAGTAAATGGCAGGGAAACCGGTTACAGTATAGATGAATACTCTGTTGGCAGACCTGTGATTATTATTGATGCAGGAAAGGATAAAGAGTATTTTGTTGAAGTAGTTTGGGGTGGTAAAAATTTAGATCTTGAAGATAAAACTGAAAATGTTACTTCAGGTGATGTAAATTATATTTCTACTCCTTTGAATTCTACTGAAATATATGATCCGCAAAAAGCATTAATAATTAAAGAATATCAGAAGCATTATATTGAAGCATTTATAAAGGGTGCCAAGGGTAATAAAACTTTATTTTTCAAGGTTTCACAAGGGACTATGACATGGTGGAAACCAATGAATCTTGTTATCCACGATGTATTTGAAGTCGAAAATGATTACAATTCCAATAGCCTTGATTTTACTATAAGATCATCAGTCTTAGGCGGTGCTTATGGTAAAATGACGATCAATGAGGATACATTGAGTCCGATTTTTTGCAAGCTGGCTAAAAACGAGTATAATTCTTACTCAATAGGGGATGATTTACCGCGATTCGGTACAAATACTCTGCGAATAAAGACATATTTCAAAAGTGATACTGTTATTAATTTAACCAACTGGAATATTATCAATCCTTTGGGTATGGTTTATGAAAAAGTAAATATCGCTCCGTATTACAACGACAAAGTCACCAATATTTTTGAATTTGGTAAGTATGTGAGTCCGCGATGGAAATATACAACTCTTTGCGTCCCTACGCAGGGTATGGGTTTCTGGACTCATCCGGAAGCTATTTCTAAAATAGATGATACAGGATTAAGGAAGCTGGCAGGTGATGCCAATACTTTTACATTACCTCAGGGCGTTCCTTTTGAGACTCCGGGTGATATTTCCAAAAATAATATTGTATTTACCACTCTTTGGGATAATTACCCTGATTCAGTTTTGATACCTTTAAACGGGAAAGCTTCCAAAGTATATCTTATGCTTGCGGCTTCAACATATCATATGCAGTGTGACTTTTTGAACGGCAGAATTAAGGTGTATTACACAGACGGCACCTGCGATAAGCTTGATTTAATACTTCCGGAAACCCTGCTTCCGCTTGATCAGGATATCTATACCGACGGATATGCTTTCAGACTAAATGCTCCCCGTCCTTATCGTATTAATCTTAAGACAGGAGAGATTAATACTGTTCACAGGAAGGTTTCAGGAGTGTCCATGTCTAATGAACCGTTAACAGTAGATGGCGGTCTGGCAACAATAATGGATCTTCCTTTAAATCCCCAAAAAGAACTTAAGTCTCTGGTGGTCGAAACCACTGCCAATGAGGTGATTATAGGTCTTATGGCGGCGACCCTTGTCAGGGAGGATAAAAATGGCAGCGTTGGTAATATTCGTATAAAGTAACTATAAAAAAAAGAGCCCCCCTGGTTTAAAAAACTTCAGGGAGGCTCTTGAGTAAAAAACAAATCAAATGTTTATTTGCTGCTTAGAGAAACGTCAATTATATTCCCCTGGCCAAAAATTGATTTGGAGAATTTTTTGAGAGATTCAACTGACATTGCGTCCAGAATTTTCTGATAATCAGATGTAATGTCAACTCCATGCCTGTACATGTTTTCGAGTGCATTTAATGCGTATGCATTTTCTTTCAGGTTTTCAGCATGTTGTTTTGCCATGAACTCTTTAATCTTCTGAACATTTTCAATGCTTGGACCTGTTTTCTGCATTTCCTCCATGGTCTGCTTCATAGCATTTACCAATTCAACTCTGCGTTCAGGATCCGTATCAAACACCAGTTGCAATGAGAAGTTGTCAAAAGGTGTTTTATCAAGCTCAGCTGAAATACTGACACCATAAGTTCCACCAAGTTTTTCTCTTATCTTATCTGTTAGAACAATATCAAGAATTTGTTCAACTGCACTCAGATAAATCTTGTTCTGAAGGTTATATTTCAATTTGCCTGAATAAATCAAAGCTGTAGAAGCCTTAGGTACTTCAAGTGGATGAATGAAATTATTATTGTAGCTTCCCTTTCTCACCGGTAATATATCTTTTTTGAAAGTTGCCTTTTCAGGTGATGATGGTAGTGAGCCGATGTATTGTTCAATCAATGGTTTCAACTCGTCAGTATTAACATTTCCTACAATTGTGAATACAAAATTACCCGCATTTGAAAAACTGCTTTTGTAAAGTTCGAGCAATTTGTCATAGTCAGCATTTGTAAGATTTTTTTCTGTCAGGAATCTTGATCTTGGTTTTCCGCAATAAACAGAACTGGAAACAGAGTCAGCAAATACTATCTGCGGGTTACTTGTTATATTTGACATTACACCTGTAGCGCGTTTAATGAATGAAGCATATGCTGTCTCATCTTTACGGACATTAGTGAAATTCAGATATAAGAGTTGCAATGCAGTTTCAAGATCTTTTTTGGTAGATCTGCCCGAAAGCTCAGCACTATAGTTCTCTATTTTGAAGTTCATACTTACATTCTTTCCTGCAAGAAGTTTGGTTAGATCTGTCTTGCTGAATTTTCCCAACCCACCGGATACTACTGCAGATTCACCAAGAATCATTTCAATTTCTTTATCAAGAACCTTGATTTCATTGATGAACTTGTCATCGTATAAAGAGCTTCCTCCGGGGACAAAACCTGAAATCAGGATTTCATCATCTTTGAAATCTGTAGGTTTAACAACTACTTTTGCACCATTGGATAGTGTCCAGACTGTTTCGTTGCCCTTAATTTCGCTGATAACTTTACCTTTTGCAGGTAGTTCAGCCATAAGTGGTTCTTTAATCGAATTATCCACATATGCTTCTATTTGTTCAGCATCAACTTTTTTGATTAATGCTTTAATTTCATCTTTTGAAGAGTATTTTTCTTTGTCAGTACCCATTATGGCAATAATGCGGTTCTTTTCGGTAACAATACTTTTTGCAACCTGGTTAACAGCATCAAGAGGTATATAATTTACGAGTTGTTGCATTGTTGCATACTTGTCTGCAATGCTTGGTATAGGCTCGTTTGCAAGGAAATTGTTCACGTATTGATTGATATAGTAGCTGCTGCGTTGCTTATCCTTTTCATTATTAAGTTTTTCAAGTTTGCTCATGTACTCAGCTTTAGCCCTGTCATACTCACCGGCAGTGAAACCAAATTGCTTAACCCTGTTTGCTTCTCTTACCATAGCTTCGATAGCAGTGTTTGACTGATTTGGATTTGCCATGGAGAAAATCTGAAAAGCATCTTTAGTCTTAGCTATCAAATAAGAGCCTACGCTTGCTTCTGCATATGCGAAAGGTGGATTTTCCTTTTGAATCATTTCCTGTAAACGATTTGTAAGCATTTGCTCGATCATGCTGTTTATAAAATCATAAACGAGATAGTCCATACCAACTTTCTTTTCAGCCGGAACTATATCCTTTTTAATGCAGAGGAAGATTTGAGAATTCGGATTTTCCTTGTCGGGAGCAATTGATACAATAGGTTCATCATTATCTGGTATTTGAGAATACTCTCTGACTGCAGGATTTACCGGTTTCGCTATGTCCGCAAACATTGTTTTTATCTTTTGCTCAATTTTGTCTACATCAATGTCTCCAACGATTACCAGACCCTGAAGATCCGGACGATACCATTTGTGATAATAATCTCTAAGTACTTTAGGTGCAAAATTATCAGTGACTTCTGTCTTACCTATAGGAAGCCTGTCTGCATATTTACTGTCTTTATAAATTTCAGGCAATAATTGACCCAGCATTCTGATTGACATATTCTGACGTGTACGCCATTCTTCATGTATAATCTTTCTCTCCTTTTCAATATCCTTATCTCTGAGCAAAAGGAAATTTGACCAATCATGCAAAATTAAAAGACTTGAGTCTACAGATCCTTCTCTAATAGTGGGAACCGCATCAATATTGTATATAGTATAATCGAAACTAGTACCTGCATTCAGATTCTGTCCGAACTTTACGCCAATGGTTTCGAGGTAAGGGATTATACCAAGTCCGTTTTCGTTATTAGGGAAATTTTTTGATCCATTAAATGCCATATGTTCAAGGAAATGGGCTAAACCTTGTTGGTTGTCTTCTTCAAGGATTGAACCTACTTTTTGAACAATGTAAAAATTAGCCTGTTTTTCAGGTAATGTGTTTTTCCTGATGTAATAAGTCATTCCATTATCAAGTTTACCTATTCTGACATCTTTGTCGATGGGTATAGGAGGCATTTGTTGCTGTTGGGCAACTGCAAAAAATACAGCGAGAATAAGACTCGTTAGTAAAAAAAAGACTTTTTTCATTTTTTTGTTTTTTAGTTTAAATCACACGATTATTTTAGATAGTATCATATCCGGTTTGGTTTATTCTTTTATTTCGCCAGTGTCTATCCACTCAAGTATATCACCGGGTTGGCAGTCAAGTTCTTTGCAAATCATTTCAAGAGTACTGAACCTGATTGCTTTAGCTTTTCCGGTTTTCAGGATGGACAGATTAGCAGGCGTTATACCTACTTTTTCAGAAAGATCATTAAGAGAGATCTTTCTTTTAGCCATCATTACATCCAGGTTTATAATTATTGCCATATTCTCTTTAGATTGTCAGGTCCTGATCTTCTTTTATAGCAGATCCTCTTGAAAGTATTTCTGCAAATAATAAAACTACAATACCAATTAAAAGCATCATCATGTCTGCAGATTCTCTTTGAATTACATATCCCGAAAAATCGAACAGTGCTGAATTCTTTATGTAATAGATTTGGTTTAAAGCTACTTCAATTACATAAAACGATAATAAAGAGTAACCAATCTTACGAAGGCGTTTAATATTTTTAGAATCAAAAACCACGTCATTCATCAAAGACTTCATTAGTCTAAAAAACAGGATAGGGATGTATATGGTAATCAAAACTATGCATAATGAAAAAACTATTTCTGCAATGCCCCATTTATCTGCCTTTTTTTTCAAATCAGGTGGTAATGAAGCTCTGACTTGAGAACAATCATGTCGGATGTTGACATAATTATTAGATTTCAAATTGATTAATGAATCAGGAAATGCTGAAAAACACTCTCTGGCTTTCAAATCAACATAATAGGTTTCCAAATTGTGTGACTTACCATCCTGGTAGCCTAATCTGAAATCATCCCAGTTGACAGCTAAAGAATTTAAAATGATAAAAATATAGGCCACTGTAGCCAGAAGAGACAAAGTAACCAACTTCGTTTTTCCGATTTTCATAAAAATCCTCACATTTTATATTGCGTGACAAATGTAATATCATTATTTTGAAAAACAATATAAAATTATCGAAAAACGATAAATATTTAAAAAGGGCTCTATAAACTATAGAACCCTTTAACAAGATAACGTTCAGGAAGTTTATTTTATAACAAACTTTATCAGGTCAAACTTTTTTCCTGTCTTTAATCTCAGGAAGTATATGCCTTTATCTGCTATTTTAAATGAGGGTTTATAATTATATGTACCGGCTTGTTGGTTTTCGTTTAACAATGTTTGAATAACCTGACCAGAAATATTAATTATGTCAAGTACTACTCTGCATGAATTATCTACTTCATAAGATATTATTGTTTGTTCATTTACCGGGTTTGGAGTAAGAATAAATCTTTTATTATTGCCGGAAACCACATTCAAATCAGTTGTAGGTAATGAATATCTGATATTGTACCACCCATATTCATTATACCTTGGCACTTTTATGTAATATCTGCCCGGTTCAAGATCTTTAATTAAATAATTGATTTTGTATCCCCATTCAGTCGATCTTCCAACATATTTAACTGTGTCACCTTCAGGATTGTATAAATATATCCAGTCAAGACTTAAAATACTGTCAGTTTGAACTGAAATAGTGGCATTGTCCTTAATTGTAGTAGAAAAAGTAAACCAATCTTCAGTATCAAAATCATCAGAAGCATACCAATATCCAAGATGTCCTGATTTGCTTATTCCTTCTGATAGTGTTACAGCTTTGCTGAAGCTGTTGTTTGGTTCTGCATCTCCCGGCATAGGATTAGGAGTAGTGTTATAATGAAAACTATAAGCGCCAAAATTACTATATCTGCTTAGTTTTAAATAATATATGCCTGATTTCAAATCGTTTACTTTAAAGTTGAAATTACTTCCCCAACTGCCTGAATAAAACCTTTGAACCAGATTGTTGCCAACTAAAGTATACAGTCTTGGATTGTCCAGCAACAAAACACTGTCTGTTAAGAAGTTGAACTCGATTTTCCCATCATTAGGTAAATTAATCTTGTACCAGTCATCCGGGTCCTGGATATCCTGTAATCTCCAGTACCCGACTTGTCCTGTAGCTTTCACTCCTTCATTAATATCCAGGGCATTATTATAGTCATTATTGGGTTCAATGTCATTCGTGTATTTAAACGGTTTGAATTCTGCAATAAACTTATATGCTCCGTAACCGTAATATTTGGGTATATATAGCCAGTATGTTCCTTTAGCCAAATCCGGGGTTTCGAAGATAACAGTGTTTCCCCATCCACCTGAATTTCTTTGAACCTGATTTTCAGTATATAATCTTAAGTTGTCAACAGATAGTGTTGATTCAGAAAACAACTTGAAAGTCAATCTTCCGTTTTCCGGTACAGAGACCCTGTACCAATCTACATTATCTGCTATTCCTGCATTTTCATAGCCTAACCTTGCATATACAGTATCTGAAAGATAGACAAATTGCGCAGTCTCTTGTGTGTTATTGGGCTCATTGTCATCTTTAAGATTAGCAACCGTAAAACTTGTTGTAATAGTATATGACCCATTTCCCGAATAAAGCGGAACTTTTATGTAGTACGTGCCCGGCAAAATATTGTCTTTAGTAACTATGGCTTCTTTTCCCCAGCTGCCGTATGCCAGCTGTGTTGTTTTGTCAGAATCGTAGATTCTCAGATTGTCAAACCTTAGAGGATCATCGGCGGTAGTGCTTATAATAAGTTTACCACTTTCACTTGTGGTTATTTTGTACCAGTCACAATTGTCGAATACACCATTTGTTTTCAGATAGCCCAATCTACCTGTCCCGGTACCGGTCGGTGATAGTGCAAAAGCCTGATCAATAACATCATTTGGTTCGGCATCATTTGCAAGTCTGCTTGGATTAAAAGTGGAAGTCAGAGTATATGAACCTTCACCATTATAATATCTGAGTTTAAGTAAATATTGTCCTTTACTTAAAAAGGGACATGAAACAGAAGCTACTTTTCCCCAGTTTCCGGCAGCAACACGATAAGAAGTGTTAAATTCAAAAATCTCAAGATTGTCGCAGTATATTTCACCGTTTGCAACATAATTGACAGACCATTCCCCATCATCAGGAATAGTTACTATAAACCAGTCTACGTCATTAACAGTTAAAGAACCTGTTTGAGAGCCATTGGCCGGGATGGTATTTGCCGTAGATTCAGAATTATTTGGTTCATTTTCTGCAAATATGCTGTTTGGCAATATCCAAAAAACAAAAAATGAAACCAAAAAAATGTTTAGCCGGGAGTAGATAGTTTTTTTCATACACTAGTTTTTATTTTTACACTAAGGTCGTACGAAACAACGCACGCAAAAAATAGCAAAGACCTGGATGTTTTTTTAAAGCATGCACGTTTCATAAGGGGTTTTTGTTGGTTTGCGAATGATTTGAAAAGATTGTATTCCATCCATTATAGAACATTTTAAATATGAAAATGTTCGTGGAATAGTTATGTTAAACTTATTATGCAAGCTCTTTTTGCCGGCAAAATCTGAGACTAATCCCTTTACAAACTTAAATCCCTGTCAAATAAGATTTAAATACCTTATTTAGTTTTCATAGCTGAAAGCATGTTTCCGTAGACCTTATTCAATTGGGTAAGATTTTCATTTAACTCTTTCATTTGTTCACGGTACCTTTTAGACTCAGTGGCAGTTTCAGACATTTCTTTAAGGTATTCGTCTGCACCCTTTTTCTGAAGTTTATAAGCGTTATGTAGTGCTGAAATTGTAGAATTCATCGATTGAAGCTCCTGAGAATATGTTTTTGCTTCCTGTTCTATAACAGTTAGCGAATTTGCGATGCTATCATATTTGAAAGCAGATTTAACTGAAACCTTGGTAATGGTGGTCTCGTAGGTTTTAACAAGTTTGCTAAGTGACTCGTCAGCAGACTTTATTGTCTGAACATATTTAGTGGAAGCTTCTGAAACATCGCTCAGAGAAACCAAACCTTCAGTCGATTCTCCAAGTTTACGTAAGCCCTCGCCGAGTTTCATAAACATATCAGGAGAGATATCAGCATTTTCAAGCATCTCGTCAAATTTGACAAGCGCCAGAGAGTTACTACCTGTTGTTACTCCACCGCTTAATTGAGTAATCTCAGTCGTTGGTATCCACTCAGAAATAGCGTTATTGTTTCCGCCTGTGTTATTAGGTAATGACGGCTCATCATCACTTTTCTCGAATGCAGAAAAGAAGAATATTATGGATTCGGTTATAAGACCTGAAGCCAGGAAGAAACCTGATCCCGGCCAGTGTTGAATTTTAAACAAAGTTCCAATGACTACAAGAGATGCTCCAAAGCCGTAAATCTTAGTCATTAATTTTTTAAAAACCGGTCCGTTAACAATGTTTTCTATGCGTTCGTTTAAGCTCATATCTGTAAGTATTTATCAATGGTATTTTTGTTATTTCAAAGTAAGTATTATAGGATGCAAAGTCACTTCGACTCCATCCGAACCTTTGGCTATGATTTCATCAAATGTAACCATCTGACCCTTATTTGTTTTCCTTAGTTCCTGTATCATTTCATCGGTCATCTTATTACTTCTGGATTCAAGATTAATATCGGTGAAACCTCTTTGCATCGACATTTTAAAAGAAGTGACTTGGTAATCATAATCAAATTCAAAATCAGATGGCATTTTAGCCGAAATTTTCCCTACAGAAAGTATATAATCTCTTTTTACGAATCCATCTGTAGCTTCACCAATACAAGGATCAGGCTCAGGAACCCGCTTAACCCTAAATGTTTCAGATCCCATTTTTTTTGTGCCTCCGTTGACCTTTGCTGTTGCTGTTATCGAAACCTCTTTTGTTCCTGCAGGAACTACAGCAATCCAACCATTGTTGCCATTCTTCTTAATTGTACCACTCGAAATTGTTGGAGTAATATTTTCGCTTGGTATTCCCGCGACAGAAAGGGATATAGGATTGTTTACACCAGAATAAAGAACGTTCATTTTGGTTGCTGATACTGTTACAGAAGGCACAGCGACATAGTAATCGGTATTAAAATGGTATGTATTTTCTTTTCCCGTCCTTGTCATAGCGCTTACGAAACCTGCAACTTTTTGTTGACCAACCGAAGAAACAGGAAATTTAATTCTCATATGTCCGTTTTCTCTTGGAACGACTGTCGCAGAACTTTTTTGAGAGACAGAAAGTGTGTCTGATCCCCTCATGAAATATACATTTGGAACCGGACTGTGACTTGTATCGTATGCTGCAACAATTATTTCTGCTTCGTATTCATCACCAGGAAATAAATAATTTGTTTTTGGCAATACTTTTGCTTCAATCTTGTCGTATTTGAAATCGTCAGCATTGGTTTCATAAAGTAAACCATTAACGATCTCAATTTCTGCACTATTAACTTCGCTGATAAATTTATTCAGAATTGGTATATCGGCAGCAAGAGGAATGTCATAAAAATGATGCACTTCCCAGGTTTGCTTTTTACCTGTCGCATCAGTATAAACTCCATCTGTTTTCAAGCCTATTTTAATAAGATCTCGATATATGGGATTTATAAGCTCAAGCATATTTTTACGATATTCGATCATCTTATTTTTAAGTTCATGCGCTCTGCCAGTAGTTCCATCGTCTGATGAACCACCAAGAAGATAATGTGTAGGTATATCGAAGTTGTCTTTCTTATTGAGCGTTTTTAGCTGAGCATTTTTTGCTGAGTCTTTAGGTATACCTGAAGTGACAGAAATAAGTTCGTCGCGTAAATTTTCAATATATTTCTTCATCTCTTCAGATAGCTTTCGTGCTTTGTTAGCTTTCTCAAGAAATGGTCCAACTTCAGTCTGATTTATTGCGTACTCTTTTTGAAATTCTGTGTATGCATCCTTCTTTTTTTGTTCAAAATCAAGATTTGTTGCCTGTACACTGTCATTTACCACGTTAAAACCTTCAAGTACTTCTTTGGATACGTTTAATGCCAGCATAGCAGTCAGTACGATGTACATCATACCTATCATCTTTTGTCGCGGAGTCTCTTTTTTATGTGACATGGTAAAAATCGGGGTATTATATAGATAGTTAAAAAATTGGTGACTTAAGGGCTTCGGCTCGTTTTAAAATATTTATTTATTCATTGTTCACGATTGTAAAAATAACTCTGACTTCAATCTCAATATCTTCAAAATCTACTTCATCCGCTTTAACACCAGGAGCTAGTCCCCAGGAGTATGTTAAAAGATGCCCTTTACCCCATCCTTCACCTGTGAAACAAGTGCCGATATCAGTTATGATCTCCTGAGGAAAGTCTGTTAAAGTTATCGGCCCTGCAGGTTTCCCCAATTTGCCGGTACCCCCGCCATAATCCTCAGAAATATGCATTTCTACAATAATCTCAGCGGGGAGGTTATTAGAGCTTAGACTGGCACAAATAGAGTTTGTAGTATTTTTGTCTACAACTGAAGAATAATTTATCCAGGTTGAGTTACTTGAGTGTGGAGTAAGAACCTGCTCAGTTTTTCTGAGATTTAATGTGTCAGATTCTGAAGTTGCAAGATTTATACTTGCTTTTGGCAGTATTGTCAGCTGTACAGGAAGTTGAGCCGTATTCATATCTTGTGCAAGAACATAATTACACTTTGATGCAATTATGAAAAAAAAAGCAGTTGACAAGAAACGATTCAAATTCATAAACAATAATTATTTTCGAATGCGAATATAAACAAACTGATTTTATTTTTTTGATACATTTTATTTTTGAGTACTTTTTTATAACTGCTTGAAATAAAAATATAATTATATTTGTGAATGTAATTAATACCAAAAACACTTTTTTATTGTGCTGTGGATTATTTTCTCTGTTGACTAAACTTTTTTGGCATTAAGTAATTTGAATTTGTTTTACCAGATTGTCTTATGAAAATAAAGCTTCTTTTAGCTGATGAAAATAGTTTGTTTCGTGAATTATTAACTGATAAATTTTCAGAAACTTCAGATCTTGAAGTTGTGGCGGAAGCAGGCGAAGGGCTTGAGATTCTTGACAAAGCTGCGCTGATTAATCCTGATATTGTTTTAACTGAAGTTATCTCTCAAGGACTGAATGGGATTGAAATAACCAGGATATTGAACAAAGAGATGCCTTCTGTAAAGGTGGTTGCTCTTACATCGATAAGGGAGAGAGATTTTATTCGTGGGATGCTGGGTGCTAAAGCATGGGGATACATTACAAAAAATGAATCTTTTGAGCATTTATGTGATGGCCTGAGAAGAGTATATTCAGGTAATATGAGTATTAGCCAGGATGTTCAGAGTGTGCTTCTCGATGATTATCTTGACAGAAACAAAGCAAAAGAATCAAGCAATCTGACCAAACGTGAAACCGAAATCCTTAAACTTCTTGCTGAAGGTAAATCAATTAAAGAAATTTCTGAAACCTATTTTATAAGTATAAAGACTGCAGGGACCCATAAACAGAATATTTTTGAGAAAATGGGTTTCGATAATATTTCTCAGTTAGTAAGATATGCCTTAAAAACCGGTATCATTTCATGAGAAAACTGATAATTTCTACTTTATTACTTTGTTTATTTTCCTCAAGCGCCTTTGCTCAGGTTTATGCATATAGTAACTTTACAATTACTGTAAATGAGGTTTGTTATGCAAGAATATATCCTGCAGGAACAATATATCTGGGATTGCTTGCTTCAAGAGCCGGGACCTCCATGGATACAAAAACCAGTTCTTCGACATATTTTCAAATGACATCTATTGTCCCTTCAAGTCAAACATTGAAAGTTACTGCGAATGTCTCCGGATCAATACCTTCAGGAACAAAACTGCAACTTACGGTCAATCCTTGTACGACCGGTGACGGAGCACGGGGAAATGTATCTTCAACTGTAACATTAGTTAGTAACAGTCCCAAGGATATTATTACTAACATTGGTAGTTGTTATACTGGTACAACAGCAACAAGTGGATATAATTTATTTTATTCCTGGGGTGTAGATCCTGCAAATCAGGCTCTTTTAAAAGCAACTCCAACTGTCACAGTTACAGTTATATACACTGTCCTCGCTATATAATCCAAACCTCTTAATTATTTCTTGAAAACCTACATGGGTTTCAAAAAACCTTAGAGAAATATCTCAAAAATGCTGATATAATAAATCAGCAAAAATGAAGATAAAATCAGGTAACTGCTTATAACAATTAGTGTAAAGCACTATAGGTTTGCCTCTTACAAAAAAGACCCTAAATAAAACCTTAAGTAAGACCAAAAATTTTAACCCTTTGAAAAATTATGAAAAAGAATTCGATCATTATTGGTGCAGCTCTTCTTATGAGCTTCTTTTATTCACAAAGTGCTATATGTGCTGATTCCAAGCAGTCAGTTACTCAAAATCTGGCACTAACAGTTGATGGATCAGCCCTTCTTGCTGTGTTTGGTACAGCTTCAGGTGAAGGGGTAACAAATGGTGGAAGTAATGCTGTAGGAATGTCTCTTGCCGGTGCCAAAGCTGCCGGTGAGGAAGTTATGACATCCGCTGAAAACACCGATACGAGATTAAGGATTTCTTCTCTTGTAGAAAATGGCAAAACAAGGACTATTACAGCTTCTATTGCTCCTGCTTTAACGACAACGGGAACTACCCTCGAAATGCAATTATTAAAAACAAGTATGCTACCTGCCTTAGATAATGGTGGAACTCCAACAGGAATGAAGGAAATGACAAGTGGTACACCTGTGGATTTAGTTACAGGAATTACAACATGTTGGTCAGGAACAGGACTTACAGATGGATATACTATCCATTATAAATTAGGAAAAGCAGCAGGTGCTGTTGCGCTTAAGAGTAGTAATATCGTGGTTACTTTCACAATTTCTGAACAACAAGGAACAGCAGTACAATGATAGTATTACTTGATTAAACTATTAGGTGTATTAAGGCGGTATGGTAAATATTTTTTTTAGCCTATAATATGTTTATCCATTTATTGAGACACTCTTTTGGTTTAATTCTCATACTAATTCCATTGACAATAAAAAGTCAGAATTCGAGAATAGTTACACAAGAAGTGAAGCTGCAGGTGGCCGGATCAGCATTACTTGCTGTTTTCGGACCTGCGGTTGAGTTGAGACTTGCAGGGGCATCACAGGCGGGTGATGTTATCGCACAATCAGTTGAAAATAGTGCTACAAGACTAAGAATGTCTTCTTTAGTAGATAATCAGGAGAAAAGGAGCATTTTAGCAAAAATTTCCGAAGCCCTTGTTGGGACTCAGCTCTACGTGGAATTATTACAACCCAATGCAAATTTTATGTGTCCTGAAAACATGGGAACTTTAAAAGGGCAGCAGTTGTTGGATAATGAGGCTGAGGTAACTTTAGTAGAGGGTATAGGAACATGCTGGTCGGGTATAACTGATGACGACGGGTATGTGATCAAGTATACTTATAAAGCTATTCCGGCTGCCCCTGTTTTGAAAAACTCGACTATTACTGTGACATATACTATTTCGTTGGTGCCTTCTGATACTGAATCCAAGAATTAATTTAATAAAAAATGTTTCAATACCGGATAAAATACTTGTTTTGTTTGATTCTGTTGACTTTAACTTCACTACAGTTGATGGGACAAGACGATATACCTGTAGAACCGGTTAATACGGCGAGTAATACAGCCAATGCTACTCTAATACTTGGAGTAACGGAAGTTTCTCTATTGAAAGCATCTGAGGGTGTTATTAATCTGCAACTAAATCAAAGGGCTGCGGGTCAGTCAATTGAAACGACAAAGTCGGATTCTACTTCCAGGTTATTAATATCCTCTGTTATATCAACTGACGCCAGAAGAATATTAAGTGCTCAGATAACTTCAGGTGCAATTCCATCGGGTACAAAGTTGCAACTCGCGGCTATGCAGCCTAATGCCAATTTCGTTGGTGAAGCAGGTACATTTGCTTCACCTGTGACATTGGGCAATGTGGATATGCCTGTGATAACAAATATAGCCACATGCTATTCTGGTACAGATACCAACGACGGATATCCATTAAAGTTCATATACGGACTTGATAATTACGATTCGTATGGATCTATCAGAGCGCAAGCAGGGGAGCAGGTTGTTGTAACCTTTACTCTAACTGCAGCGCAATAAAATTATGTAGTAAAGTGGACTATTCCGGTTTTTTTTTAAATTTGTTGCTAAATTGTTGTAAGTGATTAGGATTTTTGAAAAACAACAAATACATTTGCCAAAATATCAATATATTAACCCTTTGTAAGTATAAAAACCTGAAGACCATGATTAACAATAGGAAGTTCCTGTCTTTTTTACTAGTGTTATTTATTCCTATATGTACCTTTGCTTCTGTTGAAGTAATCGGTAGTTTGAGGCAGACTTTTAATGCAAATCCCGGAGACGTTTTAAAAGGACAAATCAGGATTCAAAATAATGAAGCCAAAGATCAGGAAGTAAGAATTTATCAAACAGATCTTCTGTATAATCTTCAGGAACAGACTTTTTATGATGAACCTGGAGCTCACAAACGCACCAATTCCAACTGGATTCAATATAGTCCTAAAACAGTTATTTTGAAAAGTAAAGAATCACGCACAGTAGACTATGAGTTAACTGTGCCACAGTCTGATACTTTGAAAGGTACATATTGGAGCGTTATTATGGTTGAAGGTGTTAATCCCATAGATCCTAACGTTAAAGGAGATTTAACTATTTCAACAGTAACAAGATATGCTGTACAGATTGTCAATGAGATGAACGATAAAGGTAAAGGATCTCTGAAATTTCTTGAACCAACTTTAATCAAGGGGGATAATAAAAAATTGTTCCTGGCAGTAGATTTGGCTAACGATGGAGATCATTATATTTCTCCTGAGGTTAGTATGGAACTTTATGATGAAGATGGAAATCTGGTGAAGACTATTACTGCTACAAAAAAAGGTTTGTATCCAGGTACATCTGTACGTGCGAAACTTGATTTGGAAGGTATACCGGCAAAAAAGACATACAAAGCTATGATAGTTGCAGCTGGTGCTGATAACGATGTTTTTGGTCTTGAATACACATTATTTTTCTAATAAATCAATCATTGTGTATATCTGTTATATGTAATGCTCAGATATAAAAAGGCGATATTAATAATTATCGCCTTATTTTTAATATATATACCAATCTCAGCAGGAGATCTTGAAATAAAGTTTCCGGCAAATATAAAAAGAGAAATTGACCCTGGTGCAACATTTAATCTGATGGTTAAGGTTGTAAATAATTCTGATATCGACAAGTCTTTTAGTCTGCGAGTCTCTAATAAAGATGGTTATTGCAAATTTATTAGTGATTATTCTTCTTTGTTAATTGAAAAAAAATCATCACTAAGCAAAATTATAGGAGTTCAGGTTTCAAATAAAGCAAAATCAGGAACATTGCAATTATCACTAGAGGCTGTTAGTGTACCAGATTCAGAAGTATTCGGAAAGGCTGATATATCTGTAGATGTTAAATCAACATTCGAAATCAGTATAAGTAAAATTAAGGCTCCTCAATCTTTATTCTCTGGAGATACAGCAAGTATTTATTATTTAGTTCAGAATCTTTCAAATGGAGATGTATCTGTTAAAACTACAGCATTATATGGATCTATTAATAAAGTACAGACAATAATAATAAAAAAAGATTCATCATCTGTTAGTAAATTTCCTTTGAATATACCTAAAACAATTACTGAACATGTACAACAAACGGTTATTTTTATAGCAAGTATTATTGATAAACCCGGCACTGAAAAATCAGAACCGACCGTTTTTGATGTTTTCCCCGTAAAGTCTATTAAATTTGATAAGTATGAGCGCTTCCCCATTAGGGCCGGTGTAGTGGCAGTTACCAGTAATAGATTAGGTAAGCAATCATATAGTGCTATGTATGAGATTCAGGGTGAAAAATCATTTGGAAAAGATAAAGCAAATAATATAGAATTTCGTTTACGTGGACCTGACAGGACAGGGAATCCTCTTTTTGGAGTAAATGATGAATATTACTTAAAATATAAAACGAAGCATATTGATTTAGGTCTTGGGGATAATAGTTTTGGTTTAAGCCAACTTACAGAGGCATCAAGGAGCGGGCGAGGTATAATGTTTAGCTATTTGCTTGATAAATTATCTTTTGGAGCTTTTTATAATATTCCCAGGTATTATCCATTGATTAAGCAGGTTTATTCTGCTAATGTCAAATATAAATTTTCTCCTGATAATGAATTGTCTCTGGGATACTTATCAAAAAGAGATACAAACGACATCTCTTCCAACCTTTTTATGTTATCATCAGTAAATAGTTTTTTAAATGCATTTAAAACTGATGTTGAAGTTGCTGTGGGTCGAAATAAGGGTGTTTTAAAAAAAGCTTACAAGGGCTCTGTCTCATATAATAGTACTGTTTTATTTTCATCTGCCAGTTATGTATTTGCTGAACCTGATTTCCCAGGATATCTAACTAATAGTATGCGATTTAATGCAGGTATTGGGTTTAAACTTAAGAAGTTTTCGGTTTCATTTAATTATGATCAAAACAAATCAAATTTTGCTCTTGACACAATATATTCGAACATGCCATTTAGTGAAAATCTCTCTCTGTCTGCAAATTACAGGCTTTCAACTAAAAACAGCATCTCTTTTGGAGGTTTTATTTCGAGTATGCAGGATAAGTCTGCTAAACCCTTGTTTAATAACCAAAGAAAGGTTGGCCGTTTGTCGAGTATGAACAGATTTGGAAATTTTAATATTTCTTTACAGGCAGATGCAGGAGAAATGAAAAATTTTCTAATTGATAATGGGAAGAAGTCGCTTATGTACAATGGATCAGTTTTTCTGAATTATGTTACAAAAAAAGGATTTTCTGCAAATTTGTTTGGAACATATCAGGGTGGTCAGCAGGATATTATGGGTAGTGAATTATTCTATTATGGTGGTTCGTTAAGTACGAAAATCATAAAAAGTCTTTCGGTTTCATTACAGTATAACAGCAACTTTGAATGGCAGTATTATACGAGCGACAGAAGCCTTTTTAGTCTTGATTTTAGCGGACAAATAAATCAGAATAATGAAATAAGTCTTGGAGCAAACTATAATCTTATTAAGAATACTCTTGATAATAAAGAATATAATGTACGGTTAAGGTATGTACATACATTGAACGTCCCTGTAACTAAAAAGAAAAATATAGGAAGTGTTACGGGCAAAATTATTAATCATGGGGTGGAAAAAGTTTCAGGTGTAAGACTTAATATAAATGGAATAATAGCAGTATCAGATAAAGATGGTCTTTTCAGATTGCCGGTAGTACCAATTGGTTCGCATACATTAGGTGTAGATGCCGCCAGCCTTGGAATTAATGTGGTCACAGAAATGCCAGGCCCTTTTACTATAAAAGTTGATCCGGCAAAAATTACACACTTTGAATTTGCAATGACAAAGTCTGCCCGTATTGAAGGAATTCTTAAAGTTCAGGAAGATGAAAAAGCTAATCAGAAAGGGTATATACCGGTAAAAGAGCAAATTAGCAAATTAATTGTTGAAGTATCAAATGGTTCAGAAATGTTTCGTAATTTTACAGATAAGGATGGACTTTTCCGGTTTGAAGATCTTAGGCCGGGAGACTGGAAGTTTAAAGTGTATAGTAATGGATTGCCTCGTGGATATAAGATCGTTTCAGATCAGTTTAATGTAACTCTTAAGTCAGGAGAAACAAAAAAGATACAGATTGACATTCAGAAGGCTGCCAGACAAATACAGTTCCAAAAAGTGACAAAAAAATAATTAATATGAAGAAGATCACGATTTTATTATTTTTTTTAATTGTATATCTTACAATATGTTTAAGTCAGAATATGTATTTAAATCCTGCTTCTATAGGTCCGAGCAGTTATGTTATTACTGTGTCAAATGCAGGTGTAAGTCCTTCTAATCCTACTACAAATAACACTTCACAATCTGTTTGTTATAAGTGGGCGTTTGCCGGAGAAGAAGCAGGATTATTGGGATATATTTCGGTTAAATCATCAAGTATTCCTTCCGGCATTAAAGTAACTGTAAAAGCAACAGGAGATGACGGCTCAAATGGCCTTTTCCTGACTAACAGATATGGTACAGGAGATGTAACTGTGACAGTTGGCCCAACAGCTCAGGATATAATTTCAGGGATATGGAGCACAAATGCCGGAACTTATTGGGGTACTGTAAAAACAATTTCCAGAAATCTTGTTCAGAATATAAGCATCTTAAATTTTGCTGATCTGCATCCGGGGAACTATCCTGTGACGCTGACTTATACTATGCAATAGGCACAGATTGAATCAGATTAGTTAGTTTTGAGATACGTTCACTAAGCGTTAACGAAATTCCTTCGCCGTTTTTGTAGGGATAATCAGGTATTTCAATTTGACGAACTATGATAAATTGTGCCCCTGTTTTTGCCTTCGGATTCGATATGATTTTCTGATTTTAAATATTGAAGATCTTTCTTAATAGTATGTACTGTCGTATCAGGGATAGCCTGAACCAGATCATTAAGTTTTACAGGTTGATTTTTTTGTATGAAAGCCTTAATTTTCTTTTGTCTGTCATTAAGATATCCGGCCTTGGGAGTCTTAAATTCAAACTCAGTTTCAATTTTTTGAATCATGATTTCCAACGAACTTAAAAAGAATAATACCCAGGTTCCAATTCGCTCAGAATCCAGGTATCTGAATCTCTGTCCATCCATAAGAGCCTCATAATAAAGCTTCTTTTTTTGCTCAACCTGACCTTCAAACGAGACATAACTGATAAATTTATACTTGCTTTTTAAAAGAAGAAGTGTTGTTAATAAACGGGACATCCTCCCGTTACCATCCTGAAACGGGTGAATTGAAAGGAATTCGTATATAAAAAGACTAATAATAACCAATGGATGAATCTCCTTTTTTTCAAACTGTTGATTTGTCCATTTTAACAAATCATACATTTCCTTATCTACAAGCGCAGGTTCAGTGGAGTTAAAGATGATTTTTTGAGTGCCGTCAGGATATTTTGAAACAATTTTATTTGAATACCTCTTGTATGATCCGCGGTGCTTTGTATCCTTTGCACAATGTTTAAGTAACAGCGAGTGCATCTGTTTTATGCTGGTATCATTTAAACTTATACTCAGGTACTCACTTTCTATAAATTTCAAAACTTCGTAGTATCCAATGACCTCTTGTTGATCAACTGTTGTCAGCTTGGTTTTTTTCAAGTTGGATATTAATAATTCGATATCCTCATTATCCATTCTGGTGCCTTCAATTCTGGTTGAAGCACCAACTGATTCAATAATGGTTTTTTTTTGAAGATTTTCTAAATGGGGATTCCCTTTTCTTTCAAGTATTTTCCATTTACTCCTGAAAGAATCAATAAAACTAATCTTTTTGATAATGAGCTGGTTAGTTTTAAAATCAAAGCTGAGTTTGCTTTGGAAATTATCCATTATTTATCTATAGATTATCTGCACAAATGTAATTAAAAATTTAGTAATATCCATAATTTATCCGTAAAATATCTATTATAGTTATTTTCAAGAAACTGAAGTACAAAAAGTTGCCTTTTTTGTAGATTAATTGCTATAGAAATTGATTTAATTTGAAACTTACAGAGAAACCGGGAAAAACAAGTGAACTGTAACCCAGTGCTTCAATATGCTAGTAATAATAATAAATGTAACAAAATTACCTTAAAATTGTATCGCAGATATAAGTCTTTAATTGGTGTTTGGTAGTAAATTTGGCTTCTAAAGCCGGAAGATTATTAAATCAGGATATTATATGAAACAACTACTTTGGTTATTACTTCTATTGCCTCAATTTGCTTTTGCTCAAATTGGGATTTGTAATCAACCTAAAAAATCCAACTCTGCTTTTACAATTGCCAATGAAAAATCTTTAGCAACAATTTATTTCGATACCTCTGATTATGTTTCTGTCAAAAAAACAGTTCAATTATTTGCTGAAGATATTAAAAGAGTTACTGGTAAGATGCCAGATTTGGTTTCGACAAAATCAAAACTCAAAGAATACACAATTATAATAGGAACCATTGAAAGGAATCAGCTGATTAAAGATTTGGTTAAATCAAAAAAGCTAAACATCGATTCTCTTAATAATCAGTGGGAAAGATATACTATTAAGACCATTGAGAATCCGTTCAAAGGTGTAAAACAGGCTCTGGTTATAGCGGGTAGTGATCGAAGGGGAGTATCTTATGGCGTTTTCTCTTTATCAGAAACCATTGGGGTCTCGCCATGGTATTGGTGGGGGGATGTTCCGGTTAAAAAAAACACATCAATTTTTGTAAAACCAATTAATTATACTTCAAAAAGCCCGTCCGTAAAATATCGTGGTATTTTCATTAACGATGAAGACTGGGGTTTGAAACCATGGTCTTCTAAAAACTATGAAAAAGACCTGGGCGATATTGGTCCTAAAACATATGCGCAGGTTTGTGAGCTTTTGCTTCGTTTAAAAGGAAATATGTTTGCTCCGGCTATGCATACTTGCACAGGTGCTTTTTATTCACATCCTGAAAGCAAAGTCGTTGCTGATGAATACGGAATTATCATTACTACTTCTCATTGCGAGCCTTTGCTGTTTAACAATGCGGCAAAGTCAGAATGGGACAGTAATCGCGATGGCGACTGGAACTATGCCAAAAATAAAGAAGTTATTCTGAAAAAAATGGATGATCGTGTGCGTGAAGCATCGCCTTATGAGAATATTTATACGGTGGCTATGCGTGGTGTTCATGACTCCGGCTTAAGGGGAAACCTTACCGATAAGGAAAAGGTTGATGTCCTGACTCAGGTTATGGCCGATCAGCGTGAAGTTTTAAAAAAATACCTTAATAAGCCGGCTGACAAAATTCAGCAAGTATTTGTGCCCTACAAGGAAACCATGGATGTTTATGAATTAGGATTAAAGATCGCCGATGATATTTCTTTGATTTGGGTAGACGACAATTATGGTTATATGAAACGTCTCAGCTGTCCTGAAGAGCAAAAGCGAAGCGGAGGCTCTGGTGTGTATTACCATATGTCTTATCTGGGTGCACCTCATGATTATTTATGGCTGAATACTACGCCTCCGGTTTTAATGTACGAAGAACTTACAAAAGCCTATAAAACGGGAGCAAACCGTTACTGGTTGGTAAATGTTGGAGATATTAAACCTGCAGAATTAGGTATGCAAACATTCTTTGACCTGGCATGGGATGTAAACAAGTTTGATTATAAAAGTATTAATCGAAACCAAAGCAGTTTTTTAGCACGAACATTTGGTGTTAAATATGAAAAAGACTTTCAGGATATTCTTGACAATTATTACAGACTTGCCTGGAGCCGTAAACCGGAATTTATGGGCTGGGAACGTGAATGGGATGCACCCAGATATAAAGATATCCTGGACACAGATTATTCTTTCAGTAATTATAATGATGCACAGCAACGTTTGGCAGATTATAAACGCATTTCTGACTTGTCAGATAAAATTTTCAAAGAATTGCCGGAAAGCTATCGACCTGCATTTTATGAAATCCTGGCATATCCTGTTATGGGTTCATACCAGATGAACCGTAAGTTTTTGCTGGCTCAGCTCAACCATGAGTTGATTGTAGAAAAAAAGCCTGCTAATGCAAACTGGGCAGCCGGCCAATCCAAGATGGCTTTTGACAGTATAAATAGCCTTACTAGTAGGTATAACACCATGCTTAACGGAAAATGGAAAGGTATGATGGAGCTGGCACCCGGCTGGTGTGCTAAATACCAAAATATGCCAAATGTAACTATTACTGAAGGAGAAGTGTCCACTCCAGTTGATATTCTGCCTGAAAAAAGTAAAAATAAGCTGGAAGGTTGCACTGTGATAGACCTTAAGAATATAAAAAATAAGGTATGCAAAGATGGACTAAAACTTCAGATAATCGAAGGAGTAGGATACGACTGGCATGCTCTTAAGCTGGGTGAAGCAACTGAAAAATCAGTTGATCCCGTAAATCTTAGCGGCACAAGAGTTGAGTATGGTTTCACAGGAGTTAATACAGATTCAGTTACGGTGCATGTTTACAGTTTGCCTTTTTGGGCACTTCATAAAGGTAAAAGTACACGCTATGGAATTTCAATTGACGGACAGCCTGCATTTGTATCACAAAGCGATCATAAGGAATATTCGGAACCATGGAAAGATCGCACGTTACAAAACGGAGTTGAAACAATTGCACGATTTGCAGTCAATAAATCATTGCCTGAACATACTCTCTCATTAATCTGTGGAGATCCGGGAATGATTATACAGCGAGTGGTAATTGATTGGGGAGGTTTGAAAAAGTCTTATGTCGGACCTTCAATATTAAATTAATTTAGTAATCAGAAACAGGCATACTTAATAAAACTTCCAATAATATGGGCAGTTTGTTATGCCGTGCTCCATTTGGTTTTAGTTTAAAATAAAAAAATATGAGAATAATTGCAGGAACACTATTTTTGGCAGGAGCATTGTTTTTTACAGGAAATGCTCAGGGAGTTATAAAGAATAAATCTACTTTACCTGATAAATTACCTCCAATACCAACTGTTCCGGCACAAGTGGGAATAGACTCAGTACCTATGGGTGATTTAAAAGAATTCAATGAAATAAAACTAGATATTCCAATAACTTCGGGTCCTTTTGAACCGTCGTGGGAGTCGATAGAAAAGAACTATCCTGGTGAACCTGCATGGCTTCGTGAAGCGAAATTCGGTATATGGGTACACTTCGGTCCTCAATCGGCCGGTGAAAGTGGCGATTGGTACGCCCGAAACCTTTATAAGCAAGATCATTTAGCTTATAATAATCATCTTAAGAGGTTCGGTCATCCTTCTGAAATTGGGTATAAAGATGTTCTTAAAACCTGGAATCCGTCAAAACTCGATCCGGCAGCTTTTGCAAAATTATATCAGGAGTCGGGTGCCCGTTTTTTGATGATTCAGGGGGTACACCACGACAACTACGATATGTGGAATTCGCGTTACCAGCCCTGGAACTCTGTAAATATAGGACCTAAACGCGATTTTATTGGTGAATGGGCTAAAGCTTGCAGAGCAAATGGAATGCGGTTTGGCGTAACTTTCCATCATGAATATACCTGGTGGTGGTGGCAAACGGCATTTGGAAGCGACAAGGATGGCGATAAAAAAGGTATTCCTTACGACGGACATCTTACACTTGCTGATGGGAAGGGCAAGTGGTGGGAAGGTTATGACCCACGCATGCTTTACGGAATAGACCTTAGAGAATATAAAGGTGTAACCAAAGCTGCTGCATCAGGTTGGTCTCCACCACCAGCAGGCATCTTCACTAATCATATTGAATATGCTAAATGGTATACCACACAATGGGCTTTGCGCATGATGGATGTGGCAGAGAAGTACGAACCCGATTTCATTTATACTGATGGCACCGTTCAGGGACCATTTACGGGAAATGGTACGGGAACAGGAATAAAAACCAATGCTATGCCACTGGTAATGGCTGATTTCTACAACCGTACTCTTAAAAACCGTGGTGAGGTCAACACTTTTAGTATTGTGAAGTTCCGTCATAAAACTAATGGAACTGTAAATACCGAAGAATTTGGGATTCCTGCTCCCATCAAAACAGACCAGCCATGGATTGGAGAAGCCCCTGTTGGCGACTGGTTCTATGCTCCCAATTTTACTTACAATTCCGGAATGATGATAAGGTATATAATTGAAGCCATTGCCCGCGACGGTAATGCAGCACTTTCTATCCCCATTCGTCCTGATGGTTCATTGGAAGATGATTGCATAAAAATGCTAAAGGAACTTGGTGTTTGGATGAAGCGAAATGGAGAAGCTGTTTATGGAAGTCACGCATGGAAAATTCCAGGCGAAGGTGAAATAGTGGATGGGAAACTTAAAATGTTACCCGGAGGTGCGTTGCAGCGCAAACATGCTGAATTCAAATTTGATGCACAGGACATCCGATTTACAGTTGGGAAAAACGGTTCGTTATATGCTTTTTGCATGAATGTACCAGTATCAGAGGCTTTGGTCAAAATTAAATCACTTGGTAATAATGCAAATAATTTGAGCAAACCAGTCAAATCGGTGGAATTGCTTGGTTTCGATGGCATACTAAACTGGAAACAGGAAACCGATGGATTGACAATCACCTGCCCGAAAGAAATGCCTTACGCAACTGCGGTGGTGTTTAAAATTGATTAGGTGTTTAAAAATAGATTAAGATATAAAGTCGTAAATAATATGAATAAAAATATAAAGTTAATACTTGCCGCCATTATATTTCAAATTGGTATCAATGTATATAGTCAGTCATGGACCGCTGACAACGGAAATGGGACTTATACTAATCCACTTTTTTACGATGAGTTTTCCGACCCCGATATTATCCGTGTTGGCGATGATTTTTACCTTGCAGGCACCACTATGCACGCCGTGCCCGGTTTGGTGGTAATGCATTCAAAAGATTTGGTTAACTGGACTTTTCAAAGTTATTGTTTCGATAAACTGACCCTGGGTGCCGAGTTCGATCTGAAAGACGGGAAAGAAGCTTACGGGCAGGGTATTTGGGCTCCTTGTATCCGTTACCACAACGGGATGTTCTATATTTTTACCAACGTCAATAACCATGGGATGCAGGTCTTTATTTCTAAAGACCCAAAAGGACCATGGGAGCATAAACCCCTCAACCTCGAAATCTATGATTTGTCGGTGTTGTTTGATGACGATGGTAAAGTGTATGCCGTTCATAAATATAACGAAGTATTATTGGTTGAAATAAAACCCGATTTTAGTGGAATCGTTGAGGGCAGTGAAAAAGTAATAATCCCCGCCGGAAACAGCATGGGCGAGGGGCACCATATCTACAAAATAAAAGGTAAATATTACATTATAAGTGCCAATTACTCACCTAGCGGACGTATGCAATGTGCCCGCGCCGATAAACCTTATGGCCCTTACGAAACGGTGGTGATCAGTGCAAAGGAAACGATGGGAACAAAACGAGGCTGGCTTACCGACAATGTTGGTCTTGGTCGGCCGGTTCCGGAGCCCGGTTTTAAATTTAAACTTACACCCGATGCCGACAGCTATTTTGGTGCAGTGCCTTTGCATCAGGGTGGCATTGTCGATTTGCCAAATGGTGATTGGTGGGGCTTTTCGATGATGGATTTCAGGTCGGTGGGCCGTACTACCTTTCTTTCGCCCGTTACATGGAAAGACGGTTGGCCGTATTTTGGAATTGATGGAAACCTTGGCCGCTCACCACGTACCTGGGTTAAGCCCAATGTTATAGCAAAAACAACCCCTGTTGCGCCATACCAACGTAGCGATGATTTTTCCGGTTCAAAACTTCTGCCCGTATGGCAATGGAACCACAACCCTGACGATAGCAAATGGAAGTTGAACAAAAAAAGAGGTTCATTGCGCTTGTTTACCTTGCCTGCCAAAAATTTTCTTTGGGCGCGGAATACCCTGACACAACGTGTCATTGGTCCCGAATCGTCGGGTACAGCTTTGCTCGATGCAAATGCATTAAAAGCTGGTGATATTGCCGGGCTTGCTATTCTGAACATGCCTTATGCCAGTTTGGGCATTGTAAAAAGTTATGGTGGTTTCATCCTTCGTTTTTACGATCAATATCAGAATAAAACCCTCGACAAACTATTGACTTCTGGCAAAGTATATCTGCGTATTACAGGTAATTACGATGAAGATATAGCACAATTCAGCTACAGCGCCGATGGTATTACTTTTACAAACGTCGGTGATTCCATCCGTTTGCCTTACCAGCTAAAAACATTCCAGGGATCACGTTATGCTCTGTTTGCATATAATACTGAAGGGAAAGAAGGTGGTTATGCTGATTTTGAAGACTTTAAGCTTGTAGAGCCATTGGCTGACCGATCGAAGAATATTCCTGTTGGAAAAGCTATTACGTTGACCAATTTAGGAACTAACCAATTAGTGTGGGCAAATCCACATGGAATGATGCATTCTCAAGGTAAAGGTTCCCGCGAAGCAAACGGAACTGGTGTAAAGTTTAAAGTACACGACCGTGGTAAAGGACGGGTAGCACTTGAGGCTTTAAATGGCACCGGTTTCCTCACTGTTGTAGGAATTGGTATTTCGGGCGACGTGAGGATGCTCAAAGAAGAATCGGAAGCAAGTTTGTTTCAGTGGCAGGACATGTTGCGTGGGCAATGTATGTTGCTATCGCTTAAAACCAACCGTTTTGTGGGGCTATCCCCCGGAACCAGCGAACCTTACGGAGCCGATTTTCCCGGAACGCTTCCAAACCGAAAAGACGGTACGGTGTTTGAATGGAAAGTGGCAGAATAAAATAATAAATTATGAAACGATACTTTTTGTTTTTTTGTGTTTGTTTCTTCTTTGTACAGACAGTTTTATTTTCTCAAAGCAAGAAAACACCACCAATCACACCCAGGTGGATTCTGGAGCATGTTGTTTGGGAAGATAGTGCGAATAATCAGGTTTCATCAGTTAAGCTTGTCAACCTGTATTTAGAGCACAAAATGCCTGTGGGTTCTATAATTATTGACAGCCCATGGTCCACTGCCTATAATAACTTTGAATGGAACACTGCCCGTTATTCGAACTCAACTGAAATGATTAATAACTTTAACAAGCAGAATGTAAAAGTTATTTTGTGGCTAACAGGCTGTGTGAACAGCACAGCAACGGACATGCCGGTCCAAAAACATCCGGCATTTGACGAAGTTGTTGCTAAAAAGTATGCTATAAATAATGGTGAAACCTCGAAATGGTGGAAGGGAGAGGGTTTGCATATAGATTTTACAAATAAAGATGCAGTCAATTGGTGGAATTCGCAGCTCGATAAAGTTACAATCGATGGAGTCTATGGTTTCAAAGTGGATCAGGGTGAGATTTATTTCGGAGATACAGTGACAACCTCGATAGGCCAGCTGACAAATGTAAATTTCAGACCTTATTATTATAATGGAATGTATCAATACATTACAAACAAAAAATCTGAAGGTGCAATAATTGGTCGTCCTTTTTCTCATCAGGGAGGAGTCGAAGCATCTGTTGAACAATTAAGTCTTGGTTGGTGTGGTGATTTTAATGGCTCGTGGAATGGCTTGAAACTGCAGATTAATAATATTTATAAAAGTGCCGAACTTGGTTATGGAGCTCCTGCTTGCGAAGTTGGAGGTTTTTTCAGAGATCGTTCAGATAAAAAGGAATTGATCAGATATGCTCAATTTGGCGCGTTAACTGCCAATATGATAAATGGAGGCGAAAACGGAGCATTCACTAATCACTTGCCATGGTTTCACGGAGAAGAAGCTACTTCTTGCTATCGTCAGGCCGCATGGCTGCATAGTCAGTTAATACCTTATATATTCAGCACTATAGTCGGTGTTCATAAAACAGGCGGTTCATTAATTAAAAATCCTGACTATAAGCAGGAAAGCCATATGGTTGGTGATTTTATCTTTACAAAAGCCATTACGACGGCAAACGATGCTGTAAGTTTTAAGCTTCCGCAAGGGGGTAAATGGATGGACTTTTGGACGAAAAAATTAATTGATGGTGGTACTAAGATTAGTACGTCATATCCTCTCAGCCAGTTCCCGTTATTTTTCAAAGCAGGTGCTATTATTCCTTTGAATATAACAAATAACTATTCGGGCATCGGCGATTCTACTTTAACCGGCAAGCAGACAATCTGTATCGTACCCGATGAAGGGAAAAGTGAATATAAATATTTCAGGCCTTTAGGAGATGGTATCGAGTATGAATCAATAAGTATTTCATATGATTGTCAGCTAAACGTATTAAAGGTTGATGGAGCTAAGAGACTCCCTTATGCGTTTATAATATCAAGCAGTAAGAAACCATTAAAAGTCAGTAATTCTGATAAATGGAAATACGATGAGAGCAAACAGGAATTACTTATTATTAAAGATGGGGATAAGTTTAGTATTAACCTGAAATTCTGAACAAGTCAATCAGAGAAATCCAAAGCTGGCAAAATAAATAAACTAATCAAATAGTATAAAAAATAACGTTGATTTTATATATAAAATCCTGAAAAACAATAATATGAATTTTAAAAGAATACTTTCGATAAGAACTTCCTTAGTGCTTTTGTTGTTAATTGCGATATCGGTTGCTACCACAGCTAAAAACCCCATCGTCACAAATGTTTTCACTGCCGATCCAGCTCCGCTTGTACATAACAATACTGTATATCTTTATGTTGGTCACGATACGGCAACAGTCGATGCCAAGACATACCAAATGCCAGATTGGCTGGTATATTCCACAAATGATATGGTAAACTGGAAAAGTCATGGGCCATGCCTTACCACCAAAGACTTTAAATGGGCTGCGTATGCCGCTAATGCTGCACAGTGTATTGAGCGAAACGGCAAATTTTATTGGTATATCTCTATCATTCATAAAGCTGATGAAAACAGTAAGGGAGGCGTAGCAATAGGTGTTGCTGTGGCTGACAGCCCAACAGGTCCATTTAAAGATGCTCTGGGCAAAGCACTTATTACCAACGATATGACAACCGATATGAAATATTCCTGGGATGATCTTGACCCTGCGGTTATGATTGATGACGATGGTCAGGCTTACCTTTTTTGGGGCAACGGGAGTTGTAAGTGGGCTAAATTAAAAGAAAACATGATAGAAATAGATGGCCCGATTCACACTTTCAAACCTCAAAATTTCACAGAAGCCCCCTGGGTTTATAAACGCAACGGTCTTTACTATCTGGTATATGCTGCCAACTTCCCTGAAACGATTGAGTATTGCACAGCTAACAATATCGAAGGTCCGTGGACTTACCGCGGATTAATTCAGGACAAAGTCCCAAATAGCACAACCACGCATCCGGGAATAATTGACTACAAAGATAAAACTTACTTTTTTTACCACAACGGAATTCTTCCTACAGGTGGTAATTACCGCCGTTCGGTTTGTGTAGATTATTTGCATTACAACGAAGATGGCACTATTCAGAAAGTAATTCAAACAACCGAAGGGGTAAAGGCAGACGACTTTGTCCAAACACACAAACCTGACAAAAAGTTTTTCATATATCTCTGTTTCGGACAATCTAATATGGAAGCCGGAGCACGCCCTGAGAAACAAGATTCTGCAAAGGTGGACTCTCGTTTCTTAATGTTGGCAACTGTTGATAATCCCAAACTAGGTCGCAAAACGGGGAACTGGTATGTTGCAGAACCTCCAATCAATCGTCCTGAAAACAAAATGGGTCCTGTTGATTGGTTTGGGCGTACAATGGTGGCTAACCTTCCTGAAGATTATCGTGTAGGAGTAATCAATGTATCGGTAGCAGGGGCAAAAATAGAGCTTTGGGGAAAAGATACTTATAAAACATATCTCGACAGTGCTCAAACATGGATGCAGAATATGTGTAAACAATATGAAGGTAATCCCTATAAAAGACTGGTAGATATTGCAAAGATTGCCCAAAAAGATGGTGTTATTAAAGGGATTTTGATCCATCAGGGTGAATCAAATTCAAATGATTCTGAATGGCCTGCAAAAGTGGGAAATATTTACAATGACTTGATGAAAGAGCTGAATCTGAAACCCGGGGAAGTACCATTGCTTGCAGGTGAGTTAAAAAGCAAAGATGAAAATGGGGTTTGTTACTCATTCAATACAGAAATATTGCCCAACCTGAAAAAGGTAGTGCCCAATTCATATATTATTTCATCTAAAGGTGTTAAAGGTACTTCAGATCAGTTTCATTTCAATACCGAAGGGATGCGTGAACTTGGACGTCGATACGCTGCACAGATGCTAAAGATTGAGGGTTTCAAATAATACTAAAACTTACTTTTAATCCAGGTAGATATATTGTTGACAACAATAATTATACTACCTGAAGGTTTATATTATTAAATTTAATCTGAAATTCTGAAGGACATAGATAATAACAACAATTTAAAATATAACTAAATGAAATCAAGACGTTTAAAGCTATTCGCGATGCTGATTGTGGCATCTTCCTGTATTTTGCAGGCACAGGAGAAACCAAAATACTGGCAAATTGCACCAACGCCACCGCTAGGATGGAACAGCTGGGATATTTATGGTACAACTGTAACCGAACAACAAATAAAAGAACAGGCTGACGCTATGGCAAAATATCTTTTACCAAGCGGATATAAGTACCTGACAGTTGATATTCAGTGGTATGAACCACAGTCAAAAGGTCATTCATACAATCCGGGCGCAATCCTCACGATGGATGAGTACGGACGTTTAACTCCCGGACTTACAAAGTTTCCGTCAGCTGCAAATGGAGTTGGTTTCAAAACTCTGGCAGATTATGTGCATTCAAAGGGATTGAAATTCGGGATACATATAATGAGGGGTATTCCTAAGCAGGCTGTTGAAAAGAATCTTCCTGTGCTGGGTACAAATGTAAAAGCTCAGGATATTGCAATAAAAAGCTCTATATGTCCATGGAACCCGGATATGTATGGTGTAGACGCAACCAAGCCGGAAGGACAGGCATATTATAATTCAATTGTGCAGATGTATGCTGACTGGGGTGTGGATTTTATTAAATGTGATGATATATCACGTCCGTATGATAATATTCAAAAAGCAGAGGTTGAAGCACTTCGTAATGCAATTGATAAAACCGGGCGTCCGATTGTGTTAAGTTTGTCTCCGGGAGCAACTCCCGTGAAAGTTGGCGAACATGTAATGAATCATGCTAACATGTGGCGTATAACAGATGATTTTTGGGATCGCTGGGGTGCACTTCTTGCAATGTTTGAACGTCTTGATGCGTGGACACCTTATCGTGGACCCGGCCATTTTCCTGATGCAGACATGCTTCCGATAGGAATGGTGGAATTCAACCGTGCAACCCGCTTCACAAAAGATGAGCAATACACTTTGATGAGTTTATGGGCGATAGGTCGTTCACCATTGATTTTTGGCGGCGACATGACTAAACTCGACGATTTTACAAAAGAAATGCTGACAAATCCTGAAATGCTGAAAGTTAATCAGGAAAGTCAAAACAACAGGCAGGTCTATCGTCAAAATAACCTGATCGCCTGGACAGCTGATGTGCCAAACAGTAAAGACAAATATGTAGCACTATTTAATGCACAAAGCAAAGGTGATAATCTTGATTTCAGCAATGCAGACTATGCCAGCCCTGTGATTGCCGGCAAGGGAAGTTCTCAAAAGGTGGAAGTTTCAGTTAAAGACGGTAAAAGGCTGGTACTTTTTGTCAAAGACGGAGGTAACGGTTTCGACTGGGATCACGTGGCATGGGTAGATCCGGTTTTGAAAGGTTCTAAAGGAGAGCTTAAACTTACCGATCTGAAATGGATCAACGCTACTGCCGGTTGGGGTGCAGCTCAGGTAAATAAGGCCTGCGATGGCAGACCCCTGATAGTAAATGGCCAGGAAGTAAATGGCATTGGTTCACATGCAGAATCAACAATTATATACGACTTACCCGAAGGTTACGATACTTTTTCGGCAACAGGTTATGTGACACAGGAAACCGGATCTGTGGTTTTTGGTGTACTTGTGGATAAAGGCACAATGGATCTTTCTGAAAAAGCCATTTTAAAAATTGATTTTGAAACCATTGGCATAAATGGTAAAGCAAAGGTACGTGACTTGTGGCAGCACAAAGATCTTGGCGTTTTCAACGGAAGCTATAGTCGTGAATTACCACAACATGCAGCCGCACTTTACCGTATAAGTCCTGTGAAATAAGAATAATGTTGAAAAGAGAATGCAATATAAATGTCCGGGTAAGTGAAAGTTTTAAGAAGCGAGAGCAGATACGAAGTTTACTACGAATATGCCGAGTCTCGCAAAACTTATGTTCAGAATGGGCAAATTTTTTAGCATTCATATTTTAATATAACATTGTGTAGAATATATTATGAAGAAAATTGTTTTATTCCTTTTGCTCCTGGTTTCACTACAAATAAGTGCAGATGTTAGTCTTCCGGCGATTGTAGGTAATGACATGGTTTTACAACGTGATGAAACCGTTAAAGTCTGGGGCAGAGCTCAAAAAGGTGAAAAGGTAACTGTTAAATTTCTGAATAAAAATTATAGTTGCATTACCGGTGAAGATGGCAAATGGATGGTAAAACTGAAGCCGATGAAAGCCGGCGGTCCATACACCATGGAAATAAGGGGTAATAACAAGATTACTCTCAGCAATATTTTAATAGGCGATGTCTGGGTTTGTTCAGGTCAGTCTAACATGACTCATCAACTGGTACGTCATGCTGAGCGTTTAGCTAAGGATATAGCAGAAGCAAATCTGCCCGAAATCAGACAATTTTATGTACCCGAAAAAGCTACTGTTGCCGGCCCCCTGTCAGACAATCCCGGGCTGAAATGGGTGGCTTGCAACCCAACTACAGTGCTTGATTTTACCGTAATCGGATATTTTTTTGTGAAAAAACTGTATGATAAGTACTATGTCCCTATGGGAATTATCAACACATGTGTTGGTGGTACGCCTATCGAGTCATGGATGAGTGAAGAGGGATTTAAAGAGTTCCCGGATATTTACAAGACTGTTAAAGAAAACAAGGACACAGCAAATATCAACAGAACGCTCAGGCAGACACGTCCATCAAGAGGAGCTAACGGCAGCCAGTTTGTTCAACGGGAAGAGACTGATAAGGGCCTGGCCGGACCTGTGAAATGGTATGATCCGGCTTATCAGCCACTTAACTGGAAGCGTATAAACATCCCCGGTTTTTGGGAAGATCAGGGCGTTCGTGATTTGGACGGTGTAGTCTGGTTTCGCCGTGTAATAAATGTACCTCAATCAATGACGGACAAAGAGGTAACTGTAAAAATGGGAAGAATTGTAAATGCTGATGAATTATACATAAATGGACAAAAAGTCGGAAACACTACTTATGAATATCCTCAGCGTGTGTATAAAATAAAACCTGATGTGCTGAAACCGGGAAATAACTTGTTTGTAATAAGAGTTACCAATAGCGGAGGCAAAGGTGGATTTGTGCCGGATAAGCCATATTTTTTATTATCGGCAAACGACACTGTTGACCTTAAAGGTGACTGGTATTATAAAGTTGGCGAAGTTACTCAACGCAGAAGGCCAAGTGGAAATTTCCAGGCAGGAGTACGTCCTGTTAACCCTCAACAAAGTCCAACCGGGCTATATAACGGGATGATTGCTCCATATACAAATTATGCTGTAAAAGGTTTCCTCTGGTATCAGGGAGAAGCCAATGCCGGTAATCCTCAGGCATATTCAAAACTTTTACCGGCACTGATTAAAGACTGGCGAAGCCAATGGCAGCTGGGTGACCTGACATTTTTAATAGCTCAGCTACCGAATTATATGGATGTCAATTATTCACCCGAAGAGAGTAACTGGGCTAAAATGCGCGAAGTACAATTACTTACTGCCGAAACAGTACCAAACACAGGTCTCGGGGTTAATATTGATCTTGGAGAATGGAACGATATTCATCCGCTTAATAAAAAACCTGTTGGAGAAAGGCTGGCTCTTCAAGCCATGAAAATCACGTATGGCGAAAAAAATATGTTAAGTTCAGGACCAATAAGAAAAGCAGCCCGCCTTGAAGGGCATAAAATCATTATTTCATTTGATAATGTTGGCAGCGGATTGGTTTCCGGCAATGGTGAGGAAATCTCTCATTTTGCAATCGCGGGAGAAGACGGCATTTATGAGTGGGCAAAAGCTGAAATCATAAACAATGAGGTGGTCGTGTGGTGCGACAAAATCTCAAAACCTGTTTCGGTAAGATATGCCTGGGCAGATAATCCTGATTTTGCCAACTTATATAACAAAGAAGGACTTCCTGCAAGCCCGTTTCAGATAAATCTAAAATGAGTTATGGTTTCGAAACCATTTCATTAAAAAACAAATATGAGTATGAGGAAACTGATTTATTTATTTTTGATAGTGTTTATTGCCGCCCAAAGCATTAAAGCACAAAGTACGGATCAGGTTAAAACTGATTCTCTTTACAGAGATTTCAAGACCGAGTTTATGTGGGATGCGAAGGTAAAAATTGGTAATATGATAAATATCGGTGAGAGCAAAAGAGGAGTGCGTAGAGTAATACCGATAACAGGGGGAACATTCAGCGGTCCGAAAATCAAGGGTGAAGTTTTGCCCGGCGGAGAAGACTGGCAACTTGTGCGTCCTGACGGGGATA
>CAZCWK010000025.1:0-37143 GCA_964502355.1 uncultured Bacteroidales bacterium
TTTTTCTTCGTGATCCGGGCGGGATTCGAACCCACGACCCACAGCTTAGAAGGCTGTTGCTCTATCCAACTGAGCTACCGGACCTCTTTGTTTTGAGGTCGCAAAGGTAAAAATAAAAAGTAAATATGCAAAGTATTTTTGTCCTGAAAGAAGGTTTCAATGATAAACTTATTTGTCTGGATATGCATAATGCAGTATATCAATTAAAAAGGATATCCGAACGCAAGATGTAAAGCAAAATCATCGGTGCTGTTTATTGATAATATCCTCCATTTATCTCTGCCATCTAAAGAGGGATCATAAACTTTTATACCAAGATCTAGCCTGGCAAGGAAGAATCCAAAATCTATCCTTAATCCAAAACCAACACTACCGGCAATTTCTTTATAAAATGTCCCAAAGTCAAATTGTCCGCCGGGTTGTCCAGGGTACTCCCTGATAGTCCAGATATTTCCCATATCAGCAAACAATGCACTTTCAATCTTACCAATTAATGAACTACGGTATTCGAAGCCAAAATCAAGCTTTATATCACCTGACTGATTCATAAAATCTATTCCGTTTGAACGGTTTACGTAAGTACCCGGACCAAGCGTCCTTACTGACCACCCCCTCACTGAATTAGCACCTCCGGAGAAAAATCTTTTTTCAAATGGCAGAATCTTACTGTTTCCGTAAGGATATGCAATGCCGAGACCAACTCTGTAAGCAAAACGGTTTCTTGATGATATTACAAGACTTTTTGCATATTCGGCTTCACCTTTAAGATACTGTGCAAAACCTATATTTCCAATCTTATAATAACCATCGTCTTTAGGGTTTCCTGCAAGTGAATAAATTGCGTAAAGTGAATTACCGGCAGACTCCACACTGCCTCTTAAGGTATGATATGTCCTTTCTGATGAGCCCAATGGCACACTGGAATATGAAAAGCTGTAAGCTGTCCTTAATATGAAATGATCCTCATAGGAATATTTCAAATATGAATTGTTTGTCAGATACATTGCTTTGAATGTAGAATCCACTCTGGGCATATATACATAGCTTATATCTATCAGGTCAAGTGTGTGTCTGTAAGTGTTTTTTGTCCAGTTATATCTGACGGCCGTCGTAGCTACTGTTCTCAAAAATTCTGGTCGGGACATATTCTGATACGAAAAATTGAATTCTGTCTTGGCATCAACTTTCTTTTTAAAATCATTACTTAACAATGGCATTTTAAAGTCAGGGAATGTTAATCCCAGCTCACCTCCAAGCTCTGTGTAATCGCTTTGAAATGATGTTGAAAGAGCTTCGTAAGCGCCTCTGACTTTTGCCTGAAGCATTTCTGCACCATGAAACACATTTCTGTGTGTCACTCCCACATTGCCGGCAACTCCAAGGTCTCCGGCAGTATTCGTTCCTTCAACTTCAAGCGAAAAACTCTGTCTTAAGGTTGGAGTCAAAACAATATAACAATCAAGATTTTTTTCTGCAGACGTGTCGCTTTCTAATGGTATAAACCTGATATTTACGTATTTCATTATATCCATGGAATTCATTCTGGAATAAGTTTTTTCCACATTTCTGGCATTATAAAGCTCACCGGGACTTATAAGACAGTTCGATAACAGAACGTCTGGTTTCATAAATGGTTTGTCCGGATATACTACACAAAAATCTTCTTTTTGATAAGTTTTATAATTTCCAATATTGATTATCTGACTTTGAAGTGTATCCTTATTTATCTGAGTATTCCTGGTGTTAGCCAAATCTGAAATCGGAACATCAAGCATTATATATACTTTATTGATTCTGAAAACCGGATGTGATTTATTTACTACAGAATCCCCCTGAGCAGTTTGATAATTAATGCTGTATGGTTTAAGTATCAATTCAACATCTGCCTGTTGGTTCCCAATAGTACTGTCAACATCAAATGACAGGAAATCTGAATTCATATAATAATAGCCATGTCTCTGGAGATGTTTGACTATACGTGTTCTTTCATTGTCAAATTGTTCACTTGACAATGGCATTCCAGGTTTCACCTCAGAATTATTAAGGCTCTCGTTGATTAGGATGCCAACTGAATCGTCGCTTGACTTATAAGTGTAATTTCTTATAGTATATGGTTTTTTGCCGTCAATAATATATGTCAGCTTAAGTTTTCTGTCTTTAAGCTTTGATATTGTATCAACTGTTGCATTGTAGTAACCTTTACTCATCATGAAAATTTTCATGGAAGATATGGATCTTGAAGTCATCGACTTTTCATACAAAACCGGTGGTTCACCCATATTTTTGAGTGTTCGGTTAATCCATCTGGCTGTATCCTGTCCGGACAAATTGTACCAAAAAAGATCCAAACCCAATAAACCCAGAAACCGTCCGTTTGCTTCCTGTCTCAAATATCTGCTTAGTTCATGTTTTGAAGGACAATCCTTTGAAGTTTTTATAACTACCCTATCCAGTAGTATTTCATTATCAGGAACATATTTCAGTTGGTTGCATGCACTGAGGAGCAACAATAAAACAATTGTAAGCAGTGCATTTCTTGACATAGCCGGAATTTGTGTTGGTTTGATGCAAATGTACATTTTTCTTTAAAAAGTTATATCCGTATTTGCTATATACAATCAACGATATTTCATTTTTTTGCATTTATTGAGTAGTTTTGTTAAAAAATCGGATATGTTAAGCAAGGCTACTCAAAAATGGATAAGATCTCTTGAACAAAAGAAATTCAGACAGGAACTTGGTCTTTTTGTTGCTGAAGGTCAAAAACTTACAACCGATTTATTAGCCAAATTGCCTTGCAGATTACTTATTTACACATCTGACTGGATCCGGGAAAACAAATCGTTGAACCTTAATAATATTGAGTGTATTGAAACCGATTTTGATGATATCAAAAAAATAAGTTTTTTAAAAAATCCTCAGAAAGTAATGGCTGTTTTTGAAATTCCGGCATCAAAGCTTTCTTCTGAGGATACTTACGGCAAGCTTAATCTTGTTCTGGACAATATTCAGGATCCCGGGAATCTCGGTACAATAATCAGGATTGCCGACTGGTTTGGCATTGAAAATATTATTTGTTCTAAAGATACTGTAGATGCATATAATCCTAAGACTGTTCAGGCTACTATGGGAGCAATAGCAAGAGTACGTATTTATTATGAGGATCTTTATACCTTCATCAGTAACTGCAAAATAAATGTGTTTGGAACCTTCCTTGAAGGTGATAATATTTACAAATGCGACTTACCTGAGGAAGCTTTGATTGTGATGGGTAATGAAGGTAACGGTATTTCAGACCATATAGCCGGGCTGATTGACAGGAAATTACTTATTCCCGATTTCCCTGCAGGTAAAACCGGTTCTGAATCATTGAATGTTGCTGTCGCTACTGCAATAGTCTGCTCGGAATTCAGGAGAAGAATGTTTTAAGATATTAATTTACGACAACTTGTATCCCATCTCCGACTTTCCTGATTTCTTCTCTTTTTTCAGGTTTTATTTCTTCAGGCTTTTTCAAAGAATCGGCAGTAGTGGTTGTATCAGCCCTTATTTCTTTAATTAAAACGTAATCCTTTGGATTAATTATATAGAAAGTATCCTTTACTGATTTCCATTCTTTAGTGAAACCTGCAGTCCACGAAACTACAGAATCGGGATAAATACTATTTTTAAAGAAGTTTACAGTATCTGTAAGGTAACCGTACTTTGTATATAAGTTTCTGATTCTTATCGAATCTTCTTTTGCAAATTTTAAAGTATCTGATAATCCGGAATGATATAATCCGTTTTGAATATCCTCGTACAACCGGCTATATCTTTTTTCAATATTCTCGTAAATCCTGGTATAAGTCTTAAGATTTTTACTGTAATAAGCAACAGATTTAAAAAAGTCTTCTTCGGTAATATTATGTTTCTTTAAAACCGCCTGATACGAAAGATCACGGAAATAATTGTTTTCAAGTCCTCCGCGCCAATCCATGTGTTGATCCAAAACGCCTGTATTTGTAATAGATTCAGCTAAATGAATATCATATAATACATCCGTCATTTCTTTTTGAGACAAAACTCCTTTTGGTCTGCATGAAACAAACAGCAAAACCAAAAGTACTATGACCGGAAAAAAGAAATATTTCCTGATGGGATTCATTCGTAAATCTAAATTTAACTAAGGTCTAAAATCACACCTCAAAATTTTGATACTCAAAATTGGTATGAATCGATAATGATATTTTATTTTTCTTCGACTTCTTCAGTCTTTGTTTCGATAGCTTCAGATAAATCCTTACGATAGAATAATAGCATTATAAATATGCCGCATGTTATAGCTGAATCAGCCAGATTAAATACCGGTCTGAAAAATATAAAATGCTCTCCGCCTACAAATGGCATCCAGTTAGGCCAGTATGTATCAATCAGAGGAAAATAAAGCATATCAACCACTTTACCATAAAAGAATGGTGCATAACCGCCCATTTCAGGGAACATCGTTGCAACCTGACCATTACTGTGATCAAAGATCAATCCGTAAAACATACAATCGATCACATTACCTAATGCTCCGGCAATTATCAGAGCAAGACTTACACAAAAGCCCATTCTGGAATGGTTTTTCATGCATGTTTTAAACAGGTACCATGAGAGGAAACCTGCAGCAATCAACCTGAAAATGGTAAGAAAAAGTTTATCAAACAATTCTATACCAAAAGCCATTCCATTGTTTTCGGTAAAATACAGATAGAACCAATCTGTAATTTTCACACCTTCACCTAAAGCAAAGTTTGTTTTGATCCAGATCTTGAAGATTTGATCAAGTATTAAGATTGATAATATTATTACCAGTGAAATCCAGCTTTTAGAGCGGGTAGACATATTATTTTTTATCGTTTTTGGCTTCAATAGTCAATGTAGCATGTGGTACAGCACGTAATCTTTCTTTTGGTATCAGCTGACCGGTTTCTCTGCAAATACCATAGGTTTTGTTTTCAATTCTGATTATTGCAGCTTCAAGATGCTGTATGAATTTAAGCTGACGTTGAGCCAGGCGACCTGTTTCTTCTTTGAGCATAGTGTTGGCTCCTTCTTCAAATACTTTAAAAGTAGGAGAAGTATCCATAACATCATTACCATCCATGTTGGTTACACTAGCCTTAAGTTGTTCATAATCTTCTCTGGCTTTAACCAATTTTTCTTCGATGAGAATCCGGAATTCTTCTAATTCTGCATCGGAATATCTTATTTTATTCTCTGACATGGCTGATTAATTTAACAAGTACGATATTAGTTTTTAAAATTCAAGTTGCGAATATAATCAATTATTAAGTAAGTCTGAAATAATAGATATACAAATAATCGGTTTTAACAAATATATGATTATGCTATTTTCTCAATCAAAGCATTAATTATAACACCATCTAAATCAAGCTCTTGACCATTATCAACACTATCATTCAATAATATCTCCCCGGCCAGAGTCTGCACACATATATAATCTCTCCAGGTTTCAAGCGTATTTCTGATCGCCTCACTACCTGAAAGAGTAATCTTTATCTTGTCAGTTATTTCAAATCCACTTGATTTTCTTATATTCTGAATTCTGTTTACCAACTCACGGGCAAGTCCTTCACGTTTTAAATCTTCAGTTATCGTAACATCAAGTGCGACAGTTATGCGTCCTTCATTTGCCACAAGCCAGCCCGGTATATCTTCAGAAAGTATCTCAACATCAGATGCTTCAATTCTGACTTCAAATCCATCAACATTCAGATCTGCATATGAATTTTTTTCAAACATATTTATTGATTCCTGTGACATTGATGTAATCATGGCAGCTATCTGCTTCATGTTTTTGCCGCACTTCGGTCCCAACTTCTTAAAATCAGGCTTAATCTTTTTAACAAGTATACCTGCTGCATTATCAACAAATCTGATTTCCTTAACGTTGACTTCACCAAGTATAAGATTACTTACAGCCTGTATCTGATTTTGTTGTTCTTCGTCAGCTGCCGGAATCATGATCGCTGTCAACGGTTGGCGTACTTTTATACTAACTTTACGGCGTAAAGCAAGTATCATTGACGTAATTTGTTGAGCTACCTGCATTCTGGACTCCAGTCCAAGGTCTATCAGTGACTGATCATATTTTGGAAAATCTGCAAGATGAACAGAAATAGTATTTTTATCTCCTCCTACCGAGTTTAAATCAAAGAATAACTGGTCAGCATAAAATGGAGCAATCGGAGCCATCAGGCGTGAAACCGTTTCAAGACAGGTATATAATGTCTGATATGCAGAAATTTTATCTTCATCATATTCTCCGCCCCAATACCGTTTACGGTTAAGTCTTACATACCAGTTACTTAGATTTTCAGATACAAAATCGCTTATTGCACGTCCGGCTCTGGTCGGTTCATAATTATTATAACACTCATCAACCTCTTTTATCAAACTATTGAGTTGTGATATTATCCATCTGTCAATTTCAGGTCTGTTTTGAACAGGTACTTCATTATCCAAGTTCCTGAAACCGTCAACATTAGCATATAGAGAGAAAAATGAATATGTATTATACAGTGTACCAAAGAATTTTCTTCTGACTTCTTCAATACCTTCTGTATCAAACTTGAGATTATCCCATGGTGATGCATTGGTTATCATATACCAACGCAAAGGATCAGAACCATATTTATCAATTGTAGAGAATGGATCAACAGCATTTCCAAGTCGTTTGGACATCTTATTACCGTTCTTATCGAGTACCAGGCCGTTTGAAACCACATTTTTGAAGGAAACAGAATCAAATGCCATCGTTGCTATCGCATGCAGGGTAAAGAACCAACCTCTGGTTTGATCAACACCTTCAGCTATGAAATCAGCAGGAAAAATCTCTCCGCTTTCAATTCTTTCCTTATTCTCAAAAGGATAATGAACCTGAGCGTATGGCATGGCTCCTGAATCAAACCAAACGTCGATAAGGTCTGATTCACGTTTCATTGGTTTACCCGACTTTGAAACCAGAATAACATCATCTACATATGGTCTGTGAAGATCTATTTTTTCATAATTATCTTTTGAATAATTTCCCGGTTTGAAATCACCGGGAAGATTCTCAGACATGAAGCCTGCTTTTACAGATTTTTCAATTTCATTGTAAAGCTCTTCAACAGAACCAATACAAATTTCTTCAGCTCCATCTTCAGTTCTCCATATTGGTAGCGGTGTACCCCAGTAGCGGCTTCTCGAAAGATTCCAGTCCTGAAGGTTTTCCAGCCATTTTCCGAATCTTCCTGAACCTGTTGAAGCCGGTTTCCACTGAATAGTGTTATTCAGCTCAATCATACGTTCACGACAAGCCGTAGAACGAATAAACCAGCTGTCAAGAGGGTAATAAAGCACAGGTTTATCGGTACGCCAGCAATGTGGATAATTGTGTATATGCTTTTCGATTTTGAAAGCCTGATTGTTTTGTTTCAACATTACACAAAGATCTATGTCAAGAGTTGCATCAGAATCTTTTTTATCATCATCATATGCATTCTTAACGAAGCAACCTGCGTAAGGTTTGTACAAATCAACATTTATTTTTGAAGCAACATATTCAGGATCAAGGTCTTCGATCCTGTAGAATTTACCCGTAGGATCAACCATAGGTCTGTTGTTGCCATCTTTGTCAATCATCAATAATGGTGGAACACCAAAATTCTTTGCCACCCTGTCATCATCAGCACCAAAAGTCGGAGCGATATGTACTATACCTGTACCGTCTTCTGTAGTAACATAATCACCTGAAATAACACGAAAAGCTCCTTCTCCCGGGTTCGCCCAGGGCATAAGCTGCTCATATTCAATACCTACCAGTTCAGAGCCTTTATATTCTCCGAGTACTTCATAAGGAATTAGTTTATCTCCGGCTTTATATGAATCCAAAGGTAGTCCGGCAGCCTTTTCACTAAAATGGGCTGAAACCAAATCTTTAGCAAGTATGCAGGTCATCGGAATGCCTGTGTATGGATTATATGTTTTTACAGCCACATAGCTTATAGAAGGGCCGACACAAAGTGCTGTATTTGAAGGCAATGTCCATGGAGTTGTCGTCCATGCAATGAAATATGCATCACCAAAACCAGTCCATTCAGATTTTGGATTTTTTATCCTGAACTGAGCAACTACTGTGGTATCTTTAACATCACGATAGCAACCAGGTTGATTAAGCTCATGTGTACTTAGTCCTGTACCTGCAGCAGGTGAATATGGCTGAATAGTATAACCTTTATACAAATAACCTTTTTCGTAAAGTTTTTTAAGCAGATACCAAAGCGTTTCGATATAACGATTATCATAAGTAATATATGGATCGTCCATATTTACCCAGTAGCCCATCTTATGAGTAAGATCTTCCCACTCTTTTGTAAACTTCATTACATCTTTGCGACATGCCGCATTGTACTCAGCTACAGAGATTGATTTACCGATATCCTCCTTAGTTATGCCTAATGCCTTTTCAACTCCCAGCTCAACAGGCAGGCCGTGGGTATCCCAACCGGCTTTTCTTTGTACCTGAAAACCTTTCATAGTCTTGTAACGACAAAATATATCTTTTATGCTGCGGGCCATTACATGGTGAATGCCCGGCATACCGTTGGCAGAAGGCGGGCCTTCATAAAACACAAAAGACGGACATCCTTCACGGATTTCAGTACTTCTATGAAATAAGTCATTTTCATCCCACTTTCTCAGGATTTCCTGATTGATTCTGGTTAAATCAAAACCTGAATATTCTGTAAATTTTTTTGACATGATCAGCGCAAATTTTTCGCGTGCAAAGGTAGAAAAAAAATGTCAAAGGTAGAAACCTGAAGTCAGGTCATTATAAGCTTTTGATTTGATATTATCTGAGGTTTCAATTTCAAGTCTGGTATGCTCAGTTACAGTCCTGCGAAATGAGAATTCAAGCATTATTCTTTTTGGTTTCAGTCCTGTTTTTGTAATGATTTCACATCTTCTTGTCAGTAAAAGCCCTCTCCCCCAACAAAGCTCAGTGAAAATATTTTCCTGTTCTGCCGGTATTATTGTAGTGAAGTGACCTTCATCTGAAAGTAACAAGGCGCTTTTTGTAATGAGTTGCTCCCACGTTAGACTGGCATCATGCCTGGCCTGATTTCTGAATTTCTCAGGAGCCTTTAGTGAATTTCTGAAAAATGGAGGATTGGAAACTATAATATCGTATTTTAATCCCGGTTCAAAAGTATTGTAATCAGCGTTAAATATCTTAATCCTGTCAGCCCAAATGCTTTCTGCAGCATTTTGTTGTGCCTGTATTGATGCATTAGTATCAATTTCAACAGCGTGAATAAGTGCTTTAAGATGATTTTCTGTACGTTGAGCCAGCATCAGGGCTATAAGTCCGGTTCCGGTACCAACATCGAGAATTTTAACTGGATTATCTACTCTTGTCCATGCCCCAAGCAATACTCCGTCAGTACCGACTTTCATGGCACATAAATCCTGTTTAATCTCAAACTTCTTAAACCTGAAACCGGGACTGCTCATTTTTCCTTCTCGATGGAAGATATTCTAAAGGTAGAGTAAAGCTCAAGTAATGCTGTCACGAACAATAATGCAACCCAAACGTTAGTGCCTTTAAACTGCAAATAACATGTAGCAACCAAAAGTAATGATGAGATGTATATATTACGGTTAAATCTTTTCAAACGAAAATCATCACCTTCATATTTCATTTTAAGTCTTGATATTATATAAAATAATGACCCTGCGGCAAATGCATATTTGCCCCAGGAAACATTTTCCATAACTAATACAGAAGTAACAAGTATAAGAATGGCTCCGGCTGCCAGAAGATAATCAAAAATCTTTTTGTCCATATTATTTTATTAAGTAGATATCTTCGTCTGCCTTTTTCATCAAATAATCCTCTCGTGCTATTCGTTCAAGCTCCTCTTTACCTGAATTTATATTATCAAGTTTCTTTTCACTTGAATCACGAAGTTTCTGATAGTATTTAACTTCTTTTTTAAGGCGACTGATTTCTCTTTCAAGTTTTATACGCTTTACTACGCTGTTTTCATCAATGAAAACCACAAAAACAAATATTACAAGTACGGAAATGACGTATTTGTTGAGTATAGGTTTCACCTTTATCCAAATGTCTTTAACTTTTTTCATACCTGTTTTGTATGACACAAAAATACATATTTTTTTTTCATACATTTGTATTAAGTAAAAATTACAATGGACAATTATCTTGTTTCTGCCAGAAAATACAGACCCGACACTTTTGAATCGGTTGTAGGCCAGAATGCTCTTACGAAAACCCTTAAAAATGCCATAAGAAACAATCAATTGGCACAGGCTTATCTTTTTTGCGGACCCAGAGGTGTCGGCAAGACTACATGTGCAAGGATTTTTGCAAAAACTATTAATTGCATGAATCCGGGTCATGATGGCGAAGCCTGCAATGTTTGTGAATCATGTAAAAGTTTTAATGAGCAGCGCTCTCTGAACATCTTTGAGCTTGATGCTGCCTCCAATAATTCTGTTGACGGTATCAGGGTGCTTGTTGATCAGGTCAGAATTCCGCCGCAACTTGGCAAATACAAGGTTTATATTATTGATGAAGTCCATATGTTATCCACAAGTGCTTTTAATGCTTTTTTGAAAACTCTTGAGGAGCCACCCCGTCATGCCATATTCATTTTAGCTACTACTGAAAAGCACAAGATTATTCCTACCATACTTTCCAGGTGTCAGATTTATGATTTTAACAGGATTAGTGTACAGGGTATAGTAGATCAGCTGAAACATGTTGCAAAATCAGAGCATATTGAAGCTGAGGACGAAGCGTTAAATATTATCGCAGTTAAATCTGATGGTGGTATGAGGGATGCTCTCTCAATCTTTGATCAGGTTGCAAGTTTTGGAAATGGCAAGGTCACATATCAGGATACAATTACCAATCTGAATGTACTTGACTATGATTACTATTTTAAACTGACGACCAGCCTGCTTGATGGCGATTTAAGTAATTCATTATTGATTTTCAACGATATACTTAGCAAAGGTTTCGACGGACAACATTTTATTTCCGGATTGAGTAATCATATGAGAGATCTGATGGTATGTAAAGATGCGTCCACACTCATATTGCTTGAAGTTGGAGCTAATATCAGAAATCAGTATCAGGAACAATCGGCTGTTTGCCCGTTAGAATTTTTATATGCTGCTCTCAGGATTTGTAACGATTGTGATCTGGCTTATAAGGAGAGTAAAAACAAACGGCTTCTTGTCGAACTCGCTTTAATCCGCATATCACAATTGACGGATTCAAAAAAAAAAATCCGTGAACTCCTAGAAGATGATATTTACACTGCTTTATTACCTCTCCTTAAAAAGGAGGCAGTAAATCAACTTCCTTCTGAATCCAATGACACAGTTACTGCATCAAACACTGCAGGCAATCGGATTTCAAAAAATACTCAGGCAAGTAAACAAACTGAAAAGGTTGAAACCACGACTTCAACTAAAGCCGGTTCAGCAGTAACATCACAGACTACTCAGAATCTGACAGGTAAACTTAAAGGTTACATGTCAATCAGGTCTATACGTCCGAATGCAAATAATGAAACAGAAAAAAACATATCTTCTGTACAACAGGAATTGCATACAGATTTAAATAATGATTTTAAGATTGACGATCTGATAAATACCTGGACTAATTTTTCATCAGATATTAAAGAAGATGACTTACATCTTTCTAATGCAATGAAAGCTTGTTTATTGACTCTTAATCCTGATAAAAGTTTTGAGGTAAACGTTACAAATCCTCTGCTAAAGACAAAACTTGAAGAGATCAGGGGTTCAGTTGAATCATATCTCAGGTCAAAACTGGGCAACAATAATGTTTTGATGAAACTAAACCTCGTGGATATACCTGATAATTACAGACCGTTTACAGCAAAAGAAAAGCTGGATTTTATGGTAAAGAAAAATCCGAACCTTCTGGATTTATACAGAACGTTCGGACTCGATCTTAAATAATTTATTTCTTATTTAGTCAGCACAAAGATCTTTTGAAACTAACCATTTTAATAGCAGTGACTGCAGCTTCAACTCCTTTGTTACCATGAATACCACCCGCCCTGTCCAGTGATTGTTGCATGTTGTCATTTGTCAGAAGTCCGAAAATCACAGGAACATTCCCTTCTTTGTTTAAAAGAGTAACTCCCTGAGTAACACCTGAACAGACATAGTCAAAGTGAGGGGTTTCACCTCTGATTACACAACCCAGAACAATTACCGCATCAAGGGCATCATCACCGGATAAATCTGATAATACTTTTGCACCATATACGAGCTCGAAACTACCGGGCACCCATCTATACAAAACATTATCTTCTTTAACACCATTCTTAATCAGGGTATTCAGACAACCCTCAAACAATTTATAAGAAATCTTGTAATTCCATTCGGCTACGACAATACCTATCCTCATACCAGATGCATCAGGCATTGCTGACGAATCATAGTCTGAAAGGTTATGAAATTTAGTGGCCATTGGAATATCAATTTATTTATTCCTTATCTCTTTCAATATACTTTTCAACAGAAAGGCCTTCCTGTGAATTAGGATATTTAGTCTTGATAGTCTCGTAAACATTGACAGCCTTGTCTTTTTTACCGAGTTTCTCATAAACTCTGGCAGCTTTCATCAGGTAAATAGGTGATAATAATTCATTATCGATTTCAGCAGCTTTCTCAAAATAGTCAGCAGCTTTTGCATAATCCTTAAGCTCTACATAGCAATCACCAACAGAACCGGTAAGAGCAGGTGAAACCATTATATCCTCAGCTTTACACTTCTTAAGATATTCAATTGCTTTCTCAAAATCGCCCAGATTCTTGTAAGCAAGACCGGCATAAGCTGCAGCGAGTTTAGCTGTCTTTGTTGTCCTGTAATCATCGATAATAGCTTCAAAACCGATATAACCGGCACCATCACCATGTATTGCCAACTGGAATGAATCAGTTGCAAAATACTGTTCCCCAATGTAAATCATTTCCTGAGCTTCCTTTTCTTTAGGGATAAGATAGGAATGACGGAATAAAAGTATTCCGGAAACAAGAACTACTATGACAGCCAATGCAATCAGGAGGTTCTTCTGATTCTTCTCAATAAATTGTTCTGAACGGCTTAAAGCCTCATTCACCTGTTGCAAATCATCCTTTGGATCTTCAGTTTTCTTCGACATAACTTAAAAGTCTAGATTGTAATTGGTATTTTCAAAATTGGTGTACAAAAGTACATCATTTCTTTGATTAAGAAAATAAATACTTGTTTTTTTGTACATTTGTCTATACTAAACCTCATTTAGTGTAGCTAATGCAAATAAACTCCCTATCAATCTTGAATTTCAAGAATATACATGACGCTGAGCTTTCCTTCTCTCCTTCTCTCAATTGTTTTGTAGGAAATAACGGAGTCGGAAAGACTAATTTTCTTGATGCTATTTACTATATGGCCTTTTGCAAAAGTCATACAAACACTCAGGATTCTCAGAATATCATGCACAATTGTGATTTTTTCATGATCAAGTGTGAAGGCCTTTCAAGCGGAACACCTGTAGTCGCAAGTTGTGGTGTAAAACGCAGACAAAGGAAAGTTTTTAAGTATGATAATAAAGAATATGACAGACTTTCTGAACATATAGGAAAAATTCCTCTTGTTCTCATTTCACCCTCTGACGAAGAACTTATCAGGGAAGGCAGTGACGAAAGAAGGAAATTTATGGACATGGTCATCACTCAGTATGACAGGGAATACATGGAAGCTCTGGTAAGTTATAATCATGCTTTAGTGCAAAGAAACAGTCTTTTAAAAGACGAATTCGTAAACGACAACTCTCTTTTTGAAGTTTATGAAGGCAAAATGGGGATAGAATCCGAAAAGATTTTCTGTAAAAGGAAGAAATTTATTGAGGAGTTCACTCCTGTTTTTGAGCTTTACTACAGAATCATTTCAGGTGGCAAAGAAAATATAAGTCTGAGTTATTACTCACATATTGATGAAGGTGATCTCGAAAATCAGCTAAAAAAGGCAAGGCAAAGGGACACTTTACTTGGTTATACCACAAGGGGTATACATAAAGATGATTTGCAAATGGATCTTGATGGTTTCCCGGTGAAAAGAATTGGTTCTCAGGGTCAAAATAAGAGTTTTCTGGTTGCCGTTAAAATGGCTCAGTATGCTTTTCTTAAGAAAATTACCGGTAAGAATCCTATACTTCTTATCGATGATCTTTTTGACAAGCTGGACAGCAACAGAGTGGAAAATATAATCAAACTTGTTTCCGGAAATGACTTTGGTCAGATTTTTATTACTGATACCAACAAAGATCACCTTCTCAGGCTGTTTGAAAGTTCAGGCGGAGAATACAAGTTATTTAATATTAATGATGGTAACATTATTGCTGACAGGAAATGAAGAAGAGAAATATTCAAAGTATAGGCCAGGTTCTCGACGATTATGTTAAAAGCCTGAATCTTGAAAATGGTTTGTATGAAACCAGACTTTTAAATGCTTTCCCTGAAATCGTCGGTCCCGGTATATCAGCACATATCAGAAATCTTACCGTCAGAAACGGAATACTCTATATCTCTCTGGATTCATCTGTAATAAGAAATGAACTTCTTATGATGAGACAAAGTCTTATAAATCTTCTCAATAAAAAAGCAGGAAAAGATATATTAACAGATATTATTTTCAGATGACCTGCCTTATTCAGGCAAGCCATCTTCAATATTACTTTTAGCTTTAATCACTACTTCCACAGATTTGGTTAAAGTAGGATCGTTCTCCTGATAAATCTTCCAGAAAGCATCATCGCCTAACATTAATCGGGCTATACTTGCTTTAATAATTGTATTTACCAGAGGGAATGACATTGAAATAAATTCAGGTCTTCCCCTTACCCCTTTATCAGCAGCATATCTTACAAAATCAGGTATCAGGTTTTGCTCTTCAAGCCAGTCTGAAAGTTTATTTGGAGTATCATATTTTTTAATTTTTTCTCTGTTAGCATCAACAAAAGCAAATGAGAATGTAGATATAAGATTTGCTGACTGAACTTTATTGTACCAGGCACTCACACCCGTTGTATCCAGTGGAACAAAAAAGTCAGGCATTATGCCGCCACCGCCATAAACAGTCCTTCCTGCAACGGTTTCATACTTCTTATCATTCTTTAATTTTATGCTGTCCTTTGAATAAAACTCACCCTTCATATATCTGTTGAGTATGTCCATCTGATAGTTTTCGTCACTACCATTAACATATGGTTTCTGAATACATCTGCCTGATGGAATATAAAATCTTGCAATCGTCAACCTTACAGCAGAACCATCTTTAAATGGCACTTCGGTCTGAACCAGTCCTTTTCCAAAAGAACGTCTGCCTACAACCCAGGCTCTATCATTATCCTGAAGCGCTCCGGTCAGGATCTCACTTGAAGAAGCGGACCCTTCATCAACTATTACAACAACAGGAACATTCTGGCAAGATCCTGAGCCTGTGGAATATACATTTTCTCTTGGATATGCCTTGCCCTGAGTATATAGAATCAGCCTGTTAGCCGGCAAGAATTCATTCGCAATATTTATAGCCGGATCCATCAATCCTCCCGTGTTGCCTCTTAAATCGAGAATATATCTTTTACATCCTGACTTCTGAAGAAAGGCATATGCTTCCAGAAACTCTGAATGAGCATTAACTCCGAATGAACCTAACTTTATATATCCGATTTCATTGCCGATTTTATATCTGGCATCTATGCTATACACAGGTATGTCATCCCTGATAACTTTAAACTGTAATACATCCTTCGTTTTAAATCTTTTAACACCAATCTTTACAGAAGAGCCTTTATCTCCTCTGAGTGTTTTAAGAATCTTCTCGTTATTTACACTTTTACCTGTAAATGCAGTGTCATTAATTGAAACAATCCTGTCACCAGCTTTTATCCCGGCACGTTCTGATGGACCGTTCTTAACAACATTAATAACATAAATAGTATCTTCCAGTATTGTAAACTGAACTCCGATTCCGCTAAAACTGCCTTCAAGTTGTTCATCTGTTATCTTCCTCTGATCAGCCGGAATATAAACTGAATGAGGATCGAGCTCGGCAAGGACTTTAGGGATTAAATCTTCAGAAATTTTTGACAAATCAACACTGTCAACATATTTGGAATCAATCAGCGAAATCAGCGCACTGATTTTATTGAGATTATTAAGTCTGGCACCACTGTAACTAAACATTTCATTACGGGTCATCAAAGTACCAACAACCAATCCAACCGCAACACATACCGCCATCGCAAGCGGTATCCAGAATTTTCCTTTATTCTTCAGTTCCATCAGACAAATCTTTCAAATTACAATACACTAATTCAATTCCTGCCCTTTTTAATAAATCTATGCCATCTTCAGTATGATATGGTTCAGAATAAACCACTCTCTTAATACCGGATTGTATAATAAGTTTTGAACATTCAATACATGGTGAAGCAGTCACATACAATGTGGCTCCTTCGCTGCTGTTGTTTGATTTTGCAACTTTTGTAATAGCATTGGCTTCAGCATGCAATACGTAAGGTTTGGTTTTGTAAAACTCATCCTCGCATACATTTTCGAAACCTGAAGGGGTTCCATTGTATCCATCAGAAATTATCATCTTGTCCTTGACAATAAGGGCTCCGACTTTCCTTCTCTTGCAATAGGAATTTTCGGCCCATATCAGCGCCATACGCATATAGCGACTGTCAAGTATCAACTGCTTGTTATCTGTATCGTTGTTCATATAAAAATTAAAAAATCATTTGATACCATCTCTTTTCAGCAACGCATCAATAGTTGGTTCTTGTCCTCTGAAACGTTTGTAAAGCATCATAGGATGTTCGGTTCCTCCCCTGGAAAGTATGTTTTTCCTGAAAGAGCCTGCTGTCTCAGTATCAAAAACTTTATTTCTCACGAAGAAACCATAAGCATCTGAATCCAGAACTTCAGCCCATTTATAACTGTAATAGCCTGCTGCATAACCTCCTGAGAAAATATGAGAGAATGTTGCGCTTGTCAAACAATCATCAGGTTGTGGTAGAACGATAGCTTTACTCCATGCTTTTTTCTCAAATTCCTGAACATCTCCGTTGAAGTTTTCTTTTATGGTATGCCAGCCCAGATCCATATAGCCAAAACTTAGTTGTCTCATACATGCATAAGCAATGTTGAAGTTTTGAGCAGCTTTAATCTTTTCAATCAGTTCTACAGGCATTTTTTCTCCTGTTTTATAATTTACAGCAAAACAATCAAGAAACTCTTTCTCATTTGCCCAGTTTTCCATTACCTGTGAAGGTAATTCAACGAAATCCCTGTAAACGTTTGTGCCTGACAAGCTTCTGTAAGTTACGTCTGATAACATACCGTGAAGCGAATGGCCGAATTCATGTAAGAATGTAGTCACTTCGTCATAAGTAAGCAAAGATGGTTTATCAGGAGTCGAAGGAGTAAAATTCATAGTTATCGAAACATGAGGTCTGATATCTTTACCATTTTTCCTGTATTGCTCATTTATATCGCTCATCCAGGCCCCGGCTCTTTTAGACTTTCTCGGATGGAAATCCGTGTATAATACGGCAAGGAAACTGCCATCCTTATCAAATACATCCCATGCTTTAACTTCCTTGTTCCATACAGGTATTTTTTTGTTTTCTTTAAAACTTATACCATATAGTTTAGTTGCAAGTCCGAAAACACCATCAATAACATTTTCAAGTTTAAAATATGGTCTCAGTACTTCATCACTTACATCAAAAGTAGCCTGTTTAAGTTTTTCTGAATAATAGGAAAAATCCCAAGGTTGTATCTTAAAATACTTACCTTCCTGGCCCGTACTAAATCCCTGTACTGCTGCAAGTTCAGCTTTTGCTACAGGCAAATAAGCATTAGTCAGTTTATCAAGAAAAGTATAGACATTTTCAGGATTTTCAGCCATTCTGCGTTTTATAGCATAATCTGCATATGTCTGGTAACCAAGCAATAATGCAATTTCTCTTCTGGCATTAACAATATCTTTTATTACTTGTCTGTTGTCAAATTCACCGGACATTGCTCTGGTGTTGTAAGCTCTGTATATTTCTTCTCTCAAAGATCTGTTGTCAGCATATTTCATCAATGAAGAATAGCTCGGGGCAGATAAATCAAACAACCAACCTTCAACACCTTTACTTTTAGCTTTGTTCTTTGCAGCAGCAAGTCCGCTTTCATTCATGCCTTTTAGTAAGGTTTCATCACTTATTATCTTTTCATAAGCATTAGTTGCCCTGAGTGTATTCTGAAAAAATTTATCGTTCAAAGAACTAAGTTTTATAGTAAGCTCTTTATATTTTTCACGATCAGCTCCTTTTAATGCAGCACCACTTCTTACAAAGCCTTCATAAGTATCTTCTAATAGCTTTGACTGTTCAGTGTTAAGTGAGAGATTATTTCGATTATCAAAAACAGCCTTAACTTTTTCAAAAAGTTTTTCATTCAGATTAATCTTGTTTGAATGCATAGTCTGCATTTCAGCTACTTTTGCCGAAAGGGCCATTAACTCATCATTATTTTCGCTACCTGTCAAAGTATAAAATACAGCAGAAACATCATGCAGTAATGCTCCTGAGCGTTCAAGCGCTTCGATTGTATTGCTGAAATCAGGTTTTGCCTTATTGGTTTCAATAGCTTTGATTTCTGCTTCCTGTAGTTTGAAACCTTTTTCGAATGCAGGCATAAAATGCTCAGTCTTAACTTTATCAAATGGATAGGTTTCATGTGGGGTCCCGTATTTTTTTACAAAAAACGGATTTGCTGCTGATGCGCTTGCGACAGCTGTTCCGGCCAAGGCAATGGTCATAATTATATAACTTAATTTTTTCACTTTTGAATATGTTTATAAAGGGTGTTATCAATAAAAAAATAACTTTTTCAGTAGTAAAATGCCTCCGAAAAAATTCCTGCAAATTTACAGATTAATTCTTAATAAACTCACTACTTTTGCACATAACTATTTAATATCGGAAAACATGGAAATCAGTATTAAAGAAATCGCAAGCGCATTCATGGTATTATTTGCCATAATTGATATAACAGGCTCTATACCTGTTATTTTAGACTTGAAACAGAAGAAAGGTGAATTATATCCGGCAAGAGTTTCACTTGTATCGATGCTAACTCTGACGATCTTCCTGTTTTTAGGTGAAATACTCCTTAATTTATTCGGAGTTGATATTTCATCATTTGCTGTAGCCGGTTCATTCGTCATATTCCTTATTGCACTTGAAATGATACTTGACATCAACATCTTTAATGATAAAAGTCCTAAAGATGTCTCATATATAGTTCCATTGGTTTTCCCGCTTATCTGCGGCGCAGGATCATTTACAACTCTTCTTTCATTAAGAGCTGAATTTGAGATTATTAATATTCTGATTGCGCTCTTACTAAATATGATATTCGTATTTATAGTTTTGAAATCCACAGGATTAATTGAGAGACTGCTTGGCAAAGGCGGAGTTTACGTATTAAGAAAGTTTTTTGGCATAATACTCCTGGCAATTTCCGTCAAGCTTTTTACTTCAAACCTCGGACCTTTACTTGACCAGCTTTCTTTTGTCCAGAATACTGAAGAAATAAAAAAAATTATTGAAAATCTTCAACACTGATTAACTGATTAATTGACAAATAGACCGATTCAGATAGCTTTATTGAAAAAACCGTTCTTTTATCAATTGATTTTTTGGCAATTTAATCTTACATTCGTTTTATAAAAAATCTAAACCATGAGTTATCTGAAGTTTGATAAAAATCTAATGATAAATCTTGAGCAGTCTTTGTTGAAAGAGATTTTGAGGACCAACAAATCAGGAGCTTACAGTTATTCTACAATAGTTGATTGCAATACAAGAAAGCAGCAGGGACTGCTTGTGATACCATTGCCTGAATTGGATGGTGGCAATCATGTACTTATGTCCACGCTTGATGCTACCGTAATACAAAGAGGTGCCGAGTTTAATCTTGGTCTGCATAAATATCCCGGAGATAATTTCAGTCCAAAAGGTCATAAATATATAAGAGAATACGAATGTGATTACAATCCAAAAACAACTTATCGTGTAGGAGGTGTGATACTTACGAAAGAAACCATATTTGTATCTCATGAAAACCGGTTGCTTGTGAAATACAGTCTGATAGATGCGCATTCACCCACTACGCTAAGATTTAAACCTTTTCTGGCTTTCAGAAACACTATGAGTCTGTGTAAGGAAAACTCTGAAATCAATAAGGAGTGTATACCCGTTGAAAACGGAGTTAAAGCTTGTCTTTATAATAATTATCCTGAACTTTTCATGCAGCTTTCAAGAAAAAACAAATTCATGACTGAGCCTGACTGGTACAGGAATATTGAATACATGAAAGACCAGGAGCAGATGTATGAATATCAGGAAGATCTGTTTGTACCCGGTTATTTTGAAGTAAATATTTCCAAAGGAGAAAGTATAATTTTTTCAGCAGGGACTTCCCCGCTTTCTCCAAGAAAGATGTCAGGTCTTTTTGAAAAAGAAACAAGTCTCAGAACTCCACGCTCAAGCTTCACGAATTGTCTTAAAAATGCCGCATATCAGTTTTATAACAAACATGAAGACGGTCAGAGGTATATAATTGCAGGATATCCCTGGTTTAATTACCGGGCGAGGGATTTGTTTATTTCGTTACCGGGGTTGACTATTTCAGCTAAAGATCCGGGATTGTTTGATGCCATTATGGATACCGGATTGAATGCCATTGTAAACTTTATTGAAAAAAAGCCTCTTGAATGTGCGATTTCCGGAATGGAAGATCCGGACGTTTTATTATGGGCTGTATGGTCTGTTCAGGAATACGCTAAATATAATGGTTTGAATAAGTGTTTTGAAAAATACGGGAAGGTGGTTTTTGATATTATTGAATTTATCAGAAAACAGAAACATGATAATCTTTTCCTGCATGAGAATGGATTACTTTATACAAATGGGCGCCAAAAACCTGTAAGCTGGATTAACTCGATGATTAATGGCAAACCGGTTACGCCAAGATCCGGTTATCTTGTAGAATTCAATGCATTATGGTATAATACTATTTTATTTGGTATTGAACTTTCCGAATTCTCTGAAAAAAAGTATCATTTAAACTCATATAAAAAGCTTGCAGATAAGACCAAAGATTCATTTATTGAAGTCTTTCTTAATCAATACGGATATCTGTACGACTATGTGGATAACAATAATCCGGACTGGAGTGTGAGACCGAACATGATATTCGCTGCATCGCTTGAATACTCGCCGCTAAATACTGTACAGAAGAAGAAAATAGTTGATTTGGTCACCAAAGAATTACTCACTCCAAAAGGTCTCAGGTCTTTGAGTCCCAAAAGTACCGGATATCTGCCAAATTATGAAGGCAACGCCGATCAAAGAGCATTATCCTGTCACCAGGGTCCTTCATACCCATGGCTTATAGGCCCTTATCTGGACGCATATCTGAAGATTTACAAAAACAGCGGATTGAACTTTGCCCAAAAAGTCATTTATGGTTTTGAAGAAGAACTTAATGACAGAGGTATAGGTACGATTTCAGAGTTTTTTGACGGCAATCCTCCGTACAGAGCTCGTGGTGGAGTTTCTTTCGCTATGAATGTAGCTGAGATTTTAAGAATTCATCGCAAGATGAAAAATATAATGAATTTAATTCAGGAGCAATGAGGGCGTTGATGTTCGGGTGGGAGTTTCCGCCACATATTTTGGGAGGACTTGGTACTGCAAGTTATGGTTTGACTAAAGGCATGTCTCTTCAGAGAGATATGGAGATTACTTTTGTTATTCCAAAGCCTCATGGTGATGAAGATCAGAGTTTCCTGAAGATTATCGGTGCCTGCAACACTCCTCTTGTCTGGAAAGATCCGTCATATGAAACTCTTAATGCAAGATTTGGTCATTATATGGATCCTCAGCTATATTATGACCTGAGGAAAAACATTTATGCTGATTTCAGATATATGAATGTTAATGATCTCGGATGCATTGAGTTTTCGGGGAGATACCCTGACAATCTGCTTGAAGAGATAAACAATTACTCTGTTTGTGCAGGCGTTATTGCCAGGACAGGACAATATGATGTAATACATTCTCATGACTGGCTGACCTATCCTGCAGGTATTCATGCAAAAAACATTACGGGGAAACCGCTGGTAATACATGTTCATGCCACTGATTTTGACAGAAGCAGAGGGAATGTGAATCCTCAGGTTTACGGAATAGAAAAAAACGGCATGGACTATGCGGACAAGATACTTTGTGTCAGCGATCTTACCAGAGACACAGTCATAAACAAATATCATCAGCATCCTTCAAAAGTTATTACCGTACATAATGCAGTCGAGCCGGTAAGTCCTGAAGTTGAAGCCATACTTCCGGCAAATTATACAGGAGATAAGATTGTAACTTTTTTGGGCAGAATCACGATGCAAAAAGGTCCGGAGTATTTTGTTGAAGCCGCCTACAAGGTTTTACAAAAAACAAAAGGTGTAAGGTTTGTTATGGCAGGTAGCGGAGATATGCAGGCGGCCATGGTCAGACTCGCCGCGAAAAGAGGAATTTCTGACCGTTTTCATTTTACCGGTTTCCTCAAAGGTCCTGAGGTTTATAAAATGCTGAAGTCAAGTGACGTTTACATAATGCCTTCTGTTTCTGAGCCATTTGGTATTTCTCCCCTTGAAGCAATGCAGGTGGGCGTTCCAACAATTATATCCAAACAATCCGGATGTGCTGAAATATTATATAATGCCATAAAAATTGATTATTGGGATATTGATGCAATGGCTGATGCTATTTATTCAATTATTTCATATGAAGGCATGTATGATTTTCTCAAATCTGAGGGCAAAAAAGAAGTGGATGAGATTAAATGGGAGTATGCAGGCAACAAAGTGAGAGACATTTATAACAGCGTTTGTCACTTTTAAAAAGTAATTATTGCAAAATTTCGAGATATGAAGAACATTTGTTTTTATTTTCAGATACATCAGCCATTCAGGCTTAAGAGATACCGTTTTTTTGATATAGGTACAGATCATTATTACTATGATGATTTCAACAATCAGAATATACTTGAAAACATCGCCAGAAACTCTTTTCTGAAAGCGAATGAGACTTTGCTTCAGATGATTAAAGCAAGTAACGGTAAGATTAAAGTCGCTTTTTCAATTTCAGGTGTTGCACTTGATCAGCTTGAGATGCATGCACCGGAAGTAATTGACAGTTTCAAAAAACTTGCAGATACAAAATGTGTTGAGTTTTTATCCGAAACTTATGCACATTCACTATCATCACTTACTGATCCGGATGAGTTCAGGTCTCAGGTTGAAATGCACAGTTTGAAGATTCAGACCCTTTTTGGCTATAAACCAACAGTTTTCAGAAACACTGAGCTTATCTACTCAGATGAAATCGGAGAACTTGTTTATGATATGGGGTATGAAACTATAATCACTGAAGGTGCTAAACATATTTTGGGATGGAAAAGTCCAAATTATGTTTATCAACACACCTCGATACCCAAGCTAAAGTTACTGTTGAAAAACAGCAGGTTAAGCGATGATATTTCTTTCAGGTTTTCCAGTTTTTCATGGAGCAACAATCCCCTTACTGCCGATAAGTTTATCGACTGGATATGCAATATTCCTGAAAATGAAAAACTGGTAAATCTGTTTATGAATTATGAGACTTTCGGTAATCTTCAAAAAAAAGAAAGTGGTATTTTTGAATTCCTCAAAGCATTGCCTTCTGAGGCTTCTAAACGTCAGGTTTCACTTTTATCTCCTTCTGAAGTAGCTGAAAAAATTAAACCTGTTGAACAATTACATGTCTTACACCCAATTTCATGGGCGGACGAAGAACGTGACATAAGTGCGTGGCTGGGAAATAACCTTCAACAGGAGGCCTTCAAAAAACTATACAGTCTGAGTGAAAGAGTAAGACTTATAAAAGACAGAAGAATACAACAAGACTGGCTTTATCTTCAGACAAGCGACCATTTCTTTTACATGAGCACAAAGAGATCTTCAGATGGAGCTGTTCATCAACAATTCAGCCCTTATGACACTCCTTACGATGCCTTTACAAATTACATGAACGTGTTAAGTGACTTTATGAAAAGAGTTGAAGCTCAATTCCCTTCAAGTATAGATAATGAAGAGCTGAATTCTCTTCTTACCACAATACACAATCAGGAAAATACTATTTCTGAACTTGAAGAAGAAGTCAAAATACTAAAGTCCAGAAAGTCAAAAAAATAGAAATTATCTTTATCACATAAAAAAGCCCGCTAAGTAGTTAGCGGGCTTTTTTATTAATTTATCTTACCTTTCGAGTAAACCATTTCAAGTTTCATCGGTGATGTCTGATGTTTAGCTCCTCTGACTTTTACAGCACATGGTGTAAGCGATTGTTCAAGCCGGATTTCGGTTCCGTCAGCAGACTCTACAACAGTTACAGGTATCATCAACATATCATAAAAAGGAACAAATGTTGTTGACTCGGGGTCGTCATGTTTCCTTACCATCTTTTGAGCATAATAGCTCAAATCAAATGTATATGTTTTATCATCCGTGTCGTATTCAGCAAGGAATGAGTACAATCCGTCGTTCATTTCAAATCTTGAGAAGAAATTTCTGGAATCCGATTCACGTATCAGCAACATCTTAGTTGGTGGTGTCATACCATATTTCGATTCATCGAGCTGAGTGGCATTGATTTTAAGTCTCATTGAATTTACTGAAGACCCTGCCAACTTATCGATTACTTTTGAAGGAATCGAAACCTTTGTGTAGAGTCCACCGGGTGAAAAGACATAATTCAAACTATCTGATTTGTCATTCGGATTAATGTAACTTGTAAGATCGTTATGCTCAAAACGGTTTACCTGCCTTACTTCCTTGTTTACCGTAAAATATGAAGCTCCAATTACAAATGAATCGCGAAGACCTCCACTATTCTTACTGTACAAATATGTTCCGTAACAAAGCTCTAATTCACAATGCTTTATATTAAGAATACTCCCGTTACCATAATTAGTAGTTACATATAATCCATTGAAATAATCAGCAAATGCTGTCGGAGAAGCAAACTTCTCAGGATTCTTGCGGTAATCTCTTAAAAATCTGTTACCAAGCTCTGTAGTTATAGGAACCTTAATAACGGTTTCATAATTATCGAGGTTTTTAACCGAGTCTGAAGAATACATATCTCCGGCAGTAAAAGAAGCAGATCCGAGGAACTTAGACTTATCGCAATAATAAACGGGATTGATGTTGGTATAGTACGCTTTATCCGGGACCATCGGTTTATTCATCTCATATACATTCATATGCATCAGAGCTGTCGAATCGCCGAACCAATCTTCATAATTGATATATAAATACGATGAGTCGATCCTCTTTACGTCATCAGGAAATGAAAAGCGGTATGGGCAATATAGCTGAGCAAGAAAATCAGGTTTGGTCGTACCAAAATATTTGTCAGTAAATTCACCAAGATATGCAGAAGAGCTTCTGTATAACATTGAATCAACTAATACCGTGGATGAAACCACATGAACAGTATCATAATAAACAGATATCTTATCCTGATCAGGCTGAATGGAGCCTCCGATAATGTTACCATCTTCACAAGAAAAAAAGACTGTTACCAGGGATAGTAATGATATGATAAACAGGTTAGCTTTTTGCATTTGTAAGTTAATTAAGAATAACAGTCTTACTCAAGGATTTGATCATAGAACTCATTAAAAGCGTCAATATACGTGTCCTGAGTTTGATAACTTTGAAAAGGTTTGTTCATTTCCAGACATGAATCAACAAGACTTTGGTTTATCACAGGACTTCCCTGAATTACACCATCAGAAAAACGCATCGCAAGTTTAGAAAGTGATTCGTAATCAATCTCGTCCTTGATATCTATCAGATCCGGCTCCGTAATACCTTCTAACATAAGCTGTTTTCTGAATAATGGGCGGAATGGCTGTTTAAATTCATTGTCATAAAGCGAAAATACGACCTTGGAATCCCTGAAACAAGGATCATCGGCGAATACACGTTTTATATAGAGCGGCGCAAGTGAAGTAACCCATCCATGACAATGTACAATATCGGGAACCCACCTCAGTTTTCTGACAGTTTCTATTACCCCGCGGACAAAGAAAATGCTTCTTTCATCATTATCTTCAAATTCATTACCGCCTGCATCAGCAACAGTAAACTTCCTCTGGAAATAGTCCTCATTATCTATAAAATAGACCTGCATTCTGGCAGATTGAATAGAAGCAACCTTAATGATGAGCGGATAATCATTGTCATCAATAATGAGGTTCATACCTGACAAACGGATCACTTCATGAAGCTGATTACGTCTTTCGTTAATGTTGCCGTATTTCGGCATAAAAATCCTGATTTCTCGACCTTTTTCTTGGATGCCTTGTGGCAAATCTCTGCAAATATTTGCAATCTCAGATTCGGGTAAGTAAGGAAAAATTTCTTGACAGATATACAGAACCCTGGTGGTCTTCATAATCCTTTTTCACTTAAAAAAATATGACTGCAAAGATAGTAAAAAAAAAATTATGAATTTGCAAGTATTCTACTCATAGTTTCGCCATTTGACATTTATTTAGTTTTTTTGCAGTCTCTATCGAACCACATAAAACCGAAACTGGTTACGTTTATGAGGCTTTGAATATTTTCAGTTATATATAGCTTTAAGAAAAATACTAATAACTGATAAATGTAGAACTTGATTTTTTAACTTATTATAATACATCTTATGTATATAATTCAAACAGTATCAGAACTCAACGAAAAGCTTGAACCTTTCAGGAAGAATAAATCCCAAATCGGATTGGTTCCGACAATGGGCGCATTACACAAAGGTCATATTCAGCTTGTAGAAAGAAGTGTAAAGGAAAATGACATTTGTGTCGTCAGCATTTTTGTCAATCCGACACAGTTTAATGACAAGAATGATCTCGAAAAATACCCGAGAACTCCTGAAAAAGATTGTAAAATGCTTGAGGAAGCCGGATGCAGCTACGTTTTCATGCCCTTTGTTGAAGAAATATACCCTGAGCCCGATACAAGAGTATTCAGTTTCGGAAAACTTGAACATGTCATGGAAGGCATGTTCAGACCGGGACATTTCAACGGTGTAGCTCAGATAGTCAGCAAATTGTTTGAAATGGTCAAACCGGACAGAGCATATTTCGGAGAAAAAGATTTTCAACAGCTTGCCATCATAAGAGAGCTGGTCAAACAGCAGAAATATCCGCTTGAAATAGTCCCCTGCCCTATTGTAAGAGAAACAGACGGACTGGCGATGAGCAGCAGGAATACAAGATTATCTGAAACCGAACGTGAAAAAGCTCCTTTAATATCTGAATTTTTATTCAAAAGTCTTAACTTTGCAAAAGATCACAATGTAAGTGAAACCAAAAAATATGTAATTGACAATCTGGTTTCATATCCTGTCTTTAAACTGGAATATTTTGAAATTGCAGATGGTTTCAGTTTACAGGAAGTGAATGACTGGAATGAATCAGGTTATATAGTTGGTTGTATTGCCATATTCTGTGGTCCTGTTAGGTTAATAGACAATATAGTATACAAGAATGCAAATTGAAGTATTAAAATCAAAAATCCATCGTGTCAAAGTAACTGATGCGAACCTGGATTATATCGGTAGCATAACAATTGATGAAGATCTGATGGATGCTGCAAATATTATTGTACATGAGAAAGTTGCAATAGTCAACAACAACAATGGTGAGAGATTTGAAACCTATGTTATAAAAGGGGAACGTGGCTCAGGCACAATTTGTCTTAATGGTGCTGCAGCAAGAAAAGTTCAGAAGGGAGATGTTGTAATAATTATGGCTTATGCTATTATGGACTTTGAAGAAGCAAAAACATTTGAAGCTTCAATAATATTTCCTGATACTGAAACAAATAAACTTTAAAAATAAAATATTCACCTTCAATATCTTAAGATTGTGTTTTTAGTTTGCCGATGAAGGGTCTCCTGCGCATATTGACTTTCATTCTGATCTTTTTTTCTTTTACGGTTTCATACTGCTATGATACTCAAACTGAAAATGATGATCTGAAAACTATTAAACTTTCTTACGGACTGCCAATGAATATTACCCCGAATCTTAGTGGTAATTTTGGTGAACTCAGAAGCAACCATCTTCATTCCGGTATTGATTTTAAAACTCAAAAAAGAACAGGGATTCCTGTTTACTCTATAGAAAAAGGATGGGTTTCAAGAATAAGGATTAGTACCTGGGGATTAGGTTATGCAATTTACATCGACCATCCTGACGGAAAAACCAGTTTATACGCCCATCTTGAGCGTCTTGCTTCTCCATTTGACAGTATCGCAAAAAATCTTCAGTACAAGATCGAAAACTTCGAACTTGACACTACATTTTCAGACAAAAATCTTACGGTTACCAAAGGTCAGCTTATCGCACACAGTGGAAATTCAGGTGTTTCTTCAGCACCACATATGCATTTTGAAATAAGAAACACCATTACAGAAGATCCTCAGGATCCACTGATCTGGTTCTCAGACAGAATCCCCGATAGCAGGAAACCGGATATCAGAGGTTTATCCATTTATGCAATCGGTAATGATGGTATTTTATCAAATAATCTGAAAAAAAAGAACATTAATACAGTATATAAAGCAGACGGAAGTTTTGCTCCCGCTGATACTTTCCCGTGTGCATGGGGAAATATAGGAATTGGTATTAAGGCTTTTGATTTGATGGATAACAATTCAAACATTTACGGCATACAATCCCTGAAGCTTTTTTGTGATGATAAAAATATCTTCAGTTTTGATATTTCTTCGTTTTCATTCAGTGAAACCAGATATATTAATGCCATGATTGATTATGAGGCATGGTACAGATCACGGTCTCTTGTCATGAAATCCTGGCTTGAACCCGGAAATAATCTTTCAGTTCTAAAAGCTGATAGTAAAAGAGGTATCGTAAATATCAATGAAGAAAGAGATTATAAATTCAGATATGTGCTTTCTGACAGAAGCGGCAATGAATCTGTCTCTGAGTTTACAGTTAAAGGCAGAAAAATGCCTGTCCCTGTTGCTGCCACAAAAGGCACTTTTATAGATTGCTCTGTATCAAATATTTTCAGAGATAATGGTTTCGAGCTGAATATTCCGAAAGGAATGTTATACGATAATCTGGACTTTATCTTCAGCAGGGCTAAATCTGTTTATAAATCTGACCTTTTCAAATTACATACCCCGGTTGTGCCGATACACGGGTATATTAAGATGAAAATTAAGGTCGATGACATCAGAGCTGTTGAAGACGGAAGACTATTTGTTGCTAAAATTAATGCCAACGGCAGATCTCAAAATATGGGCGGAGTATTATCAAATGGCTGGATTGAGGCATCTATTAGAGAATTCGGGACTTACACTGTAAAGATTGATACGGTTTCACCCAAAATCACACCGATTTATATTGAAAATTCCGTTAAAAATCGCTTATTTCGCATTCGCATCACAGACGATGCAAGTGGCATCAAATCCTGGAGAGGAACAATTGATGGACACTGGGTTATGTTTGAATATGATTATAAAAAAGCTCAGCTCAAATATGTATTTGACGACACCAGACTGGGCAAAAATATGGATCATATACTTACACTGTCTGTTGAAGATGCCTGTGGAAATGTAAGTAAATTTGATCACAAATTCCATTATTAATTATTAATGAAACCATACTCAAAAATTGCGATTGCACTTATTTTGTCCTTTGTATTCTGTCAGTATCATAACGCCTGCACCAATCTTCTTGCCGGTAAGAATGCAACAGTTGATGGATCGACATTGATTTCCTACGCTGCAGACTCTCACACATTATTCGGGGAACTTTACCATTGGCCTGCAAGAGAATGGCCTGAAGGTAGTATGCTTGAGATTAAAGAATGGGATACCGGCAAAATTCTGGGTAAAATACCTCAGGTTTCCAAAACATATTCGGTCATCGGAAACATGAACGAAAATCAGGTTTCTATTGGCGAAACCACATTCGGAGGCCGGGAAGAGCTTGTTGACTCTACAGCAATTATGGACTATGGCAGCCTTATATATATTGCACTACAAAGGTCAAAAACAGCCAGAGGAGCAATTAAGGTCATGACTGAGCTGGTTGAGAAATACGGATACTATAGTGAAGGTGAATCTTTTTCGATTGCTGACCCTGATGAAGTCTGGATTATGGAAATGGTCGGTAAAGGTCCGGATTTTAAAGGAGCTTTATGGGTAGCTGTAAGGATTCCTGACGATTGCATTGCAGCTCATGCCAATCAGGCACGAATCAGGCAGTTTCCGCTTGATGACCCTGAAAATTGCTTATACTCTCCTGATGTAATTTCTTTTGCCAGACAAAAAGGATACTTTGAAGGTATGAATAAGGACTTTAGCTTTGCAGAGGCATATTGTCCTTTGGATTTCAGTGCACTCAGAGGATGTGAAGCCAGAGTCTGGAGTTTCTTCAAGAAAGCAGCTTCCGGGATGGATAAATATCTTCCATATATAAAAGGTCAGAGTAATGAGGCCATGCCGCTTTATATTAAACCTGACCGCAAATTAAGTGCTAAAGATTTCAAATCTGTCATGAGAGATCATTTCGAGGGTACTGAATTTGACATGACTAATGATATCGGAGCAGGTCCTTATCATGTTCCGTACAGATGGAGACCAATGACATTTAAAGTTGACTCAACTACATATGTTAATGAAAGAGCCATCGCTACACAACAAACGGGCTTTAGTTTTGTTTCACAGATGAGAGGATGGTTACCTGATCCCGTAGGTGGTATTCTTTGGTTTGGTGTAGATGATGCCAATACCTGCGTATATGTCCCGATGTATTGCGGAATCACACAAATACCTGAATGTTATAGAGTTGGCAATGGTGACATGTATAACTTTTCATGGACTTCGGCTTTCTGGATTCATAACTGGGTAGCAAATATGAGCTATAACAAGTATAGCTTCATGATAAAGGATATCAGACCTGTACAACAGTCTCTTGAAAATGGTTTCGACATGTATATACCATTTATAGACAATAAGGTAAAAGATATTTACCTGCTGAAACCGGACTCAGCAATCGCTATCATGAATTATTTTTCATGCAGCAGCGCTCAGATGGCTACCGAAAGATGGAAAAAATTAGGTGAATACCTGATGGTTAAATATATGGATGGCAATGTAAAGAAGGAAAAAGACGGTAAGTTTTTACTTAATGATTACGGACAACCTGCTTATCCTGATTTCCCGGGCTATGACTCAGTATATTACAGAAATATCGTAAAAGAAACCGGAGAAAAACTGAAAGTGACTAAAACGATTCATGAAAAAAAATAATTTGAAACGTATATGCATGAAGGGGATACTCTGAATTCATGTAATGTTCCAAAAGACCATAGTGTAAAAATTAAAATTTAGTATGCAATGGATGATCAACTTATTAAGATAGTTTCCGAAAAAGCCATGACCTGGCTTGGTGAAGATTTTGATGCTCAGACATGGGCTGAAGTCAAGGCAATGCTTGACAATGAAGACAAAAGCGATTTGATAGATTCATTCTATCGTGACCTCGAATTTGGAACAGGTGGTCTCAGAGGCATTATGGGTGCCGGAACAAACAGAATGAACATCTACACTGTGGGTGCTGCTACTCAGGGTTTGAGCAATTATCTTAAAAAGAGTTTCGCTCACCTTGATCAGATCTCAGTTGTAATCGGACACGACTGTCGTAACAACAGCCGCAAGTTTGCGGAGTCCTGCGCTGATATTTTCTCAGCCAATGGTATAAAAGTTTATTTGTTTGAAGATCTCAGACCAACTCCTGAAATGTCTTTTGCAATCAGGAAACTTGGTTGTCAGAGTGGTATCATCCTGACCGCTTCACATAATCCTAAAGAATATAACGGCTACAAAGCTTACTGGGACGATGGTGCTCAGATAGTTTTGCCTCACGATACCAACATCATTGAGGAAGTCGGTAAAGTCAAAATATCAGAAATCAAATTCAAGGGCAATCCTGCTTTAATTCAGATCATTGGCGAGGAAATCGACAAAGCTTATATTGAAAAGCTTAAGACCATTTCATTATCACATGGTGCAATCAAAAAGCATAAAGATCTTAAGATTGTCTACACTCCTATTCATGGTACCGGTGTTAAAATCATTCCTGAATGCCTGAAAGCTTTTGGTTTCACAAATGTTATTAAGGTTCCTGAACAATATATTGTTGACGGTAATTTCCCGACTGTGGTATCTCCTAATCCAGAAGAGCCTGCAGCTTTGAATATGGCAATTCAAAAGGCCAGAGAAGTTGATGCAGACATCGTTATGGCTTCTGACCCTGATGCTGACCGTGTTGGTGTTGCCTGCAAAAATGATCGTGGTGAATGGATACTTGTTAATGGCAATCAGACTGCTTTAATTTTTGTTTACTATCTTATCACAAGGTGGAAAGAATCAGGCAAACTGCTTGGCAATGAATATATTGTCAAAACCATCGTTACAACTGAACTCATAAAAGTCATCGCCGACAAGAATAATGTCGAGTGTTATGATTGCTACACCGGTTTCAAATGGATTGCATCTGTAATGCGTGAGCTTGAAGGCAAAAAAGATTATATCGGCGGTGGCGAAGAAAGTTACGGATTCCTGCCTGAGGATTTTGTTAGGGATAAGGATGCTGTTTCTTCTTGTGCTCTTATGGCTGAAATCACAGCTTGGGCAAAAAGCCAGGGTAAATCTTTGTATCAGTTGTTGATGGATATTTATCTGATTTATGGTTTCTCTAAAGAAAAAGGCATTTCTGTTGTGAAGAAAGGTAAATCAGGTGCTGATGAAATCCAGAAGATGATGGATAACTTCCGTGCAAATCCGCCAAAAGCAATTGCAGGTTCACCTGTAATATTAGTCAAGGATTTTGAAACTCTTGAATCGTTGAAACCGGAAACAGACGAAAAAGAAAAACTTGTAATGCCTGAGAAGTCAAATGTTCTGCAGTTTTTCTCTGTTGACGGAAGTAAAGTTTCTATTCGTCCTTCAGGTACTGAGCCAAAAATCAAGTTCTATATTGAAGTCAAGGGTGATCTCAAAAACAGGGATGATTACGACAGAGCTTCTTCAGACGCTGATGTGAAAATCAACGAAGTAATGAAATCTTTAGGCCTTTGACTTTAAAGTCTTAAAAATAATTGTGCAGGAGGAGAATTTAACAGTTTTCCTCCTTCTTATTTTGCACAATCCATTGTACACAATAAATAAGGTGATCCCTCTGAGGAATCACCTTTTGATTTTTTACTGTAAGCGGCATGTCCGGAGTTTACTAAAAGTACTCATTGCCCGAAGGCATTCAGGGATATTACACTATGTTTATAAGCATTTAGCACATCCCAACCGTAAAGCAAACAGTAATGTAAAAAAGAAGTTTAAGCACGATTTTTTTCGTCGTGTTTTGCTTTCTTTTCAGCTCTTTTTTCTTTTAATGATTTTTGCGGGGCTTTTTTATCATTTTTTTCCCCAAGTGATTTTTCTTTTGGCATGGCTATATCATATTAAAAGTTTATAATATAAATGAATCCATTTAGATACTCACAAAACTAACCAAAAAAAAAGGAACTATCAATCTTTAAACACTCGTTTAATAGTTAAATCTTTTGAATAAACTACGCCTGACTTAATCGTCGCAGAGCTGCGGGGAATTCGCTCACCGGAATTGAAAGTATTTAAAACAACAGTCCGGCACTAATCAGTAGTCCCAGTATGAGCAGATTACGTGAGGTTTCACCGAGTAAAGGATTAAGAGCCTTACCTTTGTCGATTGCAATCATCTTTTTCCATGTCAAAACATGTGGTATCAGATAAAGCAATGGTAAAAAAGCCGCAAAATAAGACCTTTCAGCAATAAAAAACATGCATAACAAACAGGATATAAAGCCATTAACAAGATAGAACCTTCTGCCGAACTTCTCTCCGAAAATCACAATCGTAGTCTTCTTGTTACTTTTTTTGTCTGTCTCGCGGTCACGATAATTATTTAAAATCAGGATATTGACTGCCGCCAGTCCTACTGCCCCACCGCAAATGAAAGACTGAAGGGTAATCAAATGGGTTTGTACATAAAATGAGAATATAACTGCGACGAAACCAAAAAACACCAGAACGAAAACATCTCCCAGCCCATTATATGCCAAAGGCCATGGACCGGCAGTATAAGCAAGCAGGGATACAACGCAGATAATACCCACAATTATCATCTCCCAGCCTCCATACCAGATCAGTCCCATTCCAAACAGACATGCAACAGTAATAGTAACAAAAATGCCTACAAGCATCATTCCCGGATCTATCCAACCTGATGAAACCGCGCGTGCAGGACCAAGTCTGTCTTCGTTGTCAGTTTTCTTCTTAAAGTCAAAATAATCATTACTGAAGTTTGATGCAATCTGAGCCAATAATGCAAAGAAAAGACATAGTATTGCCGGTACAAGGTTAAACATACCATCATGAGCAGCCAGTGCCGAAGCAACTATCACAGGTACCGAACCGGCAGCCAAAGTTTTAGGTCTGCTTGCCAGAATCCATGCTTTCAGAGAGTTTTTTTCAATTGTTTGCATTATCAATTATTTTGTGACAAATTTATTAATTTTTTCATTTACTTTTGATTTACAAATTTAAGCAAGTATGGAAGAACTTACTCTTTTAACCCCAACATTCCTGTTTTCCGCAGTATCACTGATACTTCTGGCATATACCAACAGGTTTTTGTCATACGCGCAACTAGTTAGAACTCTTAAAGATAAGTATCTTGAAAATCCTGATGCAGTTACTGCCGGTCAGATAAAAAATCTCAGAAAAAGACTTTACCTGACCAGATCAATGCAGCTTTTCGGCATAAGCAGCTTATTTTTTTGCGTAATAACAATGTTCCTGATATATATTGGCTTACAGACATTTGCCATATACGTATTCGGACTGGCTTTGTTACTTTTCATCATATCCCTTGGCATAACCGTTTGGGAAATACAAATCTCAGTAAAAGCTCTTGAGCTTTACTTAAGCGATATGGAGGTTAAAAAATGACTAAAGACATCGTAAAAGACGATCTATATCAGTACGCCAATCCACAAAAAGCTGAAATACTCCAGAGGTTTTTTAAAACAGGCCCCGGTCAGTACGGAGAAGGTGATATTTTCTGGGGCATCCAGGTGCCGGTTTTAAGAGATTTTATAAAAAGATATAAAGGCATTCCACTTGAAGCCATTGTGGAACTTCTTCATGACCCTGTTCATGAAATACGCATGGCCGGTGCATTTCTTATGGTTGATTCATTCAGAAAATTAAAAGGAAACCAGAAGAAAGAAGTTTATGATTGTTATATGGACAATGCCACGTGTTTCAACAACTGGGATCTTGTGGATCTGACATGTCCTGAAATTGCCGGTAAATGGTTGATAGACAAAGACAGAACAATACTTTATCAATTTGCTCAGAGCGATAACCTCTGGAAACAACGTATTTCTATCATCTCCACACTATCTTTTATTAAGAAGAATGATTTTGAAGATACTTTTAAAATAGCCCTGATTCTGTTAAACCATAAACACGATCTGATACATAAAGCTGTTGGCTGGATGCTGCGTGAAGCAGGTAAAAGAAACCATAAAGCCGAATGTGATTTCCTTTTGGAAGATGACAGATACAAGAAGATGCCCCGTACAATGTTGCGATATGCAATAGAGAAATTTCCTGAAGAAGAAAGACTGTTTTATATGATAAAATAGTCTTTACGTAATCCGGACTAAGAAAACAAAAAGTGAAAAATAAATTACAATTAAAAAAATTACTACTTTCTGCAATCTGTTTATTTTCAGTTATCGCATGTACTGAGGCGCAGTCAAACGGAAACAATACCAAAGACAAGAAGGTCGGTATAGATACAATATCTCAGATTATAGAAAAAAAGCACGGAGTCAGAATTTATTACGATTCCGGTTTATTTACCGGCAAATCATTCAGCATTTCGTATACAAATCTTCCACTTGAAAGTTGTTTTGATATAATCAGCAACATTTCAGGTTTGACATATCTGAAACCGGATTCAGCAAGCTGTGTATTTGTACCGGTCGAAATCAGGGATTTTACAGGTCTTGTTGACAATAAAGGATCAATACTTATCGGAGATCAAAGCAATCTCGGGAAAAATACGATCACGACAGTAATGGGCAGAATTATTGATGCCAAATCCAACAAGCCTCTTTATGGAGCCAAAGTAGAAATCGAGGATAGCCGGATATCATCTTCAACTGACCGTGAAGGTAATTACAAACTCAGGATGCCTTCAGGCGAATATGATATCAGAATTAATTATCCGGGATTTGAAGAGGACAACAGGCATATCAAGGTAGGCGGAGACGGTATTGTCAATTTTGTGATTGCCGAAAAAACCATCAGGCTTAAAGAAATCATTTTCAGCGACAAAGCAATGGACTTTAACGTTAAAAGGACCCAGATGAGCACGATAAAGCTCGGGGCTAATGTAATTAAGGAGTTGCCGGTATTTCTGGGAGAAAGAGACATTATTAAAAGTATCACGTTAATGCCGGGCGTACAGTCAACCGGTGAATTTGGTACCGGTTTCTTCGTGAGAGGTGGAAGTTCTGATCAAAATCTTATACTTGTGGAAGATGTGCCTTTGTTTAATCCCTCTCATATGTTTGGAATCCATTCTTCATTGAATCCCGACGGAGTTAAAGAAGTAACAATGATGAAAAGCGGCATTCCTGCTAAGTATGGCGAAAGGGTTTCGTCTGTGATGGATATAAGATTGGGAAGTGATGCAGAAAAAGCTTCTTTCACGGGTGGGATTGGACTTATGGACACAAGACTCAAT
>CAZCWK010000026.1:0-35196 GCA_964502355.1 uncultured Bacteroidales bacterium
GGATTTAAAGTCAGGGCCGACATCACAGGGATGAAGACCGGCAAATAACCTGAAAATATCAGGCCAACTTTCATGAAGCGACTCCATAAGAGGCAGACTTGAAGCATCAATACCCGGAAGCCATATTTCATCTATACCGGCATCTTTTGAACGCCTTATTACCTGGTCTCTATCATCCTTGAATTCATCAAGATAAAGATGAGCATGAGTATCAATCATTCCTTTTCGTTTTTTCTGAGATAATAGCGTACACCCCAGTTCTGACAAGCTTCTCTCCTTTCTTTATCAGGCAAAGTCTTAAAAAACTCTTCAACCTGGTTCCAGACATCAAGTATTATATTGTCAGCATCTTTCCTCATAGACGTAATAATGTCAAGATATCTGTTGGTACTTTTCTGAAAGATTTTCTGGGAGATGCAGGTATCTTTAAAAATGTCATAATGCACAGCCACTTTAGCAATCGCGGGATTGTAAATCGGTGATCCACCTTTGTTTATCCTATCCCTTTCACCCTTGATCACGGATTCACCCCATTTTAAAATGGAAGATTCTGTACTGAGATCAGGCACAGTAAACACATCAGGCTCAAGATTAAATAACAATTTCATTTCACTTTTAATCTCGTTGCGTATGACTCCAAAGTTTAAAACCTGTATGAAGTGAGAAATATAAATTCTGGCATTATGCATCTGCTGATAGTATTTCTTACTGGCAGCCTTCTGTTTCTCAAGCGAAATAAGATATTCGTTATGATTACTTTCGAAACCGGGAAAAAAGGTCAGGGCATCTTTAAATGTTTTCTCAGAAATAATCTCACCCTGGTCAATCCCCGAATTGTACCTGTCAAGAGCTGTTCTGATAGCTCTTAATCTGGACTGATCTGTGTTTGGTAATCTTCTGTACGGCATTTCATGGTGCAATTAGATTTTAAAACTAAAAATTCCTGTTCATCAACTCCTTAGCCAGATTCATCAAAGGATCTTTGCGGGAATCATCTATCGATATATCTTTCATACAATTAACAGCCTTCTTTAAGTATTCTTCCATTTTGTTCCTGCAGGCTTCTTCCACACCTGATTTTTTAAAAACAGAAGTAACAGCTTCAATTTTATCGTTACAGTCAAATTGTTTACTGCAAATCCATTTATTCAATTCCTCCTTATCGGTTTCACAAGCATTTTCCTTTGCCTTAATAAGCAGGAATGTCTTCTTGTTGGTCACGATATCTCCACCAATATTCTTGCCAAAGGTTTCGACATTACCAAAAACATCCAGGTAATCATCCTGCAACTGAAAAGCCATCCCGACATTAATGCCGAAACCATAAATCAGATCGCAGTCTTTTTCAGAAGCACCGGCAATGATTGCTCCCATTTTCATGCTTGCTGCCACTAGTACAGCAGTTTTCTGACGTATCATTTCAAGATATTCAGCTTCAGTAACGTCACTCATTTCCTCAAAATCCATATCATACTGTTGCCCTTCGCATACCTCAATAGCCGTTTTTGAAAAAAGAGAGAAACACGGTTTTATTATATTCTCAGGAAGATTATTCAGGGTTTCATAAGCAAAAATCGACATTGCATCACCTGAAAGTATGGCCACATTATCATTCCATTTGACATGTACACAATCCATATTCCTTCTTCTGACAGCCTTATCCATAATATCATCATGCAACAATGTGAAATTATGGAATATTTCAAGTGCAAGAGCCGGTTTCATCGCTGACTTAATATCACCGCCGAACATCTCGCATGACATCAGACACATAACAGGACGAAGTCGCTTGCCACCCATTGACAAAACATATCTTATCGGCTTATAAAGTTTTTCAGGTTTTTTATCAAGATCCAGACAATCGATATTGTCATTGACAATTTTCAGCAGCTCCTTATCAGAATGAACGTCCATGTTATTTTTTCTTTCAAAAATAAGCAATCATCCGCTATTAAGCAAAAAGCAATATGGTACAAAAATTTGCGTTATATTTGAATAAGAATTGAAAAATCGATTGATGAATAAAACAATTATTTTAAGCCTGCTACTCGCTACTTTTGGTTTATCATTAAATGCCGCCACCGGTGAAACCGTATATCAGTTTCTGGAGTTACCGGTTTCAACAGTAGCAGCAGGAAACGGAGGAAACAATGTTGCATCACCTGCCAATGATTTGAACCTGGTTTTTCACAATCCGGCATTATTATCCGCTGAAATGAGCAAGCAAATGCAGCTTGGTTACATGAACTATATTTCCGATATCAATTCCGGATCTTTTGCCTATTCACATAAGATCAACGACAACAGCCAGTGGATGGCAGGAGTCAGATACATCAACTATGGCGAAATGCTCTGGACAGATGAGCAGGACAACATATTGGGTACAACTTTTGCTAAAGATATGGCTTTGACAGGGGCTTATTCCTGGAAATTATCAGAATGCTGGAGAGCCGGCAGCAGCATGAGCCTGATTTATTCAGTTCTTGACGAATATGTTTCAGCCGCCATAGCAGTAGATTTAGGAGTATTTTACAAGAGTAAAGACAGCTTGTTTACCGCCGGCATCACGTTAAAACATCTGGGATCGCAGATTGTTTCTTACAATGAACAATACGAATCCATGCCCTGGGATATCAGAGCGGGAATTTCAGGTAAACTGGCACATGCACCACTCAGATTTAGTCTTACAGTTCAAAATCTAAACCAAAGAAGTTTTACATATCTGGAAGAAAAGGACGAAAATGAAGTTGAACTGTCAGGCATAAAAAAAATTGCCGACAATATAATGAGCCGCACCATTGTCGGAGTGGATTTCGTACCAACTGACAACTTCACGATTAATCTGGGTTACAATTACAGAAGAGCATCTCAGCTTGCCATCAATCAAAGGACACCGTTCGACGGATTTTCAGCCGGATTGCTTATTAAAATGAACAAGATAAAAGCAGGTGCTTCATTTGCACGTTATCATATTGGAGGAAGCTCATTGCAAATGGCTTTATCCTTTGATACGTCCATTTTCGGTTTGTAAAACAGGAATTATTACAAAAAAGCAGTATTGCCGGCGCAAAAGGCAATTTCAACAATAAATTAAAAAGTATGAAACAACTCACTATAGCCGTCGATGGTTTCTCCTCATGCGGGAAAAGCACAATGGCAAAAAGCCTTGCAAAAAAACTGGGATATACATATATAGACAGCGGAGCGATGTACAGGGCAGTCAGCCTTTATTGCCTCAACAACAATCTTATAAAAGATAATATTGTTGACGAAACCTCACTTCGTGAACAAATCTCAAAAATAAATGTTGAATTCAGACAGGGAGCCGACGGATCCCCGGTCACATATCTTAATGGTGAAAATGTTGAATCCAGGATTCGAACACTTGAGGTTTCAAACGTGGTAAGCGCAGTAAGCGCCATTCCTTTTGTAAGAGAAGCCATGGTCAGATTGCAACAAAAAACAGGAGAAAGCGGAGGCGTTATCATGGATGGAAGAGATATCGGCACAGTCGTTTTCCCTGATGCAGACCTTAAAATATTTGTAACTGCCGAAGCATCAGTCCGGGCCAAAAGAAGATATGACGAACTGGTTGAAAAAGGACAACCTGAACCATACGACGAAATCCTGAAAAATATCGAAATGAGAGATATGCTCGATCAGTCAAGAGCCGTCAGTCCACTCAGGAAAGCTGATGACGCAATAGTTCTTGACAACGGATTGTTTAACATCGAGCAACAGGATAACTGGTTGATGGAAAAAGTAAATGAAGTTTTAAATGGCAAAAGTTGAAATAGATAAACATTCCGGTTTCTGCATGGGGGTGGTAAAAGCCATCAACAAAGCCGAAAAAGTACTGGATAAAAATGAAACCATATTTAGTCTGGGAGACATTGTCCATAACAACATGGAGGTTTCAAGACTCGAAAACAAAGGACTCAAGACCATAAGCCTTGAAGATTTTGCATCGATAAAAAACACCAAAGTACTATTCAGGGCACACGGAGAGCCACCATCCACATATGAATATGCCAGAAAAAATGGTCTGGAAATAATTGACGCAACATGTCCTGTTGTACTAAACTTACAGAAAAGTATCAGAGCAGTCTATGAAGAGCATAAAACAGACGGGACTCAGATTGTAATTTTCGGGAAACCGGGACATGCAGAAGTAACAGGTTTGCTCGGTCAGACAGATAACACAGCAATCATTATAGAAACGGTTGCAGAAGCAGTAAAACTTGATTTTACGAAACCAATATATCTTTTTTCACAGACCACAAAATCACTGGAAGAATTCGGACAGCTGGTAAACTATATAAAAGAATCTATCCGTGAAGATATGCTTTTTGAATACAAAGATACCATTTGCAGACAGGTAGCTAACCGCTTGCCCCATCTGAGAGAGTTTGTATCAAATTACGAAAAAGTACTGTTCGTGAGCGGAACCAAAAGTTCCAACGGGAAGTCCCTGTTTGAAGCCTGTAAAAAAGTTAATTCTGAAACCTATTTCATTACAGGGCCAGACGATCTGACAAATGAGATGATACACGGAGCAGAAACAATTGGTATTTGCGGAGCCACATCCACACCATTATGGCTGATGGAAGAAGTCAAAAATAAAGTGCAGATGATATTGCCGAAATGATAAATACTATATATTTGTATGGGTTTTCAAAAGATGTATTAAACTGTCTTCCATCCCGATGAAAGGCAAAAAAACAGGTTAAAATGGGCGAAATCAAAACTATCGGTTTATTGACATCAGGAGGCGATGCTCCCGGTATGAATGCAGCTGTACGTGCGGTAACGAGAGCCGCCATCTGCAATGGTTTAAAGGTAATGGCCATCTATCACGGCTACAAAGGTTTAATCACCGATGAAATAATTGAATTCAAGACACAAAATGTCAGTAATATAATCCAACAGGGCGGCACGATACTAAAGACTGCGCGCTGTGAGGAGTTTAAAACTGTCGAAGGCAGGAAACAAGCCTACGATAATCTGGTTAAACATGGTATCGATGCCTTAGTTGTAATAGGTGGAGACGGCTCTCTTACAGGAGCCAGGATATTTGCAGCTGAGTACAACTACCCTATCGTTGGACTTCCGGGCACCATAGACAATGACATATTCGGAACCGACTCTACAATCGGTTATGACACAGCCCTTAATACCATCATTGATGCAGTCGATAAAATCAGAGATACCGCAACATCACATGAAAGACTTTTCTTCATAGAAGTCATGGGACGTGACGCAGGTTTCCTTGCACTAAACGGAGCCATTGCTTCAGGTGCAGAAGCAGCCATCATTCCTGAAATAGCCACTGAAGTTGACCAACTTGAAGACCTTATTAAAAACGGTTTCAGAAAGTCAAAAAACAGCAGCATTGTACTTGTCGCCGAAAGTGAAATTACCGGTGGAGCTATGCATTATGCTGAACGTGTTAAAAAGGAATATCCTGAATATGATGTACGTGTCGTTATCCTGGGCCATATTCAGAGGGGAGGCTCTCCTACTGCCTATGACAGGATTCTTGCAAGCCGTTTGGGCGAAGCCGCAGTAGAATCACTTATTGATGGTCAAAGGAATATACTTCTTGGCATTGATGATGATAAAGTCGTGGCTATACCATTTTCAAAAGCCATTAAAAATGATAAACCCATAGATCCGGATCTGATGAAAGTACTTAAGACCTTGTCAATCTGATGATCTGCTTCAAAAATGAGAAGTAAAAAGACAGGTTTTTACACAATTTATAAAAAGACTAAATGATTGAAGCCGGATTTATAATTCTGGGAATTTTTGTAGGTATATTATCCGGTTTGTTCGGTATTGGCGGAGGCATCGTAATGGTACCTTCGCTAATTGCTTTTTTTAATATGGATATTCTCGACGCCAATGCAATATCCCTGACAGCCATGTTGTTGCCTGTCGGTATTTTCGGAGTTATTTACTATTACAAAGCCGGACTTGTTAATGTAAAAGAATCGTTGTGGCTTGCCACAGGCTTGTTTATTGGCTCATTTGCCGGCGGAGAACTGGCAGTAAATATCAATGAAGATCTGCTGACAAAGTTATATACATGCATCCTTTTATACATCGCGTTAAGTTATTTTGATTTTTTCTCCCTTTTCAGAAAAAAGAAAAAGATACAGGTAACGGAGAAACCCGGAAACACTCCTAAACCACTCTGGATGTACATTGTCGTGGGCATTGGAGCCGGAGTTTTTGCAGGTCTGTTTGGTAAAGGAGGCGGCATCGTCATCGTCCCATTACTTATCGGCCTTTTTCATTATGAACCAAAAGCGGCAGCAGCGACCTCTCTGACTGCATTACAACTACCCGTAGGATTACCAAGCGTAATTATCTATGCCAAAGACGGTCACACGCACATCCTGTTCGCTTGTATGATTGCAATTGGTATCTTAGCCGGAGCATTTATCGGGTCAAAAATAGCCGTCAGACTCCCCTCAGCAATCTTCAAAAAAGTATTCGCCGTATTTTTACTGATTGTCGCATTTTATCTGGTTTCAAAATATATTTAATCAGAAGTGAAGTTTCTCACATCAGGCAATAAGAAGTGCAACGGCTAAAAATAAACCGGCAAAATATCATTTGTTAAGATTTGAGTTTTTTTCTACATTGCAGTTATATACAATAACTCAAAGAGAGCATTGTATTAGCTATTTATCGGTTTTAAATTTAGCCTTAAACCTGACGTACATGAATGTAGTCAAACATAAGTTATTTAGATTGACATGTATTTTCATTCTGTTTTTATTCTCAAAAACAGAGGTCAGCGCAAACTGGAATAACTTCATAATCCATTATAATAAAGAAGTTTATGGCAAGGGTTCGCAAACCTGGCAGATCGCTTCATATAACAACGACTGGGTATTTTTTGCCAACAAAAACGGAATGCTTCAGTTTGACGGCAGCGAATGGGGACTTTATCCACTTAATAACGGAGCAGATGTACGCTCGGTATATCCATCACGCACCCAAAAAAGGATTTATGTAGCCGGCATTAATGAATTTGGTTATTTCTCACCCGATGAACGCGGCTCACTTAAGTATACATGTATGTCAGATACACTTGAAAATGATAAACGCTTTATTGGCAACATCTGGCAAATACTTGAAAATGATAATATCCTTTACTTCCAGGCAGACGGTAAAGTTTTAAAATATCTGAACGGCAATTACACAGTAATTGAAAGCAATGCCAAAATAGATTGCTCGAATCTCATTAACGGTACAATGTATATCGGTACAAGTAATGGCGTACAGGTTTTAATAGGAAATTCTTTTTTCCCCTTACAGGGAGCTGAAGTATTAATAGGCAAAAGGATAAGAGGCATAATACCCCATGAAAAAGGGATAATAATAGCAACAGCTTATGACGGTCTTTTTTACTGGGACGGAAATATAGTAAAACCTTACTTAACGGGAGTTGAGAAGTTTATGTCACAAAATGAGATATTCTCAATAGCATCAACTAAAAATCTGATAGCAATCGGAACTGTACACATGGGGTTGCTGATTATCGATAAAACAACCCGTAAAGTCAAATACTATAACGAAAATAACGGCTTGCAAAACAACACCGTACTATCCGTCAGCTTTGACGCACGCAATAACTTATGGGCAGGGCTGGATAATGGTATTGATTATATCTCCCTGAGCTCACTTCTATCAAACTTATACTCATACCCTTATTCATTTGGAGCCGGCTACACTGCAAATTTAACCGGCGATTATTTATATCTCGGTACCAACCGCGGACTTTATTACACCAAATATCCTGTACATTTCAGCGATGTACAACCAGACATCCACCAGATACCACAATTGAGCGGACAAGTCTGGAATCTAAACCGGATTGGCAACGATTTATTCTGCTTACATGACCGCGGCGTTTTTATAATAAAGGGTGAAACCATAAAAAGAATTGGCAATATTACAGGTGTTTGGAACTGTAAACCATTTATAAATAATCCGGGCAAAGCGCTACTTGGTATGTATGACGGCATTTTTGTAATACAAAAGGAAAATGGTGAATGGAAACCGGTAAAAAAGCTGGACGGGCTGTTTGATTCCTCAGAAAACTTTGAACAGGAGACATCAAATGTCTTGTGGATTCAAAATAATGACAGAGGCCTGATAAGACTTGAAATAGACACATTAAACTACAGGGTAACCAAAACCTCCTATTACGGCAAAGACAAAGGACTTCCGTCAAATAAATCCATTTATGTAAATAAAATAAACGGGAAGATTTACTTCACTACTTCCAAAGGCATTTACATTTACAACAAATCCAAGGATTTAATGGAAGAATGCCCCGAAATGGACGCCCTTTTAAACGGAGCAAAATCATACCTTAAACTTTATGAATATAACAAACATGTTTTCAGCCTGAATGAAAGTGAAGTTAATATTGCCAGCCTGGAAACCTATAAAAAAGGAGGTAATCATCTTTTTGTTTCTATAGAACACCCTTCAATAGAGCTGGTTAAAAACTTTGAAAGGTTAGTTCCAATTTCAGATTCATTAATCATAATACCTAACGACTTCGGTTTTGCATTACTGCAAATCCCCCCAAGACAACCGGTAAAAGAGCAAAAAGCAATACACATAAAATCTGTATACCTAACATTTCCCAACGATTCATTGATATATTCAGACAATTATCTGGCAAAGAAATACATACCCAAAATATCATTTTCCAGAAATGATGTTCGTTTCGAATACGACTTTTTCTCATATACCAAAGATGAAGATATCAATATTCGTTACAGGCTTTCAGATCAGGAAGAATGGTCAGATTACACATCTTCATTGATAAAGGAGTTCAGTAATCTTCATGAAGGCAAATATACATTTCAGGTTGAAGCCGTTTTTTCAGATGGGAGCACTTCTAAAGATTCATTTACATTTATAATCCGTCCTCCATGGTTCAGAACAAAAATAGCATATCTGGTTTATCTGTTAATGTTCTTTTCTGTACTTTTCTACATATATAAATGGGATGACAAACGCGTGTCAAGAAAAAAGCAACAGGTTGTAATTGAAAAAGATAAAGAACTTCACATCAAGGAAAAAGCCTTTGAAAAAGAGAACCAGAAGAAAGAACATCAGATAATGCAACTTGAAAAAGAAAAACTCGAATTCGAGCTACAGCATAAGAGTCAGGAGCTGGCAAATCTTTTGATAAATTTTACCAGAAAAAACGAAATGCTTACCGAGATCAAGCAGGAGTTGTATAAAATTTTAAATTCACTCAAAGGTGAAGGTTCCGTTCAATCCAAACAAATGCTCGTTTCATTAAACAGCAAAATTGATTCAAACATTCAAACAGATGAAGTACTCAGCAGAATTGAAGAGCAATTTGACCTGATTCATAATAATTTTATGAAACACCTGAGTGAAAAACATCCTGACCTTTCAACCAATGAACGCATGATGTGTGCTTATCTTAAAATGAATTTATCATCCAAAGAGATTGCTCCTCTACTTAATATATCTATAAGAGGCGTCGAAACACTACGATATCGCCTCAGGAAAAAGTTTAATCTTGAAAGAGACGAGAATCTAACCGATTACCTCTGCACAAAAATCTGACAAATACAGGTTTTGAATTATTAGCTTATTCCCAGGCAACCGGTAAACTGTATAAAAATACAAAGTTTATCTGTGACGAAATATCCACAAAGCTTTAATATGCATAATATCTGCAATTTAAAATTATATGACGAATTTTTGACGTATTTAATTTTTGCATCTGACGTAATTAAGAATTGATGTATGTTAAATAATTTTAAGAGACCTTAAGTATGTTTGCTCCGTTCAAACAGCAAACCTTAATAACAAAAACATGAAAAAATTATTGTCATTTCTATTTCTATTATGTTTTACCTTCTCTGTATACTCGCAAAGTATACAGGTGCAGGGTACAGTTGTAGCAGGAGAAGATAATTCTCCCTTACCCGGAGTGAACGTAACGGTAAAAGGTACTGCAAAAGGTGCTATAACCGACCTTTCCGGAAAATTCACGTTATCAACACCTGTCGGGAGTACTTTAGTATTCAGATATATCGGATACAAAGCCCAGGAGGTAGTAATAAAAGATGCACAACCTTTGAAGATCACATTAAAAGAAGATGCTGAAGCACTTGAAGAAATTGTGGTTGTAGGTTACGGAGTGCAGAAAAAGAGTGTAGTAACAGCAGCAATCAGCCGGGTTTCTTCAGAAGAGCTGAGTAAACTGACACCAACACGTGTAGAAGATGCCCTTAAAGGTAAAGTTTCCGGAGTTCAGATTACTCAGAGCTCAGGTCAGCCGGGTTCTGACTCCAAAGTAAGAATCCGTGGTATTGGTACGGTCAACAACAGTGAACCACTATACATTGTAGACGGAATGCCTGTCGATGGAGGTATTGACTATTTGAACCCCGTTGATATCCAGTCTGTAGAAATATTAAAAGATGCTGCATCTGCAGCCATTTATGGTGCCAGAGCTGCCAATGGTGTAATACTTGTAACTACAAAAACAGGTACTAAAGGCAAGGCAACTATTAATTACAATGTATCTTACGGATGGCAGAATCCATGGAGAAAAAGGTCAGTATTGGATGCTACAGAGTATATGACTGTTATGAACGAAGCAGCAATTAATGACGGGAATGCACCAAGATTTACGGCCGAACAAGTTGCCGCAGCAGGTAAAGGCACAGACTGGCAGGACGAAACATTCAACTATGATGCACCGGTTCAAAGTCATCAGGTTAGTGTAAACGGTGGTACAGAAGACGTTACATATTTCCTGTCTCTCGGATATTTCGACCAGGAAGGTATTGTTGGTGGTAACTACGGAAAATCAAATTTTAACCGCTGGAGCATCAGGTCAAACAACACATATAATATATATGAAGCTACTGACCGTTCATTTTTAAATAAGGTGAAAGTCGGTGTCAACATTGGTTATTCCAGAACAACATCTTCAAGTGTTGAAACCAACTCAGAATACGGTTCAATTTTAGGAAGTGCACTTGCATTTGATCCTACATTACCCGTTTATGCCGCAGATCCCGCATCAGTACTTGCACTTCATCCATATGCTGTTACAGATGCAAACGGTAATGTTTTTTCAACTCCTCCGAGTGGTTTCCAGGAAATAGCAAACCCTGTAGCTATGCTTAATGCTCCCGGTAAAGGACAAGGCAATGCAGATAAATTTGTTTCAACCTTCTGGGGAGAAATCGATGTTATGAAAGGACTTAAATTCAAGTCAAGCTATGGCGTTGACCTTGCATTCTGGGGAAATGACGGTTATTCATTCCCACATTTTCTTGCTACACAAGGTAAGGACGTAACTCAGAGCTCAGTATATTCAAATATGCACCGTGGTTTCACATGGCAGGTTGAAAATACATTGACTTATACCAAAAAGATTGCTGATAAACACAACATTACTGCTTTACTTGGACAATCAGCAAAAGAGTATAAACTTCGCGAACTTTGGGGAGACGACTATGATTTACTTGAAACCGACCCGAACAAAGCAAATATTGATTATGCAATTGCCGACAGAGAAAAAGAACGTGTAGCCGGTGGTACCGGAGGATTTTCTTCTCTTACATTAGCCTCATATTTCGGTCGTATCGATTATAACTATGATGAAAAATACATACTTCAGGCTACTGTTCGTCGTGACGGTTCATCAAATTTCGGTTCAAACCACAAATGGGGTATATTCCCTTCATTCTCTGCAGGTTGGAATGTAACAAATGAAAACTTCATGAGTGAACGCCCTGACTGGTTAAGTAATTTGAAGATTAGAGCAAGCTGGGGTAAAAATGGTAATGAAAGAATAGGTCAGTTCAGATATACAAGTTTGATGGATGGCGGTCAGAATTACTATTTCGGATCAGGAGATAATTCAACCATGCAATACGGCAGTAGCCCTTCAAAAATATCAAATGCTGACATCAAGTGGGAAGAATCAGAACAGATAGACCTTGGTTTCGAATCCAGATTCTTTAACGATGCTCTTTCATTTGGTTTCGACTATTATAAAAAAACAACTATTGGTATGTTGATGGATCAGCCAATACCCGCTTATGTAGGTAAAGGTGCTCCTATAGCAAATGCAGGAGATATGAAAAACTGGGGACTTGAATTTGAAGCTGGTTATAAATTAAAAATAAACGATTTCACATTTAACGTTCTTGCCAACGCCTCTTATTTGCAGAATAAACTTATCAAACTGGGTAATGCCAGTGGTGAAGCCATTTACGAGAGTGCAGGTGCTTCGGGAGTTGGTAGTTATGTAAAAGGTATGAATGGTGAAGTATTCCCTTACTTCTACGGATATCAAACAAACGGTCTGTTACAGAATCAACAGGAAGCTGACGAATACAATGCTCTTTACGGAGAAAAAGCTGAACCCGGTGATGTAAGATTTGTGGATTTAGCAGGTGCTACAGATGCAAACGGCAATGACATTCCTGACGGAAAGATAAATGATTCAGATAAAACAAAAATCGGTAAAGGAATGCCCGACTGGACATTTGGTCTGTCTCTTAACGCACAATGGAAAGGCTTTGATGCTAATGTATTTTTCCAGGGAGCATACGGCAATGACATCTTTGACTTCTCACAGAGAGGTGACATTACAGCTATGAACCGTCCTTCATGGGCATTGGGACGCTGGATTGGCGAAGGTACTTCAGACAGAATACCACGTATGACAGCAGAAAATCCTAATACTAACTGGCGTTCATCAGATTTATACATTAAAGATGGATCATATGTTCGTCTGAAAACCATGCAGCTCGGTTATACACTACCCGCAGATCTTTCCAGAAAAGCTTCGATACAAAAACTCAGACTATTTGTCTCAGGCGAGAATATGCTGACATTTACCAAATATGATGGATTTGATCCTGAAATTGCAGCAGGAGGCTATACTACGATAGGTGTCGACAAAGGCATTTATCCTCAGTCAAGAACCGTTTCCTTAGGAGCTAACATTACATTCTAACTTAAAAAAAAGAACACATGAAAAAATATATAATTTTATTGGCTGTGTCATTAGTGATGGGATTCTCATCATGTACCGATGACTTCCTGACTATATATCCGACAGCATCGCAAGAAGCGGGAGGAGATGCAACTAAAGGAGCGATTTTATCAAATCTTGCTTCCTGTTACCAGATACTATTGTTTGACAGTTACGCTAACAACAACTACAATAGTATAGTCCTGATGTCTGATTTACGTTCAGATGATATTTACAAAGGTGGTGGTGATGCCGGTGACCAGGGTCAGTTATACAAATTATCCCAGTTTACTGCTTCATCAACAGAACTACCTGAAGGACTTTGGAATATTTATTACAGTGGATTAAGCCGTTGCAATAATGTAATACTCGCATGTGAAAAAGCCAAAGGTGTTTCTGAAGCCGATTTAAATCAATACAAGGCTGAAGCACATTTCTTACGTGCATATTATGTGCACTGGTTATGGAAATTCTGGGGCAACATACCTTATTTTGAAGAAGATCTGCCTGCTCCTTACATGGCAAAACAGTATTCAGCAAACGAAATCTATACACAACTTATTGAAGATGTGGATTTTGCCATCCAGGGTGATAAACTCCCGATGAATACGACAGCAGTTAATAAAGGACGCGTAACCAAAGCTGCAGCACAAATGCTGAAAGCAAGGATTGTAATGTACCAGAAAGACCAGTCTAAATATGCTGAAGTATTGGCAGACATGGTTGATATTATTAAGAGCGGAGACTACACTTTACTTGGAGACTTTTCTGCATTATGGCTCAATTCCGGAGAATTTTGCAACGAATCAATTTTTGAAACCAATCAGCTTCCTGAAGGGAAAAACTGGGCATCAGGATGGCAGGGATACGGAACTAACCTTCCTGCATTTATTTCCCCGAATGGTCTTAACGGATATGCACCATTTAAAGGTGGCTGGGGTTTCGGACCGGTACGTACTGAAGCTTATGCAATCTATGAAGATTTGGATACCCGTCGTCAGGGTTCAATCAATAAATTTGAAGACGGCACTTATACAGCACGTTTCCAGAATACAGGCCTTTTCATGGCTAAATATGCAGCCCGTGAAGGTTACAACCCCCCTCCCGGAGATGTTGACCTGAACTTTGACAACAACCTGCGTATCTTCCGTTATGCTGAAACTCTGTTGAATGCAGCCGAACTTATGATTATGGATGGTGTTGCACCTGTGGACGGAATAACCGCACAAGGTTGTCTTGATCAGATAAGGAGTCGTGCCGGTGTATTGCCGATACCTGCAACAGCAGCAAACATAAAGCTTGAACGTCGTCGTGAATTCTTAGGAGAAGGTATCCGTTTCTGGGATATTGTACGCTGGGGAGAGACAAACTTATTAACAGAAAACAAACCTGCTTTCTCATCAGTAAGAACATGGAATGATAACTGGAAATATTTGCCGATACCTGAATCAGAAATCCTGAAAACAGAAGGTGAATTTAAACTAAAACAAAATCCGGGTTATTAATTGTCACTTAATCTATAAAAGAAATAAATATGAAGAATATAATAAAATCAGGGTTCGTGGCAATGCTAACAATATTTGTCATGACTGCATGCGACCCTCAGGAAGGCAGTGATTATGCTTTGGGAGAAATGCCGACACCAGAACAATTAAATTTTACAAGCGCTCCTGCAGCCGGCCAGACAAACGTAATTGAATTTACAAATACATCAGAAATCCCCGGTGTAGCAACCTGGGATCTGGGAAATGGTACTAAAATCAAAGGCGAAAAGGTTTCAGCTCAATATCCTTTTAAAGGTGAATATACTATTGTAATGAGCCTTTACACTACAGGTGGTTCAACAAAAATTGAGAGGAAAATAACAATTAACAATGATGACATGTCATTGTTAAATACTCCAATGTATAATGCCCTTACAGGTGGTGCAGCTAATCTCGACGGCAAAACATGGGTGTTTGATCAGTTTCACGACGGACATTTCGGAGTTGGTCCTGCCACAGATGCAAGCCCAAGCTGGTGGAGTTGTCCCGCAGAAGGAAAAACAAAAAGTTGCATGTACAGCCAGGAATTCACTTTTACACAGGTAGGAGTAAAATTAAACTGGAAAAACAACGGTTTTGTTTACAGCAATGAAAATGGTCGTAAGGCTCTTGCAGATATGGGATTCCCTAATTCTGTAGTGCCCGGTGACGGAGACTTTGATATTGAGTATAATCCTAAAGCAGCTTATACATTTGCTCTTGATGAAACCGCAAAAACACTGACTTTAAGTGACGGTGCATTTTTCGGCCATTTTGCAGGAACATCAACATATCAGATACTGAAACTTACAGAAGACGAACTTTATGTAAAATGTGCAAGTACAGTCGAGGCTGGTAACGGTTGGTGGTTCCGTTTCATTCCAAAAGAAAAAAACATTAAACCTGTTATAATTATTCCGCTTAAAGCAACTCCTCTGTCAGACGACTTCGAAAGTGCAACAAAGAAAGTCACTTTCAATTATGAAGACATGGGACCACTTGTAGATCATTTTTACTCAAACCCTGCTCCTGTTGGTGTAAACACATCAAGCAAAGTATTCCTGTATCAAAAAACATCAGCATTTTATTCAAACATCAGCTTCAGCACAAGTGCATATAAATTTGATCTGACCGAACAAAACAAAATCAAGATCAAGGTTTATATCCCGTCATACAATGATTATGAAGGAGCTTATGAAGTAGCAGGGAGCTGGATTTCAAATAATAAGCTCTTGAAACAGGTAGCTGTTAAACTACAGGACAGCAGTCTTGGCGGTAATTCATGGACTAACCAGACAGAAATAGTAAAAGGTGATTTGCCAACGGACAAGTGGATTGACCTGACATTTGACTTCAGCGGTGTCAGCGGCAGAAAGGATTACGACAAGATAGTAATACAATTTGGTGCAGAAGGACATGCTGCTCCCGGAATTTTCTTCTTTGATGATTTCACCTTCAGCAAGTGATTTCAGGTTTATTAAAGGGCAGTAATATTGCTGCCCTTTTTATACTTTATTATATGCAAAAAAATAGATTATATATCATTCTGCTAACGTTTCTTATGCTTGGCTCAGGAATTAAAATGCTTGGACAGGCTCCGGAAGGATATGGGCTGGTTTGGTCAGATGAATTCAACGACGCCCGTACTCCCGAAGGCAAACCTGCTTTACGCCCTGATAAAGGTGAATGGTGGTATGAAACCGGAGGCAACGGATGGGGCAATAATGAGCTTCAGTATTATGTAGCCGGAACCACATTTTACAACGATACCCTGGCTGCCATAAGCGACGGCACACTCAAAATAAAAGCCCTCAAAAAAAAGTACTATGGTATGGAGTATGTATCTATTCGTATGAATACAACAAAAAGCTGGACGTACGGATATTTTGAAACCCGTGCCAAACTACCCGGAGGAAAAGGTGTCTGGCCTGCATTCTGGATGTTGCCTAAAAACTTTCAAAGCTGGCCGCTGGATGGAGAAATAGATATTATGGAATACGTTGGTTATGATCCGAATGTAGTACACGCTTCAGTACATACCGAAGCATACAACCATAAAATCGGAACCCAAAAAACAAGCACTCAGAAGATCTCCAACGCCGAAACCGAGTTTCACACATACGGACTTGAGTGGACGGAAACAAGGATAAGAGGTTATGTAGATGGTTTATTATATTTTACCTTCAGCAATGATGGTACCGGAAACAAAAAGACCTGGCCATTTAATGCTCCTTTTTATCTGAAACTCAATCTGGCAATAGGTGGCAACTGGGGCGGAGTAATGGGTGTAGATACTCAGATATTTCCTTCCACTTTTGAGGTTGATTATGTCAGAGTTTATCAGCAAGGTGTCGCTAACGAAAAGGTAAAAAAAGAAGCTTCAATCAGTGCAAATTTTAATAATGTCAGTAACCGACTGCTGGTAAATGTTGTAGCGCAGGGGATGCACCATTTACTGGTTACTGACGTACAAGGCAGAATAATTAAGGAAGTATTCACCGGAGACTCAACAGTCGAAATTGATTGTTCAACCTGGGCGAAAGGCATTTACCTGCTTACTTCAAACAGTAATAATCAAAAAGAATGCCTGAAGTTTTTAAAATATTAATATGAAGTATAATGGGAAAGTTTAAGGTTTTATATACATGTTTGCTTTTTGTATCCATCTTCGGCTGTACCGGAAAGAGGGATGCAGAAAACGTACAAATAGAAAAAAGAATTGAGAGTTTAATCTCCAAAATGACGCTTGAAGAAAAGATTGGTCAGATGAATCAGATCAGCACTTCTGGCAATGTTCTGGAAATAAGAGAACTGGTCAAAAAAGGTCAGATCGGATCCATTTTAAATGAAATTGATCCCAAGCTTATCAATGCCATTCAGCGGGTAGCGATGGAAGAATCCAGACTTGGAATTCCGGTACTGATAGGAAGAGATGTAATCCACGGTTTCAGAACCATAATGCCAATCCCACTTGGTCAGGCAGCATCATTTGATCCCGCGATTGCAGAAAAGGGTGCGAGAGTTTCAGCCATCGAAGCATCATCACTGGGTGTCAGGTGGACATTTGCACCCATGATAGATATTTCAAGAGATCCACGCTGGGGAAGAATAGCTGAAAGTTGCGGAGAAGATCCATATCTGACTTCCGTGATGGGTTCAGCAATGGTCAAAGGTTTTCAGGGCGATTCACTGAGCAATCCGACTTCAATCGCAGCATGTGCCAAGCATTATGTTGGATACGGTGCTGTCGAAGGTGGCCGCGATTATAATGAAACCAAGATTACCGAACGCCAGCTTAGAAATGTTTACCTCCCTCCTTTTGAAGCCGCGGTTAAACAAGGTGCAGCAACATTCATGACTTCCTTCAATTCAAATGACGGAATTCCATCTTCAGGAAATCCGTTTATTCTTAAAACTGTACTTAGAGATGAATGGGGTTTCGACGGATTCGTGGTTTCAGACTGGGCATCAATAAAAGAAATGGTCACTCACGGATTTTGTGCTGACGACAAAGAAGCAGCTATGAAAGCTGTCAATGCAGGATTAGACATGGAAATGGTCAGCGGAACATACATGAACAACATTAAGGCACTTATCAAGGAGAAAAAGGTTTCAGAAGAAACCATAAACGGTGCTGTAAGAAATATTTTGCGTATCAAGTTCAGACTAGGCCTGTTTGATAATCCTTATGTTGATGAAAAAGCTCCATCAGTAATGTATAAGGATGAGCATCTTGCAGTTGCAAAAGAAGCAGCAATCGAATCTGCCATATTACTCAAAAACAACAATCAGACCCTGCCGATAAATCTGTCGGTAAAGACGATTGCTGTAATCGGCCCTTTGGCTGATGCTCCTTATGAACAACTCGGCACATGGACATTTGACGGAGAAAAATCAAAAACACAAACTCCGCTCATGGCCTTGAAGCAGATGTACGGCGATAAAGTAAATATTATTTATGAACCAGTGCTGGCATTTTCGCGTGACAAGAGTACCAAAAACATTGGCAAAGCAGTAAGTGCAGCAAGCAGAGCAGACCTTGTAATAGCATTTGTCGGAGAAGAAGCCATACTTTCAGGTGAGGCACATTGCCTGGCAAATCTCAATCTGCAGGGAGCACAATCCGCAATGATTGAAGCAGTTGCCAAGACAGGCAAACCTTTGGTAACTGTTGTTATCGCAGGTCGTCCTTTGACAATAGGTAAAGAAGCTGCTTTATCACAGTCATTGCTTTACTCCTTCCATCCCGGCACAATGGGTGGACCGGCTATAGCTGATTTACTGTTTGGCAAAGCTGTACCAAGTGGCAAAACACCTGTTACATTTCCAAAAGAAGTCGGGCAGATCCCGTTATATTATGCTCATGAGAACACCGGTCGTCCGGCCAACCGTACTGAGATTTTGCTTGACAGCATATCCGTAGAGGCAGGTCAAACATCGTTGGGAAATACATCATTCTATCTGGATGCAGGATTTGACCCCCTCTATCCTTTTGGTTTCGGCTTGTCATATACGACTTTCAAATATGATAATATCAAGCTGTCATCAAATGAGTTGAGCAAGAATCAGGAGCTGACGATCACTTTTGATCTCAAAAATACAGGTAACTACACAGGAACTGAAATTGCACAGCTTTATGTACGTGATAAATCTGCTTCTGTCGTGCGTCCTGTTAAAGAATTAAAAAGATTCACGAGGGTCACGCTTATACCGGGAGAAACTAAATCTGTTAAGTTTACGCTTCCTGTTGAGGAACTGGCTTTCTGGAATATTGATATGAAAAAGATTGTAGAACCCGGAGATTTCACTCTTTGGGTAGGAACTAACTCACAGGAAGGATTGTCTGTTGATTTTCATGTGATGGATTAGATTAGAGTTTTGATTAGAGGTTAGTTGGGAGGGGTTTTGTCATCTGTTATGGCATTTCTCCTCCCAACTTTTTTTACATAAATTGGTTTTTGCATAATACTAAAAAGAGAGATGTATCTTAAAAAAACACTCTATTTGACTCTATATCATATATTTAAACACACTTTTAAAAATAAGAAGGCTTTTACCTCCTTATTTTTACAGACCCATTCTTTGTCCGGCTTCATTTAAAGTATTGTGACCTACTATATATGCATATACTGCAGTGGGAATAAATTGTAGTGCTACCTTTTCCAACTGTTTTTTCCCTTTTTTCTCAATACTTGTTACAACGGACTGTTCAATATGATTATTTTCCATAAAACTTAGCAGCGACTGTAACTCACCAGTATGTTCGTAATAACGGTCTGACCATTTTACTTCTACTGCCCACAACGGTTTTTGATTAATAGAACTGAGCCCTACAATATCCACCTCGCCATTATTACGCCCATCTTTCCAGTTAGCGTAACTGATATTTGCATTTTCTCGTTGTATCCACTGTGCAAAAACTGTAGTTTCGACCATATCTCCCATTTTCTCGTCTAATGGTTGAATAGGTTGAAATAACGCACAACGTAAAGAAGGGTTTGTCAGGTATATTTTAAATGCAGTGGCTCGCTGAAATTTCTTAGCATTTATATCTGTTTTATGCACTATCCGAATCAGAAAAGCTGCTTGAAGGTATTCGATGTATTTACGAAGCGTATCCTTTTTTACACCAGACATTTTAGACAAATTTTCATAAGAGAATTCACTTCCTGAGTGATATGCAATCACTGTAAAGAGCGAATTCAATTCCTGAACATCTGTAATACCGTAAAGGCTAGGTAAATCACGCAATAGAACCTTATCAACAATATCGCTACGTATAAACTGTCCTGGATTTGCCTGAATTTTTTCAGAGAAAACCACTTCCGGATACCCTCCAAAATTTATATATTGAATAAAATGTTCATTCAATGTACGTATTTCAAAAGTGTCGTAACTTTCCAGGTCTTCACCCAACCAATTTATTGTGGAAGGAATAATCAATCCATTCAGATTTTTTAAGTGAATGTACTCCTTGAAGGTAAGTGGTGGCAGATTAAAATCTGTAAATCGCCCTGCTCCGCTCTCCTGACTTTTCATTTTCAAAGCCGCAGCAGCTGAACCAGAGGCTACGAATTTTGAATAAAGGAATGTATCAATCACCGATTTAAGATGTATTTCCCATTCCTTAAGATATTGTATCTCATCATAGAACACAAAAAAACCTTTCAAATCGTCGCCCTTCCCCACTGCCTGACGTGCCAAAGCAAACAAATCCTCCAAAGAAATCCGGTTGTAAATAGGAGTTTCGATAGAGATATATATTATTTTCTTAGGGTCAATACCACTGTCAATCAGTTTCTGTATAGTATGATAGCGTATTTGAAGAATAAAGTGCAGATAGAATTACTACCCAATATTGTCAGATTATATTATATTTGAGGTTAAATAAATTTTAGTGAAATGAAACGGTTTATTGTTGCCATTGCCTTTATCCTTATATCTTTAATTTCAATAACTGCACAAACCGTTACAGGCAAAATTATTAACCAGACAGGCGCAGGAGTATCGGGATTACAGCTGAGCCTTTATGAAAACTCCAAAGTACACATTACTGAATCAAACATTGACGGCACTTTCACCTTTGGTGATTTCACAGGATTGACAAATGCAAAGCTTCCTGCAGGCTATGTCATAAACGATTGTTTTCCGAATCCTTTCAGTCGAAACACAAGTATTAAGGTCAGTCTTGCCAGGGAAGGAATAATAAAAACAGATATTTATAATCTACTGGGGCAGAAAGTCATTGCAGTAGTAGATCAACATTTTGAAGCCGGGGATAATTATATAGAAGTCGATTTTAGCGGACTGGAGTATGGTAATTATCTGTCAAAAACAACTATTGATGATCGTTATACTGTTACCGGAAAAATGTTGTTTAAGGAGGGAAGTGCGGGATCAACGACTGAAGATAACAGTGCAGGACTCAGATCGGCTACGACAAATTCGGCACAGGGGACAAATATTGACAGCCTTGTGGTTGAGGGGGCTTCGATAGATAAAAAAGTATTTCTTAACTTTCAGCCTATAACAGGTAGCTCGCTCAATCTCGGTAACTTAACTGTGACTGAGACTAACAATATTCTTGATGGAGCTTCATTTTTCGATGGTTCTTCACCATCTGTAGGATTGGTTTCATACCATGAAGGAGGAATATTAGTGACAGATTCTGCATATTTGGGTCAGATCTTTGCATACTTCCAGGCATCTGTCGATGAAAGTAGCGCAAAAAGCATTATAAATGCAGCCGGTGGCAGTATACTGACCAAGGTTCCAAAAATTGGATATTATTTAGTGGGTGTACCTATAGGTAAAGAGGGTGAATGCATTGATTTTATGAGAAATAATAAATCTGTTAAAAATGCATTACCAAACCCTGTTGCCAGATATATGTCAAAGGAGGTAACAGTTATTGATGGATGTAAAACAAGTCATGGAGATGACGTTGAATGTACTGCCAGATTGAATACGGTTGATTACAATTCTGTAACCTGTTTGGACGATGACGACGGCTCTGGCAGACCTGATACCGAAAAAACGATAAATCAGATTATGAAAACGATTGCAGCAGCAAATGGAGGTACTGCAATAATCAATATATCAACCTTCGGAGGATTGAACTGTGTTGATTACGAAAAAGAGGATACAGCTACAAAAGCTAAATTATTGAGAATGGCCAAAAAATATCTGGAAACCATTCTTACACCCATAAGCCAATTACCTGATAAATGGACGAAAAATCTGGTTATAACCTTTTGTGCAGGAAATGACAATACTCCGTTGACTTCGGTTTTGTCAGAAATACGCTCGGACAGCCTGCAGGAAGTGCTTAACAATAATGTTCTTATTGTTGGAGCAGACGAATCAGTTTATCACGATTCGAATGATGCACCAGGCGACCCTGGTTTTGCAAAAATGAGAAGCGTTACTTCATCCTGTGATATTAATAAAAAAGGTACATCTTTTGCGGCTCCGTTGGCTGCCGCGTATATTTGGAATTTAGTTAAAGAAAAAGAGATTAATGCAAGTCAGGCATTGCGTGCTGCAAAAATAGCTATTGCCAATAATCCCAAAAAAGAATTTGTTGAAGCAGAAGCCATGAATATTGCAGGGTTGATTAAAAATGGTAATGTATATACCGGAGGACCATTTAAGGTAACTCAAACATCTCTTCAGAGCAACGGAGATTATACTTATGACACTTTGACCATAGTTAATAAGTTTTACATGACGATCGTTTTAAACGGAGATTCCAGTTTTATGATTGCTCCTTCTCACCTTTCCTGGTCATGGAAAGCTTACATTACTGAAGATGGCAACGATTCATATATTTCTCTTACAGATCAGGTTATCAAAAACGCCCTGACGGTTTCGAACAACAATTTTACAGGTAGTTCAACAACAACCTTTCCCTTGTATTTTGAGGAAAGTGGCATGCAGGTTCCTTTCCTGTTAACTTCAGGATTTATCGGTTCATTTGGTCCAAACGAAACCATAACAGGAACAATGGTAATGAAGTTTTCAAATAAAAAGCAACTCGACCAATCGACATCGGTAACATTGAAGAAATTATAGGTTTCAGATAAATCTTAATATCAAACATTTCAGATTCATGGGATAATCTTAAATAAATATAACACTGGTCTATTTTTAAATCATAATTAGTAGTTTTACATCCGATTGTAAAAAACCTTTCAGAAATACATATGAAGAAACTAATATTCTTAATTCCGGCATTACTATACTCAATAATTGCATTATCACAGGGTATTACATTTGAAAACGGCACCTGGCAGGACGTACTCAAAAAAGCTCAGCAGACAGGCAAACCAATCTTTGTGGAATTTTTTAAAACAGGCAGTGACTCCTGTGAGCATATGACTAAGAATGTCTATATTCTTGAGTCTGTCTCAAAAGCTTATAATGAGAAGTTTATTTGTTACCGCATGGACGCCGAAAAAGCCGAATATGCACAGCTGGCAAAGAAGTTAGAAATCTCAATATTACCAACATTCGTTTTTTTCAATCCTGACGGTATGCCCTTTTGCATTTCAAGCGGCGCCACAAGTCCCAGGAAGTTTATCGCAATTTCAGATCAGGCAATGGAGCTTAAATATAATGGTGAAACCCTGAACAGTCTGGAAAAAAAATATGAAGCCAAAAAGGACGACCTCATTTTGCTGAGAAGTTATATCCGTAAACGTTCAGGTATGGGCTTATCTAATGCATCTCTTTTTGATAAATATCTACAACTTATTCCTGCGGACAGCTGCGCTTCAGAGACAGTGCTTGACCTTTATTACCTGGAAGGCAAAAACCTCAGGATAAACTCACTGGCATACGAAAATCTTAAAAAGAATGCAAAAAAAATAAACGAATCGCTGGGCAACGTCGATTACCTGCTTTTCAGCGGTGTTAAAAACTCTGTAAATGACGCTGCTCTTACCAATGACGAGCAAACTCTTGCTGCTGCTATGACTGCCTATGACCTGTTGTCTGATCAGGCTAAAATCATGCAAAAGGATGAGCTTTACATGATGTATTATGATATGACCAAAGATGTTGATAATTACATGAAGTATGCAGCAAACTACTGCAAAGATTATCTCATGAAGATCTCTGACGCTCAGATTGATAGAAAAAATAAAGAGAGCCTGCAGGTGGTTGAAGACCTGATAAAAGCAGGTTCTTTGCCTAAATCTAATGAAGCTCTGATTAACAAAACCAGAAATGAGGCTGCTCTTGCAGAAAGCAACAGGATTGGCAACGAGCTTAACCGTCTGTCTATGGAGGCTTTTGACAAGACATCAGACAAGAAGATATTGAAGTCAGCGTTGAAGTGGTCTGAACGCGCAATGGAAATACTGCCAGACAGACCACAGTTTATCGATACTAATGCCAAACTACTTTACAAACTCGGTAAGACCAAAGAAGCTCTGGCCATGGAAGAAGAAGCCACAAACAAAACACCAAAAGAAGACCTCTTCCGCTACCGTATCGAAGAAACCGTCTACAAAATGAAGAACAACGAGAAGTTCTGGAAGAGGTAAAACTTGCACAATCACACTGGAATAAGGGGTTTTTCAGCCCTGGGGGAGGCCACCGTGACAACTATTAATATAAACTTTTAATTTTAGAAAAATGAAAACTAAAAATTTACTGTTAGCTCTTGTTGCGATTTTAGCACTCGCATCATGTGATAAAGACAATGATCCAGGTCTGACAAAAAATTCTCACAGGGTTAAACAAATTATTTTTGACACCGAAGGATACAATAATGATTGGAAATATGTTTTCACGTATGAAGGTGAAAAAATGGCAAGTTTTTTAGAATACAATAGGGATGAAAGCGGAAACTGGTATGAGAAATTAAAAACAGATGTTTCATATGCCGGTGATAATGCAACTGTCACTTGTTACGAAAAAGATTCTGGTAGCTGGAAGATTACTGATAAACATGAATACGTTATTCAAAGCGGCTTGATGATGGAAGAATTAAACTATGACTATGAAAACGGAGCATGGATAAAAGCATCTAAATGGACGTATCAATATTCAGGAACCAACATCTCTGCATGGCAAAGTTATGATGACGAGGACGAAGATGGCACATTTGAGCAAAATGGAAAAGGAGAATATATTTATAAAAATGGAAAAATAACAGATTATAAAGAATACAAACTTGGTGAGTCAGACAATTTTTACCTAAATAGCAGAGAAACGTTTGATTACAATGGTAGTAAAATGATAAGTTTTATTGATTACAATTTAGATGAATCCGATAGTTTGATAAATGCTTCTCAAACTGAATATCATTATTCAGGCGATAAAGTTTCTGAAACTGAGTATTCTAATTGGAATAGTGACAAGAATCAATGGGATTCGGAATATTTAAAATCTTTTATTTATAATAGTAATGGGTACTTGATTGAAGAAATATTTGACGATAGTGATAAGGTAACTTACGAATACGAAGAAGGTCATGGAAATGCAAAATTCTTTTTTTATTATCCTGAGGCTTCAATATATAGAGAACCAACTTTAAGAAATGCAGGTACAACAAAAAACAGAAAGTACATTCCATATTATCAAAGATTGAAAAACATATAAATTCTCCGGCTTACATGCGGTATAAAAATATGAAAATAAAATTATTAGTGCTTTTGTTTGGCATAAGTATGATTGCGAAAGCTGATTTTGCACATCCTTACAGAGTCTTTTCAGAAAATGGCGAATACTTCATTAAATCAATACCTTTTTCTGACCAGGAATGGACAAAGGACGGGAAAACATTAATTTATAAAACAACAGACTCCACTCAAGCCATAATATCGATAAACAGATATTTTCAACCTGATAATCTTTTTCTAAGCAATGATGGTAAATCGTTTTGTTTTTTTCTTAACCGGTTTGATTCAGGTACTGATTGGAAAAAAGATTTAGTCTTTTTTTATTCAAATGGCGTTTTAGTCAAAAATTATAAAGGAAGTACATTTGTAGATACAACTACAAATGCCAGAATTAATTCATTATGTTACAATAATGACGATATAGATTCCATTATTATATCACAAAACAGATTAGTTAGAGTAGGTTTCAAAAAAGGAACAGATTCTCTAAGTGCCTATTTTAACACTAATAAAGCGTTTACAAAGAATGATACACTATATCTGTTTACACATAATCGTTTAGTTAACAGGTTTGATCTAAGGACAGGGGAATTAATTGATAGAATTAGCTTTAACGATTATGGTAAAGGGCAATTAATCTACCCTCTGAAGCGTAACATACAAAATTATAAAATAAAAATCCCCACTCAATTTGGATTACCCAAATTAATAAGTGGAGAAAATTATTGCGATTCTTTAGCAAGGGAAATGAATATGGTTTATTGTATTGGTGTAAATGCTGATTATGAAAGAAAGTATAAAAAATATAGTTATAACATCAATTGTGGCATTGATTCATCAGGTAACTGTATTGATTTGCAAATAGATTGTGCAGATTCGCTTCTCAGATATGAAGCTGAGAAATTTATTAAAAATGCAAAATTTGACAAATCAGAGATCCCTGATGGGATAGAAAGATGGTATTTCAGACACGGCGCTTCTTTTAGAAAGGAACCGAAAGAATTGGCCCTATTGGAAAGAGAAGTAGAAAAAACAGAAGAGAAAAATCAATATCTGCAAAGGATTAAGGCAGATTCAATAAAAGGGGTTTATATACCAGTGGATTTAAATGACTGTTTCAGGCAATTAAATAGTATGTTGAAACCATATGAAGTTAATGAATTCAAAAATATGTCCAATGATGGAGCTATGGCTCGTACTCATTTGGGATTAGGACTGTGGATGAGAAACAATTGGGGTTTGTGGGTAGGTTCAAGATTATCAATATATTTTAACGATATGGGCATTAAGCATCCTGATGATATGTCGGGAATAATACTTACATCATACCATAGATTCTTAAACAAACAAAATATCGACCTGGAGGGTCAAATTTTACATTACAAGGATTATTGGAAAAAAGCTGAAAAGATAAAGTGATTTACTCCAACCTGACATACAAAATGGGCGTTGATAAGTTTTATACCCTTTATAAAGCAGGGCTTTCAACTTTTAAAAATAATCCCGTATATAGGTCCTTAAAACTATAAGGGAACAGGCCGCTATCAAGAGATATTGAATAATCTCAAATAATTAAATGATTATGAAACCATTACAAATTACAAGTATGATTATACTTGTTATAGGTATTATCTGTATTATATTGTGGCGATTTGTTTTGCCGGCACCATCAGACTGGTTTATACGTATTCCGGGTTTGTTGATTATTATATCACTTTTCACTTTAGTATTCAGCTCAGTACGACTTCATATGAGAAAAAAGTAAGAATACGAAGGACATAAAATATAATAAATCAAACATATATGAAATTCAGTAACCTAAGACTATTGCAGAGGTGTTGGCGGTAATTATAAAATTGTAATACACGGGACTAAATTCTAAAACGAGATTCATAATTAAGCTTTTAATCATTGTACTAGTTCTTCTTGTTTTGTATTTATCCTTTTGGGGAAGACTTAATTGTATTTGTCCATGGTTGATTGGATTTGATAGAAAAATATGGAGAACCTAAATTAATTAGTCTATTACATTTATCCTTAAATGACCAGAAATTTGACATTGCATTCAGATCAGTTTACAAAATTGAATTTAAGGATTATTTTCACACTTTGATTAATGTAGTGAAACACTATCGACAGTAAGCGGTATAGACAACCTTAAATAAAAAATTATCAATAACGACATAAACAATGAATAAGAACACAGAGGAAAAATTATTACAAAAGAACGCGAAACCAACAAGTATGCGGATTTTGATATATGATCTACTCTCTTCGCAGAAGGTAGCATTGTCATTATCAGAAATTGAATCGACCTTTGAGTATGCAGACAGAATCACGATTTACAGAACATTAAAAACGTTCGAGGAAAAAGGAATTATTCATAGCATTCAGGAAAATAATACCACAAAATACATCCTGTGTGACGATATGTGTAACGAAGAAACCCACAACGATTGGCATTTGCATTTTTACTGCAAAATATGTAAACAGACCACATGCAAGGAAGATGTAATAATCCCGAAGACCATAAAAGGTGATTTTAGGATTGATGAAATACGTTTTTTTGCCAAAGGTATTTGTGAAAAGTGCCTGAGTAAAAGTTTGCAATAGCATTGCATTTGGCATGTAACTATTTTTGCATTGTAAAAACTAAAACAATGCGAAATGAAAAAGCAACAATCACAGAACGATAGAAGCGAACTAACATTAGCTTTTTGGCTAAACTTCATATTTTCAATAATCGAGGTCGTTGGAGGTATATTAACCAACTCAACGGCAATCATCACTGACGCTCTCCATGACTTTACAGATGCAATTGCGATAAGCTTTGCAGTATGGATTGAAAAACTATCATCTAAAAAACGCACATCAAAATTCTCGTACGGCTACAAACGCTTTTCATTATTATCAGCTCTGGGAATGTCATTGCTTTTAATAACAGGAGCAATTCTGATGATAACAAATGCAATTGAATCCTTTATTAATCCACAGAAAGTATATAGTGTTGGAATGTTGTGGCTGGCAATTTTGGGTATTGCAATTAATGGTTTCGCCTTTATAAAAATCAGAAACAAGACAGGTCATCATCACGCACATTCCCATCAGCATGATCACTCAAACAACCACAACAGTAAGGCAATAATGCTTCATCTTTTAGAAGACGTGTTAAGTTGGGGAGCGGTATTAATTGGTGCGCTTATAATATATTTTACAGACTGGTATTGGATAGATGGAGCATTAGCAATATCGATTGCCATATTTATAGGTTATAATGCTATTCGAAATTTAACCGGTACAATGAAAGTGCTACTTCAATCTGTGCCTGAAACCGTTAATGTTGAACAATTAACAAACAAACTACAACAAATTGATGGCGTCAAAGACATTCATGACCTGCACATCTGGAGTTTAGACGGTGACTACAATGTTTGTACTCTTCACGCAATCGTCGATGATATTTATATTAACAGGCACAGTGACATTTCGTCAACAATAATGCAAATACTTGAAGAATATCAAATCAATCACCCAACAATACAAATAGAAACCAGTAGCACAAGTTGCAAATTGATCAATTGCTAATCAAAAAATAGAATCTTTCAGAAAAGCTCAGACAATCAATGACTCCGGCAAATCTGGAAACAACAACTAAAACTTAAATAAAATGGATTTAATCGGAAAAACAACAATTAACCCTCTGCTTTTTTATTCAGGTAAAATATCGGGTTATGCAACGTGGATAATTATACTGCTGCAAATAATGGGATTGGATATAATTGAAAGGATAACATTCTGTTGTAATGGCTACATTTCTTTTGTGCTCTTGATTGCAGGATTGATTTTTACTGTTTTCAGTATGATAAACCTGGGTGCTTCTACAAGATTTGGTTTGCCAACTGAAAAGACAGTATTTAAAACGAATGGTCTCTATAAAATAAGTAGAAACCCAATGTATGTCGGGTTTGACCTGCTAACTATTTCGTCAATGATATATACTCTGAACTTCTGGATTATAGCACTTGGGATTTATAGTATCGTTATTTACCATTTTATAATATTAGGAGAAGAGCGCTTCCTTAAAAACAGATTTGGCGAACAATACTCAATATATTTGCTTAAGATCAGGCGTTACCTGTAATAGTTAAAGACTAATAAAGCGAATTTAAATAATTATAATAATTTTATTAGTAATAAAGTTATTAGTAATAGAAGTATTATCTATATTTGCTCTTAAATCATACTCGGAAAATCATGGAAAATAAGCCTTTTATATTCGGCGTTGCAACATCGGGCGACAATTTTACCGACCGGGAGAAAGAAACATCGCGACTGGTATTAAACTTTCAGCATGGGATAAATACGGTGCTAATCTCACCTCGCCGTTGGGGTAAGACTTCTTTGGTGCAGAAAGCGTGCCACCTTGCACAGTCTGACAAATTGAAAGTCGTTTATATCGATATTTTTTCCTGCCGCAGCGACAGGGATTTCTATGATGCATTTGCTTCAGCTATTCTTAAACAAACTTCCTCAAAGTTGGATGAATGGTTGGAGCACACCAGATTATTCCTTTCGCGTATAAGTCCAAAAATATCGATGGGGACAGATCCGATGACAAACTTTTCGATATCACTTGAAATGAACCCCAAAAGCGACGATATTGATGAAGTCCTCCAGCTCCCTGAAAAGATAGCACAAAAGAAAGGTTTCAACATAGTAATTTGTATCGATGAATTTCAGCAGATTGCCGAGTTCAAAGATTCTAAAACCTTCCAAAAACGTTTGCGTTCTGTATGGCAATTGCAAAAATCGGTATCTTATTGCCTGTTCGGTAGTAAGAAGCATTTAATGAACGAGCTCTTCGAGAAAAAGAGTCTTCCGTTTTATAAGTTTGGAGACGCTATCTATTTGTCGAAAATCGGGACACAGGATTGGATAAACTATATATGCAGTCGTTTTGAAACCACGGGCAAACAGATTTCAAAAGAATTGGCCGAAAAGATTTGTCAAAAAATGGATAATCATTCTTCTTATGTGCAGCAGTTTGCGTGGTTGGTATGGATTCATACGGATAAGGTTGCCACGGAGCAGGATTTCGAAAAGGCATATCAGGATATTATCGACCAAAACACACCACTTTTTGAAAAGCAGACAGAGAGCCTTTCTACTTATCAGATGAATTTTATGCGAGCCATTTTAGAAGGAGTTCACAGCGAATTTACCAGGCAGGAGATTTTACAGAAATACAAACTCGGTTCGTCAGCGAATGTCAGCATCATAAAGCAAGCATTGGAAAAGAAAGAGCTTATAGAAATCGAACAACATCAAGCGATTATTCCCGATCCTGTTATGAAGGTGTGGTTGAAACGCGAATTAGGATAAGTCTGGGAAAAGACACAACAAAAGCAGACTTAAACTATACAATAAGAGTAATTGAGAAATATCTGAAATCCAAAAAAAGTGTATGAAAAAGTTGGATTTACTCAAATTTCCAGACCCAATGATTGGATGGAGATCAGATATAAAAGACCAAACAGATAAAACATACTGAAAAATGACAACTAAGAATAAAATTATAGGCATTGGTGGTGGTGGTATCAATGCTGTAAATCATATATATAGGAAGGGAATCAGAGATGTTGATTTAGTAATATGTGATACTGATGTCCAAACACTCTCGGATAGTCCGGTTATAGCAAATATTCAACTAGGCCCTTCTATAACTGAAGGTCGTGGTACTGGTGCTAATCCAGATACAGGTCTTCAGGCTGCGATAGAAAGCATCAACAATATAAATATACTTTTTTCGGATAACACAAAAATAATCGTCATAGTTGCTACGATGGGAGGTGGCACCGGTACAGGTGCAGCTCCTGTTATTGCTAAGGCAGCTAAAGAATCAGGTATTCTTACTATAGCAATCGTAACTATTCCATTTCGTTTTGAAAGAATGCATAGAATAAATCAGGCGATTGAGGGCATTTTAGAAATAGAGAAGTATGTAGACTCACTTTTTGTTTTGGATAATGATAAACTTTGTGAATCATACAGTGATTTAAGATTATCTGAAACATTTTCACTTTCCGATGAACTTCTATATACTGCCGCAAAAGATATTGCAGAACTCTTTTCAGTGCCAGGCTATATAAATGTCAATTTTTCAGATTTAAATGAATTCATGAGGCGTAGTGGTTTCGCAATCATAGGTTTCGCCACTTCAAAAGGTGTAGATAGGTTTCATAAAGCTATAGAAGCAGCAATACAATCTCCCTCAATGAATAATATTGATTTAAAAGAAGCAAAAAGTATAATACTTTATATCAATGTTAGTAGCAGTGAGGATCTATCATTGGATGAGATGAAAATTATAACCGATTATATTAATGATAAGTTTGATCCCGAAGTCCATTGTTTATGGAATATAAGATTTGATGAATCTCTTGAAAGCAGTATTAGAATTACAATAATAGCAACCAGATTTACAAAAGATGCAGCCACCATTTTGGCTTGATCAACAGAAAATTCCTCACTGTATATTTGAACTCGTGTAAGTATTAAAACAAGTAACGAGAGTATTCGTTTTTTTTTACCTTTATACTTAAACCTAATAATATAAAAACTTGTATGGCTAAGAATTTACAAAATATAAAATCACATTTTTCATTTATATCCTTAAATCTATTGACTAAAATGAAATGTATACCATCATTTCTACTTTGGTGCTTAATATCAATTGCTTTAGTAAGTTGTCAGAAAGATGACTTAGAAACCTATAAATCATTGGACAGATTTAACTGGTCTGATGAGAACTATCAGGTTTTAAATAAGTTCATCGAAAATTATGGATTGAATGGGAAACATTATAATAAAAATGAAGCCCCTTATGCAGTACTGGACTGGGATCAGACCTGTGCCTTCCTGGATGTAGAGGAAGCCATTATGCGATACCAGTTGTTTAATCTTCGGTATAAAATGACAAAAGCTGAATTTGCAGATTTACTTAAGAATAATATAAATGGTGTGACCAGATTGTCAGATGACTATCAGGCACTCTCTTTGGCTGATATCAATCAAGACCTGATCGATGATTACAATTATTTATATGATCAATATATCGGGCCCCAGGCTACTATGAAACTATCAGATGTAAAGGAAACACCTCAATACAGTGACTTTATCGCCAAACTACCATTTTTATATGATGGTTATGGAGCCACTACCGGCATTGGGGATGGATATAGCTATCCATGGGTCCTTTATTTATTTGCAGGACATACTAGCGATGAAGTAAAAGCCATGGCAAAAGAAGCAATTGAATATGAACTAGGCAATCCACTAAGCAAACAGACACTGCAATCACCTGCAAATCTGCAAACAAACACAGGGATTATCAGATATTCTTACAAAACAGGTCTTCGGATTTTGCCTGAAATGCAAAACCTGATTGCGACCTTTAACCGTAACGGTATCACTGTATATATTGTATCAGCCAGCTACAAACCAGTGGTAGAGGTATTTTCCGGCATTGGAACATTTGGATACAATGTTAATCCCGGCCAGGTTATCGGGATGGAGCTGGCCACTGATAAAAACGGCATTATTTTACCTGTTTACAAATCCGATTGGGTCAAAACATTCAGGCAGGGAAAAGTTGAGGCAATTGAAAAAGTGATAAAAACCGGCTTAGGCAAAAACTGGGATCCAATATTTTCTGCCGGCGATAGTGATGGTGATTATGAAATGTTAACCGGATTTCCCGGAATGAAACTGTCCCTGATCTGGAATCGTGTTAAAGGAGGGCCTATTGGTACACTTTGCCGGGAGGCAGTCGATCAAGCCGGTACTTCCAATCCAAGATATATCCTGCAGGGACGTAATGAAAACACCGGATCTGTTATACCCGGCTCAGCTACCATACCGTTGGGAAAGACTGAACCTCAATTGCTATATTAAAGGCGAAACCACTAAATCAATATACAGAGCAATCTTAAGTATTAGACAATTAGGTTGAAAAAGTTTGAAACCCCACTCCCCTGCGTTCAACGACTTACTTCGGTACGCTATCCGGATCATAAACAACTCAAACGACAATCTTAATCCAATATATTATTCTACTTTTTGGAGAAAAATTACTTGTAACTTCCGTAAATAAGTAATAACTTTGTATGCACATCAATACTAATAAACTATGGATGTTTCAGTAATAAAAGTATGTAATTCCAAGGGCTATAATGCACGTCTGATTTAAGACAGCTGTTTAAGGTGTAAACAAAACGATTAAATTTACACAATTAAAACAGAAAAGTCATGAGAAAAAAGATTTCGGCCGACGTCAAGGCCAGGGTAGCCATCGAGGCGGTACGTGGCATGAAGACGATCAGTGAGATTGCCGCTCTTTACGAGGTCCATCCAAATCAGGTGAGCATTTGGAAGAAACAATTCATTGAGAGTGCCTCCTCCACATTTAGCAAGCCCGATTCGCACAAGGACAAGCAGAATGCCGAGGATGTGGATGTGCTTTATCGCAAGATTGGCAGGCTGGAGGTCGAGAATGAATTTCTAAAAAAAAAGTGGAATCAGCTTAATGGTCATTGACCACTCGTCGCGAGATGGTCGAACACGACCACCCATCGCTCAGCCTGGTGCAGCAGTGCCTCTTGCTGTGTATTTGGCGCAGCGGGCTTTATTACTAGCCGAAGCGCAACATCAAGGAAGACGAGTTGATTATTAAGGAGGCCATTGACCGCCAATATATGATAACACCCTATTACGGTGTGCGTCGGATGAAAGTCCACCTGAACAGCCTTGGATTCACCGTCAGCCGCGAGCGCGTGGGTCGGTATTACAAGGAAATGCGCATAACGGCGATCTATCCAAAGCCAAGGATAACCAAGCGGAACGAGGAGCACAAAGTCTATCCATATTTGCTAAGAAACGTGGAGATAACCCACGTCAATCAAGTATGGAGTACGGACATCACCTACATTCCGATGCCGCACGGCTACATGTATCTTTGCGCGATCATCGACTGGCACTCGCGTTACGTGCTTTCCTGGGGTATTTCCAATACGCATGACAGCGAGTTCTGCCAGGCCTTGCTCAAGCAGGCCATTGACAAGTACGGCAAGCCTGATATCTTCAATACCGACCAGGGAAGCGAGTTTACGGCTTCGACCTTCACAGACATCCTGATCGAGAATGGCATACAGATAAGCATGGACGGCAAAGGAAGAGCATTGGACAATATTTTCGTGGAACGCTTCTGGCGGAACGTAAAGTATGAATGTGTATATTTGGACAGACCTGAAAACGGAGCAGAACTGTTGCAATGTCTTTCAGTCTGGTTCGACCGTTACAATCGTGAAAGGCCTCACCAGTCATTGAAATATCAGACACCTGAAACTGTTTATCATGCAGCGGCATGATTATTAAAGATGAAATAATAACTTTGTATTAAATCTTCACCTTAAACTGG